>JAGAAS010000068.1 GCA_017615125.1 Bacteroidaceae bacterium
ACCAACCCACGAAGTCAAAGAAAAAATCTGCAAGAAGAAAAAACCTTTCACTTTATTCTTCGCCCGGCTTGCACTCCCTTAACCTGCGGTTTTTGATACTTTCGCTCGAAATTGAAAAGAAAAACAAGTTTTCCTTTTGTATTTCGCTCACTTAATCGTACCTTAGACGCCAGATTGTGATTTCTACCTTTTTTATTTTATAAATGCCTTAAAAATCAATTCTCAATGAAAAAGACATTGCTACTTCTTCTCTTGCTGGCGACGTCGCTGACGTATGCCGGCGCACAGACAATCACGGAACGCAAGGCCGCCTTCCACAAGGGCGACAACGCAGAGTGGAGCAAACCCGCCTTTGACGACTCGAGCTGGCAGACACTCGACGTGTCGCGCAACTGGGACGACCAGGGGCTGGAGATTAACAACGGCTTCGGCTGGTACCGCGTCCACATCACCATTCCCCGCTCGCTCGTCGACAAGGCCGAGCAGAAGGAAACCATCCTCTTCGACCTACCCAAGATGGACGATGCAGGCGAAATCTTCCTCAACGGACAGCTCATCGGCAAGACGGGAGGCCTTCCCGGTGACAAGGGGGGCTACCGCTCTGCTTGGAGCGCGCCGCAGAGCTATGCGCTGAAAGTGAACGAAGCTCCCATCAAATGGGATGCCGACAACGTCATCGCCTTCCGCGTGTTCAACGGCGGTGAACCGGGAGGACTCTTCGACCGCCCTGTTACCATCCACATGCCGCATCGCACCGACGGGCTCTCGTTTGCTTTCAGCGAGCAGAGAGGCAAGAAAGACCTCTGCAACGTGACACTTGCCAACAGCTACCCCGTGACTCAGAAAGGCAAGGTAACCGTTACCGTCACCGACCCTGAGACAGGCGCCACGCTCAACTCGACAAAGAAGAGCGTCAGCCTGAAAAAGGGCAAGACGCTGGCTGTGCCCGTCGCCTACGACAGAGGAAGGATGAACGCCGTCAACGTAGTGTATACCGACGATGCCTCAGGGCTGGAGCTCACCAAGTCCTACATCCCGAAGTACATCCTCACCCCCGCAGCGCCCTTGTCGCCCCGCTTCAACAACACACCTGTGTATGGCGTGCGCCCGGGCTCTCCCGTCATCTACCGCTTCCCCGTGAGCGGTGAGAAACCTATCCGCTTCTCCTCCAACGACCTTCCCGAGGGACTCACCCTTAACGCCGACAACGGCGCCCTTCTCGGACAGATAGAGAAGCGAGGCGACTACTCGTTTACCGTAACCGCCGAGAACGCACACGGCAAGGCCTCGCAGACCTTCACGCTGAAGGTGGGCAGCCAGATTGCCCTCACGCCCCCGATGGGCTGGAACAGCTGGAACTGCTGGGGACTCTCCGTATCGCAGGAGCGCGTAATGTCATCGGCAACAGCCCTCATCGACAAGGGCTTAGCCGACTACGGTTACTGCTATATCAACGTGGACGACGCGTGGGAGGCCCCCGAGCGCAATGCTGACGGAACCATCGCCGTGAACGAGAAATTCCCCGATATGAAGGGACTGGGCGACTGGCTGCACAGCAACGGACTCAAGTTTGGTATCTATTCTTCGCCCGGCGACTACACTTGCGGAGGCTATCTGGGCTCTATCGACCACGAGAAGCAGGATGCCGAGAGCTACAACAGCTGGGGCGTCGACTATCTGAAGTATGACTGGTGCGGCTACGGACGTGAATTCAATAAGGAGAAGGAAAAGAACACGGCAGCCTACGTGCGCCCCTACCTTCTTATGGAAAAATACCTGCGCGAGCAGCCTCGCGACATCTTCTACAGCCTCTGCCAGTATGGTATGGCTAACGTGTGGGAGTGGGGCGAGTTCGTTGACGCCAATTCTTGGCGCACCACAGGCGATATTACCGACACGTGGGCTTCGATGTACAACATCGGCTTCGTTCGACAGGCAAAGCTCTATCCCTACGCAAAGCCCGGACGTTGGAACGACCCCGACATGCTCATCGTGGGCAAGGTGGGCTGGAGCAGCAACCTGCGCGACAGCCGCTTGACTCCTGACGAGCAGTACACGCACATCACCCTGTGGACCATCCTTGCTGCCAACATGCTCATCGGCTGCGACATCTCACAGATTGACGACTTCACCATCGGCCTTCTTTGCAACAACGAGGTGAACGCCGTGCATCAGGACATCCTGGGCAAGCAGGGCAAGCCCGTCGTTGTCGACGGCGACTTGCAGATCTGGGAGCGTGAGCTGTCGGACGGCTCCTTCGCTCTGGGCATTTTCAACCTCAGCAGCGAGAACCAGACCATCGATTTCGGCAAGTACGTTGCCCAGCTGGGACACGGAAAACTGAACGCTCTGCGTGACTTGTGGCGTCAGCAGGACATCCCCACAAGCGAACTTTCCTACTTCATTCCCACGCACGGTGTGAAGTACGTGAAGGCTTCATTCAAGTAACAGGAGCCACAAAAGACAAATTGAAAGAAGCTGACCGGACGCTTTGTTCGGTCAGCTTCCTCTTTTTGTTTTTTCTTTCTTCAAAAAAATTTTCCCTTGAGCATATTTAGCTATACTCTTCCTCAGTCGCGACTCAGCATAACTTATGCAAGCTCAGTTCTGCCTTCGCTGCTCCATCGGTTCTTCATACGGCGCGCTCGAGAAGGGAAAATCCGCGCTGAAGAAAGAATTATTATCTGTCGGGAATGAAGCCGTCTTTTTCCGTCAGGCATCCGATGACCCTCACTTGGGCATTAGGATTTTTGATAGTGATAGGGTCGGCTGCAGCATAACCCTGCATACGGGCACCAATGATGGATACCGTGAGGGGCTGATCTCCCTGCACGCAGATGTAATCGTAGCTCTCCCCTTTGTTGGTAAGAGCACCGTTGCCCCCAGAGAAACTTTCCACATTAGTCAGCGCGGTGTGTCCGACACCTTCTATCACGATGGGATGAATGTCTTCGAGCCGCTCGCCGGTATTGGCAATAATGCTTCCTTGCGAAATCTGCCAATTGCGATTCTTCGTATTAGACCCTTTCTTGTAGATTCCTATGGAAACGCAGTCGAGGTTGAAATTAGTAAGCTGCCCGTAGGTCTCATCTCCCAAATAAACGCCCCCATATACTCCGAAGGTGAAGACATCCATCATCTGGGCATTGTCGGTATGGTCAATCCAATAAGTAAAAGTCTTCCGACGTACTACGCTGTCTATCACCTCACAGCTGAACGAACGGCCAAACTCGCGCATGTTGGCAGGATTTACGTGACAATGAAGGATACGGGGGATATCGTAACACTTATCGATAGCGATGAACTGCCCGCTCAAGGGATAGCCGTAGCAGTGCTCAAACAGAATCTGTTCACAGATATTATTCCCTGCACGAAAATCCATTGCCATATATTCGCCATAAAAGGTGAGATAGGAAAGCGTCACTCCCTCCACTGTCTGATTAGCCATTCGGATGGTAGGCTTGTAGGCAATAATCTTATTGGCATCGGTGTGGGACTGCTCGGGATACCAGAACTGGATACCTCGAATCTGCGTAGCAGACTCCACCGTGATGAAAGCGTGCAAAGTGTCTGTTATCACAAAGAGCGAGCCGACTGGATGCTTCCTGTCTGCGCTGGCTGTTCCCCTTCCCGTGGGGCCGTGAGCACCCACCAAAGACACATTCCTCTTCAACACCAAGCCCGTAGCAACCGGATAGCCCTCTTCGCAAGGAGTCACATAAAGCGCACCCCCATGATTAGACATCTCGTCGATGGCTTTCTGAAGACATTCGCGGTTCTTCTCCGGAGTGTTAGTAGGGAGAACCCCATATTCTTGAATTGAATTCATCCCCTGAGCTCTGCACAGAACAACGCACAGGAAAAGTAGGACGAAAAGAAAGCTACGCTTCATGGCTACCCCGCTCCCTCTCAATGTCACACACCCTTTTTTGCGCGAAGTATCTGCTGTGCTGACGTCAGGTTAGTAGAGGGAGTGTAATCCTTCAGGGGAATCATCTTCTCGTTAATAGCATCAAGGAACCAGCTCGGCTGCGGGAAAAAGGCTTCCTCAAGCTCGTGACAAGGAGTAATCCAGTTGCGACTGCCAAGAACAACAGGAGCAGCATCGAGGTAATCGAAGCAAAGATCCGTAATGTTAGCTGCTAAGTCGTTGAGGAACGAGCCACGTGCCGTAGCATCGCCGGCAATGATGATACGCCCCGTTTTCTTCACGCTCTCAATCACTTTCTCATAGTTGAAAGGCACCATCGAGCGGGCGTCAATAACCTCTGCCTCAAGACCATATTTCTCCTTCAGTTCATCGGCAGCTTTCAGCGCACGATAAAGTGTAGCGCCTATCGTGAGGAAAGTGACGTCCTTACCCTTGCGCTTCACGTCTGGCTCGCCAATGGGAATCTCGTAGTACTCCTTCGGCACTCCACCCTCGTGGAACTCCTCGCCCTTGTCGTAGATACGCTGGCTCTCAAAGAAGATGACAGGATCGGTTCCCTGCAATGCGCTTGCCATAAGTCCTTTTGCATCGTAGGGGGTAACAGGGAAGACAACCTTCAGCCCAGGGATATGAGTGCAGAGCGACGTCCAGTCCTGTGAATGCTGAGCACCATACTTGGAACCTACACTTACGCGTACGACAACAGGCATCTTCAGAATGTTCCCGCTCATTGCCTGCCACTTGGGAAGCTGATTGAAAATTTCGTCTCCACAACAGCCCAGGAAGTCGCAGTACATGATTTCAGGAATAACCCTTCCGCCACACATTGCGTAGCCGATAGCTGTGCCGATAATGGCAGCCTCAGCGATGGGCGCGTTGAACAAGCGATGTGGAGGCAGTGCCTCTGTGAGCCCGCGATACACGGCAAAAGCTCCTCCCCACTCGCGGTTTTCCTCGCCATAGGCTACTAGGCTTGCATCCTTGTAGAAACGATCGATGATACTCTCAAAGATGCCGTCGCGGATATTAAACGTCTTCATTTTGCTCACAGGCTTCCCTTCTTTATCAAGATAGAAGCGCTCCTTGCCGGCTATCTGCTTCACACGCGGATTCTCCTCCATCGGATGGTTCACCTCAGGCTTAGCATCGCTCAGGCTGTCGATACTTTGGTTAGAGAACATCATGTCGCCCAACTGCTCGCTGTTCTTTACGAGATCCATGCGCGGCGAAAGCGTATCGTCAATAGCAAGTTTATACATCTCGAAGATATTATCGCGCATCTGCTGCTTAATGTCGTCCAGCTCCTGCTGAGTTGCTACGCCAGCATCTATTAACTTCTTCCCAAAGGCAACGATGCAATCTTCCGCCATCCAAGCTTCCAGTTCTTCCTTTGTGCGATAAGAGCCTTGGTCAGAGGGAGAATGTCCGCTATAGCGGTACGTAACGACATCAAGCAAGCATGGGCCTTCCTTACGTTCAAGAGCTGCTTTCTTGCGGCGGAATGCATCGATGACGGCAAGAGGATCGTAGCCGTCAACACGCTCAGCCTGCATAGCATCAGGACGGAATCCTGCGCCGATGCGTGCTGCGAAGTCATAGCCCATTGTCTCGCCACGCGTCTGTCCTCCCATTGCGTATTGGTTGTCCATCACATTGAAGAGAATAGGAAGACCTCCCTTCATGTCACCTTCCCACATCATGCGGAACTGATCCATCGAAGCGAACGTCATTCCTTCCATCACAGGCCCGCGAGCCAGCGCGCCATCACCGATGTTGCACACCACGATGCCGGGCTTGCGATTGACACGCTTGTAGAGCGATGCCCCCACGGAAATACTACCCGAGCCACCAACGATAGCGTTATTCGGGAATATTCCAAAGGGAATAAAGAACGTGTGCATGGAACCTCCCAAGCCCTTATTGAAGCCTGTCTCGCGAGCAAAAATCTCAGCAATAGCGCCATAGAGAAGGAAGCAAATACCTAAGTCTTTAGTGTTGCCGCCCTTGAAGCCCTTCTTTGCCACGTTGAGCGTAGCACCGCCCCAGAAATCCTCCATCACCTTTGTGAGTTCCTCGTCAGACAGAATCTCAATGGATCGAAGGCCTTTGGCAAGGATTTCCCCGTGACTACGATGACTGCCAAAAATATAGTCATCGGTAGTCAGCGTGTATGCCATTCCCACAGCAGCAGCCTCCTGCCCCGCACTCAGATGAGCAGGGCCTGGGTTGTTGTATGCAACTCCGTTGTATCCGCCTGTTGTCTTCACAAGATTGAGCATTGTCTCAAACTCGCGGATGGTGAACATATCACGATAGATGTGAAGCAAATCCTCGCGGGTGAAGTTCCCCTCTTTCAGCTCATCCTGAACAGATTTGCTATACTGCATTACAGGGATGGTAGGGAGCTTTATTTCTCCCTTCCTTCTGATCTCTTTCGGATCGATGTATATCGATTTTGGCATAATGGTTGATCTTTATATGTGTTTCTCTTCTTTATTGAATTGCAAAGACAGTTTCCTTTATGATTTCGCTTACCGTAGGATGGGGGAAGACAACTTCCTTGAGCTGTTCCACCGTCATCTCCTGCTCAATAGCTATGCACATGCTGTGGATGATTTCACTGCACGGATTGCCCAGCATGTGTACGCCCAGAACCTCGTGGTATTTAGCGCCAACGATTACCTTGCACACGCCCTCGCCTCCTTCATTCTCGGCGACGAACCGTCCAGCGTAGGCCATAGGTAACTTAACCACCTTGTAGTCGATGCCCTTTGCTTTGGCTTGCTCTTCGGTAAGCCCCACGCCAGCCACTTCGGGATTGGTATAAACCACTCCGGGAATAGCGTCGTAGCGCATATGGTCGGCACGTCCGAGAATATGATTCACAGCCACTTCGCCCTCGCGGCTTGCCGTATGAGCAAGAAGGGAAAAGCCTGTGACATCGCCGGCAGCATAGACGTTGGGCACGTTTGTGCGCATGTGCTCATCAACTTTAATGCCTCGCTCGGCAGCTACTCCCAGGTTCTCAAGCCCGAAGCCCTTGATATTGGCACGACGTCCTACGCTGAGCAGTATCTTGTTGCCTGCCACACGTTGTACGTTTCCTTCGGGATCTTCGTAGACGACTACGCCCATCTCTCCTTCCTTTTCAATACCCACAACTTTGCAGCGAAGGTTGAAGGAGATGCCTTTCTTGGTATATATGGAACGAAGCATAGCGCTTATCTCTCCGTCGAGTCCTCCAAGTATTTCCGGCAGCATTTCAACGACAGTCACCTTGCTTCCCAGGCTATTGAAGAAGCTGGCAAACTCCATACCTATCACACCACCGCCAATGATGACGAGTTCCTCGGGACGTTCGCGCAAAGCAAGGATTTCGCGATTGGTGCAGATGATGTCTCCTGCTTCCTTCAGCCCGGGAATGGGCGGCACGCTGGCTTCCGAACCTGTGCAGATGAGCAAGTTACGTGCCTGGTAGCTTTCTTCTCCTGCCTTGATGGTGATGCCTTCTGCAGAGCGCCCTTCTATCACGGCTTCTGCGTTGACTACCGTCACCTTGTTTGCGCGCATAGCAGCCTTCACACCTCCGACGAGCTTTTTAACAACTTTGTTCTTACGGTCCACAATCTTGCCGTAGTCGAAAGCTGCGTTCTCCACCGAGACGCCGTACTTGGCTCCGTGCTGCGCATAGTCGTATACTTTGGCGCTATAAAGAAGAGTCTTGGTAGGGATACAACCTTCGTTGAGGCATACTCCTCCCAGCTCTCTCTTTTCGAACAACACTACCGACAGGCCCTCGGCCCCGGCCCTCTCTGCAGCAACGTATCCTCCAGGACCGCCGCCGATAATCGCTAAATCAAACATGTTCTTATTTCGGTATTTAGGAAAAACTTATTAGAAGTCAATATCTAGGTTCTCGATTTCAATTGCTATCTGCTTCACGAAGCGTGTGGCTTCACCGCCGTCAAGCGCCCGATGGTCATAGGTAAGGCTCAAGCCGATATAGGGAACAAACTCGTAAACGCCCTCTCCCGTATCCTTGGGACGGGGAACGATGGTGTTGACGCCGAGAATGGCGCTCTGCGGGAGGTTGATGATGGGGGTGAACATCTCTACTCCATAGTTACCCAGATTGCTCACGGTGAACGAGGCAGCTTCCGGCGAAAGCAGGTCGGGATTGATGCCGCCCTTCTTGCAGTCCTCCGCTACGGCCTTCAGCGCGTTGGAGAGCTGGACGATATCCATCTCGTCGGCATTCTTAACTGCCGGCACCATAAGTCCTCGTTCGGTGTCGACGGCGAGCCCCAGATGCACCTTTTTGAAGATACGCATAGCATCGCCCAAGCAGTGACTGTTGGCGTTGGGGAACTTCTGCAGAGCTTTCACTACTGCAAAGCAAACCAGATCGTTGATAGTGACGTTGGCTCCCAGCCTTCCCTCCTCGTAGGCTTTCTTTGCCTTCTTGCGGAGAGCAAGCAGCCGACGCGCGTCAGCTCCCAGATGATGGGTTAGCTGGGCGCTGTTCTGCAGCGAGTTATACATCGAGCGGGCTATCAGCTTGCGCATGTTCGACATCTTGACAACTTCGAAGTCGCTTCCTTCGCCTGCCAGAGATGCTTGGCTCACGCTGGCTTCCCTCAAGTCGGCAGCTCGCACAGAGCCTGCCAGCCCGCTGCCCCACGAAGGAGCCTCGAGGCCTCCCTCAGCCATCATAGCCCGCGCCTTGCCTGTGAGCCTGCCTCCATTCGCGGCAGCCGCCAGGATGTCACGCGCGATGATGCGTCCCTGAGGTCCTGAGCCTGCTACGTGCGATGTGTCGACGCCTTTCTCCTCGGCCAGTCGGCGTGCTCGGGGCGAAACGGGAGCTCCGGCAATCAGCGGGGCGGTAGCCAAGACTTCCTCACGGGCGGGCTTCTCTTCCTCAACGGCTGCTGGGGCTTCGGCTGACGCAACAGGCGCCACATCGGCCTGCGGAGCAAACTCCGCAAAGCTTTCGCCCGGCTCGCCTATCACCATCACATTCGTAAGGACGGGAATCTCGTCGCCGTCGTTGAAGAAGCAGGCGAGCACGGTGCCTTCCACCTTCGCCTCTTCCTCAAAAGTAGCCTTGTCGGTCTCGTAGCTGAAGAGCACATCGCCCACAGCCACTTTGTCGCCCACCTTTTTCTTGAACTCGGTGACGATGCAACTCTCCACCGACTGCCCCTGCTTGGGCATGATTACAACGTTTGCCATATTTCTCTTTTCTTGGGTTCAAAGTCTCCGCGCGCAAGGCTCGTCGACATTTCGTGCAAAGATACGATTTAGCGAGAGGAGAACAAAATAAAAATGGATTTTATTTTTTCTCCCGAGCGCAAGTATCTAAAACCGAAGGTTAAAGATACGATTTAACGAGCGGAAAGAAAGGAAAATCGCAAGTTTCTTTTCTTTCCCGAGCGCAAGTATCTAAAACCAAAGGTTAAAGAAACGATTTAGCAAGCGGAAAGAAAGGGAAAAAATCTTTTTTATCGTTCTTTCCCCGAGTGCGAGTACTTTGGGCGAAGACAAAGGTACGATGAAGAATAGGACAAACAGGTGAATAATCCTTCATTTTTTTGTTCGCAAAATCCTTTTCCGCCAAACAAAGAGCTTGTAAAGCCGACACTAAAGAGAAACAAAAAGAAATTATTCCTTCTCGGGAAAAATACTCCCGAGAAGGAATAATGATTCTCCTAGCAAAGAAGAAAATAGTTTCGACAATAGAAAAAACATCCAACTACGCGAAGAAATAGATGCTTAATTCAAAATTCGTTGAACCCTCTTATTTATTCACATAAACTTTTTGCTAAAATTGCTTTTATAGCTGTCCCTCAGATTTGAGGATGACAGGCATCACAGGTGAAACACTTGTAGTGCAGACGTACGCACCTCCCTCTGCGCAAAGGGGACGGATAAGGAATCCAAAGAGAGTGGGCTCGGCAAAGGCTCTGTCAATGTCTAGTGGCGGTTCCTGCCCGCAGCTGTTGCCGCCGAGTCCTGTGACTTTGGCATCGAGGGTGAGGAAGTAGTTCTCGCGTTCGGGCAACTGGTAAGGATGTGCTGCGAGGGTTAGGTCGAGGGCACTCCAGGGGCTCACGCTGAAGGAGAAGGCAGGTACCGATTTACCTTCTGCTTCCTTCGCATTGACCGATTCTTCTCGCTGGCTTGCAAGTGTGCCGTCGGCATTTGCTGCACGGGGTACGGTGGCAACGATGTATGCGCCGTTGCGGTTGTTCCTTCCGGCAGACATGTTAGATAAGGAGAGCCAGCGAGTACCCTCGTGGTTGCCGTTTTCCTGTGGGAAGGTGTACTCGGTGGTCAGTGCGGAGGCGGGAGACGTCCACAGGCCGATATCGGCGCAGCTCATACGGTCGTTATAGTTCTCCACAGGGCCTCGGCCGTAGTAGCTCACAATGTCAAGAGCCTTCGGGTATTCCATCACGTAGCCCAGACGGGCAAGCACCGTCTTCTGACGGTTGGAGGTGATGGCGGAGGCAAGCTCTATGCTGCCGTCAGGATAGACGGTCCACACAACATTGCTAACAAGCTTGAAGTCTTTTTCGGTGAAGGGATTGTCGATGAGTTCCTCAATCTCATTATGCCCACTTGCCGTTCCTCCGTGGAGACGGGCAGCCTGAGGCGCCTGACTTGTCACCGTAAACGAGAGTGTGATGCTGCCGTTGGGCTGCTTTTTCACCTTAGGAGCCGTTGCCGTGTGGCGCAAGTTATGAAGTCCGTTGGCAAACCAGCCGCCAACAGCCCACTTGTCGTTGTTTACGAAGGCGCGGAAGGCATTCAGCTTGGGCCCGCAACCCTCAGGGATGACGACGGTGTTGCCGTAGCTTAGCTTGTGGATGGTTCCTTGTCGCATATCGAACTGCACGTCGAAGCCGTCGCCGGAGATAAGAAGGAGGGGCGTTTTAGCCTGCGAAACAAAGACATCCGATTTCATCGGGGATTTTCCGCTCTGAAGCGAGGCGACAGAGGGGCGTTGGGGTGCTGTTTTCAAGGGAATCTGTGCTTCGGCAACCACGTAGCCCTTCGGTGCCCATGGAAGGTCTTTGTCTTGAAGGAGCTGGATGTTGAGGAAATACTCGCCGTCATCGGGAAGGGAGCGGAGTTCGTTGGCAGGGAAAGGCACGCTGATGGTCTTGCGCGGGCCGATGGTGACGTCGGTGTTACCGTTGTAAAGACTCTGCCCGTCGCGAGTGAGTGTCCAGACAACGTCAAAGTGTGCCGGCACGAAATAATTCTTGTTGAATCCCTTGATGTTTCCCTCGCCGAGAGTGATGTTGACGGGCTGCTGCACGCGCTTCACTTCGTAGTACTGGGGCTTGGGGGTACGGTCGCCGAAGATGATGCCGTTCATCACGAACTGCCCGTCGTTAGGCTTGTCGCCGAAATCACCTCCATAGGCAAGGTATCGTGTGCCGTCGGGCGTGTAGTTATACATCGACTGGTCCACCCAGTCCCAGATGGCGCCGCCCATGAAGAAGTTGGTACTCTCGATGGCCTCCCAGTAGTCGGCGAAGTTGCCGAGAGCGTTGCCCATAGAGTGCGCATACTCGTTGATGTGGAAGGGATATTTGATGTTGTATTGTCCTTGCACGGCAGCGCGCACCCAAGGGATGGAGGGGTATTGATTAGAGCCGATGTCGACGATGGCGTTGTTGCGCTCGTACTGCACGGGGCGGCTTTGGTCGAAAGCCTTGATAGCATCGTAGGCTGCCTTGAAGTTGTCGCCGGGACCGGCCTCGTTGCCCATGCTCCAGATGACGATGGACGGGTGGTTGTAGTTGGAGTGTACCATCTCCATGTTGCGCGCCACGTGGGCCGCCTTCCACTCTATAGGATGCGAGAGGGATGCTGCCCCATAGTAGTATTCGTGACTCTCCACGTTGGCCTCGTCCATGAGGTAGATGCCGTATTTGTCGCAAAGATAGTACCAGTATGGGTCGTCGGGATAGTGGCAGTTGCGCACGTGGTTGATGTTGGCACGCTTCATCAAGAAGAGGTCCTCCCGCATCATCTCACGTGTGAGGGCGTGCCCGACGGCGGGATGGCTCTCGTGGCGGTTGACGCCCTTCAGCTTCACGGGCTTGCCGTTGACATAGAAATAGCGTCCCTCCAGCCCGAACTCATCGTCCTCGGCACGGGTGTCCTTGATTTCCACTTTGCGGAAACCCGTGTAGGACGAGCAGATGTCGGCAATGTTCCCTTCGGCATCGGAGAGGGTGGCTACCACCACATAGCGCCAGGGGGCTTCCGCCGACCATTTGCGGGGTGCGGGAACCTGTATGGTTGTCATCATCGTGAGGGAGGAGCCGGAGCCGTTCACCGAGAAGGGGTCGTCGACGACGTATGAGCCCACGTACGTGTTGTTGTCGGAGTAGAGTTCACAGAGGTAGATGTCGTAGGCAAGGCGGAAGCCCTCGCAGCGGTGGTTGTCGAAATTGGTGATTTGCGAGGCTATCGAGAGGGAGCCATCGGTGTAGTTCTCGTCCAAGTCGGGCGTGATGATGAAGTCGCGGATGTGCACTTTCGGTTTTGCCTCGAGGGCTACGGTGCGGAAGATGCCGGGCAGGCGGAACATGTCCTGATCTTCCAAGAACGAGCCATCGCTCAAGCGATAGACTTCTACGCTGATGGTGTTCTCGCCGTCGAAGAGGTAGGGCGTGATGTCGAACTGGGCCGTGTTGCGCGAGTTTTTCGAGAAGCCCACGAAGTAGCCGTTAATCCACAGATAGAAGAAGGAGTCCACACCGTCGAAGTTGACGTACACCTCCTGTTCTTCCCATTTGGCAGGCAGCGTGAAGGTGCGGCGGTACGAGCCCACTTCGTTGCGTGCCTTGTAGGTTGTCCAGTCGGCGGGGGGCGTGCGCATCACTCCCTGCTTCCAGTCGTCCACTTCCACCTTGTGGTAGAAGATGACGGGATGGTTCACGTAGATGGGCGTGCCGTAGCGCTGGGTGCCGTCGGGCTGCAGACCTTGTATGTTCCACGAGCCGGGGACAAGGATGTCGTCCCATCCTGTCACGTCGAAGTCGTCGAGGAAGAACTCCTTGGGCCTTTCGTCGGGAGTGGGTGCCCAGTGGAACTTCCACGTGCCGTTGAGGCTCATCCAGCAGTCGCTCTCCTCGGGCAGCACGCGGCGCGCGCTTTCGTCGTCGGCGAAGGAGAAGAACCAGTTGTGAGGCTCTTCCTTGTTCATAGCAAGGTTCTCGGGGTCTTGCCATTCGGTGCCGTGAGGCTGCAGGGCGTTGATGTACGAAAATCCTGTCAGCACGTCGGCGGAGTGTGCATTGAGGCTTAGGGCCAAAAATCCAAGCAACAAGAGGAAAGAGGTCTTCATGTTGTCTTTATAAATATAAACGTGATTTCAACGTAAGAAAACGTTAATTGTCTTCCAATTCTATCATTTTTTCCAATACCTCTTCCCTAGAAGGAATAGAGCTCCATGCTCCCTCACGGGTGGTACAAAGGGACGCTGCGACACTTGCCATCTTCATCGCCTCTTTCAGAGAAAGTCCATCCCTCAAAGCGACACAAAGAACGCCACAATAGGTATCTCCCGCCGCTGTTGTATCAACGGGACTGACTTTTAGTGCAGGTTGATGGTGCAATTTTCCATCCACAAGTGTGTAGGAGCCATCATCTCCAGCTGTTATAATAACATGTTTTATTCCTTTTGCCTGAATGGCTTCGATGGCGTACATCATATCTCCTTCTGATTCAACAAGCAAACCTGTCATACCGGCAGTTTCCGTCTCGTTGGGAACAATAATATCTACATTCATCAATAATTCTTTTGGCAAAGGTTTACTCGGAAATGGGGCTGGATTAAGAACAACGGTAACACCTGCTGCATGTGCTTTGGCCGCTGCATAGGTAAGCGTATCAATAGGAGATTCCAACTGCATAAGCAAAACAGCAGCCTCCTTTTCAATTATATCCATTGCCTCATCTATATCTTCACACGACAACATGGCATTTGCTCCACTCGACACAACAATGGAATTCTCGCCTTTATCGTCTACGGCAATCATAGCGCAACCTGTAGGGACCTCAGGAGTGAGATGAACGAAACGAATGTCGATTCCTCTCTCTTTCATCTTGGTTTTCGATTGGCGGCCAAAGCCGTCATCACCCAAGCGAGCAACGAAAACGACTTTACCATTCATAGCCACTGCAGCTACGGCTTGATTGGCGCCCTTACCACCCTGGTTTGTCATGAAGTCATGACCTATAATCGTTTCACCAGGCTGGGGAATATGATTAACACGTATCACCATATCGGTGTTACTGCTCCCGACTACAACTATCTTATTCTTCATACTACCTTCTTATTTATATGTCGCCAATTCCACCATGTGGTCCGACAGGGCTGCAGCCTGTGCATTGTTCACGATAAGATAGTGAGCCTTGCCTTTGTCGGGGTCTGGATTAAACGTGGTGACACCGACAGAATCCACGCAAATATACCCGGCAGGCGAGAGCGTGAACAAAGCATGACCTTCCACGCCACATATCATAGCCGAGGGATCCCAACCGCTCTCGTCATAAGGCATCTTTCGGTAAGCCTTATAGCCTTCTGCAACGGGATTAGGCTTTCCCCCACCAAAGCGCACAACATTCTGAGCGGGGAAAGGTGTTGCCTCTCCCACTTCAAATGGAGATGCAATGATTTCTGTAGGCCACTCCTCAAACACCTTTTGAGCCGCAAGGAGATCGCGATTCACGTTATATTCCGATGTCCTTTTTTTGAAATTGCCAGCCATACAAACCAATCTTTTCACTTTTTTTGCCACCAATTCCTTGCCTTCAAGCGGCGAGTACTCGTCGGAACCAGTCTCGAGCAGTCGGGCCAAATTGGTACTGAATCCCACCATCACAAACGTCACCGAGTTGTCCGGCTCGGCTGCCAGCAACTTGCGATAAAGAAGATGTGCATCAGGAAGCTCAGCATAATCATCGTTGTTTAGCGAATGTGAGAAGAGGGGATTGCCTTCTTCGTCCTTCTGGCGCCATACATTCTCCGCATAGCAATCTTTGACGGGACCCACGCTGTTGCGCACCACTCCGATTGGTATACCTGCGTGGCCGTACCAAGTTTGCACTATATCGACGTACGCCGCTGGAGCGCTACCCTCTTTGCTAAGGCCGATGCCGACAACACGGGCTTTGCCGCCGTCGATATAGTTGTTCATGATGGCAAGGGCTATGGCATCGTCTATGTCATTGCCCATGTCTGTATCGAAAATCAGAGTTACAGGCTCCTGCTCTGGACCTTTACATGCAAAGAACAAAAGAGCCAGCAGGGAATAGAAAAACGTTTTCATGGCCATCCTCCTCGTCAGTTACCAGCCAATACAATACAGGCAAGGCCTGTAATGAAGAATACAAACATCAAGCCGAGTAAACGGCCTGTTGCCTTGTCGGAACCCTTGAATTCCTTCCAGATAAAGATACCCCAGATAGCAGCAATCATCGGAGCTCCCTGCCCAAGTGCGTACGAGATGGCGGCACCCGCCTTTCCGGCGCTGATGTAGCTGAGTACGCTTCCCAGCCCCCAGATGCAGCCGCCCAGCAGCCCCACCAGGTGCGTGCCAGCCGAGCCCTTAAAGTACTGCCTGTAGGAAACCGGCTCGCCCACAAAAGGTTTCTTCATGCACAGCGTGTTAAACACAAAGTTGCTGATGAACACCCCAAGCGCAAAGATGAAAAATGCCGTATAGGGCGTAGCCTTCCCCGCAGCAGGATTTTCAAAGCAGTCAAGATCCATAGCCGCCGCCACAAAACGGTAGAAGAACGCCATAAGAATACCTGCACACACGGCCAACACTATCCCTTTACGACTGTTCCCGTTGCCGGCTTCACTTTTGGGCTTACGGGCAGAAGCCACACCGTTGAGCACAATGGCCACGAGGACAAGAGCCATGCCGCCAAACAAAAGCATAGGATCTCCCTTTGGCTGCAACACGTAGTTATTCACCACGCCCAGCGCCAGAGCCAATCCCACACCAACAGGGAAAGCCACCGACATACCGGCAATAGACACAGAAGCGCTCAACAGGATGTTGGACGCATTAAAGATGACTCCTCCCAAGAGCGCACTCCCGAAAGCAGCAGGAGCCACCTGACTGATGTCTTCAATAAAACTTCGGCCTTCTTTTCCTATACTACCCAAAGTGAACGCAACCAAGACGGAAAAGAGAAGGATACCAATAACATAATCCCAATAAAACAATTCATAACGCCAACTTTTGGCAGCCATTTTCTGCGTATTACCCCACGATCCCCAGCAGATCATCGTAATAACACACAATACAACAGCTAATGCATAACTCTGTACTATAAACATAACTCTCTTTTATTAAATAATTAGTAAACTCATTCCTTATTGCAGCAAATATATGATTTTTTCCTGAAAACCCGCCGAGTTAACCATTCTTACGGATTCTTCAAATAAAACTTTACGGCTTTTTTCTCTCCATTTACGCTCCAACGTAGCACATACGTTCCCGAAGGAAGATCAGAGAGAGACTGTTCCCTGTCACCACGGAAAGAATAGAGATGATACCCGCCGGTCGTATATATGTCTGCTTTGATAGCCGCCAGTCCATCCAAGTCCTCCGATTCGAAACTAATTGTACCTGCATCCGTATCATATTTGACGGCATAGTCAAACGCACTAGGCTGTTCCATACCATCACCGCCATACCCCTCTGGTGCCGGAATCAACGTCCAAATGGTATTTTCTTCAGCATTGCCCACACATGGTGTTCCGTCAGATATCGTCCCGTTCGCTCCCAGCAACCCATATATGGTAGACAGAGTAAACGTCCGAGGTCCTGTCTGCTCAACGACAAACTTTCCGTACGAACTACGCTTGGCTGCAGTAATAGCAGGTATGCCGTTACCTCCTGTCATCATCCCCAGATAACCTCCTTCGGTCGCAATGTAATAAGCATTAGGAAGACCGTTCAAAGGCAAGAAACGATAGACAGACGGTTCGCTACACATAGCAGTATCAGCGAGAATGACTCCGTCATGACAATTAAGATAGTGTCCTGATGTATTTACAAGGAAATATCCATCATCGGAACTGGGTATATTAAGAAGTTCCACTCTATTCCTTAATAATTGAAGTTCACGGGTATATTCATCCATTGTACTGTCATCCATCCGCCCTTGCTCGTATGCATTCCTGATTGCTGAGCAGCGTTCTTTAACCTCCAGAGAGTGTCCGAAAGGATAATCGCCGAACCAGTCCTCATCCACATTGTTTAGTTTTTCTTCTACCTCTTTCAGCAACTTCACCAAGTTTGCCTCCTCTTCCGAACAATAGATAGGACACGTTGCTTTGTCAAACTGGTCAGACAGGCGTGCCGTCATCTCAATATATTCTTCTGTCGAAGCATAAATAGCTGAGTCAGCCTCATCCACCAGTTGCTGTAATTTCACAACTTCGGTTTGGGGATAATCACCACATTCTGTACCCACAATATCTTCTGTCATTTCACTGAGGAACCAGCGTACACGGGAGCATACGCTGCCATACTTCTTCAATACATCCGCATCCACATAATCAGGAATGAACTCAACGGGGGAAAGAGACCATTTCCGATTAAGACTAACCGAGTTGCGACTATCACTAATGTAACTGGTCAAAGGATTATCATCAACGGAACTACCATCATAGTTATTGACAGCATGGCCTGTACCCACGTTGATAAGATTGTAGATTCCTTTATTACTAACAGTAACAATATCCCACAATTGCCGTGAGTCCGTTACATTCGCTTTCACGACGTCAAGCTGTGAACCGGCCACCATCAATGAAGAGGGATCATGGAAAGCCATCCCGGTAACACGATTAACTATCTGATAATGACCATTGATAGGCCGCAATTCCCATTCCTGACTCTTTCGCTTGCCATCGATATGCCGCGTCACCACTTTTGTGCTGTCGGCACATAAATCTACGGCATTTCCCGTCCCACTATTGGTAATACGGTAGGAATAACCCTCCTGACACTTGAAGTCAAAGAGCGGAACCGCATCTCCCGCACGGGCAGCAAAGCCCTGCGACAGGAATTGTATATGCTCGGTTATAAAACGCTTCAACTGTTCAATATATTCATCGTATGTATTGTAGAGGTATATCTCACGATAAACCTTCGTATTGAGCGTATGCCAGCGTTGATAATTAAGCTCCTGTGATTGTGCATTAAGAGAAGCCAAACTATCAATGGTAGCATGCAAAAAGCCTTCTATATCAGCATTCACCATTCGCTTCCACGACTCATTGACAGCATAGTTAAACCAAGGATCGGTAATCATCCTTTCTACCCATTTACGCGCGGCATTGCTTCCTCCAAGGGCTTTATCAGTCATGAATTCCCGAGTAACGTCCCCCATCAAATGGCAATTGTTGAAAGCAATATCAAAATCCCATAACGGACCCCAATAGATAAGCGGGTCATCTTGCTCCTTATATATATATGTACTCCACAGACCATCATAATTGGCGCTAAGTTCACATGCCAGATACCAACTGATGAGAGTTGCAGAGTCAGTAAGCGCACGATACCCTTGGAGGGATTGTCTGTAATCGGTACTATAAAGCCGGTCCTCAAAAGTCTGAATACATTGTCTGATGTAATCTTTCTGTTTGCGATTAATTATTTCTTCCTCGGGTGATTTTATACTAAGCACGACACCTTTCGATGTAGTAAAGTGTACAGGTTCACTTGAAGAAAAAGCCCCTATCTCCAAAAAATACCCCCCTGAAATATTACTGTATTCTCCGGCCTGTTTTTTTTGTTCAACAATATCGATACGTTTTTTGTCAATGCTGATATGATCTGAAATCTGGTAGTTACCCATGAAAGTCCCGTTCATTACCAAATCTACAAACTTAGCAGCAGCAGTATAGGGCTGCCCCATGAAGGTTCCCATCTCTGAAGCCAAGGCATTACGTATAAGGCTCTTGTCAGCATAGTTCGCAAGCAGTGTCCAATTTCGTGCCTTTGCATAACCCTTGCCAAGGAATCGTGTAGATAACTTGAACTTTAGGCGATAGGGTTTTTTCTCCATCTTCCACGTAGAGTTACCTCTTCCGAGTATCTGTACAGAATCATAATGTATCGTATCAAGCCCATCAACCATAACAAGACGACAAAATACATAATCTGTCTTACTGGTAATGCCCTTTCCGTTGAATGTTTCAACATATAGTGTGGGAAGATTCGAATATTGCCTATATTCTGCTCGTGCAGGCAATACATATGCCAGCCCCATGAGCCATATCATCCATAAGTACATGGAGCATCTAAAAAAAGTCATATTCCTACAGCCAGTCATTAACAGTGCTCTTACATCTCCGCCTATTTTCTTCTCTCCGATTCGGGTACATCTTCACGACGCAGCCATCCCACGGGTACAATTTCCAGAAAATCGTGCATGAACATGCCTTTACCATCGTCATTCTCATTGACATTCTTGAAACGCAGCCAATGCTCCCCCCCCCCCAGATATTTGGTGGTAATTACTTTTCGAATAGAATTCTGGAAATAACGTGCGACAGGATGAGTGCGTGATTTATAGATGGCAGGTCCTTTCAGATAGCCGCGATTCTTCATTGCTTTGTCATTTGCGATGCCGTTGTCATCGGTCTCTGTATCATTCTGCCATCCGATGCGTGGGTCATCGGCAAGGATACGGAGGTCCACAGGTATACCTGTAATCTCATTATCGACATACATTTGGATGATATTGCGATAACTGAATGCCGTGTAGCCCAAACGTATCTCGTATGTCCCGGGAGGCACGGGAGGCAACTTATAGGCAAAGTCAAACGGGCCTTGCCCTTGCATCTCGTCCCCTTCGAAATTACAATAGGTATTATAGGGATTTACATAGTAAAAACGGCTTTCCTCGTCATAGAACTTTACATTCTTGCTATAATCGTGCGGAATGATGAGCCCGTCGCTGTTCAGCAGACCGCTTGTATAGCGCTCATGCCACATGATATCGTTAGAAGCGAACTCGGGGACAAGTGCCGAGAAATTAAAACGCATCAGACGGTTGAGAACATGTCCTACCATTGTATCTTCGTCATATATAAGAAGATTGTTTATGACGAGGATAGAGCCATTAAGTGCCTCTTGGGTGTAATTAGGATAGTTCTCTTTATCTATGAGGATTTCCGAAGGTTCACTCACGCAGATATTTACCGGAATGCCATTTGCACTCGCACAATGGAGAACGTCTTTCTTGTTAGTAAGGTCGGGACTGTAATTCAACAGCACATTTCGTTTATAATCGACATTGCTGAGCGGACGAGCCACCATCAGCAAAGTGCCCTGCATGGTTTCATAATAGGAGATGCGGTCGCTGCTGCTAAGCATGTTTTCCTCCGAATTATAATAAGCATTAAATATATTATAGCAGACAAGACGGGTGAACAGTAACTTACGCTCCAACAAATGATACGAGACAAATTTATTCAGTGCATTGTCCGGACTGGTAAAATCCGCATCCGTAGCATTTGGATACCAATCACGACAACGCTCATACAAATCTTCCAAGTTAAAGATGCCAGCTTTGTTATATACTTCATCGGGTTCCACAAAAGCGGTATAGCCATAATTATGCGTGGCAGGGCAACAGTTAAAGGCTTCACCCTCACCATCATACCAAGGCGGACCTGTCTTCTCGGCATCATCGTAGTCGTAATCCTCATAATTCTGCATTTTCATATCAAGGCCCGTACGCAACAGGGCTTCGTAGAACAGGGAGAAGAAAGGCATGTTTTCCATTTCTGCAGGCAGAGTGTTGGATGAAGGGCTAAGCACTTTGTTCACCACATGTACCACCCCATTCTCAGCCTCCTGGTCACCGAGAATGATAGTGGCACCATTGACGATGAGAATTCCACGCCCGTTCTCGTTAACTCCGTACGTCATGGTCAGGTAGCGATTATTGAGATTCTTGGTTGGTATCACATCTCCTACTATATCGATGGTAAGATACTTGAATGGAATAATATGCGTCTTGGATATTACTTCACACATGGAGTCGCTCAACTCGTCCAGTTCCGGGGAAGTGATTCCTGTCCAAATAACTCTCTCCGTTCCCAACGAGCTGCGCCAGACACTATCCATCTCCGCAAGGTACTGGCTAATAGATTCGTTAGTGGGTGCGAAGCAGGTGTATGTTCCGTATGCTTTCATCAAACTCAGCGCTCCGCCTCGTTGTAATATGTAAAGAAAGCTACTGAACGTTTCTTCATGCTCTTCAAGATAATCTGCCACGGTTTGCCCGATGAAGGTATAACGATTCTCCTCGTCGATGGATTCTATACACCCAGTTTGCATCAGCCCGAAAAGCAACGCAACTATGCATGATTTGCTTAGGAACGTTTTTGCCGCGCCGAATGACCGAAGCTTAGACATAGCGAAAAGACGAAGGATGAATTTCAATTTGTTCATTAGAGTTTTTTTGGCGACTTCGTATTATAAGAAATGGTAATTGGCCATTGGACAATTCACCAGGCACGTAGTGCCAATTAGGCCTATAACATTTCTTCTTTTCGTAAGGAAGTGAAGGGCCTTGACACTTGTTCCATCCCTTCACTTCCTCTGCATTACATCCCGACATCCGTCAGGACGCCCTATTTATTATTTAACCAACACTTTCTTTCCGTTGATAATATAAAGGCCCTTTTCGGGAGCTGTCACGCGTCGGCCCATAAGGTCGAAGAGACCTTCAGCGGAAGGACGTACAGAATCGTCGCAGACGGGAGATTCTACCTTCGTGTCGGTATCAGCCTTGCGGATGTACCAAACGCTGCGGCTCGGATTTTCGTTCTTGTAGTTCATCAGGTTTCCTAAGAAACCAGATCCGCTTTTATGCCCTTCGGGATGGATGAGGGCGGTGCTTGCATCGCAGCCTTCTTCTACACAGCAAAAATTAATCTTGCCCTCTTCGCGAGGAACGAGCTTATACCGGCCCCTTTCAGCCTCATTTACCATGAAGATGCCTCCACCGCTCTTAGTGGAATATCCCATATAGATTGTATCGCAGGACGCACACTGCAGATACCATTCACTCTCGGTTTCTGTCGGAATGAATTCCCACTGGAACTCGACCTCCTCCTTGTCCAGATAAGTCCATGATGCACGGCTGGTTCCGGAGCGATAGAAGATGGCCATCTCACGGCACAAAGTGCTGAAGAACGGAGCATAGGCATTCACAAGCCAATACTTCTCTCCTGCCTGCGGTTGTACAACCTCCAGACCAGCAACGGCATCCTTGATGGCTTGGATGGCGGCAGCAGCCTGCTCGTCGTCGGCTCCGTTCAACAACAGTGTTTCTGCTGCACTCATGGCTTCGTTGTAGGCGGCAAGGCTCTTCACCTCGCCTATTTCGGTGCCTTCCTTATAAGCAATGTTAGCTGCATTGAAGGTAGTTCGCAGCTGCGCTACAAGTTCCGATTCATCTGTAGGAATAGATGTCTTTTCAATGGTGATAGTGCCGACGCCCTCGTCGTTGTCAAAGCTGAAATAGAAGTCAGCACAAACAAACGGGAGGGTGGCAATGAGTGCATCGGAACTCTGTTTGACAGTTACGTCTATCTCCGCATGCTTATTGTCGTACAGCTTGAAATTCTTGAAAGTACACGCTTTGTCTGCTGTAAACTTAAAGGCTTGGCTTCCTGCGGGGAAGTGATAACACTTGCTTCCCAGACCTTCCCCTGCATCTACCGTGGCAGGCAACGCATCCATATCACGGATATACCAGATGGACATGCTGTTCGGCGAATTATTCATATAATTACGAATTACGCCAGACACACCTTTTCCGTATTGACTGTCGGCATAGTGGCCGCCTGGATGGAGTAGACAATAACTAGCGGCATTCACCACATGCAAGTTAAATGCATTGTCGGAATAGCGAATCAGCTCGTAGGGGAAAGTGTCTTCCTTTTTCTCCACCATTGGGATGATTTCGTCCCACGATACGAGGGAGTAGCCGACATAGAGACCGCTTGCGACATTTTTAATATAGTAGTTAGTGTTTCCTTTTTCGTCCTGTACTGGTTCGAAAGTGAAATACTGGTATTTGTCGGCGGGATCGGCATTTCCCCATACAAGGGTACTATCAGCTAGGTTCACGGAGAGGTTCTTCACCACCTCCTGCAGATTCAAGAATGATTTGCTAGCATTACTAATGACATATTGCTTTCCCTCTGCAGGGAGCACCATTTCAATCTCACTATCCTCTATCTTTTTTAACTGGTCATATATCTTATCAGACATGGCAAAGAGTTCGTTCTCTGTTGCCGTCTCTGATGCCAGCAACGCCTTTGCCTGAGAAATCAGTTGCTGATAGTCTGTATCAAAAACATAACAACCGACTTCTGTGCCACCTACTAAGCCCATTTTCTCGATTGCTGTCAGAGCTTTTTGCAAATCCAGTTTTCCCTCGCTCATTCCCTCGAGCCTGATTTCCGTGGGAATACTGGAAAGACGGTACTGTCCCCAATACTCTTCGATGACGAAACGCAGGCCCTTGACAGGTTCCTCGAAGGAGACCGTGATTTCATGAGGCCCATAGCCCGGCACTTTATCGTTCCAGCGGGAATAATAGTCGGTGCTCAGATTGCGGTCAACAATGCTGCTCAAATTCCCCTCACCAGCTACGAGAGAAGAAGAGCCAGTTGACAGCTGTTCAACAGAAGTCAGGAGTTCGTTACCGTCAGCATCAAGGACATAGAACTCACAGATACCTAGTTCCGGCCCGTCGTTTTCAGCCACCATAAGCTCATAGGTTGTATGAATGGCATAGAAAGTGATGGCGGCATACTCTTTGTCAAACGTAATGTAGGGCGATGTGTAGCGCATGATAGTCCTCTTGCTGTCTGGGTTGCCCAAGCATTCGTCCTCCTGCCATTTCTTCAAATACTCTTGATCAACGATGGTGCTCCGAGAACCTGTATATCTATATGGCACATTGGGATCATCCTCGGAAGGTATGGTAATGAACTGATAGGGCAGCGACACTTCAACACTGGCTGACCTGATACAGTCTTCTACAACGGCTTTCGCAGAGACCATATAAGTCATGCCCTCCGTAGCCGGGACGGTTCCAGCTGCGATACTATCCAGTTTTTCCGACAACACGTTAAGCATGCCTTCCAGTGTTTCGCGATATGTCACGCCGAACTGACCGGTCCCTTCGCCAAAGCCAGGATGACTGGTCAGGCCAAAGCATGGATTGTCTTCATCTACCGTTTCGGGGCTATCGATGAAAACTCTCAGTTCTTCGAGGAAGAGATACGCCTCATCGACACGTACTTGGTCAATGGCCTCCTGCAGTTCAGATATATAGGCTTCCAGTTCAGATGTAAAAATACTATTCCCAGCGATGTCTTTTTCGGCCTGTTTAATAACTTCGCCCAAGTTCTCAACCTGGTCTTTTACATACTCGCTCCAATCGGCTCCGTATACTTCCTTTGCAGTAGTAACCAATTTTGCTAGTCTGGAAAAAGAATTGATAGACGGATAGGCTATCTTTATCAGGCTGCGAATGGAGTCATCGGCTGCCATCATCTCCTCGATGGTGTTGGCAGCACGACCTATTTCACAGGCGTGATCAAAGGCAGCCACTACCTCAGCACCCAGCAAATGAGCTTTCAGGGTATCTGCCACATGTATGTCAAAGGCAATATCCTGTTTGTACATCTGTATGAGCGCTTCGTCGGTAGTCACATCACCAAAGTAATACAGTTCCGCATTATCGAAACCAAACCATCGAACGGTGTTTCCCTCGCGAATACGGAAGCCCACCACCAATGTTCCATCCGTAACAGTTGTTGTCACATTGAACTTTTTTGTATGGCACCAGCTATTGCCGCTCCAGGTGTTAGTCTGGGCCTCATACTCCTGATCGTTGGCAAAAATAAAACCACCCTTACTGTTCAAATAGTCCTCTGGGTCATTCTTATCACCGATATTGGTAGTGGAAATCATAAAAGCGCCAAATCCGTATGTTCCATTGGGAAGATCCGTCAACTTCTGACTTAGACAAGTAGGACCAGGCAGATAATTCTGTGAACTCCAGATTTCAAGTTCCGTGCCTGAATAGCCCCAGTATCTATACTCGCCCGCGGATTCCGTGTGCTTAGTAGTGTGCCACGTCTGGGCATGGTCACCCAACGTGAACTCGACCTTCCAACCTGCCAGCTTTTGCTCACAATCTGCATTAACCAGTTTGTCCGTCATGTTGACGACGTCAGCAAAGGCAGAGGTTGTCACCATAGTAGCTAATAAGATAGCTGTTAAAAGAAACCTTTTTTTCATGATACAAAACTTTTAATTATTTACAAAAGATGTATGATTTCGATGTGGCAAAGGTATCGGGAACGGAAGAACATACCAAACCGCAATTGTTCAAAAAAGAGCTTTTTGGGGTCAAAAAGCAAGACTACTGTAGCACGGACACTCGTTAACGGTACGAAAAAGACATACTCCGTAATGATAACGATACTGACAGAGTTGCTGTCAACCGACCAACTCATAACCATAAACTATGCACTACGGAGTCTTTGAAATCTTCCTCTTGTAAAGACTTCATTGACAGGGGACTAAAAAGGCGTATTTTTTGTTTAACTTCGCGATGCTGGAGTTAAACTATATTTTTTTATTGTTAAACAATAAATCCGTAAAGTTTAACTATTTTCTTCCTGTGACCGGAAAGACTGGACGTACTCCGTGGGGTTTGTGCCGAATTGTTTCTGGAAAGCTTTGTAAAACCATGAAAAGGAACTGTATCCTACCATCTCACTCACTTCCATTGCCCTATATGTTCCAGAAGCCAACAACTCTGCGGCTCGCTTCAAACGGACAAGCCGGATGAAGTCGCTGGGAGCCTCGCCCGTTACCGCTTTTATCTTCCTGTAAAGTGTGCTGCGACTCATGAACATCTTTTCAGCCAGAATGTCAACATCCAGATTCTGATTGTCTATATTCTCTAAAATAAACGATGTTACCTTTTGAATGAAACTTTTATCCGTCTTATTCAACGCCAATGCTTCTGAATGGACAAAAGGCTCATGGGCAAACTTCTCAAGAATACGACGGCGATTCTCTAACAGGTTTTCTATCAACTTCCGGACAAACACCAAAGAGAAGGGCTTTTCAACATAGGCATCGGCTCCCCCTTCCAGACCCGTCATACGGTCGTCAAACGTGGACTTGGCAGTCAATAATACGACAGGTATATGACTTGTTTCAATATTAGACTTTATGTCCCTGCATAATTCAATACCGTTTTTCCTGGGCATCGTTACCTCTGAAAGGACCACATGGACTATTTGCTTTTCTAGCAATTCCTCTGCCTCTTCGCCATCCTTTGCCTCCAAGACATGATAAAGATCTGAGAAATGAACAGCAAGAAACTCCCGCAGCTCATCCTCATTTTCCACAATCAATATCGTCTTCAAAGGCACTTCTTTCATCTTTTATATTATAAAACGACAAGAGGTCATAGCTTTTAATTCATTGATGGTTTGGTGATCAGTGAAAACCTTTGTAGCTATTCAGCGCCCTGACACAAAGTAGCACAAACAATCGTCACCATGCTCACCGAGGGCAAAGTTACGTTTTTTTTTGAATTGAAAAAATTTTCTGCAAGTTCTTTTTGCAATGACACGAAAGTTCTGTATAAAGATAGAGGTAAACGCACGTTTGAATACAACGCCTCTCACAGCACACATTCTCATCAAGCACAGATTTTTGCAAAGAAAAATAAAAAATCCCACCCCCATTTGTTAAATATTGTTAAGCCCTTTGAAAAGCACCCGATAGCGTCATTTGACGACACCGAAACTTGCTGTTCCAATCCTGATTACCTCCTTTACGGCACCAAGAAAAGTCCGTCCTCCCCCCGATGCTTCCTTTTCGCAACCCCGCAAAAAACAAAGGTTCTTCCTTCTTTTCTTCTCTTCCCCAGAATTATTCTTTCTTTGGAGAACTTCTCCAGCAAAAGAATAATAGTTCTCCAAAGAAAGAATAATTTTTTTTCGAGAAGGAAAAACCTCTGGAGAGAGTGTATTCAGAGCATCTCGACAAGCGGGACAAGATGGCGCTTAAGCTCGGGAAACGTGGGGAGATGCTTGCCGGGATAGTAGTGAGCGTGCGGATAGTGGAGGGCAAACTCGTCGTGACAATGCACAAGCTCGTCGGCGTCGGCAAACATCCCTACTGTATGCTCCCTTTCCCAGTCGTCGAGGAGGTCAAACTGGCTGGTTTCCAGCGCTTCGTAAGCCGCACAGATGGTTTCGGTAACGAAGAACGTCGTTGCTCCATCCTTTCGGGGCGACAGGTATTCGTTCTCGCCCAGACGGGTTCGCAGCAGGCGCGAGACGTGAAAGTCGGGATTGATGCACACTTTGGCGTATCCGCGTAGCTTCTGCGCCCAGAATCCTCCGAGCGACAGCCCCACAATCAAGTCAGGCTGCATCGTGACGCACAAATCCTGCAACATCGGTAGGGCTTCGCGAGGATCGATGGGCACATCGGGCGCTATCACTTCGCAAGGGCGGAACAAGATGCGCAGCGTGTCGGCCGTTTTATAAGTACCCGACGAGGCAAAGCCGTGAATGAAGAGGATTCGGGAAGGATGCATAGCGGCTCTCAGACTTCGCGCAAGGGAAGAAGGGCAAGCGCCTGGTTTTCACATTCTTCCATGATTTCTCGCTCTCCAGGCCCTTTGTCGTTTATTCCGCAGAGATGGAGCACGCCGTGAATGATGACGCGATGAAGTTCCGCCTCGTAGGCCGAGCGAAAGCGCCGCGCGTCATACTCCCTCACGAACTGCTCGCTGTTTGTGCGAACGGTATCGAGACTTATGTACATATCGCCGCTGACAACGTGCCCTGAGCTGTAGTCAAAGGTGATGATGTCGGTGAAATAGTCGTGCCCCAGATACTTGATGTTCACGTCGAGAATCTCCTCATCGTCGCAGAAGACATAGCCCAAGTCGCCCACCTGCTTGCCGTACGTCGCAGCAACCCTTCGTATCCAGGCAACCACAACCTTGCGGTCGATAGCAGGCATCGGGAGGCGTGAACTCTGAAAAACAATCATGATGACAATGCTTTATGCGAAGAACAGATAACAAAGGAAGACAGCAGCGAGGATGCCCGCCAAGTCGGCCAACAAGCCGCAGGCGACAGCGTGACGCGTCTTCTTGATGCCCACGCTTCCGAAGTAGACAGCCAGGATATAGAATGTGGTGTCGGTGCTTCCCTGGAACAGGCAGGCGAGACGCCCCACGAACGAGTCGGCTCCGTATGTCGTCATCGCGTCAACCATCATGCCGCGCGCGCCGCTTCCGCTGAGCGGCTTCATAAGGGCTGTGGGCAGGGCTGCAACGAAATCGGTATTCAGCCCGCACTTCCCCGCGCACCAGGCAACGCCCTGCGTGAGCGCATCCATCGCCCCAGCAGCGCGGAACACGCCTATGCCCACGAGGATAGCTATCAGATAAGGGATGATTCGCACGGCTGTCGTGAACCCTCCTTTCGCTCCCTCGATGAACGACTCGTAGACATTGATTTTCTTGATGGTACCTGCCAGAATAAAGCCCACGATGATGGAGAAAAGCAAGATGCCAGCCACAAGCGACGAAACGGTGTTCATCGTTTCCGACGACATCTGGCTGAAGCCCCAGATAACCAGCGCGACAAGGGCGCACAGCCCTCCGAGGAACAGCAGCATCGTGCGGTTAAAGAGGTTGATGCGTTGCCAAAGGCTGGTGACAAGCAAGCCTACCAACGTGCTGAAGAACGTTGCCAGCAGGATGGGCACAAACACATCCGTCGGCTGGGCGGCTCCCAGCTGCGCACGATAGACCATCACGCTCACGGGGATGATTGTCAAGCCGCTGGTGTTGAGCACGAGAAACATGATCATCGAGTTGCTGGCGGTATCCTTCTTCGGATTCAGCTCCTGCAACTGTTCCATTGCCTTCAGGCCCATAGGAGTAGCCGCGTTGTCCAGTCCGAGCATATTGGCAGCAATGTTCATGAACATCGAGCCCATCACAGGATGGTCCTTGGGAATATCAGGGAAAATCTTCGAAAGCACAGGGCTGAGGATGCGCGCCAAGCGGTTCACAGCGCCGCTCTGCTCCCCTATCTTCATTATTCCCATCCAAAGCGACAGAACGCCTGTCAAGCCCAACGAGATTTCAAAGCCCGTCTTTGCCGAAGCAAACGTGGAGTTGACGATGTCGGTAAACACGTTCACGTCGCCAAAGAAAATCAGCTTTATCAAGGCAACGACAAACGCAACGATAAAGAAAGCAATCCAGATGTAGTTCAATACCATGCTGCAAAGATACGATTAAGTGAGTGAAAAGAAAAGAAAATCGTGAGTTTCTTTTCTTTTCCGAACGTGAGTATTTTAGAACGCAGTTCAAAGGTACGATTAAGCGAGAGGAGAACAAAATAAAACGGGTTTTATTTTTTCTCCCGAGCGCAAGTACCTAATACCGAAGGTTAAAGGTACGATTAAGCGAGGGAAATAGCCTACCCCCACCCCCTCCCAAAAGGAGGGGAGCTTAAAGTCCTTCCTTTTGGGAAGGATTTAGGATGGGCTTCTTGTTTCTTTTTTCAATGGGGGTTACCCAACGCGTTGGGTAACGTTGCTCAACGCGTTGAGCAACCCACGAAGTCAAAGAAACGCAAGAACGTGAACATACGTCCAAAAACACAAAAAATCATTAATTGTTTCTCCCCATTCCTATTATTTATTATTTTTGCAGAAAAGAACAAAGAAATGGAAGATACTTTCGACATACGAGGCCAGCAATCTGGCGTCAGAGACAAAGACTATTAGAACGCGCTCCGCCCGCTCTCCTTCGACGACTTCAGCGGGCAGACGAAGGTCGTCAGCAATCTGCGCATTTTCGTCCAAGCCGCCCGGCAGCGCGGGGAATCGCTCGACCATACACTGCTGCACGGCCCTCCAGGACTGGGAAAGACCACGCTTAGCAACATCATCGCCAACGAGCTCGGCGTAGGCTTCAAGGTAACCTCGGGCCCTGTGCTCGACAAGCCGGGCGATCTGGCAGGCATCCTCACGTCGCTGGAGCCAAACGACGTGCTCTTCATCGACGAGATTCACCGCCTGAGCCCTATCGTGGAAGAGTATTTGTATAGCGCTATGGAAGACTACCGCATCGATATCCTCATCGACAAAGGCCCCTCGGCACGCAGCATTCAGATTGATCTCAATCCCTTTACGTTGATAGGCGCGACGACGCGCAGCGGACTGCTCACAGCTCCTCTCCGCGCCCGTTTCGGCATCAACATGCACCTCGAGTACTACGACGCTGAGGTGCTGGCAAAGATTGTCAAGCGCTCGGCACGCCTGCTTGCCGTTCCGTGCGAGAGTGAAGCCCTCTACGAGATTGCCCGCCGCAGCAGAGGAACGCCTCGTGTGGCTAACGCCCTCCTGCGCCGCGTGAGAGACTTTGCACAAGTGCGGGGCGACGGAACTATCACGCTCGAAATCGCCAGATACGCGCTCGAAGCACTCAACATCGACAAGCACGGACTTGACGAAATCGACCACAAGATTCTCAACACCATCATCGACAAGTTCAAAGGAGGCCCCGTGGGCGTGGGAACCATCGCTACAGCTTTGGGAGAAGACCCGGGCACGCTGGAAGAAGTCTACGAGCCTTTCCTTATCATGGAAGGATTCATCAAGCGCACGCCGCGCGGAAGAGAAGTCACCGATCTTGCCTATCGGCATCTCGGCAAGAGCCGCTTTTCAACGAGCGCCGCTGATATGAACGACTTGTTTGCTTAACTCAAAATCACTTATGGAAAATGAAAAAACTTTTTTCCTTTATACTTATTCTCCTGAGCATGATTCCCGGATATAGCGCCATAAATTACACGAAAGGCTGGGCGGAAGTACGCGAACAGATTGACAAAGGCAACTACCGCACAGCACGCGAAAAAGCACAGACACTCTTCGATGCCGCAAAGGAGGAGAAGAACAGCTTCCGCATCCTGCAGGGAGCCATCATGCTGACGAAGGCAGAGAAATCCTACGACGAAGATACCGTCAATAAAGGCATCGAGCGCTACCGCTCCATCGAGGGAAGCCTCAACGAAGCTGATGAAGCGCTCCGCAAACTCTACCTCGCCGAAGTCTATCAGAAATACCTCGACTGGAATCTCTATAGCCTCATGCAGAATCTCCCGCTGGAAGAGCCGACAGACGATATTGCCCAATGGGACGAAAAGACGTTCCAGACGACTATCCGCGCCCTGCAGGACGAAGCACTTGCAGCGGCTCCCACGCTGAAGAAAATACCTATCGGTGACTACGCAGAACTTCTTGTTAAAGGCAACAAAGCCGGGCAGGAGTTTCGCCCCACGCTCTACGACATAGTCGTACATAGCATCTACAACGGACAACTTGGCTACAACGAAGATGAAGAAGTGCAGGCTTTGTTTGAGCAGGATGCTCTCTACGGAACGGCAGAAGAGTTTTGCTCTCTTGTCCTGCCCGATAAGCCAGAGATGCCTCTCGTACGCAACCTCTCCCTCCTACAGGAACTCACCCGCTACCATCTGGATGAAAAGAGCAGCTATGCCCTTCGACGAGCGTTGGACGAGCAGCGCCTCGATCTTGTCACCAATCATTCGTTCTATGAGAAGGTGCGCTATCGCGAAGGACTGGAACGACTGGTTGCTGCCTACAAGCTATCCGACGAGCGCACTACGTGGTACTACCGTCAGGCCAGATATTGGAGCGAACTGGAGGAAGAAGACGAAGACCGTATCGGCACAGACAAGCCGAAAGTGAAGGCTTACGGCCTTGCCCGCAAAGCTATCGAGATAGCCCCCAAGAGCCTGGGTGCTATTCAGAGCAAAAACCTCATCAGCAGTTTGGAACATCCCGTGCTGTCGGTACGCGTTCCGTCTCCCATCCTGCCTGAACAAGGCAACACGGCTATCGTCGAAGGCACGAATATCTCAAAAGTATGGTTCCGCTTGGTTAAGGCGAACGCGAATAAACACTCCTGCGACTTGGACTTCTATCTGAAACAGCCCGTGCTGAAGAGCTGGAGCGCCGACATCATCGACCCCAAGGATTACGAGAGTCATGAGAATCCGCTCGAACTCCCCGCAGTTGCTCCTGGCGAATATGTCCTGCTTGCTTCCTCAACGGCTAAGTTTGACCAAAAGCAGAACGTCTGCGGTGTTAATGTCGACTGCTCGGCTATTACCTTATATATTGAAGCCGTAAAGCAAGACGGACGGTTTCTTGGTGCTGTCGTAGACCGTAAGACAGGAGCCGTACGCACCGATTGCGAAGTAGCAGTCTATCAGAGAGAATGGAAGACAAGGAAGGAACAAAAGACCAAGCTATTTGATTGTAAAACCGACGAGAAAGGATTCTTTACCGTTCCTTCCATAGAGCAGAACTCTTCTTATTTCGTTTTCGCTACGGAGGGCGCTTCAACAACGGAGCGAAACCTTTTCAGAAACAAGCCCTACTCCTTCCATACAGAGAATGGCATTACCCTCTTTACCGACAGATATAGCTACCGCCCAGGCGATGAGGTTCAGTTCAGCCTTGTTCTTTATAAAGAGGAGGACGTCAATCACTTTGCTGTCTGTCCCGACAAAGAAGTTTCTGTCGAACTGTACGATGTCAACGGAAAGACAGTCAATACCTTTGAGGGAGTTACCGATGCCTTCGGCTGCCTGCGCGGTTCGTTCAAACTGAGCCAAACCATCCTTCCGGGAACTGTCTCTCTCGTTGCGCGATATGATAACGTCAGCGATCATCGCTACATCAACGTCGAGGCTTACAAGCAGCCAACGTTCGCCATCAGCTTTGAGGAGTTTGAAAAAGACATTCCTCTCACGGCAACCATCCCTGTTGTGGGTTCTGCTATCTCTTACACCGAGATTCCCGTACAGAATGCCAACGTTTCGTACGTTATTAACCGCACCGAACTGCCTTCCATCTACTGGTGGCGCTGCATCGGAAGACGGAAAACCGTTGCGCGCGGCACTACGCAGACAGCTGCTGACGGTACATTCCGCTTCGACATCGCGCCGATGTTCAGCAAGGATAGTCCCAAGCTGAAAGACCGTTGCTACCGCTACGATATTCATGTAGAAATCACAGCCGTAGACGGAGAAACACAAAGCCAAGACACTTATGTCCGTATCGGTAAGCCCTATGAACCACCAAAAGATGATACGCCTGCTGACGTAATGCCGAAAGATGCACTTCTCTGGGGCTACCAAGTAAAAGAGACCGTCGAAGCAGGTGATACAGCTATGCTGAAAATAGGCACAACGAAGAAGGATATCTGCGTCGTATGGTTCCTGGAGAAAGGCTACGAAGTCGTTGACTACGGAACGATGAAGCTCTCCGACGAGGTGCGCGACTGGACGCTTGTGACTGACGACTCGTGGAAGGGCGGCTTCACCCTTCGTCTTATCACCTACAAGGAGAACGAGATGAAGGAACTATCCTACTCCTTTGATGTTCCGCATCGCGAGCGTGAACTGGGTATAACTTTCACTACCTTCCGCAACCGTCTTACTCCAGGCGAGCAGGAGAAGTGGACTCTTCACATCGCCAACAACGCGCAGATGCCCGTTGAAGCGAATCTCGTTGCTGCCTTATATGATGCCGCGCTGGATGTTTATGGTGAGAATATCTGGAACCTTACACCTTGGCACAACTTCCGCATGTGGAACACGCTTGGCTACGCAACAGATAATAGCGTTTCCTGCGGCGTCAGCCCCAACAGGCCGTGGGCAAGCACTCCTTCTGTCGAGTATCCTGCACTTCTTTATCTTGATAGCCAAGAGATTGTTGTTGTCGGCTATGGGAGAAAGACCCGAGGGCCTCTTCTGATGGCAACAGCAAAAAATGCCTCAATGGATGCAATGGTAGAAGACCAAGTAGAATGGGTTGGATTGGCAGAAAGAGCTGTTCCTGCCGCTGCTGGAGCTACGGAAGAAGAATTAGTAGGCAAGATCGCCGGCTTATCTGCCGACGAGGAGAATGGACAAGAACTCATGGAGGAAGCTGGAGCAATTGAGAATATATATATCCGGCAGGATCTCACTCACACAGCCTTCTTTGAGCCTTGCATACGCACGGATGCCGAAGGCAATGCCGAGATTTCCTTCACGGCTCCCGATTTGCTTACCGAATGGAACTTCCAAGGAGTCGCTTTTACCAAAGATATCAAAGTCGGACAGTTCCTTCAGAAAGTCATCACCCGCAAAGAACTGATGGTACAGCCTAATCTTCCACGCTTCCTACGCCAGGGAGACTCCTTCGAGTTCACGGCAAAAGTCTCCAACATTTCCGAGACAAGCATGGATGCCAAAGTGCGTCTGCAGCTTACCGACGCCCGCACGGGCAAGCCCCTGAAAGGATGGAGCAAAGCAAAGACCCAAACCATCTCGCTTGCGCAGGGAGAGGTGAAAGCCGTTTCCTTCCCCGTGAGTGTGCCTGACGACGTCTTCGCCATTACCTACCTTATCACCGCTGCCGGCGATGCTCACTCCGACGGAGAGCAGGGAATCATTGCCGTGCTTACCAACCGCACGCTCGTCACCGAGTCAATGGCGATGTACGCGAATGCTGGGGAGAAGAAGACATACACAATGGAGTCGCTGAAAAGCAACGCCTCCAAGACGCTCACGCACCATAAGCTGGCGCTTGAATACACGTCCAATCCCATCTGGTACGCCATCCAGGCTCTGCCAGCTATCGACGAGACGACGAACCCAAGCATCGAGCAGCTGTTCCATCGCTATTATGCCAACAGCCTCTCACTCGGTATTCTGCGCAGCTATCCCCAGATAGAGACCATCTTCCAGCGCTGGGCAGAGGAGACTCCGGATGCCTTCCTCAGCCAACTGGAAAAGAACAACGACTTGAAACAGATCGTCCTCAGCGAGACTCCTTGGCTGCTTCAGGGAGAAAAAGAGACTGCCGACAAGCGGCGCATTGCCGACTTCTTCCAGACAGAACGTGCGGAAGAGGCTCTGGCTGAGCTGCGTCAGCAACTGCTCAAGCTGCAGAACGAAGACGGCGGCTGGAGCTGGATGCCCGGATTCGACAGCAGCACATACATCACGCTGATGCTTCTGCGCGGTTTCGGCGAACTAAGAGAACAAGACTGCATCGACTTAAGTATCGATGCAGAACTAAACAACGCCCTCCAGAAGGCTATCAACTTCGTCGACAACGAATACTACAAGCAGTATCTCGAATGGCGCAAGCTGGAAAAGGAAAACAGCCGATTCTGGGAGAAACGCAGCGTCAACCCTATCTGCACGAACTATCTCTTCACGCGCAGCTTCTGGAAGGACTATTCCTTCAAGGGCAAGACGAAGACCTCCTATGAATACTTCTATGCCGCGCTGAAGCGCGTGAGCCACATTGACGACGGGCTGATGACAAAGGCGATGACAGCCATCACCTTCTATCGAAACGGCGACAAAGCCCTCTCAGACGGTATCCTGAAGCTCTTTGATGAGTCGGCTCTCTTCAGCGACGAGATGGGCCAGTATTGGCGCGACAACGTTGCCGGCTGGTTCTGGTACGATGCGCCCGTTGAGACGCAGTCAATGATTATCCGCGCCTACAACGAATGTAGCGAAGGTACGGAAAACGTCGGGCTCATGCAGCAGTGGCTTCTCAAGCAGAAGCAGACGACACGCTGGGCCAACAGCGTATCATCGGCCCACGCCGTCTACGCATTGCTCATCGGCGACGGAAGCGAGGCGCTTGACAACAACGAAACAGCAACGCTTTCTGTAGGAGGCAAGAAGATTGTTCCTGAAAAACAGGAAGCCGGAACGGGCTACTTCCGCAAAGACTGGGAAGGAGCCGACATTACGCGCTCGATGGGCACCGTGAACATCGACAACTCGAAGAATCCCTCCTGCTCGTGGGGCGCTCTGTATTGGCAATACTTTGAAAACCTTGACAAAGTGGAGCACTCCGAGCAAGGCTTCTCCGTCTCCGCCTATTATTATAAGGTAACCGACGAAGGTACGCTGGCGAAGATTGAAGGCCCTGTGAGCGTGGGAGATAAAATCCGCGTGCGCCTGCGTTTCAGCGTAGACCGGAACCTCGAGTACGTGCAGGTGAAGGCGCTTCGTCCCGCTGGGCTTGAGCCTGTCAGCACCCGCTCAGGGCGCCATTGGAACGGAGGGCTCAGCTACTATCTGGCAGTTGAAGATGCGTCGACGTCGCTTTACATCGACTATCTCGGCAAGGGCGACTACGCGGTAGAGTTTGACTGCTGGGCAACGCTGCCAGGATCATTCCTTTCAGGCACAGTCACGCTGCAATGTCTCTATGCTCCCGAATTCCGCGCCACTTTTTCGCAGCCCAATCTTGACATCGTCAAACAGGCAGAGTGAAAACCTCGTAAAATTATGGAGAAGGAATCTCGCCGTATGTAGAAAGAATCTCGCCGTATGAAGAAAGAAAAAAAATTTTTCCCTTCTTGAAAAAATTTTTTGGACAAAGAATAATTTCTTCTCGAAAAAGAAAAAAAGTTTTTCTGCTGAGCATAATATAATAAGTAGCAAGCAAAGCCAAATAAAAACTGTAAATCGTCAAACATCTTTTCATCTCCGACGTATGGCAAACCTTAAATCTCTCGCGAAAGATACCGCCATCTATGGCTTGAGCAGCATTATCGGGCGTTTTCTCAACTATCTGCTTGTGCCTCTCTATACAACCGTCATCGTGGCTGAGAGCGGAGGCTACGGCATTGTTTCCAATCTCTACGCCTATACGGCTTTGTTCCTCGTGCTGCTTACCTTCGGGATGGAGACGACGCTTTTCCGCTTCTCCAACAAGGAAGGCGAGGATGCCGACAAGGTGTACGGAACGGCTCTCTGGATGGTGCTGCTCGTGGGCATTGTCTTTCTGGCTCTTGTCTTTGCTTTGCTGAAGCCCATCTCACAGGCTATGGGCTATGCCGAACATCCCGAGTACATCGGCTGCTTTGCCGTCATTACTGCTTTGGATGCCTTCCAGGCAATCATGTTTGCCCGTCTGCGCCAGCAACACAGGCCTGTGAAATTTATGGCACTCAAGATGTCGTTCATCATCCTGAGCATCCTGCTCAATCTCTTCGTCTTTCTGGTGATGCCTCGCATGTTCGGCTCGTTTCCTGTCCTCAAGGATATCTACGAGCGGTTCAACTACGGCGTAGGACTTATCTTCTTCATCAATCTCTTCTGCACCGCGGTAGTAACTCTTGGCTTCATACCTGAGCTGAAAGGACTCACCTTCGGCTTCGACAAAGCGCTGGCGAAGCGCATGCTGCGCTACTCCTGGCCCCTGCTTCTGCTGGGACTCGTCGGCATCCTCAACCAAGTTTGCGACAAGATTCTCTACCCCTACCTCGTGCCCGGAAAGGAAGGGATGGTGCAACTGGGCATTTATGGCGCCTGCGCGAAGATTGCCCTCATCATGAGCCTGCTCACGCAGGCCTTCCGCTATGCCTACGAGCCGTTCGTCTTTGCCGGCAGCCGCGACAAGAACTCTCCCGAGATGCTTGCCGCAGGCATGAAGTACTTCATCATCTTCACCCTGCTGGCATTCCTGGCTGTGATGTTCTACCTGCCCATTCTCAAGTATTTTGTGGGACGCACCTACTGGGAGGGCCTGAAAGTGATTCCCATCGTGATGATGGCGGAGATTTTCATGGGCATTTACTTCAACCTCTCCTTCTGGTACAAGCTGACCGACCAGACCTGGTGGGGAGCAATTATGAGCGGCATCGGAGCTGCGGTGATGATTGCCGTAAACGTTATCTTTGTGCCCCGCATCGGCTATATGGCCTGCGCCTGGGGCGGCTTTGCAGGCTACGGCACCGCGATGCTCCTCAGCTACTTCATCGGGCAGAAGAAGTTCCCCATCCAGTATGCCCTGAAGGATATCCTTGTCTATACCATTCTGGCATTGGCGCTCTTTGCCGTCTCGCAAATCATCAGCCAGCACGTCTCTTCCGTCGTTGCACTCATCATCAATACGGCACTCTTTGCCGTTTATCTCTTCTATCTCATCCGCAAGGATCTCCCGCTGAGTAGCATCCCAGTAATCAACAGATTTGTGAAGAAATAGACTCTCGGAATTATTGTTAAACTTTAGCTTTTTTTTGTTTCACTACAACATGCTGTAGTTTAATTCTACGGCGCTAAAGTCAAACAATAAAAAAGAGGTTCTACAACATAGTTTCACGCTATATTCATTACATAAAATAAAAGTCGAAGGGCAGAAAGAAAAAATCTTCTGCCCTTCGTGCTTTTTATTTCTGTTGCATACAAAAAACCTTCCAGTTACGGATTCGGGAAGGGATTATCGTCCACATTAGGAGTATATAAACTAGTCTTCAGCTCGACAGGAACACTTGTTGCCGTACCTACTTCGTTCGTAGCAAAGAAAACAAAGTAATAAGTAGTATTCGTTGCCAATGTCAGCGTTGCAGTAAAAAGCCCGTTGGCATCAAGAGTTCCGCTAACCTTCCCGTCGTTGCTTGAAAGAGAGGGATTTTTGCTCTTTGCACTATACACAACGCCATACTCATCAATCTGCTTCGAGGTCATAACGGCAGACAAATCTACTACCGTGGGAGAAGTCTCAACAGCTTTGGGCTCTGTTATTACAGGTATCTCTATATTCTCACAGCCACAGAAAGCCAACACCAGCAGTACGAATACCAATGAAATCAGTCTAATATGTTTCATGACTCAACGTCTAAATGGTTACTAAATCAAATAAGAAGATTAGCGAACTACGTATTTCCTTCCACCTATGATGTACACACCTTGTTGCAGGCCATCAGTTTGACCAAAGGAAACGGCTTCAGCACTCGTACGAATCAAACGTCCGTCAACGCCATACACATCATGATACTCTGTAAGGTGGCCTTCTTCTTCATCATGTGTTTCAATGACGATATCAAAGCGTTTCGGCATATTAGCACTACCCTTTCCTTCCATGTATGCGCCAAATGTCCTGAGCGACATTCGATTGGCGATAAATGATCCTCCAGAAGGAACATCCTTGACTGCCTCGTCATAGGTATTGAGCATATATCGGTTCTCTGCCTTGTAGACTTTCTCGTAAACAGGGACGAAATCAAAACGAGAGCCGTTCACGCGAGGAACATTCATCGTAGCCTTTACCAGCGCATTCTCCGCACTAAAGGTAATAGAACCCTCGATGTTTCTTGATTCATCATAGTCATCGCTATTGGGGAAAGATACTACATACGGGATATTTGCCTTTATTTCGCGCGCAAGTTCAAATGACGAGCCATTGTATTTGCCTATCCAGAAATGATTGTCGGAGCCATCAACGCCAAATGGTGTAAGCACCCCTTTCTCTTCATGCTCCACTTTTTGTACATCGAAGGGAAGAACAACCGTTTCCCAGCCAGAAGGCGTTCCAATGACGTTCTTTTGGCTGAAGTCCTTTACATACTCAATATAATTAACCCTGAAATCGCGCGGGAAGACAAACGAACCGTTCAGATTGACAGTAATGCTATCAGCGACGCCATCGCGAATGACGATGACGTCTTTTGAATCAACCACCACATCTTCCTTCACATAAACAAGCGTATTATAAGCAGTCCCAATGAAATCTGTCGAATCAATTGCTGCCGTTCCTTGCCAATCCACATAGGTAAGTTTCTTGCAACCTTTGAAGATCTTGCTTCCGGCAAAGGAAACGCACGAAGGGATAACTACCGAATGCAAGTTTGCGCAGCCACGGAAAACGCTATCCGACAAGGCTGTTACCACATATGTCTCTCCCTCATAACTGATAGTTTCCGGAACAACGATATCGCCTTCATATAATCTTCCCTCACGCAAAGCAGTCAAGGCAACCGTCTTTTTCTCTTCGGAAAGTAGTTCATAGTTCAAACCATTCACCTCGAAAGAAGTCAGTCCTGCCTCGTATTGCAACTTGTCAGAATAAACGGAATAAACCGCATCCTTCACAGCACGTACCCGAAAATCATAGGTACTTTTTTCAAAATTCTCAAAGACCCATGAAGTATCTGTTGTTTCGATATATTTCTTGCTTGTAGTCGGCACTTTTTGTGGCTCGGATTCTTTCCAACGAATTCGCTCCGAATCGTCAATATTGTCCACAAAACGTACCCTATCTGCCGAGGGTGCATCCTTCGAGTCATAAATGTCACCCCATATTACCGTAATATCGTCAAGAAGAAGCATAGGTCGATCGTCGCTTTCCTTTTCGGTATTGCTGATAAAGGCAATGTATGAACTAGTATCAAGAGGACCGAGCACACAATAATAGTTTGCCACATCTGTACTGGTAATGTAAGCACCCACCTGATCGGTATAGTACATCTGATCAGCATCGGTTGCCAAACAAATATGCAGAATGGGTTTTTCGTCTTTCGTGCTGAACTTCGCAACCGAGAACTGTATTGTTACATAATCGCTGGTACAGGGAAGATAAGGAGTAATAAGATATCCCCTATCCTCTTCGGAACCTATCTGAAGGCAAGAATTATCGGCGTGTATTTCCTGTCCGCGCCAATCAGGTGTCTCCGTATAGATATCCATCACGCGGGTAATCTCTCCGTATGCTTTCTTGACTTCATCGAAATCTTCGTCAAACAATACTCTTCCATCAGCAGCAATGGTATTCTCCAAAGGCTTCTGCTCATACTCCAGAACATAAGAAGTTGCATCCTGAACGGAGCTCCAACTAACGGAGAATGTCGAATCTGTAAGAGATGTGGGAAGATTCAGAGTCGGGGGCGTCAGGAGACCATCATCTTCCGGCAATTGGACAAAGCTGACGCCAGAATATGCTGAGAGAACACCATTCTTATAGCAACGCAGACGGTAGCAATAAAGTTCTCCTGGCTCAAGGTTCGTAACCAGCTGCACCACATTTTCCGTAACGATTGTCTGCACCAGCTCACCCTTGGAACTTAGCAAGGAGGCGTTCCATTTACTTTTGTCACTCTCCCCTCCGACAATATGGAACACTTCTAAGAGATAACTTTCGATGTTGAAGAACAATTTCCAGCGTGCATTGAACGAACAAGAAGTCACATTCTTGGCTTCCAGCACTTCAGGGGCATCGCCGCAACCCTTCATGAAGCTGAAGGTAATAACGCCATCCTCCTCTTTTATCTCCGTAATAGGCTGCCCGAAACTGTTTCCCGCATTCGTTACGGCAGGTGGAGTTGAATAATCCGTTAGCTCAACATTGTTGGAAGTACCGGGATAAGGATCTCCTGCAGCATTGGAAAAAGTACGTCTCCTTTCAGCATCGGCAGGGATTATTGTCATTCGCTCGATAGAATAGTTGTTGACTGTGTTACTAATCCAGGCTGTCTGCTTGTAGTCAACATGCATTACTAACAGTCCATGACCGGCGGCAGCACGGTTCCATCCCGTTTGCTGAACGTTTTCAATAATGTAATACTCATCGGTATTCTCGTTGCTCTCAATGCGATACGCCTTGCCGCCATCCGAAACAGGTGACAGAGAGACAGACTGCTCTTCGCTCAGAGTTTCGATATCTATCCACCCCATAAACTCCTTCTCGTAAGCAGTATATCCGCAAGGAGTATAGCCGTTCTCATTGTAACAGCCGTAGTCCATGATGCTCCAGGTGAACATTCCGAAGTTGTCGCCAACTGTATCATAAAAGTCAGGCAGTCCCAGACAATGGCTGAACTCGTGACATATCGTTCCGATGCCGTCTATCTCCTTTCCGCTGCTTCCGTTCAGCTCGCTACTGCATGCATACTCGTTTATCTGCACGCCATCCAGTTTAAGGGCAGAACCCACAGCCGAAGATAATTCCCATTTGTGAGGCCAGATGGTATTCTCACCGCCCCCTTGTGCTTCGCCATACCCTGCGTAAATGACATAGCAGAAGTCGACCACTCCATCGCGGTCCGTATCGTAGTCCTTGAAGTTAATGTCGTTATTCCCGAGCTTCAGAGCTTCCATGACCATCTCCCCCGCTGCTTTGTCGCTGCCGCTTTCACGATTTCCGCCATAGTAGGCCATTTCGTGGCTCACAGTGTAGGGACCATAAACGTCGAACTGCGGAGAAAAAGCTCCGTTGCTCTGAGCGATAAAGTAATCGCGGGCACTGCCATATCCCCCATTCTCTGAATAGTTCTCGTCATTGAAGTGCTTCATGAAAGCCTCATTCGGATTCTCATGCGAGAATTTCACATCGGTATATTGTGCCAGGACAACGAGCACGCGCTGTGTTCCGCTCGGATTCTTTGAAAGCCCTGCTTTCCGGGGAGCGCGGCGCCCGTTGGCGTTAGCAGCTTCCTGAGCTCTTTCCTGAAGGCTTGCCATCTCCTGCGCAGTATAAGGAATGAACCGGCCCTTCTTGTCAGGCTTCACAGGCGTTCCGTCCAATGTCGTATAATAATGGCAGAACTCGTCGCCCTGGAGCATAATGGTTATAGTTGAACCGTCGGGTTGTTTTACGGAGCGAGTAACATGCTTGGCAGGAACAGCTCCAATTGTAAGGACACCGACAATAGATAATATCAGAGTAGCTATTATTTCTTTTTTCATAGGAGTTTTTGTCTGTTTCGTATTTCAGCCTGCAAAGGTAATAAAAAAAGAGGGTTTCTTTTCGAGAACAGATAAAAAAATATGAAGAAGGGAAAAAACAATATGCTTAATACATAATTTCTTATTCCTTATTACTTTTAATATAAAGGTAATTATATCATGCGTGGCAGTAAAAGAATACAAGTATTCGACCTCAAATTAACAATAAAGCATTTTTCCAATAGTTCGAAGACTCTATTCAAAAAGTCATATCGAGAAAGAAAAAACTATTTTCATGGCATGAAAATATATTATCACGACATGAAAAAATATTATCATGACAAGAAAATATATTTTCACGTCGTGAAAATAGTTTTTGATTTGTCCTCTTGCTTTTTCTGCAGGAGTTTATTGAATAATTCCAAGAAGAAAGAGTATTGTTAAGATTGGGAGTCGGGACGAAGTTGTTTCAGATGCCCAAAGAGCCAGAAAGCGACAGGGTTGGAAGTATCTTCCACTGTGTTTTTTGACTCGTTTGTAGTCAAACGGCAGATAATTGCTAAAAAAAGAGGGTAGCCTGTTGGCTACCCTCTTCGGATCAGTATCCGTAATTGTTCTATGACGGATGATTACTTCAAATTGCCAGTGGCAACGCTCAGGGCGGGCACGTGGAAGAAGTTCCGCGAAGCCTCCAGAGATTCCACTACGGACATGATGTTCTTGGCAGGTGCCGTTGCAGCAGCCTTACTCAGAACAATGCTGCAAGGAGTGTTATCCGAACCGCCATACGTATTATCATTAAAATCAAAGACATAGACAATGCCATCAACACCCTCTACATCTTCACTATTGTTGTACGAATAGTTCGTGAACTGGATGTCACCATTCTCCTTGAAGCCGGCAACCAACATCATATCGGTGAAGATATAGCCCGTTTTGCTGTCATAAGCAACGGCATAGACGTCACCATATTTGTTGGGACCCATATACTGGGGCTCGAAGTAAAGAAGTCCTCCGAACAACTTCAGGTTTATTCCATTATCTTCCAATTCATAGCGGCTGTCAACAACAAGACCCTTCATGTTTACGGTTTCTTCGTCAACGGCAGTGAGCGTTACCTCAGCGGTAGCCTCTTTCTTTCCATCGTTCAGATACGTAGCCGTATAGGTTCCGGCATATTCCTCTGCCGTACCACCGGCAACAATGGCGCCGAAGCCATTTCCGGACTCCTCTTCTGGCTCTTCCTCTCCTTCCTGTGGTATATCATCAAGAGGATAGCCATCAGTCCAAGTGAAGTCAAGATACCAATACCAACCAGCTTTAATGGTTTCTCCCCATGCATCATAACCCACATAACCAGAAAGGCTATATGCATTAGCTTTCTTGGTAAAGGTATGTCCAGCGGATGGGCTGTACATCCAATAATAATTACCATTATCAGAGCCACTCTCACCCATCAGCTGAGCCGAATAGGCAGCACCAAGGGGCTCATAGGTGGTCTTATCCAGATAGAACAGGAAGTGATAGCCTTCATCTGCATAATCAGGCTCAAGCATGAACTCCAAACTAACAAGACGAACAAGCATCTCATTTGCAACACTTGCGTATTCGGGAGCCATCTGAAGTTCAACCTTTGCCTCATTGCCAGACCAATTGTCTGTAGCGACAACCGTACCTATCTTGGTCCAAGAATAGTCGACGCCAAAAGTAATGGCCGTTTCTGCAATACCATATTGGTCTTCACCAAGTTTAGAAAGCTTGGTTGAGTCAATAGAAAGCGTAAAGTCATAGGTTTCACCCGTTGCCATACCGGCAATGCCGATTGTAATGTCAGCCAAAGTCTCACCTGCGGCAAACGTTACAGAAGTAGGAACAGTAAAGAAATCGTATTCACAATCGTTGTTCAAAGTAATAGTAGCTTCAGGACCGGCAAAGTTACGGGAAAGCTTGAGCGTATACTCCGTTTCTGTATATCCAGGACCATAAGAAGCGCCAGCAGACTCGGTCAAGAAGGCATAGCCTTGCTCTGCCTCACTCAGATCATAGATAGTGGCTACGTTGCCGTCGTCGCAAGAAGCGAAAGCAAACAGCGCAACACCAGCAATCAATGATAAAACTTTATTTATCTTTTTCATAATTGTCTATCTTTTAGTTGGTGGATTATTCTTCAACCTCTTCTGTTACGTAGATATTCTCGAGGGCTTTGCCTTCGGGCTGGCCTTTCAGAAGAGTAGGATTCTGGTCAACCTGATCATCCATGTTCTCGTTACCATCAAACTCAGCCTGAGGAATGGTGAGAACCCATGCCCATGTGTTAGGATCGTTTGTATCGCAATTGTTAAGCAAAGCAGTAGTAGGATAGCCCTGTGCCTCCGTACGCTTGAAGCCCTGATGCAGACGACGAATATCCATTACGCGGCCATACTCACCCCACAACTCAATACGACGCTGAACGAGAATCTCGTCAAGCAGCGAGCCGGTATAAGTAGAGGTAAGAGAACCAAGAGCAGTACCACTCAGAGAAGAGCAGTTGTAGTCGGCATCACGGGTCTGAATGAGTTTGTTCAGAACAGCCTTGGCACCAGCTTCGTCACCCTTGCGGCAAAGACATTCGGCCTCAGTGAGGTACATCTCCTCAACGCGCATCCACATCTTGTCGCCCAAACTCTGGGAAGGATCAGAGAAACGGAATTTGTAGTTCATGAGATTGCAGTAAGTGCCGTCTTCTGACATATCAATGCCGAACTCATCTTTCAGTTCTTTCGTCGTCTTCCACCAGCCACGACGAACGTCGTTGGCGCCCAACTTGGCATAGAGTTCCGTGTTCAAGCACTTGGGAGCAGCATAGCCATAATTCTGGGTTCCAGGATACATGGAGATACCATCCATATGATAAAGGAACGGGCCCCAACCTGGAGTCTGGTCTGTGATGATTTCAGCACCCCACATCACATCGCCCTGTTTAACATTGTTGAAGCCAGCAAGGCATTCAGCAGGGGTAGCAATCGTATAGCCTTCCTGGGCAGCACGGGCAGCTGCCAAAGCGCCGTCATAGTCTTCAAGAGCCAGATAGATACGCGACTTGATACCATTGGCAACACGATAGTCGATGTGAGTCTTGTGAGTCTGTTTTCCAGCAGTGGACAGCAGTGTGACTGCCTTGTCGATATCGCTCTTAACCTGTGCATAAACCTTTTCTACGCTTGCGCGAGGCTTGCCAGGAGTACCAGCAGCACTGGGTTCGGTATAGAGAGGAACACACTTTTCACGCATACGGTCGGCATCACCCTTCACATAAGGACGAGAGAAATACTGAGCCAGCATGAAGTAGCAATATGCACGAATGGCGTAAGCTTGGCCAATCACATAATTCACATCGGAAGGAGAACCGCCCATGGTCTCTTCGGCTGCAATAATGTAGTTAGCATTGGAAATAAGCTTATAATATCCATTCCAAAGGTCATAGGAGCGCCATGCACCACTTGTATAACGTCCCTTTACATTGTAGATGCAATCATACCAGTACCAGCCATTACCAGTAGCGCCCATGATGCAGTCGTCGCCCATAACCTCAGCGCACAAGTTCCAAGCCGTCAGGCCATCGCACTGTTGGGTGTTACCCGTCGTGGACCAGCCCTGCTCGAACATCATACGATAAATACCGTTCAGGGGGACGAGAGCGGCTGTTGCATTGTCGAAGAGAGCGGGACCTGAAACCTTATCCGTCGGGTTCGTCTCCAAGGCATCATCACTGCAAGCGGCAAAACCCATTGCCACAACAGCAGTCAAAAGATATACAAAATATTTTTTCATATTCGTGTTCTATTATTATATTATTATTTTACAATGCAGACAGCAACACGGTCGTCAGCAATAGCAGCAGAAGTAGAAATACGACTTGCGCTGATACCGGCTTCAATAAGCTTGTCAGCAACAACCTTTGCACGAGCAGCAGACAGCTGATTATTGATTTCAGTCGTACCAGTGCCCTTGTCGGCATATCCGGCGATAGAAATCGTTGCATCAGGATTGTCCTTCAGGATCTGGCAGAGTTGACCGAGCTTGAAGGCTTCGCCAGCACGGAGTTCAGACTTACCGATTACGAAGTATAGGTTCTCGTCAACGTTTACAGCATTCTTCTTTGCCTGAACAGGAACTTCCTTGATTACTTCTTTCTCAACAACCTTCTCCACATAGCGGATTTCAGGTTCAACGTCAGCAGCGGGAGCAGCATAAACAATAGGAGCAACAGCGTTATTCTTGTGGTTATCAGCAAAGGTAATGTCGATACCAAAAGCAACTGTCTTGTTAGGAGTATAGGTGTAGTCAACACCACCAGAGAAGTTATACTGAGGATCCATACCATCGAGGTGTGAGAACAGATAGAGATTGTCACCCGTTACGAATACACGAGCGTGATCCAAACCAGCCTTCTTGGCAACTCTGCCAGGAAGGGTGTAACCGAAGGTAACATTCTTGATAGATGCATAAGAAGCATCAATCAGATAAGCATCGTTAGCGCAGAAAGCGCCATTGAGCTCTATGCGAGGAACGTCGGTAACGTCGCCGGGCTTCTGCCAACGACGAAGAGCATCCTTGCTGAAGTTGTTACCAGCATACTGAATGTTCATCAGACCTGAATAATTGCTCTCGTAGATATGTCCGCCAAGTGAATAAGCGGTGCTGATGCTGAGGTCGAAATTCTTGAAGAACTCGAATTCGAGGTTAACGGCACCGTTGAGCTTTGGAATACGGCTACCCATGTACCAGCGGTGTGAACTTGCTACAGCATAGTCGTCCGTAAGGAATACCTTTGACTCACGAGTAGTTTTAACCTCATTACCTTCTTCGTCAGTCGTAACTTCATCAATCCAAGGAGTATTGTCGTCGCCAGGATTGAAATAAGCGCCATCTTCATAAACCCAATAAAGTCTCTTACCTGTTGCAGGATCAACGCCAGCATTCTTGGCAAGACGGAAGGTGTTGATTTCGTAACCCACCTTGATAGTGCGGTTTCCGTTGACGATTTCTGGAGCCTCGTCTGTAAGCTTCAGCACCTTGTTCTTCAACATAGCACCGAGAACTGTGGCACGGAACTTGAAATTCTTCTGATCAACGATCTGTGCTCCAACAGTGAATTCGAAACCCTTATTCTCAACCTGACCAACGTTTGCATCGTAACCAGAGAAGCCGGTGGAAAGAGCCATAGGCTTGCTGAGAAGCAGGTCGGTGGTCTGCTTGTTGTAATATTCAAGAGAGATGTTCAGTCTGTTGAAGAGAGCAGCATCGAAACCGATGTTGAAGTTGGCATTCTTTTCCCAGCTCAGCTCAGTATTCTCCAAAGAGGTAATGCGAGCACCGGAGTTGCTGGCATTGGGCCACGTCATATCGTAGAAGCTCTGCCATGCATAGTAGGTTCCGAGATCATCGTTACCCTGACTACCATAGCTTGCGCGAAGAGCAAGGTTGTTCACCCAATCAACTTCTCTCATGAAGTTCTCCTGAGAGATACGCCAGTTAACACCAACGGACCAGAAATCGCCCCAGCGGAAATCTCTGTTGAAACGGCTGGAACCATCCGTACGATAGCTCAGAGACAGATAATACTTCTCCATGTAGTTGTAATTGAAACGGCTCAACCAAGATTCAATGCGATAGTTGTCTTCCGAAGAACCAACGCCCTGAACTGTGGTGGCAGGATCCATTTCATAGATACCGTCAACCAAGCCGCTCTTCTCACCCCAAAGGGTATTGTACTTCATGCTATAGAACTCATGACCTGCCAGAACATCGAAGTTGTGGTCACCGAAGGAACGGGTGTAGGTAAGAAGTTCATTGAGCGTATAGGAGAACGTACGATAGTTGAGCTTTTCAAGAATACCACCGTAAGAAGCGAAGTTGCCATGATACATATTATAATAATACATCTGGTTGCGGTTCACGAAATCAACACCGAAGTTAGTCGTGAACTTCAAGCCGCGGAGAACGCCAGCAGAAGCGTCGTCACTACCTAATGTGAAATAGGTACGTCCGCTGAAGTTGTCACGCTTGTTGTAGGACTTGTCGTCAATAAGCGTACCAATACAGTTGAAGTTACTCATCTGAGGACGGGTAACACCATAGTCGAGCTGCTGGTTGCCCTGCTCGTCCAATACATCCTTCCCATTAGCATCCTTTACATAAACAGGATAGATAGGAGCCAGGAACTGAGCTGTGTACCATACGTTTGACAGAGAACTGCCGTCGTACATCATGTAGTTCTGGTTGGTATGGCTGAATGATGCATTCAAACCCGTCTTCAGCCAAGTGGTTGCCTCGTTGTCAACATTCAAACGACCGCTGTAACGCTGGAAGTTTGTAGTCTTCAAGACACCGTTCTCGTCCAGGTAGCCAAGAGAAAGTAACGTCTTGGTATTCTTGCTACCGCCAGTAACGCTGACCTGATACTCCTGACGAAGAGCATTCTTCTGCTCCAGAGCATCCATCCAGTTTTCGTCGTATGCAGAAACGGCATCTTTCTGGACCTTACCGTCTTCACCGATCAAGGTTGCCCAAGTGTACTTCTTGAAGGGGTTGTAGATTTCACCTCCAAGTTCACCAGCGAGAGAGTTGCGCGACAAAGCTGCTGCCTCATCCCAGCTGTAACCGCCATTGAATACATAGCCATTACGCAGGGCTTCGAACATCAGCTCTGCATACTCAGCCTGATCAACAGTGTTGTAACGCTTGATGGCACGGTTTGCAAAACCCCAAGAAGCCTTGAGGTTAACAGCCGACTTCTCAGCACCTCTTTTAGTAGTGATAATAACGACACCATTAGCACCACGGGCACCATACAAAGCACCTGCGGAAGCATCCTTCAACACCGTCATACTCTCAATATCGTTGGGGTTAATAGCTGCGAGGTTACCGTCATAAGGCACACCGTCAACAACATACAGAGGCGAACTGCTGGCGCTGATGGAGCCGAAACCGCGGACGCGGATAGCGGCACCGTCACCAGGCTGGCCTCCACCAGAAGTTGACGTGATACCGGCCACCTGGCTATCCAACGTCTTGGTAACGTTTGAAACAGGGCGCTCGGCGATTTTCTTAGTGCTTACAACTGCAGCCGAACCGGTGAACGACTCCTTTTTGGTTGTACCATAGGCAACAACCATAACATCTTCGAGAACCTCTGAATCCTCTTCCAATGCAACGGCTACGTTAGCCCGGATGGGTACTTCTTTCGTTGCCATTCCGACATACGAAACGACCAACGTCCTAGCTGTGCTCGGAACATTGGCAATTGTGAATTTACCATTGAGATCAGTTACAGCACCAAGGGTAGGAACGCCTTTGACAGCAACTGATGCTCCAATAACAGGCTCACCATCCGCTGCGGCAGTAACAACGCCTGACACCGTACGGTTTTGAGCAGTTACCATACCTGCCACCATAAGGAAGCAAGCAAATAACGTCATCAATTTTCCTTTCATAAAAACTTTTTTTAGTTAAACAATACTTATAATCTGTTACTTTCTTTTTTGCCTAAGAAAACAGATGCAAATATAGTAATATTTTTTAACCTGACCATAAATAACTGTTAAAATTTTCCTTTTTACCTTTGGAATATGCACAAAACTGCTTTTTTTCTTTTTTTCTGGCTAAGAAAAAGGCCTTTTTTATATTGAAGAACACAATTATAAAACCTTCAAAAATGTAAACTTTTCCTAATAAAGAGCGACTATTAAATTAGCTTTTGAATGCTTGAACGCCGTTTTTTCTTTCAATTTAAAACCAAATGCGGCTACCGCAAAAGGAAGGGGAAGGTATTGGATTCTGATTATACTGGCCAGAGATAGCTTGAGCCAATAACAGGCCTTCTCTTTCGTTTGATATACCCTTAAGATTTTCATTCGGTAACTGTTGGTGGAAAAACATTCTATGACTATCTTTGCACGCCGTAAAAGGCATCGTTCTGATACGCTTATATCCTTTGCTGCAGAAAAAACGCTTATGAAAAAGTTGCTCAGCCCATACGTCCTGTTTGCCGCCCTTCTGGTATGCTCCTGCGACCCAGGATACCAGACTGATTACTATTATGTTAACCGCTCGACCCACACCGTAACGATTCGCGCGCTGATGGATTCAACAGATATGTACTTCACCAACTATCTCGGAGAGACGTGGATGTTTTTCGAAAACCCCTCGGGCATTACCATCGAGCCCGGCTCGAGGCTTCTCGTCCACCGCGAGGGAGGACTCGGCTTCAGCACAAAGGACGGTACCGCCGAAATCCTTCAGCACTATATCCTGGGCGACAGCGTATGCTTTGAGTTCGAGGGTGGAGCAAGCCTCGTCTACAAGCCCGACGAGTGGACCCCGAACAATCCCTACATCGAAAACAACTACTCCTTCCGGCTCACTCACGTTTCCCGCGGAAGCTCGGAGGGAGAAGCCGAGTACATCATCACTCAAGACGATTTTTCTAGGGCTCTTGCCCTCAAACTGAGCCTTTCCGAAACGGAGAAAAACTGACGCAAAATTTTCGAGAAGGGAAAAAATTTTTTTCTTTCTTCATACGGCGAGATTCCTTCTCGAAAATTTTTTTTGGAGAAGGAAAAAATTGTCTTTGCAAAAGAGCCCCCACAGATAGCTGACGAAAGGCGTCGGGAATCTTTCGCTCCGCGCAAGATTTTCTCAGCAGATTTCTCCGAAAATAGTTGACGCTTTTAAAAAAAAGGTATATCTTTGCACGCAATAAAATTCATAACTCTAATACTACTATGTCTTTTGTTGCAGATAAAATCATCATGGACGGCGTAACCTTCGACGACGTCCTTCTCGTTCCCGCCTACTCCGAAGTCCTTCCCGTCAACGTGTCGTTAACGACCAAGTTTTCGCGCAACATTGAGCTGAAAATTCCGTTCGTTACTGCCGCTATGGACACCGTTACCGAAGCCAAGATGGCTATTGCCATCGCCCGCGAGGGAGGAATCGGCGTCATCCACAAGAACATCCCCATCGAGGAGCAGGCTCGTCAGGTGGCCATCGTGAAGCGCGCCGAGAACGGCATGATTTACGATCCCATCACCATTCATCGTACGGCTACCGTCAAGGATACGCTTGCGCTGATGGCGGAGTACCATATCGGCGGAATCCCCGTTGTCGATGACGAGCAGAAACTGGTTGGAATCGTTACCAACAGAGACCTTCGCTTCGAGCGCAACACGGGCATCTGCGTGGAGAAGGTAATGACACCGCGCGAACGACTTATCACCACGCATCAGCACGTCGACATGAACGCCGCTTCCATCATCCTGCAGGAGCACAAAATAGAGAAACTTCCCGTCATTGACGACGACGGGCACATCGTGGGACTCATCACATACAAAGACATAACCAAAGCGCAGGACAAGCCAATGGCCTGCAAAGACAGCAAAGGCCGTCTGCGGGTAGCTGCAGGCGTGGGCGTCACGAAGGATACGCTCGACCGTATGAGAGCACTCGTTGAGGCAGGAGCCGACGCTATCGTCATCGATACGGCTCACGGGCATTCCAAGTCGGTCATCGAGAAGCTGAAGGAAGCAAAGCAGGCCTTCCCCGACATCGACATCGTCGTAGGCAACATAGCTACAGCCGAAGCAGCCCGTATGCTGGTTGACGCAGGAGCAGACGCCGTGAAGGTAGGAATCGGCCCGGGCTCCATCTGTACAACGCGTGTGGTTGCAGGAGTCGGCGTGCCGCAGCTCTCAGCCATCTACGACGTAGCCAAAGAACTGGAGGGAACGGGTATTCCCGTCATCGCCGACGGAGGAATCCGCTACTCGGGCGACGTCACGAAAGCGCTTGCCGCAGGAGGATACTGCGTGATGATAGGCTCACTCGTTGCCGGCACAGAAGAATCGCCCGGCGACACCATCATTTTCAACGGGCGCAAGTTCAAATCCTATCGCGGGATGGGCTCTCTCGAGGCTATGGAGAACGGCTCAAAGGACCGTTACTTCCAAGCCGACCAGAAGGATGTGAAGAAACTGGTTCCCGAAGGCATCGCAGCACGCGTTCCCTACAAGGGCTCCCTCTACGAGGTTGTCTACCAGCTTGCCGGAGGACTCAAATCTGGTATGGGCTATTGCGGAGCAGCTACCATCGAGAAACTGCACGACGCCAAGTTCGTCCGCATCACCAACGCCGGTATTCTCGAAAGCCATCCGCACGACGTATCCATCACCAGCGAAGCTCCCAACTACAGCAAGCCTCAATAATCACTCGCCAGCAGCATTTCCGTCGACTATGGGAAAGAACAAAATCAGCAAGTTTGCCGATATGAAGACATATCCCAACGTCTTCGAATACACTTTCCGATACAACGACGAGCAGACGTGCGAGATGCAGGGAAAATGGAACGAATCCTTTTTCCACAACGAAAATCCCATCGTTCTGGAGCTTGGCTGCGGGCGAGGAGAATATACCGTCGGGCTGGCTCGACAAAACCCTGAGAAGAATTTCATAGGTATCGACATCAAAGGAGCACGCATGTGGACGGGAGCCACAGAGGCCCTTCAGGAAGGGTTAACAAATGTGGCTTTCCTGAGAACGAACATCGAGCTCATCCATCGTTTCTTCTCTCCCAGGGAAGTCAATGAACTGTGGATCACTTTTCCCGATCCGCAGATGAAAAAATATACCAAGCGCCTTACTTCCACACCCTTCCTGGAGCGCTATGCCCGCATTCTTCAGCCCAATGGAATCATCCATCTGAAGACGGATAGCCCCTTCCTCTATACATATACCGACGCCCTCGTGAAGTGCAACGGGCTTCCCGCAGAAGTAAATACCGCCAATCTTTACGGAAAGCTCTCCCCCGAGGAAGAAGCGCTGACAAAAGAGGCTCGCTCCATCCAGACTTACTACGAAAGCCAATGGCTCGGCAGAGGACTCGATATCAAGTACATACGTTTCCGCTTGCCGGAAGGAAAAGCGCTGCAGGAACCCGACATAGAAATAGAGCTCGATTCGTACCGAAGCTACAATCGCGACAAACGAAGCAGCATCAACAGCCGTCCTGCTGCCAAGAAATAAGAAACACCCACTTAGAAACATCATGACGCTCTACCCGAAACTAATCCTCGAAGCATTGTCCCACGTCCGCTATCCGGGAACAGGAAAAGACATCGTGGAGTCAGGAATGGTTGCCGACGACATCCGCATCGACGGCATGAAAGTTTCTTTCTCGCTCATCTTCGAGAAGCAGACCGATCCCTTCTTGAAGTCTCTCGTCAAAAGCGCTGAGGCAGCCATCCATACGTATATCGACAAAGCCGTCGAGGTTTCCATACAGACGAAGGCGCTCCAGCCAGCCCGCAGCGAGAAGGAGCCCTTGCTCCCCAACGTCAAGAAAATCATCGCCGTAGCTTCGGGAAAAGGAGGCGTCGGGAAATCCACCGTCACAGCAAACCTCGCTGTAGCGCTGGCTCAGTTGGGATACAAGGTAGGTTTATTAGATGCCGACATTTTTGGACCTAGCATCCCGAAAATGTTCCTTGCCGAAAACGAGCGCGCCTTTGCCGAAGAGGTAGACGGGCGTTCTCTTATCGTGCCCGTCGAGCGATACGGCGTCAAGATTCTCTCCATCGGCTTCTTCGTCGACCCTTCCCAGGCGACTATCTGGCGAGGAGGAATGGCCAGCAATGCTCTCAAGCAGCTCATCGGTGAGGCAAACTGGGGAGAACTTGACTTTCTGCTCATCGATATGCCTCCAGGCACCAGCGACATCCACATAACTACCGTGCAGACAATCTCTCTCACAGGCGCTATCGTAGTAAGCACGCCGCAGGACGTTGCTCTTGCTGACGCAAGGAAGGCAATCGACATGTTTACCAACGAAAAAGTGCAGGTTCCCATTCTGGGATTGGTGGAGAATATGGCTTGGTTCACTCCCGCAGAACTTCCCGACAACCGCTACTACATCTTCGGGCGCGAGGGCTGCAAACGGCTTGCCGAAGAGCTGAGCATCCCCCTGCTCGGGCAAATCCCTCTCGTTCAGAGCATTTGCAACGGAGGAGATGCAGGAATGCCTGTCGCCCTCTACCCCGAGAGCATCACAGGAGCTGCCTTCATGGAGCTGGCTCGAAGTGTCATCGGGCAGACAGCAGAATGAACCCTCCTGCCTGACAAACGGAAGGAATGAGCCCGAAGGTTCGTTCCTTTTTCTTTCCAGAAAAACCTGTTTTTTCCCTCGCTTTTCACGTCAGAAAAAGGGTTGGCAGATTGCGGAAAAGAACGCTCTCAGAAGGCATCCTCAGCCACACGGATTTTTTCTTTCTTCATACGGCGAGATGTAGAAAGAAAAAAAATTTTTCCCTTCTCCAAAATATTTTATTCTTTCTCCAAAATTTCCCGCACCTAAAGTTTCGCATATATTAAATAAGGTATAGCCTCGCGCACAAGATTATCCTGCCCCAACGGAAAGAAGAGTCGACACAAATCCGAGTGTTTTTGAAATGCTTTTCAATACATTGCACCCCGTTTGCCGAAGAAGGACGAAGAAAGATTTTTTCAAAAACATTTAAAAAACTTTTGGCAGAACAAAAAATAGTGTTACCTTTGCACCCGCTTTTGCTCAGAAATGTGCTCAAAAGCAACGGACGGCGCTATCGTCTATCGGCTAGGACGAGAGATTTTCATTCTCTAAAGCGGGGTTCGATTCCCCGTGGCGCTACAAGTAGTAATTAAAAAAGAAGAAAAGAAATAAGATGGCAAATCACAAATCGTCACTGAAAAGAATCCGTCAGACGGAGGTACGCAACCTTCGCAACCGCTATTATGGCAAGACTATGCACAACGCCGTACGCAAGCTTCGCGCCACTACCGACAAGGACGAGGCACAGAAGATGTACCCCGAAGTGCAGAAGCTGCTTGACAAGCTGGCCAAGAAGCGCATCATCCACAAGAACAAGGCTTCTAACCTGAAGTCGAAGCTCTGCGCACACATCGCAAAGCTCTAATCAGATATCTAAACCTTATCTGGCAACATAAATAAGGTCGGGAAAGAATCCCGGCCTTATTGCGCTTTTATTACGCGAGTCCTTCTCCCCTACCTTCCACTTTAGCCGCAGACAATCAAAAAAAGCCTCCCGTCTGTATCTGGAAACCTGAGTTTTGCGTACATTTGCATGCAAAAAAGTGAAATATGAATGGGAATATGAATAGAAGACAGAAGATGCAAGTCGTCCTCGCCGTTCTTTTTGCGGTACTTTTCATCGTATGGCTGTTCTTTCCCGGCTGGGGCTATCTCAAGATTCTCGGCCTGATTGCAAACGCATTAGGTGTTTTCAGTATGGTTTTGTCCTATAGGGCTGAGGAGAAAAATAAAAAAAGCAATAACCCATAAGTATCTTCCATCCTGCTCCTATAAAATGAGAAGGCTGTATATCATTCCGCTGGCCATACTACTATAAAATGAACTATCTGGAACAGGTAATAAGATAAATTGAGATTAGCAATATGAAAAAGTTTCTAAAAGTTGTATGGGGCATCTTCGCCTTTATCGGGATTCTTACCACAACAGGCTTAATCTATACGCATTTTGCAAAGTACCACATCTCCATTCATCAAATACCAGAAAAACGGTATGATGATTATGTTCAACTGCTCCGCTCGTCAGGAGCACTTGAAAAGGATACTGTTACCTTTGAGATGAAGATTATTCAAGATACAATTCGAGCAAAAGGGATTCTAAATTACTTCCATCTAGATTCGTTATACGATACCAGCATGAATACCTGGGCCAAAGCGCTTGCTATTGGTCAGTTTGTAGCATCCAATATCCCGCACGACAATCAAAAAATAAAGCCTGAGCACCGCAACGCTATCGATTTGTGGGAATATACTAAAAATGTAGCCCCCGCTTTCAATTGCCGGCTTCATAGTATCCTCACCTTTGAACTCATGCTTGCCGCAGGGCTGGATGCAAGGTACGTCACATGTCTCCCTGAAGATGAAGATGATAATGATTGTCATGTGGTCAACGAAGTTTGGCTCCCCGAATTGGGAAAGTGGGCGATGATAGATACAGATATGGAAGGACATTATATCTCCAGCCTCGACGGCGTTCCGCTTTCGCTTAAAGAGATACGGGAGCATTACATTTCTGGCGAGGAAATGGTCATCTATGATCTCCTGAAGGATTTCCCCATAAAGGATTCCGATTATTCTACCTATATGGCAAAGAACACCTATTGGTTTAGGTGTCCGGAGACGCTTTCCTATTACCAGGAAGATAGCGAAAACAGAAAGCGTGAAGCTGGCCGACAAATCAATCTTGTCCCAGCAGGCTTTAAATCTTTCGTAGTTGATAACAGCAATGTGAGCTCTTCAAATGCTGACATTTTCTGGGCTGCTCCAATTACGTCAATCTTTTAACTTCCTATTATTTGTTTATCGGTGAGATTCAAGCATACAGACAGGCCTGGGTTCTGGTTCGGCATTATCGATTTCCTAACTGCCGGGCTTTTCTTCCTTTTCTATATGCCTCTTGGCGGTTTGCAGGAGGAGCTTGACTATATTCTTGGGCGCAAGACGCAGCGATACTGGAAGGCGTATCTCTTAGGCCTTCCAACGCTTTTCATCTATACGATTATCTGGATGTCGCGAATTGCCGAAGAGCTGAAAGCCAAAGCGATAGAGATGGGAATCGAAGGGCCTCACACTTCCTGGTGGCATATGTTCGGATGGAACACCTTCGGGATTCTCCTTCTCGGTCCCGGCATCTCTACACACCGTTTCTTTGTTACGCTCAACAAGATTGAGCGCAAGATGAACGAAGACGCATAGGCTCAAAGTATCAACTTCCCCAAAGACCTGCACCCAGAGGCGGAGAAACCATTCTGCCAATCCTATTCCTCTTGACGTAAAGCAAAACAAAAGCATTCCCTCCAGAGAGCTCTGAGAAGCCTGTTTTTTCGATGGGGGTCGATCAACGCGTTGACACACCTCGATCAACGCGTTGGTAGACCTCGATCAACGCGTTGATCGACCTACGAAGTCAAAGAAAGAATTTGTATGGGAAAGGAAGTGCGGATTTTCGAAAGCCCAGCGTCAACGCACGTCGGAATATCCCTCCCGTTTCAGCAAGTCGACGACACGCTGGCGGAAATCTCCCTGAATGATTATTTCTCCATCCTTAGCCGAACCGCCCACGCCCAAGCGAGTCTTCAGAAAGCGGGCGAGCGCCGAAAGATCCTCGGAGGTGCCCACGAAGCCCCGCACGAGCGTCACCGTCTTTCCTCCACGATGATTCTTTTCCATCGAGACGCGCAAGCGCTGCATCGCCTTCGGCTTTGTCTCGGGCTCGGGCTCTTCATTCGTCTCGTACTCGAAATCGGGGTTTGTCGAGTACACAATATTAAGCCGGTCTTTCCAATCCATAGTGAGATAAAAGGGTGAAAAACGATTTCTTTGACAAAAGTAACGGTTTTTCCGGAATCAGATAAGCACGGAACGATTTTTTTCGTACCTTTACCGCTGAATAGGAACATCACCCGCCCAACCCGCTTTAACATTATCATAAATAGAGCACTATGAAGATAATCTGCGTCGGAATGAACTACTCCGAGCACAATAAAGAGCTCGAAAATTCGTTACTATTACCAGAGGATCCGGTAATCTTTATGAAACCCGACTCCGCCATCCTGAAAAATGGCAAACCGTTCTTTATTCCCGACTTTGCCCAGCGCTTCGACTATGAAACGGAAATTGTCGTTCGCATCAACAAGATGGGAAAGTCCATTCCGGAGCGGTTTGCGCATCGGTACTACGACGCGGCGACTGTAGGCATCGACTTCACAGCCCGCGACATGCAGCGGAGCCTGCGCGACAAAGGGCTCCCGTGGGAACTGAGCAAGGGATTCGACGGAGCCGCCATACTGGGAGAATGGGTGCCGACAGAGGAGATTGACGACATACAGAACGTGGCTTTTCACCTTGAGATAGACGGAAAAACCGTCCAATCGGGCAACACAAGAGACATGCTCTTCGGAGTCGACAGGCTGATAGCCTACGTAAGCCGCTTCTGCACGCTCAAAACAGGCGATCTGCTTTTCACAGGCACTCCCGCAGGCGTAGGACCGGTTCACATAAATGAGCACATTGAAGGATTCCTCGAAGAAAGGAAAGTGTTGAGTTTCAACGTTAAGTAAGACGATGAGGACGTTTGCAGTTTGGCTGGCTTGTTTGCTTTGCGCGCTTGGGTTAAGTGCGCAGGGCGAATACGTTGTCGACTGGACAGAAGCAGGCGACACGCTTGTGCCTACCTTTGCCACATCTGTTGACGTAGGAACGGACTATGCCGACTGGCAATATCAAGCTATCGTTGCCTATCCCGAACTGGAAGAAGCAGACGAACGGCTCCTCGCCTCCTCATCCAGATACGGTTCTGAGTGGATAAACGCCCTTCCTGCCTGGCCCGAAATACATACTTACTTGGGCGTGAGCGCCAAGCGGGGCGTGCTGGATGTGGAATTCATCCCTATGATACGACGCGACGGAAAGCTTTGGCGCATACGCTCGTTTGATCTTAAGATAGTACGCACGCCTTCGGCTCCCTCCGTATCCGTCGGTGAAGAGCCGAGCAATAGTCCCAGAGCCCGACGAGCCTCAGCCAAAGAAGAGCGCTACGCCGATCATTCGGTGCTGGCAAACGGAAACTGGTATAAAATAGGTGTGCCCAAAGACGGCATCTATGCTCTTTCGTCAAAGCAACTCAAGAAGATGGGCTTCAACGATCTGTCAAAAGTTCGCGTCTTTGGCTACGGAGGGCATGTTCTTCCTGAGAACGACATCGAGCTGCTTGCGGATGACCTCCCGGAAGTGCGCGTCTTGCGCGAAACAGATAAAATCCTTTTTTGGGGAAACGGAACAATAGCTTATTCACGCGATGCCGAAGGGCTTATCACTCACATTCAGAACACATACGCAACGGAGGGTTGCTATTTTGTTACGGAAAGCGAGACATCTTCTGTCGAAGACGCCACATCCCTCGAGCAACTCCTTCCCGAAGAAGAACTGAATGCGACTTACGCCTGCACGCTTATCGAGGAGGAAGCTTATGCTTTCATTTCTTCAGGACGAAAGCTCTTCGGAAGCTACGACTATGCAAACGGCACAGAACATGTATATGCCGCAAATCTGCCGGGAATCACAACCGGAGGGAAAGCCTACGTAACCATCTCGTTTGCTCACAACTCTTCCAGCCCTACTACGGTAGATGTCAGCGTTAATGATGTCACATTGGGAAGTCTTTCCATCTCGTCCAATGCCGCCTATAGCGATGCGAATGTAGCTGAGAGTACATTCTCCACAACATCTCTCACCGAATCGTCACGCATCACATTAAAGCACAACAGAGGAACGGGCGTTTCGGGACGCCTGGATTTTATCCGCATCTGTTATCCCGTTACGAAGGAATCCCATCTGGCTTTGCTCACTTCCACTATCGGCGAGCCCTCCCTGAAAGGAAAAGTGACGAACTCTGACTTGCACAACATCCAGCAGTCAGACTATGTCATCGTGGTTCCCGCTTCCGGGAAACTGACTGAACAAGCCGAGCGCCTTGCGGAAGCCCACCGCACACACGACGGACTGAAAGTAGATGTAGTAAATGCCGAAACCATCTATAATGAGTTTTCTTCCGGCACTCCCGATGCGACAGCTATCCGCCGATTCATGAAAATGCTCTACGACAGAGCCTCAAACGAAGAAGACGCTCCCCGTTACCTGCTTCTTTTCGGCGACGGAGCGTCGGACAACCGAATGCTCTCCTCCGACTGGAAAAACTGCTCTCCCGAGGATTATCTTCTCTGCTTCGAGTCGATAAACTCCTTTAGCCACACACGCTCTTACGTGATGGAAGATTACTTTGCGCTACTTGACGACGGAGAAGGAGATGACTTGTTGAAAAACAAGCCCGACATAGGTGTGGGGCGTTTCCCTTTGACAACAGAGAATGAAGCCAGGATTGCTGTTGACAAAGCGATTGCCTATATGAACAACGAGCATGCGGGAGCCTGGAAGAACACCATCCTCATGATGGGCGACGACGGGGACAACAACCAGCATATGGAAGATGCCGAGTATATAGCCAGCATGATTGAGAGCACTTACCCGAAATTCATGCTTAAGCGCATCTACTGGGATACTTACCCGATGGAAGTAACCGCTACGGGCAACAGCTACCCCGCTGTGCACAAACGAATCCTTGAACTGCTCGACGAAGGAGCCCTGATGGTAAACTACAGCGGGCACGGAAGAGCCGATGTGCTTTCTCACGAACTCGTTATCGACAAATCTGATATGGAGGGCCTCACCTCTCCCCGCCTGCCCCTTTGGGTAACGGCTTCCTGCGACATCTCGCCCTTTGACCATACGGCAACTTCATTCGGAGAGTCCGCCTTCCTGAACGAGAAAGGAGGAGCTATCGCTCTGTTCACAACGACACGAACTGTTTTTGCTTCCTACAATCGACGCATCAACTACCTTTTCTCAAAAGCCCTTTTCAGTCGGGACTCCAAAAGCCGACGACTGCGGCTCGGCGATGCCGTTCGGAAAGCCAAGACAGAAATCATCTCCTCTTCTCAGAGCTCCCTACAGGATGTGAGCGAGAACAAGCTTCATTTCGTCCTTCTCGGCGACCCAGCCCTCATTATCGGCAACAACGAATGCAATGTTGTCGTAGACAAGATGGGAGGAAAAGATATGCATGCCGACGACGCTCAGCTGATGCTTAAGGCAGGAGAAATAGTGACGGTTAACGGACATATCGAACATTTGTCGGGGGAAAAGAACGCTTCTTTCGAAGGCGCCGTCTACCCTACAGTTCTCGACAACCGGGAAACAGTAATGGGACGCAACAATAATGGAAGTGCCGAAGAACCTTTCAGCTATGTCGAGCGTGCAAAGGTGCTTTTCAGCGGAAGCGACTCCATTCACGCAGGTGAATTCTCCTTTACCTTCCGCGTTCCTCTTGACATCAACTACTCCAAAGAAGACGGTCTTCTTAATCTCTATGCTATTGACAACAAACGAGAGACGGAAGCGCAAGGACTTTTCGACCGCTTCTCCCTTGGAGGAACAACGGAAGAATTATCCAACGACTCCGTCGGGCCAGCTATCTTCCTCTATTTAAATACTCCCGATTTCGTGAGTGGCGACAAGGTCAACGAGTCTCCTTTGCTCGTAGCAACTTTGGAAGACAAGGACGGAATAAACACTATAGGAAACGGCATCGGGCACGACATTATAGCTATCGTTGACGGTTCGGCTTCGATGACGTACAAACTTAACAATTACTATGTCAGCGACTTCGGCAACTATACGAAAGGCTCGCTTTCCTATACGCTTCCTGCCCTTTCCGCAGGACATCACAGCCTGATGCTGCGCGCCTGGGATATGCTCAACAACTCCTCCTCGGTAACGATTGAGTTTGATGTTGTCGAAGGATTAAACTACAACATTGATATCTTCGATATGCAAGGGCGGCTCGTATGGAACGACTCAAAAGCATTGACAACAGACATCAACGCCCTCTCCCAGCTCTCGGCATCAGCCTTCGGCTTACCGCGAGGCATGTATGTCTTCCGCGTGACGACAACCGACGGTGCGAATGTTATGGTGCGAAAAATGCTGATGAAACAATAAAAACAGCACCAACACGTTTTTTAAATGAAAACAATCTGAGATTCTACTTATGAAACAGCATAAAGACCTATCGTTTCGGTTCCTTCCCCTCCTGCTGTCGTTGTTCTTTGTTCTTACGACAACAGCGCAAGGCGTGCAGCAGCAGTTCAACCCCGTTTATACAGGAGTCACCTCTCTGACGATTGCTCCCGACAGCCGTGCAGGAGCTATGGGTGACGTCGGCGTAGCAACAGAAGCAGACGTCAACTCCCAGTATTGGAATCCTTCCAAGTATCCTTTCTCGTACAGCCCTGCAGGTGTTTCCCTTGCTTACACCCCTTGGCTTCGCCAACTTGTCAGCGGTATCGACTTGGCAAATCTTACCGGATATTACCGGATAGGCGACTATCAGGCCATTAGTAGCTCGCTTACCTACTTCTCTCTGGGCGACGTGATTGTGAGCGATGCCGACTACACCATCCGTCCCTATGAAATGGCTGTCGACTTTGACTACTCGCGCATGCTGAGCGAGACTTTCTCAGCTGCCGTAGGTCTGCGGTTTATCTTGAGCGACTTACAGTACTCCTACGACGATGAGGTAACGCCGGGAACAGCCTTCGCTGCCGACATCTCTATGTTCCACAGCGATTACATGTGGCTGGGGAATCGCGAATGCCTTTTCAACTGGGGCATCAACGCGTCGAATATCGGCTCGAAGATATCCTACGACGGGGGAAATACCAACCAGTTCATTCCCACAAACCTCCGTCTCGGCTTCTCCCTGAAGATTCCCGTTGACGAATACAATGCCTTCAGCATCAATGCGGATGCAAACAAGCTGATGGTTCCGACGAAGCCCACTTATCGTCAATTCCTCGACGAGGAGTACGGCGAAGACTTCATCGACAACTCTTACAGCTATTCGTCTGAGTATCAGAGCTGGCTCGATGCTATGGGCTATAACGACATCTCCCCGATTGCCGGTATCTTCAAATCGTTCCACGATGCTCCCGGAGGATGGAAAGAGGAGATGCAGGAAATCTACTGGGGCGTAGGCGTAGAGTATGGCTACAACGACCAATTCTTCCTCCGCGGAGGATATCACTACGAGAATGAGTACAAGGGCAACCGCAAGTATTTCACGCTCGGTGCAGGATTCAAGATGAATGTCTTCAGCCTTGATGCTGCCTACCTTATCTCTTCTGCACAAAGCAACCCTCTTGACCAAACGCTGCGGTTCACTTTGTCGTTCGATATGGACGGCATCAAAGAGATGTTCGGACGCAGATAATCATTCAGAAAAATGGCATTCCGCATAGGTTTCGGTTATGATGTCCACCGCCTTGTCAACGACAGGGAGCTTTGGATAGGCGGCGTGAAGATTCCCTTCGAGAAAGGGCTCCTCGGGCATAGCGATGCCGACGTTCTCATCCACGCAATCTGCGACGCGCTTCTGGGAGCCGCCTGCATGCGCGATATTGGCTACCATTTTCCTGACAACGACTCTGAGTTCAAGGATATAGACAGCAAGATTCTCCTTGCCCGCACGATAGAACTCATCGCAACTAAGGGCTACCGAGTAGGAAACATCGACGCTACCGTCTGCGCCGAACATCCCAAGCTGAATCCCCACATTCCTGCTATGCAGAAAGTGCTGGCTGAGATAATGAAAACCGACGAAGATGCCGTTTCCATCAAGGCGACGACAACCGAGCGTCTGGGGTTCACAGGGCGCGAGGAGGGGATTTCGGCATATGCCGTCTGCCTCATTGTGAAGGATGAATAGTCATGAACGAAAGGCAACTGCTTGAGATGCATTTGGGAGGAGGAAGACTAATCAGTCTTCTTCTTTTGTGTTTGTCGTGCCTTGCTTTCCAGAACTGCACATCGCTCCGATATGCCGGCGTGAGCCGCATACCCACCTATAAAATCTATTCCTCCGACGTGCCTGCCTCAGCAGAAGGCTACCGGATGGCTTTCGCAACGGATTTCCATCTGCCGAGCCTCTTCCGGGAGCGCCAGCTGAGGGGAACGGTACGCGCGCTGAAGGATATCCATCCGGATGTAATTCTGCTTGGAGGCGACTACCAGGAGGGATGCGAATATGTCTTCCCCCTCTTCGAGGCGCTGAGCGAGTGCATGCCCAGAGACGGGATGTACGCCGTGCTTGGAAACAACGACTACGAGCGATGCACCGATGAGATCCGCTCGGCAATGCATCGGTTCGGCATCCACCTGCTGGAATATGCCGTCGATACCATCCGCCCGGGAATCGTCATCCTGGGTGCACCCTTCTGCACCCATCCTCCGCTGGTGGAACCTCTCGCTAACAGCCTCTCCGACAGCCTCTTCGCCGTCTTTATCACCCACAGCCCCGACATTGTCGAATCGGCAGCCATCCTTCCTTCGCACGTCGACTTGGCTATTGCCGGACATACGCACGGGGGGCAAATCACCTTCTTCTATGTTATCGCGCCCGAGACAGGCTCCCGATACGGGCGCCGATTCCTTTACGGGAAGAACTACACTTCGCGAGGCGTGCCCGTCATCACATCGCGCGGGCTGGGAACCTCACGCATGCCGATACGTTTCTGCGCCCCTACCGACATTATAGTCGTCGAACTGCATCGACCTAAATGATTTCTCCGCGCGGGAAAGGTGACCTGTGCCCGAGAGGAAGCAAGATATTCCTTTTTTCCTTGCATATTCAGACGATTTCTGCATACTCCGTTCTTTTCCTTCTCCCCCTAAAAATTTTCCCTTCTCCAAAAAAATTTTTTCTTTCTTCATACGGCGAGATGTAGAAAGAAAAAAAATTTTTCCCTTCTCGAAAATTCATCCTGCTCAAAACATGCTGTCAACGGGGGAAAACTGCGGATGCAGACAAACCTTTTTAAATGAATATATACGAAACGGAGGATTTTTCCGTTTAAAAAGCAAAAGCCGAAAAGAATGGAATGGATTAACCGGACAAGGGCAATAAAGTTGACACTTATCATCGTGGCTGTGCTGATTGGCGTTGCCTCGCTGGTCTTTTCCAACCATCTGGTGCGCGAGCTCTCGGCAGAAGAGGAACGAAGGATGGAGGTGTGGACCGAAGCGATGCGCACGTTCAACAATGCCGACCCGGATACCGACCTCAGCCTGGTGCTCACCGTGATTAGGGGCAACAACACCATCCCTGTCATCGTGATGGACAATAACGGCGCCATCGACAACTACTCAAACATCGCCATTCACGGAACCGACACCCTCGGCTACCTGATGAAGCGCGCGTCGTCGATGAGAGACGCCGGGCACATCATCCGAATGGACATGAGCGACCCGGACATCTACTACGACGTATGCTACGACGACTCGACGCTGCTGAAGCTGCTTGCCGTCTACCCCTACATCCAGATTGCCGTCTTCATCGTCTTCATGCTTGCCGTCCTTTTCGCCCTTCTCAGCATGAAAAGGAGCGAGCAGAACAGAGTATGGGTGGGATTGTCGAAAGAAACCGCCCATCAGCTGGGAACTCCTATCTCGAGCCTGATGGCTTGGTCTGAGATACTGCGCCAGAACTATCCCGACGACGAGCTTATTCCCGAGATGAACAAAGACGTGAAGCGCCTCCAGATGGTTGCCGAGCGCTTCTCGAAAGTTGGCTCCGCGCCCGAGCTTACCGAGGGGGACCTCAACGAGTCGCTCCAGCGCGTGATGGACTATATGCGCCGACGCACCTCCGACAAAGTCTCGTTCGTATATAAAGGCACCGGGCATCCGCTCAACATACGCATGAACGGGCCCCTTCTCGAATGGGTGATGGAGAACCTCTTCAAGAACGCCATCGACGCGATGGACGGACAGGGAACTATCACGTTAGACGTCACGTCGGCAGGCGAGAAAGTAATCATCGACGTCACCGACACGGGGAAAGGTATCGCCAAGAGCCACTTCAAGAGCGTGTTCTCGCCTGGCTTCACCACGAAGAAGAGAGGCTGGGGGCTCGGGCTCTCGCTGGCAAAGCGCATCGTCGAGGAGTATCACAAGGGACACATCTACGTCCGCCGCTCCGAGTTAGGGAAAGGCACCACTTTCTGCGTGGAGCTGAAGAAATAAAACGTGCGCATCAAGTCCGGGAGAAAGCAGAAAAACTCCCTCCGCCCAAAGCAGCAACGCTGAAAAAACACGGCAAAAACCAAATTATTTCGTAAAACATTTTGATTTTCGGCTTTGAAGTACTAATTTTGCAGCCGATTTAGCGTCTTATGCACCGAAGATATGGGAAAGTTTGACAAATTCAAGATAGACCTGCGAGGGATGACCGCATCGACAGCCACCCTTGAGATGGATATCGACAATACTTACTTTGCCAATATCGACGGCCCGGAGATCCAAAAAGGAAAGGCACAAGTGCTGACAACCGTTGTCAAGAAATCCGAAACCTTCGAGATTTCCTTCGACATCAAGGGCAGCGTTGTTGTCATCTGCGACAGATGCCTCGACGAGATGGATCAGCCCATAGAGACCACCGGCACCCTGTCGGTGAAGCTGGGCAAGGACTTCGGCGAGCAGGGCGACACGATAATCATCCCCGAAAAGGATGGTTACATCAACGTAGCATGGTATATCTACGAATTTGTCGTCCTTGCCATCCCCATCAAGCATGTTCACGCACCCGGAAAGTGCAACAAGAGCATGTCCGACATTCTTCAGAAACACAGCGTCGATGAAGAGAACGAGGGAGGCTTCGCTGAAGACAACGGCACCGATCCGCGCTGGGACGCTCTTAAGGAAATAATGGATAATTAAAATAAAAGTAAAATGGCACATCCGAAAAGAAGACAATCAAAGACGAGAACTGCCAAGCGCCGTACCCACGACGTAGCAGTTGCTCCCACGCTCGCCATCTGCCCCAACTGCGGAGAATGGCATGTATTTCACACTGTATGCGGCAACTGCGGCTACTACCGCGGAAAGCTGGCTATTGAGAAAGAAGCTGCTTTATAAGCTATAGGCCTAGGGCCGAAAGCTGGCAAACAAAGTGAGGACGGCGAATTATGCACCGTCCTCACTTTTCCACCTCTAAACGACTCACCAGTATGCACAAAGCAGGATTTGTAAACATCGTAGGCAATCCCAACGTAGGGAAGTCATCGCTCATGAACCAACTCGTGGGCGAGAAAATCTCCATTGCTACGTTTAAGTCGCAGACAACCCGTCATCGCATCATGGGCATCGTCAACACGCCCGATATGCAGATCGTGTTCTCCGACACCCCGGGAGTTCTCAAGCCCAACTACAAGCTGCAGGAGTCCATGCTGCAGTTCTCCGAATCGGCACTCCAGGACGCCGACGTGCTCCTCTACATGACTGACGTCGTGGAAAAGGTGGACAAGAACCAGGATTTCCTGGAGAAGGTTCAGAAGATGCGCACGCCTGTTATCGTGCTTATCAACAAGATAGACCTTACCACCCAGCGCGAACTGGAAAAACTGGTTGAGCTGTGGCACTCCCTTCTCCCGAAGGCAGAGATTCTCCCCCTGTCGGTAACCAACCGGTTCAACATCGACGTGCTCATGAAGCGCATCTGCGAGTTGCTTCCCGACTCACCCCCCTACTTCGACAAGGACCAGCTTACCGATAAACCGGCAAAATTCTTTGTGACGGAAATCATCCGGGAGAAAATACTCCTCTACTACGACAAGGAGATCCCCTATTCCGTTGAAGTCAGCGTAGAGAGGTTCAAGGAGACACCTACATCGATTCACATCAACGCCGTCATCTACGTTGAGCGCGAATCGCAGAAAGGAATCATCATCGGCAATCAAGGCAAGGCGCTGAAGAAAGTGTCCACCGAAGCACGCAAGGACTTGGAGCTCTTCTTCGGGAAAAGCATCTTCCTCGAGACATTCGTCAAGGTCGACAAAGACTGGCGCAACCAGACGAAGGAGCTCAAAGCCTTCGGCTACGACTTGAGCGACTGATTACTAACTACAACTAACATCCGATTCAGAATATGGGAAATGTTTTAGCTATCGTAGGACGTCCGAACGTGGGGAAGAGCACGCTCTTCAACCGCTTGACGGAAACGCGTCAGGCCATCGTTGCCGAAGAAGCCGGCACCACGCGCGACAGACAGTACGGGAAGTGCGAATGGTGTGGACGAGAGTTCTCCGTTGTAGATACCGGAGGATGGGTTGTCAACTCCGACGACATCTTCGAGGAAGAGATTCGCAAGCAAGTGCTCATCGCTGTCGACGAGGCCGACGTCGTGCTCTTCATGGTTGACGTGAAGAACGGTGTTACCGACCTCGACGAGCAGGTTGCCGATATCCTGCGCCGGACAAAGACGCCTGTCATCCTCTGTGCTAACAAGACCGACTCGCCCCAGCATCAGTATGGTGCTGCCGAGTTCTACAGCCTCGGCTTAGGTGATCCCATCTGCATCTCTGCAGTAACGGGAAGCGGCACAGGCGATCTGCTCGACCTCGTTGTCAGCAAGTTCCCCGAAGCAAGCAAAGACGACTTCGACGAGGACATCCCCCGCTTTGCTGTTGTGGGACGTCCCAATGTGGGCAAGAGCAGCATCGTGAATGCCTTCATCGGCGAGGAGCGTCATATCGTCACCGACATCGCCGGCACCACGCGCGACAGCATCTATACGCGCTACGACAAGTTCGGCTTCGACTTCTACCTGGTTGATACGGCAGGCATCCGCAAGAAGAACAAAGTCAACGAGGACCTTGAGTTCTACAGCGTGATGCGTTCCATCCGCGCCATCGAGAACTCCGATATCTGCATCCTCATGCTTGATGCCACACGCGGCATCGAGGGACAGGACCTCAACATCTTCTCCCTCATTCAGCGCAACCAGAAAGGGCTTGTCGTAGTTGTCAACAAGTGGGACATTGCCGAAGACAAGAGCACGAAAGCTATGAAATATATGGAGGACACGATACGCTCACGCTTCGCTCCCTTCACCGATTTCCCCATTGTTTTCGCGTCGGCGCTCACCAAGCAGCGCATCTTCAAGGTGCTCGAATACGCCAAAGAGGTGTACCAGCACAGGCAGATGCGTGTTTCGACGGCACGTCTCAACGAGGAAATGCTGCCCGTCATCGAAGCAACGCCCCCACCAAGCAACAAGGGCAAATACATCAAGATCAAGTACTGCACGCAGCTTTCGGGCCCGCGCGTTCCCTCTTTCGTATTTTTCGCCAACCTGCCGCAGTACGTCAAAGAGCCCTACAAGCGGTTCCTTGAAAACAAGATACGCGAGAAGTGGAACTTCTCCGGCACCCCGATAAATATCTTTATCCGCCAGAAGTAAGCACCTCTCTCCCCGCTGAGTCACTCAGCGAAAGCGGCGCAAAGCCTTTCCATACAGACGTCCCTGACTGCGAAAAACGATTCCGGCAGTCAGGGATGTCTGTTTTCCCTGCGTTAGGCTTTTTTAATAGAAATCATTTGCTTTTTCAGGAAAAAGGCGCAACCTTTGCCCCGAAACCACACAAATCGAAGCAACGATGAAAACCCGGATTGCCTTATTCTTCTTCGCCATTTGCCTGTCGGCACAGGCATTCGCTACCGAGCAAGATGGCGAATACATCATGTGGGAAGGCACGATGTATCAGATGCTGACCTGTCCTCTGCATTACCAGCGGAACTTGTTTGACAAATTCAACAAGCAGTTTGAGCCTTTCTGGTCCAGCACAGCTCTCTACAGAGGATACATCGGGTACTGGAGCATAAAAGACGAGTGCCTGTGCCTCGACAGCCTGCACGTCTGGCATAAAGGAGAAGCCGAGCCTTTGACGGTTCTCCCCGCCCAAGAGAAGCTCTTCCGCAAGTATGTGAAGAACGGCGTTGTGACTGCCCGATGGGCTACAGGCAAGCTGAGGGTTGTCTCGGGCGATCTCATAAGGCACGGGAGTGCTGGCTTCGAGAGGACTTACGAGCATGAAGACTTCCTCCAAGTAAGGCGAGGCAAGCTCCTCTCTGTCAAGCGTGTGGAGCAGCAGCGCATCCTGCAGCTGAACAACGCCGCCTTCAAGGAGATGGGTGCTGCGCTATCGGAAAAAACACCCCTGAAGGGAGGAGCCGTCTTCTCAGCTCAGTACAGCGAGTTCGACGCCGACGGGCAGCCAACGGCTGTAGACGTGAGGATGCTCAAGGAGGGGTTGGAGCCCAACGATGAAGACCTCAAAAACGCCCTCACAAAGCATGTGGGACAGTACCTCCTCGAGAAGCGTTGTCTACCCCTCTATCGCATCAACGGGAAGCTTGTCGCCGAGCGCCTCAACTTCCGCATTGAGCTGAAATAGCATCACAGCCACACGTTCGAGCATTAACAGGTAGGCCTCCCTCGCCTGCCTGTTTTCTTTTTTTGCCCGGCAACACCGTTTCCTTCTCTTCCCGCATTTTTTCTTTCTTCATACGGCAAGATTCTTTCTTCATATCGCTCGTTTCCTTCTCCATAATGAAAGCCTCCTTCTTTTCCACATACAGAAAAAGGGTACCCCGTGAGGTACCCTTTCTTTTTTGCTAAGGGAAAGAAGAGGATTACTTTCCTTCCTCGAGCTGCTGCTTCAGAGCTGCAAGAGCGTCGATGTCACCCAGCGTGGTGGCAGCGGCCTTGTTCTCGATGGTCGGCTCCTCTTCGCGCTTGGCAGCGGCACGCTCTGCACGCTTGGCAGCGGCAGCAGCCTTCTTCTCAGCACGCTCAGCGCTGCGGGCTGCATCCTCGAAGATGCGGCTGTGGCTGAGGATGATGCGCTTGGCATCCTTGTTGAACTCGATAACCTTGAAGTCGAGGGTCTCGCCCAGAGCTGCCTGGGTGCCGTCTTCCTTCACGAGGTGCATAGGAGTGGCAAAGCCCTCAACACCTTCCTCGAGGCTGATGACAGCGCCGCGGTCGATGACTTCCGTGATGGTTCCCTTGTGGATGGAATCAACGACGAACTTGTCTTCGAGTGCGTTCCAGGGGTTCTCCTCCAGCTGCTTGTGGCCGAGGCTCAGACGACGGTTCTCCTTGTCGATCTCCAGTACCTGAACGTCGAGGTTGGCACCGATCTGAGTGAACTCCGACGGATGCTTAACCTTCTTCGTCCAGCTGAGGTCGCTGACGTGGATGAGTCCGTCGACGCCTTCTTCACACTCTACGAAGATACCGAAGTTGGTGAAGTTGCGAACCTTGGCGGTATGACGGCTGCCAACGGGATAGCGCTCCTCGATGTTCTCCCAAGGATCGGCCTTGAGCTGCTTGATGCCGAGTGACATCTTGCGCTCGTCGCGGTCGAGGGTGAGGATAACGGCTTCTACCTCGTCGCCCACCTTCATGAAGTCCTGGGCGCTGCGCAGGTGCTGGCTCCAGCTCATCTCGCTCACGTGGATGAGTCCTTCCACGCCCGGGGCAATCTCTACGAATGCTCCGTAGTCGGCCATAACGACAACCTTTCCCTTCACCTTGTCGCCAACCTTGAGGTCGGGGTCAAGAGCATCCCAAGGATGCGGGGTGAGCTGCTTGAGACCGAGGGCGATGCGCTTCTTCTCGTCGTCGAAGTCGAGGATGACAACATTGATCTTCTGGTCGAGTTCCACAACCTGCTTCGGATCGCTGACGCGGCCCCAGCTGAGGTCGGTGATGTGGATGAGACCGTCCACGCCGCCCAGGTCGATGAATACGCCGTAGGAGGTGATGTTCTTGACGGTTCCTTCCAGAATCTGTCCCTTCTCGAGGTGGCTGATGATTTCCTTCTTCTGTGCCTCCAGCTCGGCCTCGATGAGAGCCTTGTGGGAAACAACAACGTTGCGATACTCCTGGTTGATCTTCACAACCTTGAACTCCATCGTCTTGTCAACGAAGGTGTCGTAGTCGCGGATGGGCTTCACGTCGATCTGGCTGCCGGGGAGGAAGGCCTCGATGCCGAATACGTCGACTATCATACCGCCCTTCGTGCGGCACTTAACGTAACCCTTAACGATTTCGCCTGACTCAAGAGCGGCATTGACGCGCTCCCACGATTTGGACTGGCGTGCTTTCTTGTGTGAAAGGATAAGCTGACCCTTCTTGTCCTCCTGATTCTCGATGTACACCTCTACGGTGTCGCCTACCTTCAGGTCGGGGTTGTAGCGGAACTCATTCAGAGGAATGATACCGTCCGATTTGTAACCGATGTTCACGATTACCTCACGTTTGTTGATACCGATAACGGTGCCTTCAACGACCTCGTTCTCGTTCACCTTGTTCAGCGTATTGTCATACGCCTTTTCCTGCTCTTCGCGGCTGCTGCTCTGCTGAGCGTCGCCTTTCTCATACGCATCCCAGTCGAACTCCTCGAGGGGTGCTACATTCTTGATTTCTTGTTCTTCCATAAATGTAAATATACTAATTAATTAAGTTAGACATTATGTTGATTCTCCAAATCGGGTTGCAAAGGTACTTCTTTTTTTTTACTAATCAACTTTTTTCAGCGATTATTTTCACTTCTTATTTAAAAATAAGTCTCCCCTCCGCTAATAACAAGTCTCCCCTCCGCACAAAGCAGGGAGCCGGGCCTTCTTGCCCAGCTCCCCAAATGACGGTTGGCGCAAATGGGACGATGCCCACCGACGGGCTACCCTTTGGCCTTTTAGCAGACCTTAAGGTCCTTAAAGTCCTTAGGGTCGGCAAGCGCATTGGGCAGTTTGAGGGGCTATGGCTTGCTCAAACGGTATCGTCAGCAGGCTGCCCACAGCTGTTTTTCAGCAGCTCTGCAGCGAGGGGGAGCGTCTCGGGCTTGCCGGCATCGACGAGGCGGAAGCCGGCAGGGGGCTCTATGCCCCGTATGTCGTAGTGCGAAGCGGCAGAGAGGTAGAAGTCGATGATGGAGAACACCGTTCCGAAGTCGTCGAGAGCGCCGAAGAGGCTGGGCGACACCACGTGGATGCCTGCGAAGGCGAGGAGTGTGGCCTCCGTGTCGGGCTCTCCGAAGTCGGTGCCGCTGACGACCTTCCGCTGCTGCGTCTTCACGTTCGTCCACCCCACCAGACGCATGGCCTCGTCGAACGCGAGGTAGCGTGCCGTTTCGCGCCTGCTCACCAGCAGCGACGCATCGGCACCCGAGCTGACGTGCTGTGCATAGAGCTCGGCGGGAGAGGCGTTGGAGAAGATGTCGACGTTGTGTATGAGCACCGGCTCGCCGTCGGTGAAGAAGTGGCTTGCCTGCCGAAGGGCGCCTCCCGTGTCGAGCAGGAGCCCGCGCTCGTCGGAGATGTCCACCTGCACGCCGAAGTCGTGGGCACGGACGAAGTCGATGATCTGCTCGCCGAAGTGATGGACGTTGACGACGATGTGCGTGAAGCCCTCTTCCCGCAGGCGCCCTATCTGGTGCTCCAGCATGGGCACTCCCCCTACGGGCACCAGCGCCTTGGGCATGGTGTCGGTGAGCGGCTTGAGCCGCGTTCCCAACCCGGCAGCAACGATAAGTGCATTCATCTCACTCCCTGCTTTCCTTTATACTCTATCGGCAATGATACTTCACCAGCCCCTGCATAGGACTCCGCATGACGACGCCCATCTCCATCCCGAGCCCTTCGGCAGCCTCCTTCACCTCGGGGGCGAAGACATGCGCGATGGAGCCCACGCAGTTGATGGGCAGCCAAGGACGGTGGTACTGGATCACGTTGCGCACGAAGAACTCGGTGAAGCTGCCCACCAGCAGGCGGTGCACCTCGTCCACCTCGCGATGCTCGTAGAGGAACGGCGTGAAGCTAGCCAGGAAGCGGTTCACCATCGGCTGGCGATAGACGCGCTCGAGCACCTCCTCCTGCGTGAGCTGGTACTTGGCGAGGAACTCGTCGCGCAGCGCCTCGGGGAGCTGGTTCTTGAAGCAGTCGGAGAGGAGCCTGCGTCCGAGATAAGCGCTGCTGCCCTCGTCGCCGAGGATGTATCCGAGCGGGGGTACGTTCTCCACTATCTTCTTGCCGTCGTACAGACAGGAGTTGCTGCCTGTGCCGAGCACGCACACCACGCCTTCGGAGTGCCCGCAGAGGGCGCGTGCGGCGCCCAGCAGGTCGGTACACACCTCGATGCGCTCCACCCCCAGCTCCTGCCGTATGACGGAGCGCACACGGTTGCAGGATGTCTCGTTGGCACAGCCCGCGCCATAGAAGACGACTTCGGTGTCGGGGGCGAGCTCAGCGTGCAGGGAGGGCACGAACTCCTCCCTCAGCACCTCGGCAATCACTTCCTCCGACTGATGGTACGGGTTTATTCCCTGTGTCTGGATGGTCTGGAGCACGCCGCTGCCTTCGCAGATGCTCCAGTCGGTCTTCGTCGAACCGCTATCGGCTATCAGTTTCTTCATACCTCTTTATTATCTTGTTCGCGATGAAGCAAGTCAATATGTATTTGCTCGAATTTCTCTTTCAGATGTTGCGCCAGGTGCTCGGCGGCATACACCGAGCGGTGCTGCCCGCCCGTGCAGCCGAAGCTCACCATCAGGTGCGTGAACCCGCGCTGCAGATACCTCTCGACAGCCTGGTCGACGAGGGCGTAGACATTTGTGAGGAAGTCCTGCATGTCGGGCTTGCTGTCGAGGAACTCGCGCACGCAGGCATCCTGGCCCGTGAACGAGCGGTACTCCTCGTAGCGCCCGGGGTTGGTGACAGCGCGGCAGTCGAAGACGAAGCCCCCGCCGTTGGTGCTCTTGTCCTCGGGGATGCCCCGCTTAAATGAGAAGCTGCTTATCTGCACCGTGAGCCCCTCGGGGGGTGTCTCGCGACGGAAACGCGGGAGGGCTGTCATCGTGCGGAGCAGCTCGTCGAGGTAGGGCAGCTCCGCGAAGCCCTGCTCCAGCTCGTGGCTCAGCGCCTCGATGGCAAACGGGATGCTCTCGACGAAGTGCGCCTTGTGCTCCATCCACCCGCGGAAGCCGTAGGCGCCGAGCACCTGCAGCTGGCGGAACAGCACGAAGTAGCGGAGCGTCTTGCGGAACGCGCTGCCGTCGGTCTTGCGCCAGCGCTGCAGCGCCTCCAGGTAGACGTCGATGAGCTCCTCCTTCTTTGCATCGGAGAGCTGGGCGCGCGCCTGCCACAGGAACGAGGCCACATCGTAGTAGACAGGTCCCCGTCGCCCTCCCTGGAAGTCGATGAACCAGGGTTTCCCCTCGTGCACCATCACGTTGCGCGACTGGAAGTCGCGGTACATGAACGTGTCGTACGGCTCGCTCAGGAGGATGTCGCACAGCCGCTCGAAGTCGTCCTCGAGGGCAGGCTCCGAGAAGTCGAGCCCTGTATTCTTGAGGAAGCAGTATTTGAAGTAGTTGAGGTCCCACATGATACTGCGACGGTCCATCGCCGGGAGCGGATAGCACACCTCGAAGTCGAAGCCGTCGGCACCGCCGAACTGTATGCCCGGCAGCTGCCTCATCGTCTCGCGCAGCATCTGCTCGCCCAGCTGGTGCTCCTCGTTGTCGGCAGGCAGGCGCGGGTCGATGAGCGCGAAGAGCGACGTGTCGCCCAGGTCCTCCTGCAGGTAGCAGAGGCCGTCAGCGCTGCACGCCCTCACCTCG
>JAGAAS010000069.1 GCA_017615125.1 Bacteroidaceae bacterium
CCTTCACCAACCAGACGCTGGCGCAGATAGAGCTCTTCAACAAACCCTATCCCATCGACGTCTATCGTCTGCCCAAGCATCTGGACGAGGAGGTAGCACGGCTGCATCTCGAGCGTATCGGGGTTCATCTGACAAAGCTGACACAGGCTCAGGCAGACTATATAGGAGTATCCGTCGACGGACCCTACAAAGCCGAACACTACAGATATTGAGCGCATGAAAACCGTTGCTGTCTACTGTGCCTCCAGCACACAAATCCGACCTTCCTTCTTCGACGCTGCCACCGAAGTGGGGCGCCTGCTTGCAGAAAGCGGTATCCGAGTGGTAACAGGAGCAGGCAACATGGGGTTGATGAATGCCGTTCAGAATGCCGCTCTCGAGGCAGGAGGAACCGTTGTCGGCGTCATCCCGGAATTTATGATCCGCGAAAACTGGCACCATACGGGACTCAGCGAGCTCATCGTCACGCCCGACATGCATACCCGCAAGCAGACGATTGCCGATATGAGCAACGGATGCATTGCGCTGCCTGGAGGATGCGGAACCTTCGAGGAGCTGCTGGAGGTCATCACGTGGAAACAGCTTGGGCTCTACCTCAACCCCATTGTCGTCCTCAACCAGGACGGATACTACGATCCGCTGCTTGCTCAGCTGCAGAAAGCCGTCGACGAGAACTTCATGCGCAACCTTCATGCCAACATCTGGAATGTAGCCTCCTCGCCGGCAGAAGCTGTCGATATGGTTCTGAATACGCCTCAATGGGACCCATCCATTCGCAAGTTTGCCAAATTCTGATAACACTCTGACGGAATCACAATGGATACGACAGTCATCAGCCCTTTGATCGATGCTTGGGAAACCCGGAATTCTCAGCCCTTCACTCTCATCGGCGACGATATTGTTATCGGAATCCTTCTGCTTTGCTTCCTCATCATAGCCTTTGCTCTTGCCGACAGGAGCCACTACATCCACCAGCTGATCTACGGCTACTCCTTCGGGCATTCCCGCTCCCAGTCCGACAACATACGCACCTCTCGCTCGTTCTATCTGCGCACAACCCTCATCCTGCAGTCGTTCATCAGCTTCGCTCTCATTATTGCCTACTTCTTCTGGAGAAAAGGATACATCACCGACTCGACACAATGCTGGAAATACATCGTCGCCGGGACGGTAGCCGCAGGTTTGTATATGTTTGTCAAATTTCTCCTGTATCTTATCGTCAACAGCACCCTTTACAGCAAGAAGCAGACAGACGCCTGGACGCAAGTCTACGGAGACACTTTTATCTTTGCCGGCATCCTGTTTTTCGTCTTCGCTGTCGTATGCATTTCCTTCGAAGTTTCCCTTCCTTTTGTCGTAATCGGGATGTCTTCAATACTCGGTTTGATAGAAATCTGGCTAATAATTAGGGCTTTTCACATCTTTTTCACAAAAAGATATGGCTTATTGCAATTATTTGTCTACCTTTGCACGCTCGAAATTATACCCCTCCTTGTGATAGGTAAGATTTTGCTGCAGTTAAGTCAAATATTTTGAACATAGAAGATTGTGAAAATCGAAAAGATCCTGGTATCCCAGCCTCAAGGCGCAGAAGCTAAAAAGTACTACGACGAAATCGCTCAGAAGTATAACGTACAGATAGACTTCAAGCAGTTCATCTGCATCGAAAGCGTTAGCCCCAAAGAGTTCCGCGCTCAGAAAGTTTCCATCCTTCCCGAGCATACAGCTATCATCTTCACTTCGCGGCATGCTATCGATCATTTCTTCGGTCTCTGCCAGGAAATGCGCATCAACATTCCCGACTCGATGAAGTATTTCTGCATCTCCGAGTTGGTTGCCCTTTACATTCAGAAGTATGTTCAGTATAGGAAGCGGAAGATTTTCTTCAGCCCCGACGGACATTTCGAAGGGCTGCTGAATCAGATTCTGCGCCATCCTAACGAGACTTATTTCCTGCCGCAGTCTACCGTTCATACCGATGAAATCAGAGACAAGCTTGAAGCCAACGGAATCAAGCACGACGAGGCTGTGATGTACCGGACTGTCAGCAAGAAGTTTGCTGAGGGCGAGCTGGACGGATACGATATGTTCATCTTCTTCAGTCCTGCCGGTATCACCTCTCTGCTTGAGAACAAGCCGGGATTCAAGCAAGGCAAGACGCTTATCGGCTGCTTTGGCCCCAACGCTGCTCAAGCCATCCACGAGCAAGGATTCCGTCTCGATCTGGAAGCTCCCACACAGGAGGCTCCTTCTATGACTATGGCTTTAGAGCAATACCTTGCCAAGCACGCCAGCAAGAAAAAATAAAAAACATGGTGAAAAACACTTTCACCAAGCAAGAACGACTTTGTAGCCTCTCTACTATTGAATGGCTATTTGACGGTAAAGGAAGAAGCTTTTCTGTTTTTCCCCTACGCTATATATATAAGGTAGAACCTGCGAATGAAGAGAACTCCTCCGTTCCTCTCCCGCAGGTTCTCCTCTCTATTTCAAAAAAAAAGTTTCACCAGGCCGTTGACCGAAACCGAGTGAAACGCCTTATCCGCGAGGCTTACCGTCAACAGAAGCACTCTCTTGTTGCTTACACCAACAGCAAGCGCCTTTCTCTCTCTTTGGCAATTGTCTTCGTAGGAAACACCCTTCCTTCCCAGGCCGACATAGAGGAGTCCCTTTCCTCTGCTCTTACACGAATCACCAAATCACTGGATCATGAAAGCGCCCGCTGACATTTTCCGACTTCTTCTCCGCGCGTTGCGGAATGTCTTGGTGTTCGTGCTGTTGCTCCCCATTAGGTTTTATCGACGATTCATCTCTCCCCTTACGCCTCCCGCTTGCCGCTATACGCCAACCTGCTCACAATATGCGATAGAAGCTTTACGCAAGCACGGGCCTTTCAAAGGACTTTGGCTGGCAACGTATCGGATTCTGCGTTGTGCACCCTGGGGAGGATGGGGATATGATCCTGTTCCCGAGAAATTCAGCTTCTTCTATTACAAGAAGCCCTCAAAGGGCTCCTCTGGAAAGGCCCAGAAAGAACTATCCTCTTCTTCTGAAGACAACGCTTTTCCTGAAAGCCTGTCTTCAAAAAAAACGCTCGTCGCCGATGTGCATACGCACAACCTTCCCGAAAAAGCGGGAAGTGCTATTGTCAGCCTCAGCCCACAGGCTTTTCTGAACCTTACACCCGAACAACGGCAGACAAATCTGTTTGCTATCGGCATCCATCCCTGGTATATAGAAGGAAGCGGAGCCGAGCAACTCTCCCTGCTGGAATCTGTCCTGCAAGGAGGGGATAGTGAATCTATTGTCATGCTGGGAGAGATGGGACTCGACAAGAAGCAAGGTGCCAGCCCGGATATCCAACGAAGCGTCTTCATCAGCCAACTTGAACTGGCGCTACGCTACGACAAGATTCCTGTCATCCACGATGTGCGCAGCATGCAGGAGATACTTCAGCTGCGTAAGTCTCTTCGCTATACGTCCCCCTGGCTCATTCACGGTTTCCGCGGAGGAGCCGAGCAGGCCCAGCAGTATCTCCGCGCAGGATGTCACCTCTCGCTGGGCATGCACTACAAGACGGAAACGCTGCTTTCCCTTCCTGCAAACGAGATTTTCCTGGAAAGCGACGATGACTCTCTAGGACTTGCAAATCTGTACGAACGGGTCGCAAAGGACCTGAATACAACAGTTTCGGCTCTTTCCCAACAGGTTAGCGACAATGTTATGCGTCTTTTGGGAAAATAAGTTTGCTCTCTCGTAAAAAAGTCGTATCTTTGCGCTACTAATTCAAATGATAGAATCTGCTATTCATTAACCCGATTTATAAACTCAAAAATACTATTTCAAACGATGAACTTTGTTGAAGAATTAAGCTGGCGTGGAATGATTCACAGCATCATGCCAGGAACGGAAGAACTGCTGAGCAAAGAAATGGTGACTGCCTACGTAGGTATCGACCCGACGGCAGATTCCTTGCATATCGGACACCTCTGCGGCATTATGATGCTGCGTCATTTTCAGCGCTGCGGGCACAAGCCTCTGGCCCTTATCGGAGGAGCTACAGGCATGATCGGCGACCCTAGCGGCAAGAGCCAGGAAAGAAATCTGCTCAACGAGGAGACGTTACGCCACAATGTTGAGTGCATCAAGAAGCAGCTCAGCCACTTCCTTGACTTTGAGAGCGATGCTCCCAATCACGCCGAGTTGGTAAACAACTACGACTGGATGAAGGACTTCACGTTCCTCGACTTTGCGCGCGATATCGGCAAGCACATCACCGTCAACTACATGATGGCGAAGGACAGCGTGCAGAAGCGCCTCAACGGAGAAGCACGCGACGGACTCTCCTTCACGGAATTCACCTATCAGCTCCTTCAGGGCTACGATTTCCTCTACCTCTATCAGAACAAGGGCTGCAAGCTCCAGATGGGAGGAAGCGACCAATGGGGAAACATCACAACAGGCACCGAGCTCATCCGGCGCACCACAGGAGGCGAAGCTTTCGCCCTCACCTGCCCCCTCATCACCAAAGCCGACGGAGGAAAGTTCGGAAAGACAGAAAGCGGCAACGTGTGGCTCAGCCCGGAATACACTAGCCCGTACTCCTTCTACCAGTTCTGGCTCAACGTGGGCGACGAAGACGCTGCCCGCTACATCAAGATTTTCACTTCCCTCACCAAGGAAGAGATCGATGCCCTCATCGCCGAGCACACCCAAGCCCCGCACCTCCGCCTTCTGCAGAAACGTCTGGCAAAGGAAGTCACCTGCATGGTTCACAGCGAGGCAGACTACAATGCTGCCGTAGAAGCCAGCGGAATACTTTTCGGCAACAACACCCACGATGCGCTCGTCAAGCTTGACGAGCGCACGCTGCTGGCAGTCTTCGAGGGCGTTCCCCAGTTCAAGGTAGCCCGCAGCATCTTCGAGGCAGGCGTCAAAGCTATCGACCTGCTTACGGAAAGCGCTGCCGTCTTCCCCTCGAAAGGCGAAATGCGCAAAATGGTGCAGGGAGGAGGCGTCAGCATCAATAAGCAGAAACTCGAGGCCTTCGACCAAGAGATTACCGCTGCCGACTTGCTCGACGGCAAGTACCTCCTCGCCCAGAGAGGCAAGAAAAACTACTATCTCCTCATCGCTGAATAAAGGAACATTCCTGCGACAGCAGCAAGGACTCCCTATCATAAAAGGCATCAGTCAGTTAACGGCTGGTGCCTTTTCCATATTATTTGCGGCAAAAAGCAAAAAAAATTTGGTAGAAAGAAAGGATTGATGTACTTTTGCAGCGCTTTCCGAAAGGAGCACACAAGGTATTGTCCTATGGTGTAATGGTAGCACAACAGGTTTTGGTTCTGTTTGTAGTGGTTCGAATCCGCTTAGGACAACCGAGAAGAAAGCGTCAGATATTTATCTGACGCTTTCTTTTTCTTCTATGCCCTAAAGGGCGCTCTTATTGTCTATACCTATGAATTATCAGAAAAACGCCTAACGTTTTACTTGAGCTTCTCGAATTCTTTCATCATCTCTTCCACACCAGGCCAACCAATAATGGTTTTTACAAGCTTACCTTCACGGTCATAGATGAGGTAATGGGGAATTGCATTGTCGTAATCAGGGATTTGCATCTCTTCCATCTTGTCTTTCGGTACAATGTAATGATCGCCAGCGTGCTGAGCGACATATTCCACCCACTCGTTGGAATCGCTGCTAGTGTCGGTGATGTAGATGAAGTCTACGCCCCGTGCCGTCAATTCATCCTTCACTTTCTCCATTTCCTTCATCCCCATTCGGCAAGGGCCGCACCAAGTGGCCCAGAAGTCAACGAAGACGATGTGCCCTTTGTGCTCGGCAACGATTTTGGGCAACCACTTCTGCGGCTCTCCTTCCGGCAGGGCACAGCTGGTACCCTTTCCTTCAGAAAGTTTCTGATTCAGTTGTGCTTGCACCTCTCGTATTTGTGTTTGGAACTCAGGAGACAGGGAATTCAGCTCGCTTTCATCTACTGGCAGATTGGCTTTTGCCTGAGCCATCACGGCTTTAGCCTCATCCAACTCCTTGAACCAACGTCCTAAGGGCGAGTCTTCCAACTCGTTGGCCTGAATGTATCGCCTTCCTTCATCAAAAAGATTATTCAGACAAGCGTAGAAGCCTGTGACGTTGCGGTAGTATGTCAGTTCGGGTGCATGAGGATCTTTGAAGGTGAATTGCTTCTCGAACATTGCCAGCGAGTCAGGATCCTTGGTCAAGTCCCATATCTTTTTTGTAAATCGGTAATCTCGTAGTTTTTTTAGGTAATCCTGTTCAATAACCATTCTTTGGTATTCCCGTTCCTCAAGCGAGAGGTCGATAGAGTCCAACTGCTTCACCACATCCAGAAACTCATTCCAACACACTTCGCGCCATTCGTCAAAGGTATCGTGATAGTGAGCTGTGGCATATTCGCGATCATATCCCAGTTTAATACTTTTCATTTGAATAGGCAGAGGTAGCTCAAAGGATGCGCCTTCGATGTGGATGGCTTTCTTCCATAGCTCTTGCAACTTAGGCGTAGTGATGCTGTCGTGTGGAGTATCTTTGTTGTAGGCCTGGTATGCCTCGAAAGCCTTTTTGTTGAAGTCAACTCGCACGGTGTCGCCTGGGAAGAGCATGACTGACCATCCCGAAAAATTGTGTTTCAGCGGATAGCAAATATCCCACACGAGGGTGAACGTGCCAGCAACGGAGTCGGTAATGATTTCTGGAAAGCCCCCGCCCTTAAGCGTTTCACATCCCCAAAAGCCCGGACATTTGTCCGTGTCCCCAGGTTCCCTGTCAACATATCGTCCCAAAATGACGGCAGGAGCGCTCTTTCGCTCCCATTTGGGGAGAGCTGACGAGACAGGAGGAGTGCTGGGAGCACATGCTGCTAGCGTAAGCACCATAAGGATAAGGCTTGTCTTGCTCAAATTCTTTTTCAAGTTTCTGTTCATCATAAGCGATATGGGTTTAAGCTTTTGGGAAGTATCTCTTCGTCAGTCGCCTTTCGTTTGTCGGACGATTTCGTAGAGAGCCTCCGTCACGTTCGACCAAGCGTATTTCTTTTTCTCTTCCTTCGTGTTTTCAATGAACATCGTTTCCCTATTGTTTTCGTAAAAATCAGCCAATCCATCGGCAATTTTGGCTGGTTCGGGAGGAACGACATAGCCGATTTTCCCGTTCGGCACAATCTCGGCAAGCCCTCCGACGTCGGTAACGAGCATCGGTTTGGCAAAATGGAAAGCAATCTGCGTGACGCCGCTTTGCGTAGCTGTGCGGTAAGGCTGCGCCACGATGTCGCAGGCGCTGAAATAGCGGTTGACTTCGGCATTCGGAATGAACTGGGTGCTGAGCACCACCCTGTCGTCAAGGTGTAGCGCAGAGATTTTTTCGCGGTAGGGCTGTTCGTCTTCATAGAACTCTCCGGCAACTATCAGCTTCACTCCCAGCTTTCCCAAACGCTCGTCAGACATAGCCTCGAGCAAAAGGTCAAGTCCTTTATATGCCCGGATGAATCCGAAAAAGAGCACGTAGCGCCCTTCTTCGTCCAAGTTGAGCAACTGACGCGCCTCGCTCTTCGGCAACAGCTCTCCGTAATGATCATACACGGGATGAGGGCGGAAGAGCTTTGGCTTGTCCTTATGGTCGAACCGGCTGATATCCTTCGCTACCGACTCCGACAAAGCAAGGAACCCGTGCATGCGGTTCACAAAGTAGCCGGGAAAGAGCTTGTCCATGATGTTTGGCTCGTGCGGAATCATGTTATGCATAAGCCCCACGAGGCAGATATGCTTGTCGCGGCGCAGGCAGGAAGCAATCGTTCCGAAACAAGGGGCCATAAACGACATCCAATAGGCAAAGACGACAATATCAGGGCGTTGGCGACGCATCTCCCTGCCTGCCTTCAGCCACGAGAAAGGATTGACGGAGCTGAACCTGCGATAAACGGTAAGCCCCTCAGGGGCGGGGTCGTCGGAAAACTGCGTCTTTCCCGGGAAAAGAAACGACGGGTACTGAAGGGTAAACGTATAGAGCAGCACCGAGTTTCCCTCGTTGACGAGCTGTCGCGCCAGACGCTCGCTGAAGGCAGCTATTCCCCCGCGATAAGGCCAAGCCGGGCCGACGATAATGATTTTCTTTCCCATAGCTCCTTTTTTAGTTCCTTTTTTAAGTCTTACGAGTCGGGCTCAGGCTCTGTTGTCAGAGCCTCAAGCCCTTTCGTTTGCCAAAAGTACGCATTTTTTTGCGGATACAGGCAAAAAGAACAAAAAAAGCACTACTTTTGCATGAATCTATCGACAAAAAACCCTTATCGCTATGAAACAGTTTTTCAACAAATACGGCGCATACATCGTTGCCCTCGTTCTCTTCATCGGCGTTGCCTGCATCTACTGCCGCCCTTCGCTGCAGGGAAACATCGTCTACGCGGGCGATACAAACAGCTTCAAAGGTATGGTCAACGAGAACGTGGAATATACCAAAGCTACGGGCGACTACAGCTTCTGGACGGGCTCGATGTTCAGCGGAATGCCCAACTACCAGATAGGAGGCGGGCGCTACAAATCGGGCGTGCTGCTTCGTCCTCTGAAGAAGGTGCTGCTGGCAGGACACAGCCAGACGAAGACGCCAGCTATCCTGCTGCTCTACTTCGTCTGCTTCTTCATCCTGCTGCGCTGCTACCGCGTCGACAAATGGCTCAGCATAGCTGGGGCGCTGGCGATAGGGCTCTCGTCGTACTTCCTCATCATCATCCCCGCAGGGCATATCACGAAGACATCTACCATCGCCCTGATGGCGGTTGTCGTCGGGGGCTTCCACCTGATTTACCAGAAGAAATACGGCTGGGGCTTTGTGCTGACGGCTATCCCCACAGCTGTCTCCTTTGTCAACCATCCTCAGATGGGCTACTATATCTGCATGCTCATCGGAGTTCTCTTTTTTGCGGAGCTGTATAAGCATATCAAGGAAAAACGCCTGAAGGACTTCGGGCTCAGCACGCTCGTCTTTGCCTTTGCGCTGCTCATCGGACTTGGCTCAAACAGCGCCAACGTCTTTGCCAACCGCGAATATGCCGAGCAGACGATGCGCGGAGGACACTCCGACCTTGCGAAGGCCGACGACAATACCAACAAGACAAAAGGCCTCGACCTCGACTACGCTACCCAATGGAGCTACGGCATTGACGAGTCGCTCAGCTTCCTTATTCCTGGAGTGAAGGGAGGCTCCTCGAACTACAACGTCGGCAAGAAATCCAACCTCTACAAGGAGATGCTCCGCAAGGGAATAGAGCGCCGTACGGTAGCCCAGTTCTGCGAAAACGTGCCTCTTTACTGGGGCGATCAGCCCTTCACCTCGGGCAACGTATACATGGGAGCCATCGTCTGCTTCCTCTTCGTGCTGGGACTCATCATCGTGAAGGGACCCTACAAATGGGCGCTGCTCGTAGCAACCCTTTTCAGCGTGGCGCTGGCGTGGGGCAATCATTTCATGCCGTTTACCGCCTTCTTCTTCAAGGTGTTCCCCCTCTACAACAAGTTCCGCGCCGTATCGTCCATCCTTATCGTTGCGGAGATAACGATGCCTCTGCTGGGCTTCCTCGCCATACGGGAAATTATGGAAGGCAAGCTGGAGAAAAAGGCTGTCTCGCGCGCCATCTATATCGCTACGGGCATTACGGCAGGACTTTGTGTGCTCGTTGCCCTTCTCTCGGGAGTACTCTTCTCCTTCCGCGCAGCAGGCGACGCCGCTTGGGCTTCGCAAGTGCCCGACTTTGTCTATCAGGGCATCGTCAACGAAAGGAAAGCGCTTCTTACCAGCGACGCATTCCGCTCGGCTGCCTTCATCCTGGCAGCAGCAGCCGTCCTTTGGATTTATGCGCACGGAAAGCTGCGCGCAGGGTGGATGACGGCTATTCTGGCTGTCCTGATTATCGCCGACATGTGGCCCGTCGACAAGCGCTACTTCAACGACGGCAACTACGTTTCGCCCAAGCAGAACAGCGCATACTTCGCTATGCAGCCTTGGGAGAAGCAAGTGCTGGCTGACTCCGACCCGCACTTCCGCGTGTTCAACCTCACTACCAGCACCTTCAACGACAGCCGCACTTCCTACTACCTGAAATCACTCGGAGGATACAGCGCAGCCAAGCTTCGCCGCTATCAGGACTTGATTGACGAGCACCTCTCGAAGATGAACATGAACGTCGTGAGCATGCTCAACGCCAAGTACATCATCACGAAGGGGAAAGACGGGCAGCCTCAGCCCATGCTGAATCCTGACGCTCTGGGTAACGCCTGGTTCGTCGACACGCTCCTTGTTGTCGACAACGCCAACGCCGAGAGCGAGGCGCTCAACACCCTTGACCTGCGCTCCACAGCCGTTCTCGACAAGGAATTTGCATCCTTCATGCCTGCCTCAGCCCTTGAGCACGACAGCGCGGCAACCGTGAAGCTGACGAAATACACCCCGCACTACATCGACTACGAAAGCCATTCTTCCAAGGAAGGAACTGTCGTGTTCAGCGAGATTTACTATCCTTACGGCTGGAAGGCAACGATCGACGAGCAGCCTGCCGAACACTACCGCGTCGACTACATGCTGCGCGCGCTCAACGTCCCCGCAGGCGATCATCGCATACGCTTCATCTTCGATCCCGAAAACGTGCGGAAGGGCGACACCCTCTCCATCATCTGCATCAGCCTGATGTACGCCATTATAGCCGCATTGGCAGCCACAGGCCTCTACAAACTGTTCCGCCGCAGGAAAAGCATCGCATCAAGTCAGAAGCAGGCTTAGGCTTTTTCTAGAATAAGCTGACTTTTTAAGCCCGTTCATCCGAGAGTTTAGTGTGTTAAACCGAAAGTTTTGAGCACGAAACCGAGAGTTTAGTGAATTAAGCAGAAAGCTTAGTTCACTAAGCTCGGAGATTTGGCTTGATTTCAAACGACGCATGCGTCGTTTATGAAAGATGCATGGGTCGCTTATAAACGACGCATGCGTCTTTTGAATTTTTCTTTGTCGAAAAAGTTTAATTAAGAAAGAATGACGAATAATCTTCTGAGTTCCAGAAGAGGAATTTTGCCGATGGAAACGCGATTTTCTGCTGCGGCACGCGGCGGAAAAGGAGGGGCACGATGCCCTACTGAAGCAGACGGCGGAAGCTGTCGAGCACGACATCCTCGCTGTATCGGGCGAGGAACAGCGAGCGGGAATAGGCGTTGAAGCGGGGGCGAGGGCTGTCGATGAAAGACTGAAGTGCCGCGATGAACTCCTCGCGCGTGTTGCAGCGGGCTCCCACGCGGCTGTCGTCAACGTCATAGCCCTCGAAGGCTTCGTCTGTCGCCACGATGTTCTTGCCGTACATCAGGCTCTCGCACGTCTTCACCTTCATTCCTCCTCCGCTGAAGATGGGGAGAACCATCACGTCGGCCTGTTCGAAATAGGGAAGGAGCTCGGGAGCGTCGGGAACGATTTCCACGTTGTCGGGGATGCTGTAATGCTCGCGCAGACGGCCCATTCCCTTGCCGACAACCTGCAGACGAATGTCGACTGCGGGCAGTACTTCGCGTGCGAACCACTCGATGCCCTCGTTGTTGGGAGGAAAGTACGAGCCGAGGATGAGACACAAGGGGCGCGCCGAGGTTTGTCCCTCGGGGTAGGCGTCGCGCAGATACGTGTCGCGCATTGCGATAGGAACCAGCTGGTCGGGACGACGTCCGTAGCGCGCTTCGAGTATCCGCGCGTCGCGCTCGTTGAGTGCTATCACCTTATCGGCAAAGCGGCAGCACCAGCTGTCGTTCTTGTCGGCACAGCGCACGATGAAGTGTCGCGCGGGATTTCGCTTCGGCAGCTTGGCGCGGAAGTAATCCGTCTCCACATTGTGGAAAAAGCAGACGACACGCCCTTCGTAGCCCGTTTCCTTCAGGCGACGGGCGATAATCCCAAAGAGGCTCCTGTCAACGTGAACGTAGTCGAAGTCCTGCGCAAAGCGTACGATTTCTTTCACTCTGCGCGGTGTGAGCCCGAAGAAGTAGTGGAACGGGAAGTAAAGAACCCCCGTCAGATAATCCTTCCACGTGCGTTTCTTCGTCTCGTCGTGAATGTAATACGTTGTGACGTTCTCTTCGCCCAGCAGACGGGCATACGCGTTGAAGTTGCGCTGCGAGCATTGCTCCCCTCCCTCGAAGATGTTGGCACTCTTCTTGTATCGGATAAACAACAACGTTTTTGTCGATTTCATCGGTATTTTTCCTTTTTATTTGCGAAAAAGACGTACGTACAGACTTGTTGCAATTTTGTTGACGAAACGGTTGAATTTCTCGAACCAACTGGGCCAGCGACGCTGATGTCGGTGCCAGTATTTCATAGCATCCAAGTGGATGATCTTGTTCTCGGGGAAGAGGCGTATTTCTCCCAGCTGCAGTTCCTTGCACGCCTGCTGATAACGGCTCTCCAGCTCGACAAAATGAGCCGCATCGAACTGTTCTCGCGGCATATCGAACAAATGGCTCTTGCAAACCAGACGCAGGCGGTTGAGGTAATACTGACGGATGAAAGCCTGCCGCGAAGGGTGAAGATTCTCCACGCCGTGCGTCTTGAAATAATCCAGGATTCGCTCCGTCACCGTCTCGAGTTGCCCCACGCTGCGGATGAGAACCTTCGGATCCATCGTCTGCCCTTCGCGCGCCATATTATATAGGTAGAGACAAATGTCAAAAAATACTATCGTGCGGGCATAGAACAAAGGATAGGTGTCCCATTCCAAATCGGTATAGGAAATTCCCTCCGTCTGCCTATAGCCGTGCTGACGAAGCATTTCCGTCCGATAGGTGATAGCGTGCATGAGGAAAAAGCGGATGTATCCGTCACCAAGGACTTCATCCAGGTTATATACTCGTCCGTATTCGTAGGGTTCCTTTCCGTAGAGGTTGTATTTGGCAATTTCCGTCGTGCCGTCTGCCTTGAGAATCATGAAGTGTGTAACGACAAAGTCAACATCCACTTCCTGTAGCGCATCAAGCATCAGCACGAGCGCCTGAGAGTCGAACGTGTCGTCGGAATCGAGAATCTTCACGTATTTCCCCTTGACGACGGGCAGAGCCGCATTTATCGTGGAGCCATAATTGCCGTTTGGCTTGTCGATGACGGAAACCGTTTGCGGGAAGCGGGCTTCGTAGTCGCGGGCAATAGCCAGCGAGCCGTCTTTGCTTCCGTCGTTGACGACAACTATCTCCAGCCGCTCCAAAGCCTCATCGACGAGCAGCGAATCGAGGCAGGAGGGCAACAGCGCCTCCATGTTGTACGTAGGGACGATTATAGATAATAGTTTTTCCATAACAGATACATCCTAATCTATTCTCATTTGCATCACCTTTTCAATAATCTGATGCATGTCGTAGTATTTATACTCAGCCAGACGCCCTCCGAAAATGACGTTTTCGCTCTGCGAAGCCAGCTCTGCATACTGGGCGTAGAGCCGATTGTTCCTCTCGTTGTTGATTGGATAATACGGCGCGGCACCTTCCTTCCACGCGAGGGAATACTCGCGCGTGATAACGGTATCGGGCTGCTGTCCGAATTCAAAATGCTTGTGCTCGATGCATCGGGTATAGGGAACTTCGGCTTCGGTGTAGTTGACAACGGCATTTCCCTGATAATCACGGACTCCTTCCAAAACTTCGTGCTCAAAACGTAGGGAACGGAAATCGAGTTTACCAAACCGGTAATCAAAGAAAGCGTCTATCTGTCCCGTATACACAATCTTTTCGGACTGATTCTCAAAGTAGTCTCTATCATCGAAAAAGTCTGTCGACAAGCGGACTTCGGAGCCGCTAAGAAGTTTTTCGAAAATCTGCGTATATCCGCCTTCCGGAATGCCCTGATAGGTGTCGTTGAAGTAGTTGTTGTTGTATTCGAAGCGGAACGGAAGCCTGCGGATGACGAAGGCAGGTATCTCCGTAGCCTTCATTCCCCATTGTTTCTCGGAATAGCCCTTCACGAGCGTTTCATAAATGTCGCGTCCTGCCAACTTCAGGGCCTGCTCCTCCAGATTTGCGGGGTTTTCGATGTGCTGAAAGGGAGCACGCTGCTCGTCAATAATGGCTCGAGCCTCTTCTGCAGTTGTCACGCCCCAGAGCTGATGAAACGTGTTCATGTTAAAAGGAAGATTGTATCTCTTTCCTTTATAGCAAGCGACAGGCGAATTGATAAAATGATTAAATGGAACCAGGCTGTTGACAAAATCCCACACCTCCTTGTTCGACGTATGGAAAATATGAGGGCCATACTTGTGGACGTTGATTCCCTTTATCCGCTCCGTGTAGCATCCGCCCCCGATATGATCGTTTTTGTCAATAACAAGGCAACGTTTCCCTTTTTGCTTCACCCTATAAGCAAACATCGAGCCAAACAGCCCCGCACCAACAATCAAGTAATCAAACGGTTTCATTTCTCAAAAGAACATTTTTCAGGTAAAATAGCATCTAAGGCAGAATTGATAGCTTTTTTTGCCACATCAAAGGAACGTATTTGCGCAGAGTCATTCATAACAATAATGTTTTTTCTCTGACTGCGAATCGTTGAAACTACCTGAGGTATGTTTTCGTCACACAGTTCGTAACAGATACTATCTTTATATACGTCGTACGGATAGAAATCCCCCTTTGCTATCTGCCAATCACGGAAAAGCCACTGATTTACGTTTCCCAATTCACGAAAACGGGAGGCAGATGTTTCTTCCAATATATCCGAACACTTCTCCCACACTTCTTCTAGCGTTGCTTTCAGGAAACTGTTCGGGAAATGAGGCTCGCTGAAGCGGGAGAACTTGGAATAAGGCAATAAAAGAAGAGTCTGGAGCATACATCGCGGGTGCTTGATATAATTCAAGCTAAACCATTTGAAAAAATGCTTTCGAATACACTCCTTCTTGGAAAAATGCTGATTGATGCACCAAGTGTTGTTCGTTAAGATATGATGGGCATGCAAGAACTCATCTGGAAAGTAAATGGGACACCCAACGCGCTCGCAAGGCAATCCTTTCTTAAAGAATCGCTCGGGCTTAACTTCGTTTATAAAGAAACAATCGTCGTTGAAATAAACAAATTTGTCGGACAAGCCTTCTATCTGGTGCATGTTGATTTCTATCGGATGGCTGCTGAATGTAGGCAAGTATTTCTCGGGTATATAATCCGAATGCTTCACGAAATGAAGCTTTGGGTTGTCAAGATTCAGCCATTCGGGAATTTGCCCACAAGTGACAAAATGGATACGGTTAACCCAAGGTGCATATTTCTCCACTCCCCGAAACCAGTATCTGAGATTATCCCAATCGCGATAGCGTTCCTCGCGGGTGTCGCTTTCTGCATCCGTCTTTCCAGCGTAAAGATTGAATTGCTTGCGCCATTCTGGGTCACTTCCGTCAACCCAGATCATTACAAAATCTATCTTTTCCATAATCCTAACATCCGCATTCCCGAAGGAACTCCTTTGAATTATCGATATACTCATCTAAAACAGAATCCACCGAGGCCCAATCTATAGATTGATCACAAACTTCCTCATAGTTGTCTTTCAAAATGCGATTCGTCAATTGAAGCTTTGTCAGCAAAGTGCCCACTCTATCGTTTCCTCGAGAAAATCTTCCCTCCAGAGGAACATAAACAAAAGGCTTATGAAATTTCAAGCAGAACATCACCCCGTGAAAAGATGTCGTTACCACAAGACTCGCATGATATATATTTGACAACCAGCCCTCGATGGAACAATAGTCATATATTGCTTTTTCAAAAATATCCTCATACGTAATATACCCGCTGGATGGAGTAACTACTACTTGCCAACCTTTCTTGTCAGCTAATGATAACAACTGACTATAACGTATCTGCTCGGGATTAACTACATTTACCGAATATATGTAAAGGTATGCTTCGGAACGAGGTGTGACTCCTTTTATCAATGGAAGATAATCCGCCTTCCTTAACAACAGGACAGGATCCAAAACCCAAGTAACGTCTAATCCCGCCTTCTCGCAGAGACGCTTCCCTGTTTCTTCACGAACTGATATTCGCTCAAAACCTTTTAAAAGCGTTTGAAGTAGTTCCGGATTATCATCAAACGACTCGTTATTGCCAAAACTGGCAGCATACGATATGCGTTTCGTTAAAGGTGAGCCAAATTGTAAATAATAGGGCTGCTGCAGAGCAGAAAGTGGATTGCGCCCCCAAACTTGGTCACTACCAACTATATACATATCCGCCTTCGGAACATCTTTTTGAAGAGACAGAGGGGTGTGATACCTTTGCTGGGAGTACTCTATCTTCCCTTTCTTAAAAGTAGTAAAACCCCGTTGAAGGTTTTTTCTAAATACTTTTTTCTGCTTTTCGTAATCTCTGTGATGCAAAAGATATTTTTTTGCGCGTGTAAAAAGAGCCCAAGCAGAACGACTTTGAAAAATGTCCGGGTAAGTCTTCTTCTCCTCGTACCTAATTAGAAAGGCCTCATGCCCCAAAGAACACAAGTATTTCTGCAAAGCATATCCCTGCAATACCTGCCCGTAGTTGTCCATCGAACTCCAGAAAGTCAATATACCTATCTTCATTGGCTCAAGATTGCTTATTTAATCGTTTTGCAACAAAGCGAATTAAATTCGGCTTGGATGCATGACTAATGGTCTTTTCTATTGCCCCTATTCCTTGCTTAGAAAACTGTTTCCAAAAATAGTCTCTGTCTGGAGAGCGGAAAACAGACTTCTCAATGCAAGCATTACGTTGTGTCGCCTGCGAATAGCTACTCTCAACCAGCAACAAAGAGCTATTCTTTATCATCAACAATCCTTTTTCCGTATTGGCAAGAACCAGGCTGACTCCTTTTTCGTCAAAAAAGGCTGGATGCTGTTTTTCAACACCCCAATAGTCACCTATCGTAATGTCACTACAACTTCGGCCTCCTTTAGCAGGACACTTGTAGCAGGATGGACGAAGATAAAAGTTTTTCAGGAAACCCTTCATGAACACATTATCAAGGTAACATTCATCCACTACTTCCTTCTGCTCGATAGCATCACAGATACGTATTCTGTATTTTGTCCAGCCGTCTCGTTTATTCCGGAACGACACAGAAGAAAGGTCTCTTGCTCCCAGCGATTCAAGGTACTTCCTCCATACCAATGGGCTGGGTACTCCGTGACAAACAATATCCACAGCTATAAGATTCTCGAACTCATGCCCGAGAAAAGACTTCAATCCTGCAACTTGGCAAGAAGTCCCGGAAAAAAGAACCTTTCTTCCTATTTCCAAAAACTGCTTTACCTTCTGAAAACAATCTCCCATCTTACTCTGCACATACTTGCTCCCGAGAAGTTTGCCCAACGAAGATGTTTCCTCAACGTAACTATGTTCCACTTCGAAATGGTTGTCAAAACAGGCGCCGAACACAACACCTCCTTCTTGCAGCACCATTTCTGCCAACTTCACGAAAGCCCCTCCAGAAGAACTTTTCATTCTAGCCTCATCTGAAACATTCTTTGCTGCAAAAACGGCTTCGCTTGCTTTTGCCTCTGATGGATTGGAAACAGGGCACACCTTTTCACATTTCCCACAATTGATGCACAACAGACTGTCGGCAATTGGATAAAGAAAGCCCTCTTCGTCTTCTTGCATACGAATACATGACTTTGGACAAACATTACTGCATGCTCCGCAGCCACAACAGTTTTCCTTATCCTTTATTACAATCATAAACTTTTCTTCTTAAGAACTCCAATGCGTGTTTCCGCTCCGAAGCTGTCAATCCCCAAAGATAAACGGAAGCCATTACCGAAACGACTGCCAAAAGACAGACGACAAAGAAACGTATCGTCACTTTCGGAATCAACCACTCTCCCGCCAAAGGAATGACCGACGAAGAAATCGTAACTATACATATCGGTACTATAACCTTTGTCAGATATTGGGAAACAGAGAGTTTCAGGTAGTGTTTCAGCAAAAGTACCCTTACTCCTACTGCAAAAAGACTGACAACAATAGAAACCCAGAAGACAGACGAAGCCGGATAGCCCAACTTTAGGAAAAGAGCCGAAATGGGTAATATCAACAGCAAGATTCCACCACAAATGATGTAATACCATTTCACTTCCCCTTGAGCATTCATCGCTGTAGCCAAAGGCGATGTAAGCACGTCAATAAGGGCATTGATGATAACAAGGCGAGTAAAGATTATCGTTCCTTCCGGCACATCTTTCAACCAAATATCCAATATGAGAGGCGTTTCCAGCAGCAAAGGCAGCGAAACGGCAAAAAGCAGGAAATAAGAAAACTTGGAACTCTGATATACTAATTTGAACATTCCTTCCCTCTCCCCAGATGAATAAGATTTCATTATCTGGGGACGGATAGCGTTAAAAAAGCTGTCGGCAAACTGCTGGATGGTGGAATAAACCTTGTAGGCCATAGCCCGAGCTGCGACGACAGCATTTCCAAAGAAGATATTCAGCAGGATTGTCAAGCCCTGACTCTTGCAGACACTTGCAAGCGAGCCTATCATGTTCCAGCCGGCAAAGCTGAAAATCTCCCCGAACTTCCCCTTGTCCCAGCAGAAACGATACCGGCATTCGCCGTAGAAATGAACACAGTAGACAATATAATATAAGGAAACCAACGCATTCAGCACCAGCATCAATATTCCATAAAGGATGAGCCTGTCATTAGATGAATGGGCTATGAGCAGCGCAATAGCCAGATTGCCAAGAGCTTCCACCACGCTGATGTATGTAAACACCTTCATTTTCTCCTTGATGATGATCATTCCCTGATAAGGAGAGCGGAGGATGGTGAAGACAAACGACAGAATGGCACATTGGAACACCCACAGGGCAGCGTTCATGCGCCCGTCGGTCTTTATTTTTTCATAGAGGAAGTATAGCCCGAGCGTCTCGCAGAAAATCACCACTATCAGCGCGATTCCTATAAAAACCGTCACGCAAATGCTGAACACCCGCTTCAGCTCCTCAAAGTCGCCGCGCCCCATCTCGTAGGCATAGAAACGTTGGCAAGCTGTTGACATCGTGTTGCTTAGGAATGCAAACATCATCACGATGCCTGCAACCGTAGCGTAGATGCCCTGATCCGTTTCCCCAAGCGCGTCGAGGACTACGCGCGAGGTGTAGAGGCTGATGAGCATGATCAGCCCCATGCGGATGTAGAGCAGCAGCGTGTTCTTCGCTATGCGTTTCTGGTCGATGACGAACATTGCGGTGCCTTTTACGGGCAGTTTCGTTATTAATTGGCAAAAATAAGTATAAAAAACGACAAAGCCGAATTTCGACCTATTTTTTTGCTCCGAGGGAGAGAATCGCAGAAGAAAAGAGGCTCATTCTTCCGCTCTTTTCCAGAAAATCGGAAAAAGGATGATTCCCTTTCTGCAGAAGGGATTTTTCTTTTTCAAAAAGGGCGGAAGATTATGAAGAAAGAATCTCGCCGTATGAAGAAAGAAAACGGCGAGATGTAGAAAGAAAAAAATTTTTTCCCTTCTTCATATTGAAGGCAAGTCCTTTCTCCCAAACGGGAGATGCTGACTCGGAAAAATGACGCTTCTTTCGCAGGAAATGACGGCTATTCGGAAAGGCTGCTTATCTGTCGATAACCCAGTTTGTGTTATGGGGCTTTGTGTCGCGCGGATTGTAAAAAAGTGCCTTTTCATCGGGAATTTTCAGTTCATAGCGACGTCCCGACTTGTTGTTCAATCCGTCTCCGCGAAGCCAAAGATTCTCCGTTTTCAGTTGGGCCAAGCTGACGCCTTGTTCCTTCGCAAAAGCCGTAAGGTCGTCTATCTGGGTGTTAACAACTACCGTCTTCTTGGGAGGAATGTAGGGATAAAGGTCTTCGCTACGAAGCAGGAAGCCGTAACGGGCGGGATTCTCAAAAACCGTCTTCGCAGCAAGCAGACGGAACATGTAGCGCGAGGTTTCCTCCACCAGAAACATGTCGAGAGCACTCGTGACGCCCTGCACCTCCTGTTTCTTGGCGACTCCTCCCGTTCCCCCGTTGTAACTGGCTGCTACCGTCATCCAGTCGCCAAACTGCCGATACGATTTCTTCAGATAGGCACACGCCGCGCGTGTCGATTTCTCGATATTATACCTCTCGTCGATGTTGTCGTTTACCTCCAAACCATACTCACGCCCCGTCGTAGGCATGAATTGCCACAACCCGACAGCGCCAGCCGATGACTTGATGCGGGGATCAACGTTGCTCTCGATAACCATCAGGTATTTCAGGTCGTCGGGCACGCCACACTCCTTGAGGATTGGCTCGATGATAGGGAAGAACCTGTTTGCGCGCTTGATCATCAGCAACGTGAGCTGATGCGAATAGGTGAAGGCCAGCATCTCCCTATCCATCCGCTCGTGCAAGTCGGCGCGATCGAGCTTGACTGTCTGCCCGGCAAACTCCACCGACGAGGGCACTCGGGGCGAGGACGAAGCCGAAGGAACCTCCGTAAGCGGATGCTCATCCTCCGACACCGACTGGCTGGAAATGAGGAACGGGATGCAGAAACCGATAGCTGCGCCGGCAAGGAAAACGAAAAGAGTTCTATTTTTCATGTTCATATTTTCAAGGTTTTGGCAAAAATACAAATTTTATTTGTAATTTTGCAGCCAAACAAAAAAAATACTTTCACATTGGAGACATTTCAACTTATAGCCAAAACCTTCCAAGGACTGGAAGAAGTATTGGCAAAGGAACTTATCGAACTGGGAGCCAACGACATACAGATAGGGCGCCGAATGGTTTCGTTTACGGGAGATAAAGCCTTGATGTACAAAGCTAACCTCTGCCTGCGTACCGCCATTCGTATCTTGAAGCCCATTCTGCACTTCAAGGCGCAGGATGCCGATGAAATCTACGAGAAGCTGAAAACGTTCGACTGGGATTCGTATATGGATGCCAACACCAGCTTTGCTGTTGACTCCGTTGTCTACAGCGACGAGTTCCGGCATTCCAAGTTCGTCGCCTACAGAGTAAAGGACGCCATCGCCGACTACTTCCGCGAGCGCGACGGAAAACGCCCCTTCGTGCAGGTGACAAATCCCGACCTTCTCTTCCATATTCATATCGCCCAGGAGGACTGCACGCTTGCCCTCGACAGCTCGGGCGAATCGCTGCACAAAAGAGGCTACCGGCAGGAAACCGTCGGCGCGCCGCTGAACGAAGTCCTTGCTGCCGGCATGATAATGACGACAGGATGGAAGGGAGAGTGTGACCTCATCGACCCTATGTGCGGCTCAGGAACCATTCTCATCGAGGCAGCGCTCATTGCCCGCAACATAGCTCCCGGGCTCTTCCGCAAGGAATTTGCCTTCGAAAAGTGGAAGGACTTCAACCAAGAGCTCTTCGACGAGATTTATAACGACGACTCCAACGAACGGGAATTCGAGCATCATATCTACGGCTACGACAAAGAGTGGAAAGCCGTCAACATCGCCAAAGCCAACGTGCGTGCCGCAGGGTTAACCAAAGACATCGACATCGAGCACCGCCCATTCGAGGAATTTGAGCAGCCGGAAGAAAAAGCTATCATCATCACCAACCCTCCCTACGGCGAGAGGCTTGTTCCCGACGATCTTCTGGAGCTGTACAGCACCATCGGCACGAAGCTGAAACATTGCTTCCAAGGCAACGAAGCCTGGATTATCAGCTACAAGGAAGAGTGTTTCAACAAAATAGGACTGAAACCCTCGGTTATCATCCCTCTCTACAACGGAGCCCTTGCCTGCGAATTCCGAAAATACGAGATGTTCAGCGGAAGATTCAGCGAATTCCGCGAAGGAGGAGAGAAACTTGACAAAGCAGAACGTCCTACCAAAGAGCGTCGCCCCTTGAGGAAGAGACAGAATATAGGAGAAGCCGCTACCGAAGGAGACACGGGGAACTACAACCGAGAAGATTTCGAAACGAAAGAAGAGCGGCTGGAATACGAAAAGCGCCGTAGTCGTCACGACACCTTCATGCAAGAACAAAATGCACGCGCCAGAAAAGAACGCGCTGCCAAAAGAAGCGAAGGAGAAGGCTTCCGTGAAAATTTCAGGAAAGACGACAAACGACGCGATTTCAAGAAGGGAGCAGAGCGCAACGACAACAAGAAAGGCTACGCCAAGCGCAAAGAAATAAGTGCAAAGCGTTTTGCCAAAGGAAAAGAAGGGAACAAAGGCGGTTTCCGTAAATCAAAAAACAAAGAATGACATGAAAAAGCATATCCTCTTATTCACCCTTTCCACGCTCTTCGCTTTCACTCCCTCTATGACAGCCAGCGCACAGGAAATAACTGGGAAGAAGACTTTTTCCCTTGAAGACTTGATTCCCGGAGGCAAGAACTACAGCAAAATGCGCCCCGAGAACAAGCGCTTCTACTTCGACGGCGAGAAATGCGTAGAAGGCACAAAGGAAAAAGGACCTGACAAGTTCCCCTATAAGTCGTTTACAAGAGAAAACAATCTTTTCGTCTCCACAGCCGACGGAAAGGAAATACAGGTTACCGACGAGCCCAAGGGCGTCGTTTGCGGGCAAAGCGTTCACCGAAACGAGTTTGGCATCAACGGCGGAACATTCTGGAGCCCGAAAGGCAATCTGCTTGCTTTCTATCGGATGGACGAACGGATGGTGACTGACTATCCGCAAATAGACTATGCCGCGCGCTTTGCGGAGCTTCGTCCCGACAAATACCCTATGGCGGGAATGACGAGCCACGTTGTCTCGATAGGAATCTTCAACCCGGCAACCAGCGAAACCGTCTGGCTGGAAACGGGCAATACGGTAGACCGTTACCTGACAAACGTCAGCTGGAGCCCCGATGAAAAGAATGTCTACGTCATCGAACTCAACCGAGACCAGAACCATTCGCAGCTGGTACGCTACGATGCGGCAACGGGAGCCCGGGAAGCCATCCTTATCGAGGAAACAAACGAAAAGTATGTCGAGCCCTTGCACCCTATCGTATTCCTCCCGTGGGACGACTCGCGGTTTATCTATCAGAGCCAGAAGGACGGATACAATCATCTCTACCTTTATAATACTGACGGCACCCTGATAAGACAGCTCACCAAAGGAGAATGGGTTGTTGAGAACATTGTCGGTTTCAACACGAAGAAGAAGCTCATCATCTTCCAGAGCCGCGAGACCTCCCCGCTGAGCATCACTACGTGGAAAGTTACCCTCAAGGGCAAACGCTCCCTTCTGGGCGACAGCGAAGGAACACACCGAGTTGTGCTTTCCGAAAGCGGAAATCAATTTATCGACACCTATTCCAAGCCGGATGTTCCCCGAAAAGTGCAATTAGTGAATGTCATCAGCGGAAAGAGTGAAACGCTCTTTGAAGCCGAAGACCCTTGGGCAGAGTATGATGTTCCAGAGATTACTGTCGGCACCTTGAAGGCTGCCGACGAAGTAACGGATCTTTACTACCGACTTGTAAAGCCCACGAACTTCAACCCCGCTGAGAAATATCCCGCAGTAGTATACGTCTACGGAGGTCCTCACGCTCAGAACGTCTCGGGAGGATGGAATTGGGATGTCCGAGGATGGGATATCTATATGGCTCAGCTAGGATATGTTGTCTTTACTCTCGACAATCGAGGAAGCGCAGGCAGAGGGCTTGCCTTTGAGAACAGCACCTTCCGTCATCTGGGTAGAGAGGAAGCAAAAGACCAGATGGAAGGAGTCAAACTCCTGCAAAGCCTTCCCTTCGTAGATGCAGAGCGCATCGGAGTGCACGGATGGAGCTTCGGAGGATTCATGACAATAACGATGATGACTACTTACCCCGAAGTATTCAAGGTTGGTGTTGCAGGAGGTCCTGTCATCGACTGGAAATACTACGAAGTAATGTACGGCGAACGATATATGGATACTCCGCAGGACAATCCTGACGGATATGCCGAATCGAGCCTGCTGAACAAAGCCGGCAAGCTGAAAGGAAAGCTGCAAATTATTATCGGAGGCAACGACGACACCGTTGTTCCGCAGCACACGATGGCTTTCCTCAGAGCCTGCATCGATGCCGAGACACAGCCCGATCTCTTCATCTATCCCGCTCAGGGGCACAATATGGTTGGAAGAGACAGGATTCACCTGCATCAGCGAATCACCCAGTATTTCGAAGATTACCTTAAATAAACAGCGCGCAAAAGAGTCCCGATTTTTTTCTTTCTTCAAAAAAATTTTTCCCTTCTTCATACGGCGAGATTCCTTCTCGAAAAAAATTATTCTTTCTACATAATTCTATGAAACTTTTACTTCTTGGCAGCGGAGGGCGCGAACATGCGCTAGCGTGGAAAATCAGTCAAAGCCCCAGAGTGGAAAAACTCTTCATCGCTCCCGGCAACGCAGGCACAGCCCTCGTGGGAGAGAACTTGGCTGTGAAAGCTGATGACTTCGGAGCCATTCGGGATGTCGTACTAAAGAACGGCATCGATATGGTTGTCGTAGGCCCTGAAGATCCTTTGGTAAAAGGCATCTACGACTTTTTCAAAGCCGATGAGGCTCTCCGCACGGTTCCCGTGATAGGCCCCTCGAAAGCAGGAGCCCTGCTTGAAGGAAGCAAGAACTTCGCTAAGGAGTTCATGCAAAGGCACGATATTCCCACAGCACGCTACCAGACGTTCACAAGCGAAACGCTGGAACAAGGAATCGCCTTCCTGCATACGCTCCAAGCCCCTTATGTGTTGAAAGCCGACGGGCTCTGCGCCGGAAAAGGCGTTCTTATCCTTCCTACTCTTGAGGAAGCGGAAAAAGAGCTCAAGGAGATGCTCGGGGGCATGTTCGGCACAGCATCCAGCCAAGTAGTTATCGAAGAATATCTTGATGGAGTAGAATGTTCCGTCTTCGTTCTTACCGACGGAACCAGCTACAAAATCCTTCCCGAAGCCAAAGACTACAAGCGCATCGGAGAAGGCGACACGGGCAACAATACCGGAGGAATGGGCTCCGTCTCGCCCGTTCCGTTTGCCGATGCCGAATGGATGAAAAAGGTGGAAGACCGAATCATCCGTCCTACCGTCGAAGGCCTTGCAAGTGAGGGAATTGATTATAAGGGCTTCATCTTCTTCGGCTTGATGAACTGCAAGGGCAATCCTTACGTCATCGAATACAATGTGCGAATGGGAGACCCTGAAACGGAAACCATCATGCTCCGCCTGAAAAGCGACATCGTCGATCTCTTCGAAGGAGTTGCCAACGGAGACTTGGGCAAAAGGGATTTGGAAATAGACACAAGAAGCGCTGTCTGCATCATGCTCGTCTCGGGAGGATATCCTGGGCATTACGAAAAAGGATTCCCCATTTCAGGGCTGAAGGATGTGGAAGACAGCATCGTCTTTCACGCAGGAACAGCCCTGAAGGAAGGACAAGTTGTCACCAACGGAGGGCGCGTGATTGCTGTCAGCTCTTATGGCGCTACCGGGAAGGATGCCCTTGCGCTCTCGCTGAGAAATGCTGAACGGATTAACTTCTCCGGAAAGTACTTCCGAAAAGATATTGGGAAGGATATTCTATGAGAAATTTTCTTGAACAAACCCTTCGCAGCTATTTCCCGCTGATAGCAGGAGTGTTGCTTTTCATCATCCTCTGGGGAGGGTGTCTGGCTGGCTTCTGGTGGAAGCCGCTGACGGAGACAACGCTCTCCTTCTTCGGCACTATTGTTACCGTCAGCCCCTTGACTCAGAGCATCGTGTCGCCCCTTTTGTACGTCATTTCCGCCTATCTGCTGTTTCGCACTATCGGTGAGTTTCAGCTTTTCAGCACGCGCACCCATTTCCCGACGGGTTTGTTCTTTGCCTTAGTTGCCGGCGCCTCGTTTCTCCTTCCTCTTCGGGCAGGAAGCATCTGCCTGCCGATAATGATGATTGCTGCCTATATGCTGATGACAACGTATCAGCAGCACGACTCTATCAGCGAATACGTCATCGCCTTCGCCCTCGTCAGCCTTGCTTCCATCCTGTTTCCGAAGTGGCTCCTTCTCGTGCCCTTCTTCCTGATAGGAGGAGGCTTGCTTCAGTCGCTCACTCCGCGCACCTTTATGGCAGCTCTCATCGGGCTGATCATTCCCTACTGGATTAGTGCCGGAATGCTGTTCCTTTGCGACGACATCAGTTCCTTTGTTGTGCCTTTCCAGCAGCTGATTCAGTTTGACGCCATCAAGTATCAGAGCCTGACGCTCAACGAGATTACCGCTGGGGCGCTGCTGCTGCTCATTGCCGTCCCAGGCATCGTGCTTTTCCCGTCAACGCTCTTTGCCATCAAGGAAAAGGCGCGCGTCTGCTACCAGTTCCTGCTGCTTGTCTTCGTTGCCGTCTTCATCCTGGCGCTTCTGCAGCCCACGCTGTTTGCCGACTTGTTCCCGCTGCTGATGACGATTGCCACGTTGTTTGTTACGAATATGCTCCTTTCGGGCAAGTCCCGTCTGGGGGGTGTTTATCTGCTGATGCTTATCATTTTCTACCTTGTATATATTTCTCAGCCACTATGGGAGCCTTTGAAGCCTTTCTGAGCAATTACGGAAACCTGGGAATGTTTCTGGCAGCCCTGCTTTCGGGCTCCATTCTTCCCATCAGCAGCGAAGCTATCATGATAGCCTTGCTGGCTGTCGGGATAGAGCCTTGGGGCTTGCTGCTGTGGGGGACCTTGGGGAACATCATCGGGGGTGTCATCTGCTACTATGCGGGCTCAAGGGGCACGCCGGAGCAGCTTGCCCGCGTCCTTCACATCCGAAACGAGCGAATGGAAAAAGCCGCTGCCATCATCCAGAAGTACGGGTGGTGGGCAGCATTCTTCAGTTTCGTCCCGCTGTTGGGAAGCGCCATCCTGATAGCGATGGGCGTCATGCACTCCGACGTTCCGCGCACGATGGTGTCGATGATTCTGGGCAAGTTCCTGCGGTATTTCGTCATCGTGCTCTCGGCAGTCGGCATCACGTTGATTTTCGCCCATTGATGCAGGATGATGTTTACCCCGATTTTTCCCTCCTTCGGAGCATGCCCGAGAAACGGCTCCTGGATATGTTTAACGAATACAAATTTTTTCTTTCTACATACGGCGAGATTCTTTCTTCATACGGCGAGATTCCTTCTCCAAAAAATTTTATTCTTTCTTCAAAAAAAGACACGCCTGATGAATCATTCGCAATACTCCTTCAACAACGCCTTTTTCTCCGGGCACGCGATGCTGCGAGGGCTTTCCTGCTAAATAACGTTAATTGATGGGATTATTCCGAAATTGTCACTACCTTTGCAGCTAATTCAAACCGAAATAAAAACAATTCTCAAACAGATAGGATGAAGCAATACAAACTCGTAAACAACCTCATGGGATGGCTCACGTTTGCCATCGCCGCTGTGGTTTACTGCCTAACCATCGAGCCTTCGGCAAGTTTCTGGGACTGCCCCGAGTTTATCACTACGGGCTATAAGCTGGAAGTGGGACATCCGCCAGGGGCCCCGTTCTTCATGCTTGTGGCAAACCTGTTCTCGCAACTCGTGAGCGATCCTGCACAAGTGGCACGTATGGTCAATACAATGTCGGCACTTCTGAGTGCGGGCTGCATACTTTTCCTCTTCTGGACCATCACACACCTGACGAAGAAGCTCATCTGCGCAAAGGACGACGAGATGACAACAAGCCAGCTCGTCACCATCATTGGCGCAGGACTCGTGGGGGCGCTTGCCTACACGTTCAGCGACACGTTCTGGTACAGCGCCGTTGAAGGGGAGGTTTACGCATTCAGCTCCTTCTTCACGGCAATTGTCTTCTGGTTCATCCTGAAATGGGAGGATGTGGCCGATCAGCCTCACAGCGACAGGTGGATTATTCTCATCGCCTATATGATAGGACTTTCCGTTGGCGTGCACTTGCTAAACCTGCTCTGCATTCCTGCTATCGTGCTCGTTTATTACTTTAATAGGAAGAAAGAGCAAGTAACCTTCTGGGGAACCGTCCTCGCGCTGGTTATTTCGGCACTTTTGGTTGCCGTTGTTCTCTATGGCATCGTGCCAGGCATTGTGAAGGTAGGCGGATGGTTTGAGCTGCTGTTTGTGAACCGCCTGCATATGCACTTCAACACAGGACTTGTCCTCTACATCATTCTATTGGTTGCTAGCCTCGTATGGAGCATCTTCGCCACATACAAGAAAAACAAGTCGGCACAGAAGATTGCCTTCCTCGTTACTGTCGGCATGCTCGGTATCCCCTTCCTCGGACACGGGCCCCTGAGCATCATCGTCGGCATCCTCATCCTCGCAGCGCTGACTGCCGTTCTCTTCATCAGCAAGAAAGACGTCACGCGCCTGCTCAACACGTCGCTGCTCTGCCTGCTGGTGATGGTTGTGGGATACTCCTCGTATGCACTCATCGTCATTCGCTCTACGGCTAACACGCCTATGGATCAGAACTCCCCGGAAGACATCTTCACGCTGGGCGACTATCTGGGACGTGAGCAGTACGGCAGCACGCCGCTCTTCTACGGGCAGACCTACGCTTCGAAGGTGAAGCTGAGAGTGGACGGCAGGTACTGCGTGCCTGAGATAAAGAAGGGAGCCCCCATCTACGGCAAGAAGGAGAAAAAGACTGCCGACGAGAAGGACAGCTACGTCGTTGTCAGCAATCGCGACAAGTACATCTACGCGCAGAACATGTTCTTCCCGCGTATGTACAGCGAGCCTCACAGCCACTACGGCGCGCAGCAGATAAACCTCTACGATCAATGGGTTCCGGGAGGCATCAAGGGACACAAAGTTAAGTATGACCAATGCGGGGAAATGCAGACGCTCACCATCCCCACGATGGGAGAGAACCTTGCCTTCTTCTTCAATTACCAGGTTAACTACATGTATTGGCGCTACTTCCTCTGGAACTTCGTCGGACGGCAGAACGACATCCAGGGAAACGGCGAGCTGGAAAACGGCAACTGGATTACCGGCATCAAGTTCATCGACAACCTGCTGGTAGGAAACCAGACGCTCCTCCCCACCGAGCTCAAGGAGAACAAAGGGCACAACGTCTTCTACGGACTCCCCCTCCTCTTGGGACTTATCGGCCTCTTCTGGCAAGCCTTCCGCGGAAAGAAGGGCATGCAGCAGTTCTGGATTATCTTCTTCCTCTTCTTCATGACGGGACTTGCTATCGTCCTCTACCTGAACCAGACTCCTATGCAGCCCCGCGAGCGTGACTACGCCTATGCTGCCTCGTTCTATGCCTTTACTATCTGGATCGGGCTTAGCGTGCCTGCTGTTGCCTCTTGGCTGAGCAAGCTGACGAAGAAAGAGAGCGTCTTGCCTGCTGCCGCAGCTACCGTTCTATGCTTGCTCGTTCCCATTCAGATGGGAAGCCAGACGTGGGACGATCATGACAGAAGTCATCGCTTTATGTGCCGCGACTTCGGGCAGAACTATCTCAACACGCTTCCCGATCACGGATATCCTATTATCTATACCAACGGCGACAACGACACCTTCCCCCTCTGGTACAATCAGGAGACGGAGCAGTTCCGCACAGATGCCCGCGTCTGCAACCTCAGCTACCTGCAGACTCCTTGGTACATCGATCAGATGCGTCGTCCTGCCTACGACTCGCCCAGCGTTCCCATCAGCTGGCCTCGTCTGCAGTATGTGGAAGGGACAAACGATTACATCGCCATACAGAGCGATGCAAAGAAGGAGATTCTCTCTCTCTACAAACAGAATCCGGAAGCTGCTGCAGCACGGTTCGGCGAGGAGCCTTTCGAGCTGAAGAATATCCTCGCACATTGGGTGCAGAGCGAAAACAGCGATCTTCACTTCGTGCCTACCGACTCGGTTTACATCAAGCTTGACAAGGCAGCCATCCTTCGCTCGGGCATGATGATTCCGAAAGAATACCTCGGCGCTACCGACGAGGAGACGATGTCGAAGATGCCCGACAGGATGTATATCTCGCTGAAAGGCAAGCGCTCTCTTTACAAAAACGAGCTGATGATGCTCGAGATGCTTGCCCAATGCAACTGGGAGCGCCCCATCTTTATGGCTATCACCGTAGGCTCGGAGAACCATCTCGGATTGGAGCCCTACTTCGTGCAGGAAGGCCTCGCCTATCGCCTCACGCCCTTCAACTGGCAGCAGCTGGGGTATGTGAAAGACGCGAAAAGGGAGTTTGTCATCGACACAGAAAAGATGTACGACAACTTGATGAACCGCTTCCGCTTCGGCAACATGAACAAGGAGGGCATCTATCTTGACGAGACGATTACCCGAATGGCTTGCACCCATCGCCGAATGTTCGTACAGCTTGCCGATCAGCTGATTGCGGAAGGCAAGAACGACAAAGCGCTTGCCGTTCTCAACAAGTGCGAGGAGGAACTTCCCGCCTACAACCTTCCTCACAGCTACTTCATGAGCTATTCTCACAGTATGGCGCTCGACTACATCGAGCTGGGCGAGAAGGAAAAAGGCCTTCAGATCCTTTGCGATATGGCCGACAACGAAATAGAGTACGCTACGTGGTACCTCAGCCTTTCGGGCAAGAAGTTTGCTACCAACGCCACAAGCTGCCGCTCTAACATAGATACCCTCTACCGGCTCATCCGCTTTATGGAAGAGGCCGACAATCAGGAAGTTGTCGACCGCTATTCGAAACTATTCGAGGAGATCTACCAAGCATACAACTTCCGCATGAAAGGATGATCTTCCAGCATCCGATAAAACCGTTCCGTCTGCTCTATCCCTCTGCCCTCTGGAGAATGGATAGGGCAGACGGTTCTGTTTATCTCACTTTCGACGACGGGCCTATTCCCCAATCGACACCTTTCCTGCTGGAGACGCTAAGGCAATTCGACGCGAAAGCAACCTTCTTTGTTGTCGGAGACAACGTACGCAAATACCCCGAGCTTTTCGAAGCGATTCTCCGTGAAGGGCATGCTGTGGGAAACCACACATTTCATCATCTTCGGGCTAAAAATTGCAGCGTTGCACACTATCTGGACGACATCGGGAAAGCGCAAGATCTTATCGAAAACGCATCCGAATTTTTCGAGAAAGAATCCGGCGAGATGAAGAAAGAAAAAAATTTTTTCCCTTCTCGAAAAAATTTTTTGGAGAAGGAAAAAATTTTCCTTGAGAAAGAAGATGAGAATACGGGTGAGAATTACGAGGATGAGAAGAAGGAAAACGAAAAAAACCCTTCTCTCGACTTGAGCGACAACGAAGCTCTCCCGCTCTTCCGCCCTCCGCACGGAACTATCCCCTTGAGGCACTATCGTGCCGTTGCCGAAAGGTACCGCATCGTCCAATGGGACATCGTCACGCGTGACTATAACCGACACGTATCGGCAGAACACATCGTGCACACGATTCAAGCCTACGCCCGTCCAGGTTCTATCATCAATATGCATGACTCGCTGCGCAGCATCGACAAGCTTCACACCGCCCTTCCTGCTGCTCTCGAATGGCTCATCCAGCAAGGCTACACCCTTCAGACTCTCTGATATGGAAGCATTTATCAAGCAGAAAGCGTGCGAGCTGGGCTTCACAGCCTGCGGAATTGCAAAAGCCGGGCCTGTGGAGGAAGCCGAAAGACAGCGCTATCTAAAATGGATTGAGGAGCAGCGACACGGGGAGATGGGCTATCTGGAGCGCAACATCGAGAAGCGCTTTGACCCTACGTTGCTCGTTCCCGGATGTAAGAGCCTCATTGTCTGCGCGCTCAACTATTTTCCTCCGCAAACCATCAAGGAAAGCCACCTTCGGATTGCTTACTACGCTTACGGTAAGGACTACCACAAGGTGCTGAAAGACAAGCTCTACCAGCTGGCGCAAGCAATTGAAGAGCGAAAGAAGGAATCCTCCACCAGCTCTTCCCCTCAGCCTTCCGCAATGAAGCCTCGCGCTTTGGTTGACTCCGCTCCTATCCTCGAGCGCTACTGGGCGCAGAAGGCAGGACTGGGATGGATTGGGCGCAACAGACAACTCATCATTCCCGGAGCGGGAAGCTTCTTCTTCCTGGGAATCCTGGCTGTGGGCGACGAACTGAAAGCCGACAATCCTTGTCCCAATCGATGCGGCACTTGTCACGCCTGCCTCGATGCTTGTCCCACAGGAGCGCTGAAGGAAGTCTTTGATGCGCGAAAGTGCATCAGCTACCTCACGATAGAACAAAAAACGCCCATTTCATCGGGCTTTTTGCCGCTCATCAAGCCCCGCATCTACGGTTGCGACAGCTGCCAGACGAGCTGTCCTTGGAATCGTTTTGCGCAAGCAACCGACGAAAAGGCCTTCTTTCCTTCCGACAAGCTGCTCCAGATGACCGATGCCGAATGGGAAGCTCTCAGCGAAGAGCAGTATGCTGCGCTGTTTGCCGAAAGTGCTGTCGAACGGGCTGGCTACAACAAACTCAAAGACAACATCCAAGCAACAAAAGCGGAAAAATAGGGAAAAATTTGCATGTTCCCTTATCTTCCACTATTTTTGTCTTCACGAAAACTATTTAATAAGGTATATATGAAAACAAACTACGAAATCCGCTATGCGGCAAACCCCGCAGACGCCAAACATTACGACACCGCTCGCATCCGTCAGGAATTCCTGATTGAAACGGTTTTTGCTGCCGACGAAGTCAACATGGTCTACTCCCTCTACGACAGAATGATTGCCGGAGGCGCTATGCCCGTGAACGAGGAGCTTAAACTCGAAGCCATCGACCCTCTGAAGGCGCAGTTCTTCCTTGAGCGCAGAGAGCTGGGCATCTTCAACGTAGGAGGCGAGGGATGCGTCAAGGTAGGCGACAAAGTCTATGAGATGAGCTACAAGGAAGCCCTCTACCTGGGACGAGGACAGCGTGACGTGTTCTTCTGCAGCAAAGACGCGCATAAACCTGCCAAGTTCTACTTCTGCTCAGCCAACGCCCACACTTCGTACCCCGACTACCAGACGACGAAAGCCGAAGCTGTTCACATGCATCTCGGCAGCCTCGAGGAGAGCAACGAGCGCACCATCAACCGTATGCTCGTGAAGGAAGTCGTTCCCACATGCCAGCTCCAAATGGGTATGACAGAACTCAATCCAGGCAGCACGTGGAACACGATGCCTGCCCACACCCACAACCGCCGCATGGAGGTTTACTTCTATTTTGAGATTCCTGCTGACCAAGCCGTCTGCCACTTCATGGGCGAGCCCGACGAGACGCGCCACATCTGGATGAAAGGCGAGCAAGCCGTCATCAGCCCCACGTGGAGCATCCACAGCGCCTGCGCCACACGCAACTATACGTTCATCTGGGCTATGTGCGGAGAGAACCTCGACTACAACGATATGGACGGCGTAGCTACTACCGACTTGAAATAAACCTCCCTTCAAGGCAGCTACTCCTTTTCTTTGTCCAACGCGCGATATGAAGAAAGAATCTCGCCGTATGAAGAAGGGAAAATTTTTTATTCCTTCTCGAAAAAAATTTATGTAGAAAGAAAAAATATGGATTCATTGAACATTTTCTCACTCGAAGGAAAGAACGCCTGGATTACAGGCGCTTCCTACGGCATCGGCTTTAACATCGCCCTTGCTTTCCACGCTGCCGGCATACGGCACATTGTCTTCAACGACATCAACCAGGAACTCGTCAACCGCGGGCTTGCTTCCTACAAGGAGGCAGGCGTCGACAACGTCACGGGCTACGTCTGCGACGTCACGAAGGAAGACGACGTGAAGGCGCTCGTTGAGCGCATCCACGCCGAGATAGGACAAATCGACATCCTGGTAAACAATGCCGGCATCATCAAGCGCATCCCCATGCACGAGATGACGCGCCAGCAGTTCCAGCAAGTCATCGACATCGACTTGGTAGGACCCTACATCTGCTCCGCAGCCGTCGTTCCCGAGATGATGGAGCGCCGCGAAGGAAAGATTATCAACATGTGCTCCATGATGTCCGAGCTGGGACGCGAGACGGTAAGCGCCTACGCGGCAGCAAAGGGCGGCTTGAAGATGCTCACGCGCAACATCTGCTCCGAGTACGGAGGCTACAACATCCAATGCAACGCCATCGGCCCGGGCTACATCGCCACACCGCAGACAGCCCCGCTGCGCGAGCGTCAGCCCGACGGCAGCCGGCATCCTTTCGACAGCTTCATCTGCGCCAAGACTCCCGCAGGGCGCTGGCTCGACCCCTCTGAGCTGGGAGCACCTGCCGTGTTCCTCGCTTCGCACGCTTCCGATGCTGTCAACGGACACGTCCTTTATGTCGATGGAGGCATCCTCGCCTATATAGGCAAACAGCCCTAACAGACGGTTCTATGAAAGCTGCGCAAGGGAGACGAGGCGCACGACAAGCCCTTCGCTCCCTTTCGCCCGCTTCTCGATTACACACTTTATCTTTCTATCTATGAAAAAGTCTGCTTTCGCCTTCTTGGCAACCCTTCTCCTCCTCTCATGCGGCAATACGCCCAAGAGCGACTTCACCGTAACGGTAAAGAACAGCCTCAACATCGAGCGCACCGACGAGATGGTGGAAATCCCTATGGCTGACATCACGGCGCGCCTGCCCCTCACCGACGACGGCCAGTATATCGTCACCGACAAGGAGGGAAACGAGATTCCCTGCCAGATTACCTTCGACGACAACCTCCTCTTCCTTGCCAACGTAAAGGCAAACGGCACGAGCGTCTACTCTATCTCCGTAGGCTCGTCGTTGGAAGAGCCTGTTTCCTATGCCTACGGGCGTCACTACCCCGAGCGTGTCGACGACATCGCTTGGGAGAACGACGTCACAGCCTACCGCTGCTACGGCCCTGCCCTGCAGGCTAACGGAGAGAAGGCTTACGGCTACGACGTTTGGGTGAAGAATACGCCCTCGCTTGTTGTCGAGGAGCGCTATGCCAACGAGCTCAACCCCGAGACGGCAGCGCAGATTGCCGACTTGCGCCGACAGCACAAGACAGCCGAAGCCGATGAGCTCTATCACTCCGTCTCCTATCATGTCGATCACGGCAACGGGCTCGACTGCTACAAGGTAGGCCCTACGCTGGGCGGAGGAGCCGATGCTTTGCTCGATGCCGATGGAAACATCATCTATCCCTACTGCTGGGCCGACTTCGAGATAATGGAAAACGGCCCCCTGCGCTTCATGGTGCGGCTCACCTACAACCCCTTTGCCTACCGCGAGGATTCGCTTGTCGAGACACGCATCATCTCGCTTGTCAAAGGCTCGCAGCTCAACAAGGCCGACGTCTCCTTCGCGGGGCTGACAAATGCCGCGCCCATCGTCTCCGGCATCGTTGTCCATCCCGAGAATCCCGACGCCTACACGCTGAAGGCTGACGAAGGCTACATCGCCTATCAGGACCTTACCGACAACATCCACAACGACAACGGGCAGATCTACGTCGGCATCGTAGCCCCAGGCATGAGCGAAGCCCGCTACCAGCCCTTCGGCCCAGCTGAGGCAAGCCAGCGCGGAGCATCGGGGCACATCCTTGCCACAGGCACCTGCAAGCCTAACGACACCTACACCTACTACTGGGGCAGCGCCTGGAGCAAGGCAGGATGGAAGAGCCGCGAGGAGTGGAACAAATACCTCAGCGACTACGCCAAACGGCTGAAAAGCCCCCTCGAAGTCCATTTTTAAACGGCGTTTCCTCATCCTTTCCCACAGGACGACATCCAAGAGGTGTCGTCCTTTTTCTTCTCTTTTTGCAAAAGGTATCTTCTCTTTTGCAGAATGAAACGCGCAGCACGGAGCTGACAACAAATGCCGGCTCCGCTTATTTTTTCCCTTTTGTAGGACTTTCGGGATTTTTTCTTTCTCCAAGTTGTTTATACCATCGTGAAGGCTCACGTGTTCCTTCATGAAGGTTAACGTGTTCCTTCGTGAAGGCTAACGTGTTCCTTCGTGAAGGTATAAACAAAATCCGAACTCTACGCGGAAAAAAACCGAATAATAAGGACTATCTCATCATCCGATGAAAGTCAACGGACAATATCTATTCGTCAAAAAACTACGAATCCCAAGAAAAACAAAGGAGCCGCAGCCTGTTGGCTGCAGCTCCTCAGCGAGATTTTTCGTACTGAAACCGACGGATTAGCGACGCAATCCGAGAGCCTTCACGATGTTGCGGTAACGCTCGATGTCGTTCTTCTTCAGATAGTTGAGAAGAGCGCGGCGCTTGCCTACAAGCTGGGTAAGAGCTCTAGCAGTACTATAATCTTTACGGTTCACCTTCAGGTGCTCCGTCAAATGGGAAATACGGTAGGAGAACAATGCTATCTGGCTCTCAGCGGAACCGGTATCAGTGTTAGACTTCCCGTACTGTCCAAAGATCTCTTGTTTTTTGTCAGAAGTTAAGTACATACTGAAAGGTTTAATGAATAAAAAATGCCCTCCTTTTTGGAAAAGCGGGTGCAAATGTACGGATAAAATTCATTCCCACAAGCGTTTTTTCAAAAAAATCCGTAAATTTCTCTCCAAACAGGCTCATTTATTTGACATTTCCATCCTCTTGACGTAATTTTGCACCGAAAATCAAGAGAAAAACAGTAGAGATGCAAGATATAAGAAACATCGCTATCATCGCCCATGTGGATCACGGAAAGACGACGCTTGTGGACAAGATGATGCTTGCCGGCCACCTGTTCAAGAACGACCAGGCGACAGGCGAGCTCGTGCTCGACAGCAACGACCTGGAGCGAGAGAGAGGTATCACCATCCTGTCGAAGAACGTTTCCATCCAATACAAGGGTGTGAAGATCAACATCATCGACACGCCGGGACACAGCGACTTCGGAGGCGAGGTGGAACGCGTGCTCAACATGGCCGACGGCTGCCTGCTGCTGGTGGATGCCTTTGAGGGCCCTATGCCGCAGACACGCTTCGTGCTGCAGAAGGCGCTGCAGATAGGGCTGAAGCCCATCGTGGTAGTGAACAAGGTGGACAAGCCCAACTGCCGTCCCGACGAAGTGCACGAGATGGTCTTCGACCTGATGTGCAACCTCGACGCCTCGGAGGAGCAGCTCGACTTCCCCGTCGTCTTCGGCTCGGCCAAGAACAACTGGATGGGCGAGGACTGGCGCACGCCTACGGGCGACATCACCTACCTGCTCGACGCCATCCTCCAGTACATCCCTGCTCCGCAGCAGCTGGAGGGCACGCCGCAAATGCTCATCACTTCGCTCGACTACTCGTCGTACACCGGGCGCATCGCCGTTGGGCGCGTGCACCGAGGCACCCTGCGCGACGGGATGATGACGACGGTAGCCCATCGCGACGGCTCGATGGAGAAAGCTAAGATCAAGGAGCTGCACACCTTCGACGGACTCACGCACAAGCGCACGAGCGAGGTGAGTAGCGGCGACATCTGCGCCATCGTCGGGCTGGAGCACTTCGAGATTGGCGACACCATCTGCGATGCAGAGAATCCCGAACCCTTGCCGCCTATCGCCATCGACGAGCCCACGATGAGCATGCTCTTCGCTATCAACGACTCGCCCTTCTTCGGACGGGAGGGTAAATATGTTACCTCGCGCCACATCCACGAGCGCCTGCAGCGCGAATTGGAGAAGAACCTCGCCCTCCGCGTAGAGAAAGCCGAAGGGGAAGACAAGTGGACGGTCTTCGGGCGCGGCGTGCTGCACCTCTCGGTGCTCATTGAGACGATGCGGCGCGAAGGCTACGAGCTACAGGTGGGCCAGCCGCAGGTTATCTACAAGCAGATTGACGGCGTGCGCTGCGAGCCCATCGAGGAGCTTACCATCAATGTTCCCGAGGAGTACTCGAGCAAGATGATCGACATGATTACGCGCCGCAAGGGAGAGATGCTGTCGATGGAGACACAGGGCGACCGTATCAACATCGAGTTTGAGATTCCCTCGCGAGGCATCATCGGCTTGCGCACCAACATCCTCACAGCATCGGCAGGCGAAGCCATCATGGCCCACCGCTACAAGAACTACCAGCCCTACAAGGGCGACATCGAGCGCCGCACCAACGGCTCGATGGTAGCGATGGAGAGCGGAACGGCTGTCGCCTATGCTATCGACCACCTGCAGGACAGAGGCAAGTTCTTCATCTACCCGCAGCAGGAAGTGTACGCAGGACAGGTTGTGGGCGAGCACGTGCACGAAAACGATCTCGTCATTAACGTCACCAAAGCCAAGCAGCTCACAAACATGCGCGCCAGCGGCTCCGACGAGAAGGCACGCCTCGTTCCTCCCGTCATCTTCTCCCTCGAAGAGGCGCTGGAGTACATCAAGGAAGACGAATACGTGGAGGTGACACCGAAGTCGATGCGCATGCGCAAGATTATCCTCGACGCTTTGGAGCGCAAGCGCGCTGCCCATTAACAAACAAACAAACAAACGCACTCGTGCTATGACAAAGACGCTACGCTGCCTCCTGCTCTCCTTGCAACTCCTGATGGTTGTGGGGTTGGTGCTGTGCAGCTGTAGCGACAAGAAAACCACCTTCACGCTGAAGGGACGCCTCAGCGCGTTGAAGAGCGACACGCTGCTGATATACGGCGCCGACGACTGGTACGACAGCCTCGACTCCGTAGCCATCCAGAACGGGCGCTTCACCTACAAAGCAAAAGTCGATACGGTGACTCCGCTCTGGCTTGCTTTCTCCAACGGCTACCGCACGATGCTGCTGGCAGAGAAGAACACCGTCACCACGTTGTCGGGAGATGTGCCTGCCGACGGGCACTTCTTTTTAAAAGGAGGCGCGCAGAACACCATCCTGCAGGAGTTCAACAGCCTCATCCAAGACACCACGCTCTCTTCCAACGACATCCTGAGCTTGGCTGACTCGTTCATCACCTGCCACCCGTTCGACGAGGCTTCCATCGTCCTGTTGCGCAAGTACTTCGTTGACGTTCCCGAGCCCTCCTATTCGAAAATCAAGCACCTGATAGGCTCCATGAGCGGCACACTTCAGGACAACAACTACCTTGTTTCCCTGAACATCGCGATGGAAGCGCTGAAAAGCAACGCCGTGAATGCAGCACGCTACACGCTTCACGACACCATCAACAAGGTTATCACGCCCACGCTGTTTGCCGACTCCTGCGTGCTCGTCACCTTCTGGGCATCGTACGACGAGAAGAGCCGCGAGAGGCAACGCGAGTACAGGGCGCTCGTCGACACCTTCTCAGGAAGACCTTTCAAGATACTCAGCGTCTCCCTTGACCTCAACCGAGAGGCCTGGCTGAAAGCTATCCGCGAAGATTCCACCACTACCTGGTGCCAAACCAACGACTTCGCGGGATGGACGCTGGACCTTGTGCGGCAAATGGGGGTAAAGGAACTTCCCTGGAACGTGCTCACCAACGCCCAACGGCGCATCAGCAGCACGAATCTCTACGGTGACAGCCTGCGAATGAAAATCCACGAAGTTGTCAAGCAGGAAGAGGACCGAAAGAAGGCAGAGGAAGAAAAGAAGAAAGAAGAGGAAAGGAAAAACAAAAACAAGAAAAAGAAATGAAAAGCTGTAAGCTCCTGCCTATTCTTCTTGTCGGCGCGGCAGTTGCCACCATCGTCAGCTGCGCTTCCATCGGCTCGCCCGACGGAGGCCCTTACGATGAGACACCGCCTACTTTCCTCGGAAGCTCACCTGCCCAGCGTGCTGTAAACGTCGACCAGCAAAAGGTGACGCTGGAGTTCGACGAATACATCAAGATAGAAAAGGCCAACGAGAAGGTGGTCTTCTCTCCCCCTCAGATTTCGCAGCCCATTATCAAGACAAGCGGGAAGAAAATCATCGTTTCCATCGAGGATTCTCTCCTTTCCAACACTACCTACACCATCGACTTCAACGACGCTATCGTCGATAATAACGAAGCAAACCCCTTGGGCGACTTCGCTTTCACGTTCTCTACGGGCGATCATATCGACACGCTGTGCGTCTCGGGCCTCGTGCTCGACGCCTCAAACCTCGAGCCTGTTGCCAACATCCTCGTCGGGCTCCACAGCAACCTGGAGGACAGCGCCTTCACCACGAAGCCCTTCGACAGAGTGAGCCGCACGGATGCGGAAGGGCACTTCACCATCCGCGGAATAGCCGAAGGCAGCTACCGAGCCTACGCCCTGCAGGACATGAATCAGAACTACATCTTCGACCAAAAATCGGAGATGCTCTCCTGGCTCGACTCGCTCGTCGTGCCCACTACGGAGGTTCGTATGGAGCCCGACACCCTTTGGATTGACTCGCTTACTATCGACACCATCCGCATCCTTCCCGTCACGCACTATCTGCCCGAAGACCTCGTGCTGCTTGCCTTCACCGAGACGCCCACGTTCCGCTATATGCTGAAGAGCGAGCGCCCCTCGCTGAACAAGTTCAACCTGCTCTTCTCTACCCCCAGCGACAGCCTTCCCCTCATCGAGCCGCTGAACTTCCCTGCCGACTCGGGATACATCGTGCAGCCCAACGCGGGGAACGACACCATCGTCTACTGGATGCGTGACTCCCTCTACTACTATCAGGATACGCTGGCGATGGTTGTCACCTACCCTGCGACAGACACGCTGGGCTTGCTCTCTCCCCGTACCGACACGCTTCGCTTAGTGCCCAAGAAGACGCGCGCAAAGCTGTTGGAGGAAGAGGAGAAGAAACGCAAGGAGGAAGAGAAAGCCCGCGAGAAACGTCTGAAGAAGGGCGACTCGACAATCGTCCAGAAGCCCGCGCCCGTGCTCTCCGTGAAAATCGGAGGCGGAAGCACGATGGACCTGAACTCGCGCATCACCGTTTCTTTCGACGAGCCGCTGGAGTCGTGGAACGATACCGCCTTGCACCTCTACCGCAAGGTCGACTCGCTCTTCGTCGACGAACCCTTCGTCTTCCGCCAAATCAAGGGACAGCTGCTCCAGTACGAGCTGCTGGGCGAGTGGCGCCCCGAGGAGGAGTACAAATTCTCCATCGACTCGGCAGCCTTCAAGGGCATCTACGGGCTGGCATCGAAGAAGACCGACACGAGCTTCAAGTTCAATCCTCTCGACAAATATAGTTCCTTCACCCTCCGCATCGAAGGAGCACAGCGCTTCAACGCCCTAGGATCGAAGCTGCAGGCACAGCTCGTCGACAAGTCCGAGAAGGTTGTGCGGCAGGTAACCGTCACCGACGGCGCAGCAAACTTCTACTTCCTCAAGCCCGCAACTTACTACGTACGCCTGCTCTACGACCTCAACGGCAACGGCGTTTGGGACACGGGGCTCTACGAGGAGCATCGGCGCGCCGAACCGCTCTACTATTATAATAAAGGTATCGAGATGCGCGAGAACTGGGATTACAGCGAGGACTGGAACCCTCTCGCAGCCCCCATCGACAAGCAGAAGCCTGCGGAGATGAAGAAAGGAAAGGCAGAGAAGAAGGAGAAGAAATCGAAGAACGAGCAGCGCGAGGAGCAGAAGCGCAAGCGCGCCTCCGGGCAGAGCTCGAGCCGAGGGGGCAACTTCGGATTCTAACGCTGCAAAGCCCGTTACCTGCTATTAACCTATTGGCCTTTAGCCTTTTCGCCCAACACCTGATTATTTGATCATCTTATATCTGATTCCCCGATAAACCTTTTCCTCTCCAAGATGTCTAATAATTGTAAGAAACATCGGAAATGAAGAAAACCTCATATATCCTTGCCCTCCTTATCCTCATCAGCATAGGCTTAAAGCCGAATGCTGCATGGGGCACGCCGGCGCTTCTCGCAAGCGACAGCGCTGCTGCGACGCTCATCGACGGCGAGCGCCTCTCCTACACCCTCTTCTTCAACTGGAAGTTCGTCTGGATCAAGGCAGGCGACGCAAGCCTCACTACCCGCAGCACCACCTACAAGGGCACCGACGCCTACCGCTCCACCCTTCTCGGCTGCACCAACAAGACTGCCGACGCCATCTTCCGCCTGCGCGACACCCTCACCACCATCGTGCGCTCCGACGCACAGCCGCTCTACTTCGTCAAGCATTGCCAGGAGGGCGACGACATCGTCTACGAGCGCGCCTGGTTCACACAGCCCAAAGCAGGCACCTACATCGCCAAGCAGACGAAAGTCTATGTCGACGGGCATGAGCGCAACACCGAGTTCTCACGCACGGCGCCCATCTTCGACATGATAAGCCTCATGCAGTACGCCCGCACGTTCGACATGAGCACCCTCAAGGAAAACCAGCGGCTTGTCTATCCGATGGTGACGGGAAAGAAAGTCGAGGAGCAGACCCTCATCTATCTGGGAAAGAAAACGGTAGAGAAGCTCTCGGGCGACAAAGCCCCCTGCCACGTGTTCTCCCTCGTGCAGGCCGACGGCAAGGGCGCCGAAGCCGAACTCCTCCGCTTCTTCATCTCCGACGACGACAAGCACATCCCTATCCAGATAGACATCACGCTGAAGTTCGGTACCGCAAAAGCAAAACTCAATTGACGGGAAAGATGTCAGCAAATGAAAAAGGCAACGCAGGGATGAACCAGTTTTCATCCCTGCGATTTTTTCTTTCTACATCTCGCGCGTTTCTTTGAGCATATTTTTCTATGCTCTTCCTCTGTCGCGACTCAGCATAGCTCAAACAAGTTTGGCTCTGCCTTCGCTGCTCCATCGGTTCTTCATACGGCGAGATTCCTTCTCGAAAAAGAAATATTCCTTCTCCAAAAAAAAATTTCCCTTCTCGAAAAAAAAATTATTCTTTCTTCATACGGATTTTTGAAGAAAGAAAAAAATCTTTTCCCTTCTCCATAATTCCGTATGTGTTCTTCTCTCTCAGCGAAGCTTTCTACTGCATCATTTTACGAAAAACTTCTTTTTCTGCGCGATTTTCACGCCGCGCGTATGCGGTGAAGTCTCTCTTCCCGACAAGTCGTATAGTTTGTCGCTGACAGCTGCCGAAGGAGGCATCACGGAAGTATCTACGGCTGCCGAAGGCTCACTCAGCCCTCCCATTTCGTTAGCAGCACGCACTGTCCAGACACCCGGCTCCGCTCCTACTGCATAGCTGGCGGTAGTAGTGAAATCAACTACATTTCCGTCTTTGCACACAGCCCAGCAGAGCACGTGCTCCGACGTGTCCCACGTCATCATGCCCTCTTGAAGGGTTACCCCTTCAGGCGCCGAAGCCTGCTCGGTAGCTTCCGTCGGGTCCCATCCGTCGCTGTCTCCCATCACGTTCTGCAACGTAAGCTCGGCTGCTTCTTCGGCAGAGAGCACGGGATTGTTCGTATGTCCGTCGCCGAAAGTTGTCTTGCGTTTCGACATATCGATAGGAGAGCCTGCTGCGGTGCGGGAGTTATATTCGGCAAAGCGCTTGGGCCAACCGCCGCTCATCTCGCTCCATCCAGCTGCCGAAGGCTTTGCTATCATCGTCGTATTGACATACAGGGCTATCGGTGTGCCCGAGCCCCAGGGGCGTCCGAGAGTGAACGTGCCGTCTGTTCCGGAGCTTTCGGCAGTAAGCACACAGTCGGAGAAGACGTATCCGTACTTTCGGGGTGCGGAAGGAGCCGTGATGTAGCCTCCTGTGCCGCAGTTGCGCAGTTCGACTCCGTTCCAGAATCCGTCTCCCTTCCCGCACAAATAGTCCGTTCGCCCGCGTATCACGCCTCCTTCGAAGTAATATCGTCCGTTCTGGTTGTTCGAGCAGTAGGTATCCTGATAGCCGTAGAGGCAGACGTTCTTCAGAATGGTCTTGTCGGCATTGTCTTCCAAAGCCTCACCTCGCCCGCAGGCATCGTTGAGCCCGCTTCGGAGGGTGATGTCCTGCAGATAAGTGTTGGCAGCCGTTTTATTCAGGAAAAGCACAGTGACGTTGTGCAGCCCCTCAATGGGATAGGCTGTGCCGCTGGGCGTGTTGTCCTTCAGCTCGTTCCGCACGACTGTCTCATCGCGGCTTTCCCCGATGATGGAGACATACGGCGAAGAGAGGTACGTGATAGGATTTGGGAGCGAGACGCCGTCGTCGTTGGTGATGAACTCCGTCGTACTGTAGGGCAGCAGGTACGAGCCCTTCTTCACGAAGATGCGGAAGCGGCTTGTCTTGTCCTTTCGTGCGTCAGCAGCGGCGATTGCCTCCTTGAACGTCCCGTCGTCGGGCACGATGAAGTCAAAGAGCTGCTTCTTCACGGAGCTTTTGTCGCGAGTGGAGAAATGGATGACGATGTCTTCGGAGAGGATGTTGTTCCCCGACAAATCGGCAACGGAGCCAGCCTTGAGCACAAAGGTGTAGGCTGTGTTGTATGCCAATCCGCTGTACTCAGCCCTCACGTTCTTCCCCGACACGCTGAGTGCCAGCTCCTTGCCGTCGAGCACAGCGTGGGCGTCGCTCGTCAGCTGCACCTTCTTGTCGAAGGTGAGGACCACCCTTCCGTTAGCTGAGGCAGAAGACTCCCCTTCGTTAGGCACAGAGCTCTCCAGACGGGGAGCCTTTCCGTCGTCGATGACCTTGTGCGTGCCGTAGATGAAGATGTTCGTGATGGAGGCGCCGTCGTTGCCGCTGCTTCCTGCTATTTCCGACGTACGGTCGGCAATCCAGCGGATGAAGAGCTTCGGCTGGTTGTCTGCCTCGTGGGGAAGGAGTATCTCACTCTCTGTCCATCGTTTCGTGCCCTCCATGTGGATGGAGCCTGCCTTCGTCCACTCCTCTCCGTCAAGGGAAAACTCTACCAGATAGGTGGTATAGGCATTGTAGTTGTAGAGCATCTCGCTCGAGACGATGATGTCGGTGAAATCCTTCACGTTCACGCACGTCTGCCAGTAAAAGTCGCCTATGCTGCTTTGCCAAGCTACCGCAGCAGGCTTGCCCTCGTAGCCGCCTGCAGCTTCCTGACTCTTGTCAAGCCAGCCTTTCTCGGTGCCCGAGGCGGAGCGCATCACTAGCACATCCAGGTCGTTGTCGTCAGTGTAGAAGTCAGCCGCGCGGCTTGAGTTACCCTTGCGGATGAAGTCCCATCCTGCTATCACGTCGTACGTTGCCGAATAGTGAGCCGTGAGGGTTACGTCCTTGTCCATCAGCACCTTAATGCTGTTGCTTGTCTGCCCGTCACTCCAATGCGAGAAGGAGAGGATTTTGTTTGACGCAGCCGTGAGCGTCACCTCCGTCTGCTCCTCATACATCTTCTTCGTATCTATCAGCGTGGGTGCGGGCGAGAGGTCCACCATATAGTCGTTGGCTCCTCCCTCTACGCTAAGGTCTAGGCGGAACGTCTCCAGCTGGGTGAAGTTAGCTGTGAGCACTTCGTCGTGCGTCACCGTATAGACAAATGACTCCTCCTCCGAGACAACCTTTCCGCTGCCGTCTGTCCAGTTAGTGAAGTGGAAGCCGAAGTTGGGCGTAGCGCTGACTGTCACCTGCGTGCCCTCGTCGAACTGCGTTCCTGCGGGCGAGACGGCTGTGGAGCAGGCAGCGGGCGGATTGCTGGCGGTAGTGAGCGAGTAGCGCGCCACATTCTCGCGCGTGCCGTTCAAAATGCCCTCGATGCAGATGTTGGCAAAGCCGCCTTCCTTGCCTTCGTTCACCCCGACGGTTGTCTGCAGAACAAATTCTTCTGTGGTACTGTATCGCCGCTGAAGCTCCTCGGGAAGGGTTATCTCAAAAAAGTTGGCATAGTTCGACTCAGAGCCGTATTTATCCTCGCTCTGCGTCTTGTTGTTGCGTGCTGCCGTGAACGAGCCCAGGCTCTGCGACGTTTCGTTTGCAAAGATGCTCACTACGACTCCGTCCTTCGCATCGGTGCCGAAGCGCTGGATGTTCCCGCTCACCTTTGTGGGAGTGAACGTGAGCCCTCTTGCAGGCTTCACTACCCAGCGCACCGACTTGGTGGAGCCCGAAGGACGCAGCTTGATGTACGTAACTCCTTGCGGAGAGCCCGTTCCCGTGCCTGTCAGCTCCAAGTCGCCCAGCTCCACGTTGACAACCGTAAACCCCTCCTCGGGCGAGGCAGCAAACGTCTCGGGCTTCAATACCGACGAGAAGGGCCACGTGACTCGCGCCTCCACATTGTCGTACGTATCGTCGTCGGCAAGAAGCATTCCTGCTGCCTGCGGCGTATTAGTGCTTTCAAGAACATCCCTCGAAGGGTTTCCTGCTATCATAGAAACACTTGCCGTCAGGCATGCAGCAAAGAGTATTATCCTGTTTTTCATCGCTTTGTTGGTTTTTCGTTTGTAAAGATAGGCAGAACTCACGAAAATTCCTCGAAGTTTCTCCAAAAAGTCCTATCACGAAAGAAAAAACTGTTTTTTCGAAAGAAATTTTTTCTTTCTTCATACGGCGAGATTCTTTGAGCATATTTTTCTATGCTCTTCCTCTGTCGCGACTCAGCATAGCTCAAACAAGTTTGGCTCTGCCTTCGCTGCTCCATCGGTTCTTCATACGGCGAGATTCCTTCTTAATATGAAAATTGGTCTTTTTCTTGTCTGCATACCTTTTCATAGATATTCCTTATAAAAATACAGGCTTGCCGGCAAATAATAATTAACGGCAATTTTTTCGTTAGAATGCTTGCTTTTTGTTTTTGGTATCTCTATTTTTGCCCTCACATAATAACAAAAGTATTCTTTTTATTCAACCTTTTTTTATAATACCGTTATGAAACACTCACGTATTCTTTGTTTCGCGGCGATACTGATGGCATTCAGTACCGTCTGGGCTGAAGACTACATTTGGACCTTCAACCCCGAAGAGGGACTCATCACCGATCCCTCGCAGTTGTATGCTAACTCGGTAGAAAGTGAGCAGTTCAATGTGGAAAGGCTCATCGACGAGAGCGACGACTACACCAACATCATCTTCCACTCTTCGTGGAGCAACCCTCTCCCCTCAGGTGTGTACAACTACCTGCAGGTACACCTCAACGAAGCCCGCGAGGATTTCATCTTCACCATGATTGGTTCCAACTGGGTTTCCACCTATGACACGCCCGACCAGATGGAGATTCTTGTCTCCAATGAACCCGAGAACGACCTTTCGTGGGTATCGGTAGCTAACTTGCCCGACATGATTCCCGAAGAGCTTCACGGTCAGCATCCTGCCTTCTACACCTCCCCGCGCATAGCGCTTGGCGACAAGTACACCGACGTGCGCTTTGTGGTGAAGGCTACGGTGAACAACCGCAGCAACGGCAACGGCAACGTCTACTTCAGCCTCGCTCGCTTCCAGATGTATCCCCCCATCAAGATCGACGATCCTGTACAGCTGCTGGAGATGACCCTCGATGAGTTGCTCGAGAACTACGACTTCCCCACAGGCACCGACCCGGGATTCCACGATCCCGACCTGGTGGAAGCTTACGAGAAAGCCGTACGCGAGGCACAGAAAGCTTTGGCCACGGGTGACCCTGAGAGCTGCCGCGCTGCAAAGAATGCCCTGGAGGCTGCCTTCGAAGCCGTCAAGGATGCCGTGAACCCCGTTACCGACGGCTTCTACTACATCGTCAACAGCGACGACCGCTTCGAGGCTACTCAAGGCGAGGAGAAGGCTATGTTCGTGAACGACTCACACATGTTGAGCTGGAAGTCATTTGACCCAGGCGACGAAGGCTTCGTCTTTTATATAGAGAAGCAGAAGAACGGTAACTTCACCATTCGCGACTTCAACAACGGAGAGTACGTCTCCGGACAGGACAACACCTCTTCCGTAATGATGAGTACCACGCCTACCGTAGGCCAGCTGCTGACAAGCAAGGGCGCTGGAAGATGGCACATCTCGAACCTCAACAACAACAAGGCCTATCACGCTGCCGGGCACGGTATGGGCGCAGGCGCAAGTGGCTACGTCACCCAATGGCAGAATGCTGCTTTCGACTTCTGCCTGTGGTACCTGCGCCGCATCGATGACGAATCCTACGTACAGGAACTCATCGAGCGTCAGGAGCAGCGCGCCCTTTGCAACACCATCTCCGAGCTCGCAAGAACAGGACGCGAGGTGTACAACTCTGCTTTCTCCTACATTATCGACACCGATCATCCCCTCATCACGATGGCTGACGACAATCCCGAGAACAGCCAGATCTGGACCAATGCCCAGTCACCCCTTGAGGGCAGCATCGGCGCACTCATCGACGGCAACAAGGGCACCTACTTCCACTCGCTCTACAACGAGACCGAGAGCGTAGGCCCTCACTACCTGATGATTGACTTGCGCGACAAGGCTGTCAGCCAGTTCGTCTTCCACATGACCTCTCGTCAGAGCTCCTATCACGACACTCCCTCCGACATCCGCATCTATGCCAGCAACGACATCTCTTCCGATGACAACTGGGAGGAGGTAGCCCATATCACAGAGGGCGCTCCTACGGGCTCGGGCGAAGACTACGACTCGCCAGGCATCGTGATGAACAACGTCTACCGCTATCTGCGCTTCGACGTGCTGAACACCGTCAGCGGACGTAGCAACGCCTCCACAGGCTCGTACTTCTTCACCCTCAGCGAGTTCCAGATCTACGGCTTCGACATCGACTTCGAGAACTCCCTGTGCTACATCGTAGAGGGTCTGGAGGATGCCTGCAACGACCTCATCGACCTCATCGACGAGGCTCAGTTCAAGGTCGACGCCGAGGAGGTAACCCAGGCTGACATCGATGCGCTTAATGAAGCCATCGCTGCCGTACGCGAGCTCATCGAGGGCAAGCCGCTCATCAAGTTCAACTACACCAAGGACCTCAACACAGGCAACTACTGGTACTACAATCCTGCCGACGGCCTGCTCACCTCCGAGGATCAGCTCTATGCCAACTCTGTAGAGAGCTCGGTATTCCGCATTGGACGCCTTATCGACCCGACAGACAACTACAGCGGCATCATCTACCACTCTTCGTGGAGCAACCCGCTGCCTGCCGACGTCGACAACTACTTCCAGTTCCACTTCAACGAGCCGCACGACGCCTTCGTCTTCACCATGATTGGCTCCAACTGGAGCGGCACCTACGATACGCCCGACCACGTTATCTTCCTCGGCTCCAACACGCCCGACGTTGAAGAGTCGTGGAAGACTCTCCTCGAGATGCCCGACCTCATCCCCGATGAGCAGCACGAGACCTATCCTGCAATGTACCAGTCGCCGCGCATCAGCCTCGACGACAGCTACACCGACTTGCGTATGGTGATAAAGGCAACGACGAACAACCGCAACAACGGCAAGAACAACATCTTCGTAAGCCTCGCCCGCATGCAGTTCTACGAGGCACGCGAGGTGAACGACAAGGCCGTCATCGACTCGCTCAAGAAAGCCGAGGTTGATGCTGTTGTCAACCCGCTGCTCGACTCCGTAGCCCTCTTCTACAACAAGGTTATGGGCGTGGGCACTATGCCGCTCATCACCCGCGACGACCAGCTCTACGCCAACTCCGAGGAGAGCGATCAGTTCTACGTCGGCCGCCTCATCGATCCTTCGCAGGACTACAGCTCCATCATCTTCCATACCTCGTGGAGCAATCCGCTGCCTGCCGGCGAAACCAACTACATCCAGGTACACCTCGACGAGCCTGTCGAGCACTTCGTCTTCTCGATGATAGGCTCCAACTGGCCCAGCACCTATGATACGCCCGACCACGTTATTATCCAGGCTACCAACACGCCCGACAACGACGACTCGTGGGTTAACATTATCGAGATGCCCGACCTCATCCCTGCTGCCGAGCACGGAGTTCATCCTGCCAACTACACCTCGCCCGTCATCGAGCTGGGTGCTGCCTACAGCGACATCCGCTTCATGATTCTGAAGACTGTCAACATGCGCCTGGGCGCCTACGGCGTTCCTTACGTCAGCCTTGCACGCTTCCAGATGTGGGGCGACGTAGCCGTAGAGGAAGCTCCTTACAGCACCGTGAAGGGTCTGAGCGACGCCGTCGATGCTATGATGGCTGCCGCCGAAGTGGTGAAGGCTGAGCCTACCGACGAGAACATCGCCCGCCTGCGCGAAGCCGTCAAGCTGGTTCGCTGGACACTCATCAACGGCAACATCGAGCCGGGCGAAGAACCCGTGAACATCCTCTTCATCGGTAACAGCATCACTTACGGCGCAGGCCTCTCGGATCGCGGTACACAGGCTCCTCCTGCTCAATGCGCCAAGAAGATTGCCGAGCAGACCAAACGCCAAGTCTTCTTCCAGAACAACGGCGTGAGCGGTGCTACCACCCTCAACTGGCTGCCCAAGACGGCACTCTTCCGCAACTCCAGCAAGTCGGCAGGCGAGCTGACCAACAACGGCGGCTACCTCTTCTTCAGCATGATGCTGGGCACCAACGACAGCGCCGAGAGCGGTCCTACCGGCTCACCCGTCAGCCCCGAGGACTATGCTGCCAACATGAAGACCATCATCAACAAGCTGCACGACACCTATCCCGATGCCCGCTTCATCGTCAACTACCCCATCTGGTACAGCCCCAACACGCACAACGGCGCTGTCTATATGGAAGCTGGCCTGAACCGCCTGAAGAGCTATCATCCTGTCATCGACCAGTTGGTAGCTGAGCTGCAGGCCGAGGGCGTGAAGGTTTGGACAGGCAGCAAGGAGGCCTTCAGCTTCTTCGAGGAGAAGCCCGAGTACTTCTTCGCTGAGAACGGCTACGACGGCACCTTCTACCTGCATCCCAACCCAACGGGTGCTGAGTACCTGGGCGCCTTCTGGGCACAGAGCATCATCGAGCACCTCGACACGCCCGACATCGTTGAGTGGATGTCTGTCGAAGCTCCTGCTTCCACAGCCGTCTACAACATGCAGGGCCAGCGCATCGCCGATGCCGAGCCTCTCGCTCCCGGACTCTACATCGTTAACGGACGCAAGGTAGCCATCTTCCGTTGATGCCCTTCGCAACGCGCCTGTTGCCTTCTTGACAGGCGCTAACACAAAGCCGGTGGTTCTTTCCGAACCACCGGCTTTCTTTTGCTCGCTGCTTGGCGCAAACTCAGGTTGCGGGCTTGCCTTTTCTTATTCCAGGATGGTCTCAAGACCATCGAACATACTCTCAAGGCCCTTGAACAGACATTGCTTCATGCCCTGAGTCAGGAACTCAAAGCACTTTGCATCGTACTTCCTCATCTCCTCGTCTGTCCGGTTGGAGACGTACTGCTCCTTTCCCACGTAGGAAGGATTGGCAAGCTGCGCTACAGCGTCGCGCGTCGCGGGCGTGTCCTCCTCCCAGAAGGCATTGATGGCCTCCGGGATGCCCAGCTCGTCAAGGCTATAGTCCGTCCCGTCCTTGCTGACTTCGGTAATGTCTATTCGGACGTCGTAGCGCTGGAGGAACTCCTCTACCGTCAGCCCGTCGAACATCTCCCTTTCCAGAAAGTCTATCTCAAAGCGGCACTCCGTCGGGCCTGCGACGGGCGTGTCGTACGTATAGTCCTGCGTCTCCCTGTCGCCAAAGCTGTCGTCCTCCTTCGGCGCGTAGCTGAAGGTAAACGTCAGCTTATCGATGGCTCCCTGCAGGGGTGTGACGGTGAAGCAGAAGTAAGCGTCGTCGATGCCGTCGAAGTACTCATAGTGCATGATGAGAAAGCGCGAGAGCTCCACCTTAACAAAGCGCCCAGGCGAGTTCTGTGCCTTGTAGTCGGCCCAGTACGCCACCGTCTCGTCCACTCGCGACAACTCCTTTTCCATCGTCTCGGCCCATTCCCGTTCCCACTTCTCAGCGCGCGGCTTCCAGTATGCTTCATCATCCAGACGGCTCATGAACCGATAGAGCCTCCGGTAGCTGACATCCTTGAACTGCGCCTTCTGCTCCTCCGAGAAGTCGGCCATCGTGACAATCGTGCGCAACGTCCTGTACGTCTCCGCGAAGTTCGTGTCAACCTTCACGAAAGCCGACAGCTCCTCTGCCGACAGCTCCTCAAAGACCGATTTGTCGGGCTTCTGGCTACAGGCTCCGAAGAGCGTTCCCGCAGCAACGAACAGCCCCGCAAGAAGGGGGAAAACAATCTTTTTCATATCGTCAGTTTTTACCTTAATAGCTAAACATCCGTTTCGTGCTTCCGCGCGCGCAACGAATCGGCTGCAAAGATAGCATCTTCTTTCCAAAAGACTTCCTCCTGTCGGTAATAATTTCGTGACAAGCCATTTCAAATAACGTGCCAAACGGCTCTCAAAAACGGCATCCTGAGGCTCTCAAACCTCCACTTTCGGTAGCAAGAAAGGCCGTTTAGCAACACCCCCCTTCCTTTGAGGGCTAAATAGCGAAAAGTTCGAAGGTCCCAAATGGTTCACCGGTGTAGATTGGTGTAGATTGGTGTAGATGATTTGGCTATCTACATCGGGATAACGAGGTGTAAATCAAGACTTTTTACTGCCTGGTGTAGGAGTGTAGATTAATTTTAAAAAAACAGGAAAAAAGAGTATCTGTTTTTCCTATATGTCACTATTGTTTTACAAAAACTATAAAAGACGCCCCCTTTTATATAAAAGCCAGCCCTTTTTATATAAAAGGCGTCCGCTTTTATAAAAATCCCTTTGCTCCGCCACTAGCCGTAAAAGTGCTGGAGTACACTCCTTCTGTAAGAAAACGAGAAAGAAAAGCTTCTTTAATCGGTGCAAAGCCAAAAAAGAAGCGGAGCCGACAATAAGTGTGTCGGCTCCGCGCTGTAGGAAGAAAGAAGCAGGGCTTGCTTTCGCGTCTGAAATGGATTATTCTATTCTATCACGTTTATGAAAATCTTGACTTGCGCCCTGCCTCCTGGGTGGTTTTTAGAATCTCAGCGTAGTCAAGCAAAACGATATGTTCCACTTGTCTATGAACGGATTCTTTCCGTCTGCCTGTGCCGTGTTGTTGAAGGTGTAGGCTCTTGCTTTGACTCCTATGGAAAGATAGTTGGTTAACATATAGCTGTATGAAAGAGAGGCACTCTCGGCAACAAAGCCGTTTGACCGATTCCACAGAGAACCATTACTCATTTCCTTCGTGCTTCCGTCCCCGAGCGGCAAATAGTATGGCCGACGCCACATGTATCCGGCGCTTATCTCGAAGTTTATCATATTCCTTTTTCCGAAGCGCTTGTTTGTCGCAAACATAGGGCCGATATAACAATTGTCCCTATACTCCCATGATCCATATTCCAAGGATGCTCCGAGCCATAGCGGGGATTTACGAATGCGCCAGGCTGCATCTAAGTTCTGTGCTATCTGACCGGACTCAACAGACTGTCCTGCACTCCCCTTTGCAGAAGGGCTGAAGCTACCATATCCAATTCCAACGGTAATGTAGTTTTTCGGTTCTGTTTCGGTTATCGGCTTTATTACAGGTTTCCCCGTAGTATACCTTCCAAAAAGATGATACAAAGCATCGTCGATGAATTCAGGGTCTGTAGGTTTACCCTTTGCTTCATGGCGAAGATTGTTTCTCCCATAGCCGTATTCTCTGCCATAATAGTCCAGTCTGTTCTGGGCGGCATCGGCAACAAGACATTCCATCTCAATGTAATTGCCGTTGGTACCTTCCGTTTCTGAATCCGAGGATGAGTGTCTGTTCCAAAATGAGGTTTCGGGACTTGGCTCGAATCCGTTCAGCAGGAGAATCATCACATAGGGCAGCCCGTTTCTGTTCATATAGTCCAGCAACGAGGAGGGAAGGGTTGCCGCAGCCAGCTTCTTCTTGTCTGCAGGATGGAAGATGAACTCTTTGTTTCTGGTTTTTTTCTCGGTAGACTTCAACAGGCCGTAGATATCCTGGCGGATAGATTCGTACTCCGAAGGATCAGACAGGACGAGGATATCTCCTAAATCCCAGTTCTCGTCCTTGTCCAGTACATCCAAAAGGGCTTTATGTGCAAGTAATGTCAGAGAGTCGCTGTGCTCTCTTTCCCAGAATTTGGTTTTGAAAGTACTGATATCCGTGTATGGCTCTATGATGGAAAGGTCTGAAAGAGGAACATCCTTTGAGTCTTTCGCTGAATAGGCGTGCGTAAGTGTATCTACATACACAGCACAACTGCTAAATGCTATTAAAAATAGAATAACAGTAAAAAATAAACTCTTTTTCATAATCAAGTCAATTACGTATTGATAAATTGATTTCAAGAGGCCAACTTTTTTCCAAAATGGATACTGGTGATTTTCTTTTAGTCTCCATTAAAGTATTAATTTCATTTACACCACCTTCTTTCCAAGCTCCTGATGAAGGAGATGAAGATTTTCCATAAGTGAGACTCATTGTTCCTATGCCATCAATTTTTAATCCATTACTTCCATAACTGAATTCCGGGAAGTAATCTAATCCCAACTCTTCTTTAATAAAATGAACGGGCTCTTTAGACCTTACGTAAACATTCCATTCAAAAGAGCCTCTTTTTTTATCATTAGAAGAATTATTCTCTTTGTTATAGTTAAAAAGAACATATTTGTAAGAAACAGAACCACCGACAGTAATTAATTCCATGTTTATTTTGGCAGAAGCCTCTATTTTGGCATAGATATTTTTTTGTGAGATATTCCAATTTAGGCTACCGATTATACCTACCTCTGTTGTATTCGGAAGCCCAATTGTTTCTCCGCCAACTTGAACGCCACCAAATAAACTAAATACTTTGTCTCCTGACCAACTAAAACTGAATCCAACTACATATTGGAGGATGTCATCATGGTAATAGACTTTTAAATAGCCTAAATGAACATCAACAACTAGTTTTTCCCCACTCGGATCGGTATACTTTAGCGGATTGTTGAAGCAGTAAGCGTAGCGGTTGTAATTAAGCCAGTTGCCAGCGTCTTGGATGTAGTTGTCGGGCGAGAGGAACTGCGCCACGGCAGGGTCGAACACGCGGCCGTTCATGTTGATGAGGCCGAACTCCCTCAGGTGCTCGTGCATCGTGTACCCTCGGTTGATGTGGTACAGCTCCGCCTGCGTGTCGTCCTGCGTCCAGTCGTCGGGATCCACCCTCCGCCCCCACGGGTCGTAGGCAAAGCGCCGCACGACGTTCCCGCTGGCATTCACCAGAGCAATCAAAGAACCCTGAGCGTCGTAGTATCCCTGCAGGACGGCCGTCGGCGTGGGAGGCACCGGAGTCTCTGGGGGTGGCGCATGACGTCCCGTCCCATGGTGTACTACGATTGCACCGTGGCAAAGATAAGACAAATAATCGAGATTGTAGTTATCGCCGACCGCTTTTTCTGTTCCGTTACCGTAATAGCGCACGGTGTAGCCTCCGTTCCCGTCCGTCAAGTAGCTCTTGACACGTGCTCCGTCGGGCGAGTAGTCAATGCTATACGAATAGTCGCCCTCCGTGACGGAACGAACCTTCCCGAAATCGGTATAGGCGATGACGACGGCATCCGTTCCCCAGTCCGTAGCCACGTCGCTGACCTGATAGAGGGCATGGGGCTTGCCCGAGGAGACGTAGTTGAACGCGGCATCCTCTCCCATGTCCGACTTGGTCAGGATGTTGCCCGTCGTCTCGTCGTACGTCATGGTGAACGTGCTGTCGACGACGACGAGAGGCTCGGAGCGCGGGCCGTCGGGAACGGGAAGAGGCTGCAGGAACGTCTTCACGTTCCATGCCGTGAGCCTGTTCTTTCCGTCGTAGCCGTACGTCACCGTCTGCTCCGTGATGCTGTCCGTCTTGGAGAGCAGGTTGCCCGCCTCGTCGTAAGTGTAGGTGAGGTTGACAATGTTAGGAGCCTTCATGCTGAGCATACGCCCCGCATTGTCGTAGGTGTAGGTGGTGACAATGGAGCCCTTCTGCTCGCGCAGCACCTGTCCCCGCGCGTTCACGTCCAGCAGCTGCCATGTAGTGGCGTAAGGAGTCAGCCCCTCTGCCGTCTGGTTGCCGTAGGTGTCGTAGGTGAACGTCTCCAGCGTCTTGCCGTTGTGGTTATGCTGGCTGACGAGGCTTCCGGCACCGTATGTATAGGTATCGCTCACCGTCTCGCTCCCCTTGACACGCGTGCATCCCGTCTGTCGCCCTCGGGAGTCATAGGTGTACGCCACATAGTCGGTGGCATTGTAGGCTATCCGCACGGGAAGGTCCTTCAGCGTGGCATGATAGGTATAGGTCTTGGTTTGTGTGCTGTTCCCCACGGTTGTCTCCGACAGCAGCTGTCCGCTGGTAGAGCTGTAGCTGTAGGTGGTCGTCGCCGTTCCGTTGTGTATAGGTTGGCTGTGCGTCATCACCTGCCCGAAGGCGTTGTAGGTGTCGGTGACGGTTCCCGCGTCGGGGTCAGCCATGGACGTGCGGTTGCCCTTGCCGTCGTACTGCAGGGTGATGGCCGTGCTGCCGTCGGGCGTGACGGTCTTCACCTGTCCCGTAGGATAGTAGGTATAGTGGATGCTGCGACTGTTGTCGACATGACTGCGGGGAGGCTCAATGGGAAGGTCGGGCTCAACACTAAAGCCGTCGTCATGGATGGTCCGCGTAATGACGAACCCCGCGCTGTTCATCGTGGAGCCGAACGTTCCCTCGCTGGTTGTGACGTCGGTAGTGAGCCCACCGTATGCGTATGTGCTGTTTCCTGCAGGTGAGCGCACGGTCTTCGTGCGTCCGTAGGCATCATAGGTGTAGAGGGTAGCATCCGCCTCGGTGAACGTACGGCTGGCCGCGTCACTCAGCGAGGAGGCATAGAAAGGCTCGGAGACGTACTGCTTGCTCCCGTCTGTGTTGTAGCCGCAGGCCGTATAGGTCTGGCGACTGGCGAAGCCCACGCTCTTCGTGAAGAGCGGCATGCCCGAGCTATTGTAGTAGGTAGTTTGAACGGGAGACTTTGTGCGTGTCTCGGTAACAGCATATCTGACACTGCCTGCTCCCGTGATGTATTCCCTGGAGACCGTTGCCACCGCACCGTCGGGATACGTCGTCTGCACGGGACGCCCGAAGGCATCGTAGGTGTAGGCCGTCGTCCCCACGGCGCTGACGCTACTCCTGAGCAGTCCCGTTGTGTCGTTGTACGTGAAGGTTGTCGTCATCCCCAGCTCGTCGGTCGATGACAGCGGGTAGCGCCCGCTCGCAGCCCACACGGTGGAGGAGGTGCGCGTCTGTGTGCCGTCGGTCACCGTTTCGCCCGTCATATTGCCGAAGGTGTCGTATGTATAGCGGTGCACGAGCTTCTTGCCGTAGATAAGTGAGTCGTCGACCTGACGGATCACGTTGCCGTGGTTGTCGTATTCGTAGTCGATGCTCCTGTAGGAAGAGGACTCGCCTCCGTAATAATTATAGGCAGACTCCCTGACGATGCGGTTGTCGCACCAGGAACCGGCGGACGTATATGTAAAGCCCCTGTGCTCCGACAGGTTTCCCTTGTACTTTATCCTGACGGAGATATTTCCGTAATTGTCGTAGACAAACCTCGTGCTGTCGCGGAGCGTTGTCAGGCAGTCAGCATGGACTGCTGTTGTCAGCTGCGGAAACATATTCCTCCTGTCATTGTCAAAACCCTTAATGAAATACTCGAACGCATCCTGTGAGACAGGCTGCCCGCCCGTTGTGCGGACGGTGTCTCCGCTGGGATACATGTAGGCGTAATAGGTGCTCAGCGACTTTGTGCGGACCGTCACCCTGTTGGTGAGGGCGTCCGTCTCTGTAACGGTACCAAATCCAAGGAATCCCTTTCCTCCTTTATGCATGACGGCTTTCCCATAAAGGTACTGCCGTGAAACGAACGGAGCAGAATAGGAGGAAACAACACACAGGGAACCTCTAAGCTCTCCAAAAGGATAGTTCCCCTGAAAGGTGGAAGCGTAGACCTCCGGGCCAGCCAGCGTTCTGTATGTGAACTGGTGCGCGTTCCCCAGACCGTCTGTCACGGAGGATACCAGGTGGACGTTCCCGCTATACAGCTTTTTCGTGATGACCTGCGACGTGCCGTACAGGCAGACGATGTCCGCCATTCCGTCGCCGTTCATGTCAGACAGAGAAGGGCTCTTCGCGCTGCTCCAAGTGATTCCGCTTACCGACTGCGACTGGGACGAGAAAGAGTCGCCCGTGTTGAGCGAGATTCTTATCGTGGCGCTTGTCCCGCTGCCCGTTATGTTCACCACGTCAGGCAGGCGGTCTCCGTTGACGTCTGCACTTCTCAGGAACAGGGAAGGGGAAGATGGGGAGCTGTAAAGGAGGTCCGTGCGCTCCAGCAGGAACGTCTGCGGGGCAGACAGGCACAGGCGAGCCTCTAAATAGTAATCCTGCGTGTTGCTGTCATAGCCATAGTAGATGAAGTCCGTCGTGCCGTCGCCGTTGTAGTCGCCGAACAGGAACTTTGTCTCGTCGTGCGTGCCGTTGACGCCCAGGCTGGAGAAGGACGTCTGCTTGATGCAGTCGAACATGGATTCGTCGTCTTCCGACAGCTCGTAGACATAGATATTGTCGGTTGTGGCAAAGAGAAGGTCCGTTTTACCGTTACCGTTGAAGTCAAGCGGGAATGACCCGTCCTTGGCAAGGTTGTAGTTTCCCGAGAAGCTCTGGTAGATTCCGCTGAAGGTGACGGGGATTGTTCTCTCTTGATGGTAGATAGCGTTCTGTGTGGAGATGATGAACTCGTCCCTTCCGTCACCGTCGAAGTCTCCGCTGATGATCTGGGAACTGCTTTGGGCATTCTGCGTAAGTGTGGGCGTGTCAAACCCGTTTCCGTTGCTGAGTGCACAGCTCATCCTGTACAGCGAAGAGCTGACCTTATACCGCCCGATGATGTCCATGCGCCCGTCGCCGTCGTAGTCAAGTGTCCATATCTGGTTGTAGCCCTCGTCCAAGGTTATGGATACTGGCGTGTAGCTGACGGAGGCAATGCTCGAAGTGTTCTTGTACAGGACTGCGGCCGTATTGCCGGACGTATAGGTCAGGACATCCGTCCTGCCGTCACCCGTGAAGTCTGCATACAGGACATTGGACTTAGCCGACAGGGACATTGTACTGGTCGTATTGCTTCCCGTTCCTGCTGCGTTCCAGACGACGTTGACGGGATTGAAATGGTTCCCTCCCGCATCCTCCTTTGTGACGGATACAAGACGGGGTTCCACGTCTGAGGTGTCATAGGTCAGGGAGTACGAGTACAATAATGTTCCTTTGTACTTGATATCGATACGCTCCAGCAACTTGGTCTGTGCAAAGATGGCAGGAACACTCCATTCTTCCATTTCCATCAGGGACGTGCGCGCGTGCGGAGCAGCCCTGTACTGGAAACTCACACTATAAACCGAGTCCGTGCCTGCAGAGCCGGCATATTCAATCTTGGTAAGATATATCTGTGATGGCTCGTCGTACACGTTGTAGGAGAACGCCATGCTGTTGCCGTTAGTATCGGTCGTGCGGCTGAGGTACCAGCTCAGGGTGTAAAACGGGCCATAGGAGAGGCGTGAGGTATAGCTGTTTCCATATAGCGAAGTTGTTCCGTCCTTGGACTGAACCTGAAACCCGTTACCCGTCAGCTGGTACTGGACTTTGTTGAAGGTTTCTACTGCCGTATGGTAGACAGCCCCGGGCGACAGGTTGTTGCCCGACTTGAGGATCAGGCGCTGTCCGTCCAGAGTCAGGTTGTCTTCGGTGGTAAACTTTACACCGCAGATATTGTCGTCATAGAAGGAGTTGCTTCCCGTCCGTGTTATGGAGGAGATACCTGAAAGGCTCCAGCCCCAGCCGGCGATGCCGTAGCCGCTCTGGCTGTTGTAGACAAGAGAGAGGCTGGGCTGCATACCGTTGATGCCCGCAGGGACATCAATGGGGATGCTGACGACAGCACCTCCCGACTCGCTCACGGTGGCCTGCACGTCGATGGTGCCGACAAGCAGGTTGCCGTCGGCAAGGACGGGAAGGGTTACGAGCAGGGAGGAGAGTAGGAAAAGATATAACTTGCGTTGCATGGTAGGTCGGATTATATAGGAATAAAGGTTAGAGCTTGATGATCTTGAACTCCTTTGTGGTTTCCTTGTAGAACAGGCGGAGGACATAGAGACCGGGAGGGCATTCCGAAAGGTTTGCCTCCGCCGGATTGTCGGAAGTTTCCGCTTCGATGATGCGGTGACCGGAGGAGCTGGCGATAAGGTAGCGGAAGGTGTCTCCCTCTGGCAGGCCGAGGAGCTCGATGAGAAGATGTCCCTTCGTGGGATTAGGATGGACGCGGAGCTCGAACTCGGCAAAGACATCCGAGAAGATAGGGATGCTGTCCGAGGGCGTCAAGTCGTCCAGCGCACCACGAGTCAGAACTGGAATGACAATGGCGCGGGAGATGCGGTTGCCGCCGCTGTCATACAAGAATTGCACCGTATGGTCGGCATGCACGGCCAGGCATACGGTAACGATTAGAGAGAGGAAAAGAAATAACTTTTTCATACCTTATTATATAGTAATGTTTGCGTGCCTTATTGTTATTCCTCTTCCAACACGAATTCACCCCACCACCATTTGCCAAAGGCATAGATGCGGAGCAGGTAGTTTCCTTCACCAAGACCCTCATCCTCCAGATCTATGATGACTTGTGTAGTGGAGGCAAAGCTGTCGGAATAGACTGTCTGGTTTGAGCTTTTGTCTATGATTACAACTTGCGATACTGTGCAGACAGGAAAACTGACCTGCAGAATGCTTCTTTCCAAAGATGCAACGGGAACTAACACCAATTCTTTATTCCCGTTATGCCCTGCTCCAATAGTATCAGCCTCTTCAGTACTTAATACGATATTGTTTCCTTGTCCATAAACTGTAAGGAAAACAAAAAGGGAACAAATAATTGACAATGTTTTTTTCATAGTTCTTCATTTTTATGGTTAAACATACCGCAAATGAAGAACAAGTGAAGGGCTCTTACAAGAAAAAAGCGGGACAAAAAGTGAGACATTTTGTGTTTTTACCCCCAAAACAGCCCGAA
>JAGAAS010000070.1 GCA_017615125.1 Bacteroidaceae bacterium
AAGCATGCTTCCTCTGCTCTCGCTCAATCAAATAACTGGATAACTGAGGAACAAAAACCAATAACAGGCCAAGAGGCCAATGAAGGCTAAAAGGCTAAAGAACAATAGTGACATTAGTGAAAGAAATTAGTGCGCATAATGGCAATTTGTTTCAGTAAGCGACAGCTGTTTTTTCGGTTTTTCTTTTATCGGTTTAAGGGCATGAAATGCCGCGTGTGACGTTGGGGTGAATGACGGAAACTTGTTTACGGCAGACACGCCAGCGGAAGACGAAGAGCTCGACAGAGCGAAAAGCGATGAAAGGGTTTTTCAGGTTTTGTTTATACCCGAACCTTCAGTTATTCGATTATCCGATTATCTGATCATCTGATTTGCCCCCCGCCTGAGGTTTCTTTTTTGGAACATTCAAAAACCTTTCATATACTTGCAATGTAAACATGAAAGAAACATTGAAAAAGCTATGAGAAAAGTTTTATTTATCATCGTCCTGTTCGCTGCGTCAGCCATGCAGGCAGAAGATTTCAAACCGATTGTAGATGGGGTTATTATGCATTTCAACCAACCATTCATCACCCCAAAGGGCGTGAGGGCTCAATACATTGAAATGGACTTTCGTGATTGTAGTGGATACAAACCGAGTGCACAAGTCTTTTGCCTACGGTATGGAGAGAAGAATTATTATGGAATAATGTCAAAAAACAACAAAATTCTTTATGAGCCGATATTTGATGAATATTTTGAATTCAAAGCCGCAAAAGTACACATTATGGTAAAAGATGACTTGTATACCGTCATTGGATTCAACAGAAAACTGTTGGCAAAAGCACAAGAGGATATTGAACTTGATAACAAGAATCACATGATAATTGGAATCGGCAAAGACGGAACTAGAACATATATCCCCTGGCAGGACGATTAACGGAAAATCCCCGATACCAAACGTGTCGGGGATTTACTTTAGCAATAGTATATAAGTTGCCTTATTTTTTCTTTCTACATCTCGCCGTATGAAGAAAGAAAAAAGTTTTTTTCTCCTAGCATAATTAGATAAGGAAGAAGTGTCAACAAAATCAGGAAAATGACAACCATTTCAGGAAAGTGTCAACGAATCCAGGAAAACAAGTGTCAACCACTTCAGGAAAAAGCAGAAAAACTGTTAACCAAAACCAGGAAAAGACACAGTGTTTGCAGATTAATCAATAACTTTGCCCGCGACCAGTTTCCCCGTTGTCAACCTTTCCAGGAAAACGACAACCTTTTCAGGAAAGGTGTCAACCATTTCAGGAAAGTGTCAACTGAACCAGGAAAACGAGTGTCAACCACTTCAGGAAAAAGCAGAAAAACTGTCAACCAAAATCAGGAAAAGACAATTCCGCGTTTCAAAAATGTTACATGTTACATGTTACATGTAACAAATTATGTAACACTATTTGATTGGAGAGAGATAGGGAGAGTAAATACTAATTATATATTATAATGAATTATAATATATAATTAAATTAATATACTTATAAATTGTAATCAATAAAAATCCTCCTTTACTCCATAAAACCCCGATAAATGTTACAAAAAAGTTACATGTAACATGTAACATGTAACATTTTGAGAGTGTCTTTTTCTGTTTCTCTTGAATGGGTCGCCGGCGCGAGGGCGGGGCTAGTCGTCCTGGTTCATGGCTTGCAGGATGAAGTCGACGATGGGCTGCGGGTTGCTGAGCGAATGGGGATGATGGCCTACGGAGGGCTTGTGTATGACACGGATGGGTGCTCCCAGGGCCTTCATCTCCTCCTCGAAGACGCGGGTGTTGTCGCGATAGCGCACGCCTTCGTCCATGTCGCCGACGACGTGGAGGATGGGGATGGAGGCCTTCGCCAGGGTGCGGGCGTGATCAAGCGGGTTGCCCTTCCAGGCGCGTGCCTCGGCCTCGCTCTTGAAGCCGTAGGCTTGCATCATACGGCGGGTGTCCGCCTCGTTGCCTTCCGATGCCATGGGCCACTGGGTGATGTCCATCACGGGGGCGTCGGCATAGATGCATGCTACCTTGCAGGGGTTCTTGGCGGCCCAGTTGTAGACGATGAGCCCTCCGCGGCTCATGCCCTCGAGTGCCATCTTGCGGCTGAAGCCCGCCTTGACCATGCGGCGGTAGAAGGTGTCCCATCGCTTCACGGCCTGGGGGGCGCCGTAGAGGTCGGCGACATCGCAGTAGGCCACATGGAAGCCGCGCTCGAGCAGGTCGATGTCGGTCTGCGGCTCATGACCCCAGAAGCGGGCGCGCCAGATCCAGGGCTTACCCTTGGCTGCCACGCGCGGCTCGACGACCTTGCACGGCACGCCGTCGCTCACGAAGTCGTAGCCCTGGAAGCCGTGGAAGTTGAACGGCTGGGCTCCTGCCCTGTAGAAGGGCTCGCGGGCGTCGGCTGTGGTATCGTCGGCCTTGACGCTGAGGTGCTTGTATATCTTCAGCGCCATGCTGCCGGCGCCCTGTGCCGAGGGGTGGAGCCGGTCGGGCATGACGGCGGAGTCCCACGTGTCGCCCACGACGTTGAACATATTGATGATGTCGAGGTGCTCGGCGTAGGCTATCTCCTCGACCATAGGGCGCACCTCCTGGGCTATGAGCTGGCTGCTGATGGAGGGGTTGTCGTCGGGCAGGAAGCAGCGCAGGGGGGTGAGGAGGATGATGCGGGGATGGGAGCTGAGGGCACGGTAGGAGGCGATGAGCGCCTTGTAGTCGTCGACGAACTGGTCCTTGTGCTGCCAGTTCTGGGGCTTGGTGTCGTTGGTTCCCAGCTTGATGAGCACGATGTCGGGGAGGAACTCGAGCGACTGCTGGTACTGCTGGCTCTTCACGTAGGGCCTGTCGCCCTGACGCAGGAGGGTGGCACCGTTCATCCCGAAGTTACGCACGTCGAAGCCGTCGCCCAGATAGCCTTGCAGCTGAGCGGGATAGTGATACTTCTCACGGTCGCCGATGTTGGCGCCATAGGTGATGCTGTTTCCCACGCATGCCACACGGACTTTCTGGGCCAGAGAGGGCATCGTCAGCAGGAGGGCTGTAAGCAGGAGGAGGAGTTGTCGCGTTTTCGAGGTGTGCATATCGGTTGGGTATTATTATTCTGCGTAAAGTTACGATAAGCCTTTGATGTAAGAAAATAATTTGGGCGAAATCTATCTGTTTTTGATCAGATTTCGCCCAAGATATATGTATTTCGGGGAGAAAAGCCCCCCTGGGACTCTTGCTTAAGCGTTCTGCTCAATCCAGCTGACGAGCCAGTCGCCCACCTCGGAGGTGCTGAGGGGTCGCTCGCCCGACACCTGGATGTCGGCCGTGCGGGCGTTGGCGGCGAGGGAGGCATCGACAGCGGCACGCACGAGGGCTGCCTCGTCGTGAAGGCCGAAGGCATAGTCGAACATCATGGCGGCGGAGAGGACGGTAGCCAGCGGGTTGGCGATGTTCTGCCCGGCAGCCTGGGGCCACGAGCCGTGAATGGGCTCGAAGACGCTGGTGTGGATGCCGACGGAGGCGCTGGGGAGCAGTCCCATAGAGCCGGTGATGCACGAGCCCTCGTCGGTGAGGATGTCGCCGAAAGTGTTCTCGGTAACCATCACGTCGAAGAAGCGAGGCTCCTGGATCATACGCATGGAGGCATTGTCGACGTACATATAGTCGGTGGTGACATCGGGATACTCGGGTGCCATCTGCTGTGCCACCTTGCGCCAGAGACGTGACGATGCAAGGACGTTAGCTTTGTCGACAACGGTAAGGTGATGGCGACGCTGGCGAGCATAGTTGTAGGCAACGCGCAGGATGCGCTCCACCTCGGCACGGGTGTAATGGTTGGTGTCGTAGGCCTCGTCGTCGCCCTCGAGCTTGGCACCGAAGTACATACCTCCCGTCAGCTCTCGGATGCAGATGAAATCGGCGCCGCGCACAAGTTCGTCCTTGAGGGGGGACTTGTGAACCAAGCAGTCGAAGGTCTGCACAGGGCGTATGTTGGCAAACAGTCCGAGCTTCTTGCGCATAGCGAGGAGTCCCTGCTCGGGACGCACAGGCGCGGAAGGATTGTTGTCGAAGCGCGGGTCTCCCACAGCACCATAGAGAACGGCATCGCTCTGAAGACAGAGCTGGTGGGTAGCTTCGGGATAGGGATCGCCCACGGCGTCGATGGCGGAGGCTCCGCAGAGCCCGTACTCGAAGGTGAGCTGATGGCCGTATTTACGGCAGACGGTTTGTACAACACGCAAGGCCTGGGCTACCACTTCGGGCCCAATGCCATCGCCAGGAAGAACTGCTAAATTGAGATTCATAGGGAATGTTTTTATTGTGGAATTGCGGAACTGTTTAATCGTTTAATCGTGGAATTGTGGAATCGTAGAATCGTTTTATCGGCTAAGGCTAAAGGCCAAGGGCTAATGGGCTAATTGGGTCAAGGGACAAGGGACAAGGGACAAGGGTCAAGGGTCAAGGGACAAGGGAAGGTTAGGAACGCTGTTGCTCGTAGGCTGCTGTCTTGTCGCTATTAGCAACGAGGAAGTCGATATCGTCGAGCCCGTTGAGAAGACAGTGTTTCTTGTAGGCATTGATGTCGAAATGCTCGCTATGGCCTGTGGTGAGGTTGGTGACGGTCTGCGCGGGAAGGTCGACGGTGACTTCAGCCTTGGGGTTGGCCTGGATAGTATCGAAAAGCTCAGCAAGGAAAGCTTCGCTGACAACGACAGGGAGCACGAAGTTGTTGAGTTCGTTGTTCTTGTGGATGTCGGCAAAGAACGAGCTGATGACGACCCTGAAGCCATAGCCAGCAATAGCCCACGCGGCATGCTCGCGCGAGGAGCCCGAACCGAAGTTCTTGCCTGCCACAAGGATGCAGCCTCCGTAAAGGGGGTCGTTGAGCACGAAATCGGGGATGGGATTACCCTGCTTGTCGTAGCGCCAGTCGCGGAACAGGTTGTCACCAAAGAAGCGCTCGTCGCGAGTGGTGGCCTTCAGGAAACGAGCCGGGATAATCTGGTCGGTGTCGACATTCTCGAGCGGAAGGGGGACACACGTGGATGTGATAACGGAGAATTTCTGTTTCATAGCTTACAGGAATTTACGTGGGTCGGTAATGAATCCGGTGACGGCGGCAGCGGCTGCCGTGAGAGGGCTGGCCAGCACGGTGCGCGAGCCGGGGCCCTGACGTCCCTCGAAGTTTCTATTGCTGGTGCTGACAGCCAGACAGCCGGCAGGAATCTTATCATCGTTCATTGCGAGACAAGCGCTACAGCCGGGCTGACGAATGGAGAAGCCAGCCTCTGCAAGCACCGTATCGAGCCCTTCCTCATGGATCTGCTGAGCAACAAGCCACGAGCCGGGCACGAGCCAGGCCGTGATGTTGGGAGCCTTGTGCCTGCCGCGCACGACAGACGCGAAGGCGCGGAAGTCCTCGATGCGCCCGTTGGTGCAGGCACCCAGGAACACATAGTCGACAGGCGTGCCTATCAGAGACTGACCTGGGACGAAGCGCATATAGTCGAGGGCTCGTCGGAACGACTCTCGCCCCGCCTCGGATACGCTCTCAATCGTAGGAATCGTACTAGTGACAGCCATACCCATGCCCGGGTTGGTACCGTAGGTTACCATCGGGGCAATGTCGGCAGCATCGAATACATAATCCTTATCAAAGACAGCATCATCGCCGCTACGCAACGTGCGCCAGTAAGCTACTGCCTCGTCCCACGCCTCTCCCTTAGGTGCGTACTCACGCCCATAGAGATAGACAAACGTCGTCTCGTCGGGAGCAATGAACCCTCCTCGCGCACCCATCTCGATGGAAAGGTTACACAGCGTAAGGCGTCCCTCCATAGACATATCGTGCACGACGGAGCCAGCATACTCGATGAAGTAGCCCGTAGCACCAGAGGTGGTTAGCTTCGACATCAGGAAGAGGGCGACATCCTTGGCTGTGACACCCGTTCCTAGCATACCCTCGATGCGAATGCGCATGCTCTTCGGCTTGGTCTGCAGGATGCACTGCGAAGCCAGCACCATCTCCACTTCGCTGGTACCGATGCCGAAGGCAACGGCTCCCATAGCGCCGTGCGTGGAGGTGTGGGAATCGCCGCAGACGATGGTCATGCCGGGCAGCGAGAGCCCTCGCTCAGGGCCTACCACGTGGATGATGCCGTTGCGCGGGTCCATCATGCCAAAATGAGTGAGGCCGAAGTCCTCGGCATTCTTTGCGAGGGTTTCCACCTGCGCACGCGAGACAGGATCGGAAATGGGTTTGTCCTGATCGTGGGTAGGGGTGTTATGATCGGGCATGCAGAAAATCTGCTTCGGACGAAAGCACTTCAAGCCACGCTCGCGCATGCCTTCGAAAGCCTGAGGGGAGGTGACTTCGTGGCAGTAAAGACGATCGATATACAACTGCGTAGGTCCATCCTCTATCTGCTGGACGACATGCGCATCCCATATCTTATCGAACAACGTATTCATAAGTAAATAATCAAATAATCAGATGATCAAATAATCAAATTAAGGGCCAAAGGCTAAGGGTTAAGGGGCTATCGTCATCGTAGATAACCGCATCAATGATGGAATTTGTTAATACAATCGATGTAGGCTTCTACGGAAGCTGCTATGATATCGGTATTCGCACCGAAGCCGTAGTAGATCTGATTGTTGTACTCGACTTGCATGTGGACTTTCCCGACATCGTCGCTGCCCTTGCTGATAGCCTGGATGGTAAACTCCCTGAGTGTCATCTGGCGACGGATAATCTGTTTGAGTGCCTTGATGGCAGCATCGACAGGTCCGTTGCCTGTGGCGGCAGCCTCGAACAGCTCGCCTGCAATGTTGAGCCCTAGGCTAGCAACGGGACGTACGCCAAGCCCGCTGGTAACCTGCAGATAGTCAAGCTTGACACTATGCCCGGCTGAACGGTCGGCACCGGCAAGCATCAGGACATCATCGTCGGTAATCTCCTTCTTCTGATCGGCAAGACGCAGGAAAGCGTCGTACACCTTGTCGAGCCGTTCTCCGTCGATGTCTATTCCCAGCACCTGCAGACGATGCTTCAGCGCAGCACGCCCGCTGCGAGCCGTAAGCACGATGCTGTTCTCGTCGATGCCCACGTCCTTGGGGTCCATGATCTCGTACGTCTGCGTATTCTTCAGCACACCATCCTGATGGATTCCCGATGAATGGGCAAACGCATTGCGCCCGACGATAGCCTTGTTGGGCTGTACGGGCATGTTCATCAGACTCGACACAAGGCGCGAAGCGGGATAGATTTTCGTCGTGTTGATGTTGGTAGATACGGCAAGCGACTTATGGCACTTGATAATCATAGCGATTTCCTCGAGCGACGTGTTCCCTGCCCTCTCGCCGATGCCGTTTACCGTCACCTCCACCTGCCGCGCGCCGTTGATAACGCCCGATATGGTATTGGCGGTAGCCATTCCCAGGTCGTTGTGGCAATGAGTGGAGATGATAGCCTTGTCGATGCCGTCGACATGCTCTTTGAGGTAGCGAATCTTGTTGCCGTACTCCTCGGGCAGGCAATATCCCGTCGTGTCGGGGATGTTGACGACTGTGGCTCCGGCTTTTATGACAGCCTCGACGACGCGCGCCAGGAACTCGTTGTCGGTTCGTCCGGCATCTTCGGCATAGAACTCGATGTCCTCGACGAATTTCTTGGCATACTTGACGGCTGCCACAGCGCGCTGGATGATTTCATCGTGCGTGGAGTTGAATTTGTACTTGATGTGATAGTCGCTGGTGCCGATACCGGTGTGTATGCGCTTGTGCTTCGCATAGCGCAAGGCTTCGACTGCCGTATCGATATCCTTCTCAACAGCACGCGTGAGTGCGCATATCGTAGGCCAAGTCACCGCTTTGGAAATCTCAATAACGGAATTGAAATCTCCCGGGCTGGAGATGGGGAAGCCTGCCTCTATGACATCGACGCCAAGGAGCTCCAGCTGTTTGGCAACCTGGATTTTCTCCACCGTATTAAGTTGGCAGCCGGGCACTTGCTCACCGTCACGGAGCGTAGTATCAAAAATATAAAGTCTATCTTCCATTTCGTCGTTTATTATTTTCGGGAAGGGGAGTTGAAGTCATCGCGGTAGCATCTTTGCCCCGCGTGACTTGGGTGCAAGGCTAATTGTTTTCCGGACGGAGCTTGCGGACGGTAACAGCTGTCTGCCACATCTCGCTCTCGCGCAGCTGACGCAGTTCCTCGTTGAGCTTCTCGCGATAGTCGGGCTGGCTGTTGCTGTCGATGCTGATCTGTGCCTCATGTCCGCTCTTCACGCTGGCGTAGAGCTTCTGCACAACGGGCTTGATGGCATCGTGGAACGGTCCCATCCAGTCGAGAGCGCCTCGCTGAGCCGTAGTGGAGCAGTTGGCATACATCCAGTCCATTCCCTTGGCTGCGAAGAGCGGCATGAGCGACTGTGTGAGCTCTTCTACCGTCTCGTTGAATGCTTCGGAGGGGGTGTGTCCGTTTTCGCGGAGCACTTCATACTGCGCCAGGAGAAGGCCCTGGATTGCACCCATCAGCGAGCCGCGCTCTCCTGTCAGGTCGCTGGTTGCCTCACGCTGGAAGGTTGTTTCAAAGAGATAGCCCGAGCCGATACCGATACCCAGCGACAGCACTTTGTCGACAGCCTTTCCCGATACGTCCTGATAGACGGCATAGCTACTGTTCAGGCCTCTTCCTTCAAGGAACATCGTGCGGAGTGAGGTGCCCGAGCCCTTGGGAGCTACCATGATGACGTCGATGTCGCTCGGGGGCACGCAGCCCGTTCTGTCGCTCCACGTGATAGCAAATCCGTGACTGAAATAGAGTGTCTTCCCTGCCGTGAGATGGGGCTTGATGGTGGGCCATACTGCCATTACGGCAGCGTCGGAAAGGAGACACATCACGATGGTGCCGCGCTCGGCTGCCTCTTCGATGCTGAAGAGCGTCTTGCCAGGTACCCAGCCGTCGGCGACAGCCTTCTCGTACGTCTTGCCCGGGCGCTGGCCCACGATGACGTTGAAGCCATTGTCGCGAAGGTTCAACGACTGTCCAGGACCTTGCACACCATAGCCGAGGACGGCAATCGTCTCGTTTTTCAGTATTTCACGTGCTTTCTCAAGAGGAAATTCCTCACGGGTTACTACGGTTTCAATAACACCGCCAAAATTCATTTGTGCCATCTTTCTAAAATTTGGTTTTTATTTGATTAAACGTTTTTTCTTTCTAATGCTTGTCAAAGCGCTGCGAACCGGTTTCAGGAGATGCTCAAAAGATAAAAATTTTTTCTTTCTTCATCTCGCCGTTTTCTTTCTTCATACGGCGAGATTCCTTCTCGAAGATATTTTTTCCCTTCTCGAAAAATTTTTTACCCTTCTCCATATCGCGCGCTTCCTTCTTCATCTTTTTCTTTCGGCTGACAATCGTCCCTTTCAGTCTTTCAGGCTCTCGATGAAGGCTGTCACCTGCTCGGCGCTGCTGCGCGTGACGGCTACGCGTCCTGAGTTGACATACTGGAGCACGCAGCCGTAGGTTGCCAATTCTTTGCTGAGCGAATCGATCTCGTCGGTGCGTCCTGCCTTCTGAACGACGGTGTATACTTCGTTGGTCTCGATGATGGGGGCATCGTAGTAGCGTATTGTGCGGCAAATCTCCGGGTTGGCGAAGATGGCCGGCGTCGACAGCTTGTAGAGGGCAATTTCTTGCATGAACACCTCCGAATCGGTATAGTAATGCGCCTGAAGCACGTCGATTTTCTTCTCGATCTGCTTCACGACTTTCTTTACCATATCTTCATCGGCCCATGTGGTTATCGTATACCGGTGGATGCCCTCGATGGACGATGCCGACACGTTCAGGCTCTCGATGTTGAGCTGACGGCGAGTAAACACGGCAGTTATCTGGTTGAGCAAACCGGCAATGTTCTCTGAATGAACGATGAGAGTATAGAGTTTCTTTTCCATTTTCCAAAAGGTCTTAAGAGAAATCATCGAAGGGCATCATCTGGTTGACAGAGCCGCCTGGAGGAGTCATCGGCATCACATTCTCGTCTTCCTGGATGACGACTTCCAGCAGGTAGGGCCCTGCGGTAGTGAGCATCTTCTCGATAGCAGCGGGAAGGTCCTCGCGGGTGAGAACCGTCTCCGAAGGAATCCCGTAGGCTTCGGCTATAGTGCCGTAATGCGGATTCATCATAGGCGTGCACGAATAACGTCCGTTGAAGAAGAGCTGCTGCCATTGGCGCACGTTGCCGAGATAATGATTGTTGAGAAGGATTATCTTCACCGGAGCGCCCGACTCCATGATGGTTCCCAGTTCCTGGATGTTCATCTGGATTCCTCCGTCGCCCATGAAAGCACATACCGTGCGCTCGGGTGCCCCGAAGGTGGCTCCGATAGCGGCAGGAAGGGAGAAACCCATCGTGCCCAAGCCTCCCGACGACACAAAGCTGCGCTTGGCTGTGTAACGGAAGTAACGCGCCGCCATCAGCTGGTTCTGCCCCACATCGGTGACAAGCACAGCGCTGTCGTGCGTCGCAGCACTTACCATACTGACTACCTCGCCCATCTTGATAGGCCCTTCGGCAGGATGGAGCGCAGCATCGATCACCATCTCCTTCTCCTTTTCATAGAGAGGAGCGAAGCTGGCAATCCAATCGGTATGCTTGGCAGGCTTGACAGCCTCCGCCAACAGCGAGAGGGTATTCTTGCAGTTTCCCAAGACAGCCACATCGGTGTGAACGTTCTTGTTTATCTCGGCTGGGTCAATATCCAGATGTATTATCTTCGCCTGACGGGCATACGTAGCCAGATTGCCGGTAACACGGTCGTCGAAACGCATGCCGACAGCTATGAGCACGTCGCATTCATTCGTCTTCACATTCGGAGCCAGGTTCCCGTGCATGCCCAACATACCCATATTCAGGCGATGAGCACTGGGAATGGTGGAAAGTCCGAGCAGAGTGCATCCGACAGGTATGTCGGCCTTCTCTACGAAAGCGAGCAACTCGTCTTGCGCATCAGCAAGCGTTATTCCCTGCCCTGCAAGCAGAAGAGGACGATGGGCGTTGTCGATAAGCCGTACAGCTTCCTCCACAGAGGACATATCCGTCTTGGGCACAGGGATGAAGCCGCGCTGCAATGTGATGTTTGCAGGAGCAAAATCCACCTTCCCGACTTGCGCATTTCGCGTGAAGTCAAGCACGACAGGTCCCGGGCGCCCACTGCGGGCGATGTAAAACGCACGGGCAACAGCCCAGGCGACATCCTCAGGACGGCGTATCTGATAGCTCCACTTGCTAATGGGCTGCGTGACACACACGAAGTCAACCTCCTGGAAGGCATCGGTACCCAAGAACGAGGCGCCCACCTGCCCGGCGATAACCACGATGGGGGTGCTGTCGAGCATAGCGTCGCTAATGCCGGTAATCGTATTTGTTGCTCCCGGCCCGCTGGTAACAATGCAGACGCCCACTTCGCCTGACACGCGTGCGTATCCCTGTGCTGCATGGGCAGCTCCCTGTTCGTGACGGACAAGCACCTGACGGAAATCATCCCTATGGTCAAACATTGCGTCGAAGACGGGCATAATGCTTCCTCCGGGATAGCCGAAAATCGTCTTGACTCCTTCGTGAATGAGCGATTGCATGAGCGCTTCCGCGCCTGAGATATAACTATTCATGTATGACAACGTATCTATTCGTTGAATTTCTTCTTATTTATTTCGCTATGAAAAAACGGTTCAAAGCTGCGTTCGCAGATGGTTGCGTACCTTTATATAATACGGCTCATTCGTCGATAATCCTGACGGCTCCCTTGTCGGCTGAACTTACCATCGATGAATACGCCTTCAGCGACTTGGGGACAGGTCTGTTTCGGGTGACGGGAGCCATCGGACGACGTTCCAGCTCTTCGTCGGAAAGGCAGACGTTGATGCTCCGATTGGGGATATCTATTTCAATAATGTCGCCATTGACAATCTTTCCTATTGCACCGCCTGCAGCAGCCTCGGGCGACACATGCCCTATGCTGAGCCCGCTGGTTCCTCCGCTGAAGCGCCCGTCGGTAACGAGGGCACACGCTTTTCCTAAATGGCGCGACTTGAGGTAAGACGTCGGATAGAGCATCTCCTGCATGCCGGGCCCGCCTTTAGGACCTTCGTAGGTAATGACGACAACATCGCCAGCCTTCACCTCTCCTCCCAGGATGCCGTCGACGGCTGCTTCCTGCGAGTCGTACACACGTGCAGGTCCTCGGAATTTCCATATACTCTCGTCAACGCCTGCTGTCTTCACCACACATCCGTCGACAGCGATGTTTCCCTTCAGCACGGCAAGTCCGCCGTCCTTCGTGTAGGCATGCTGCAAATCGCGGATGCATCCGTTTTCCCGGTCAAGGTCGAGTTCCTTATAATAAGTCTCCTGCGAAGCCATCTTGTTGGAGAAGACATTGGCGGGAGCACAATAGCAGAAGGAGTTGTCGTAGCCAGAGATAGCCTCAGCCAACGAAGTACTGTCCACGCGAAGTACCGACGTATCGAGCAGACCTCCTTTGGCCAGCTCGCCCAAGATAGCAAGGATACCCCCTGCGCGGTTCACATCCTGCACGTGATACTTGTTTGTCGTGGGTGCCACTTTGCAGATGCAGGGAACACGGCGCGAAAGAACATCGATATCGTCCATCGTGAAGCGCACCCCTGCCTCATGCGCAATAGCAAGCAGGTGGAGCACCGTGTTGGTGCTTCCGCCCATCGCTATATCCAACGTCATAGCGTTGAGGAAAGCAGGACGTGTGGCGATGCTTCGGGGAAGAACCGATGAGTCTCCGTCGCGATAGTATTTGTATGCATTCTCCACAATCTTCCTGGCAGCGTCGGCAAACAGTTGCTTACGACGCACATGCGTGGCAAGAATGGTTCCGTTTCCCGGAAGAGCCATCCCGAGAGCCTCGTTCAGACAGTTCATGGAGTTAGCCGTAAACATACCGGAGCAGCATCCGCATCCCGGGCAAGAATGCATCTCGATGCGCTGCACCGTCTCATCGTCGGCATTGTCGTCGGCACTCATCACCATAGCGTCAATCAGATCCAGCCCATGATCAGAGACTCCGTCGCAGCCTGCTTCCATCGGACCTCCGGAGACAAAAACGGTAGGGATGTTAAGACGCATAGCAGCCATCAGCATTCCCGGAGTTATCTTGTCGCAGTTGCTGATGCACACCAGCGCGTCGGCCTTATGGGCGTTGACCATATACTCCACGCTATCGGCAATGATATCGCGCGAGGGAAGCGAATAGAGCATTCCGTCGTGTCCCATCGCTATGCCGTCGTCAACAGCGATGGTGTTGAACTCGGCAGCATAGCAGCCCAGCTTCTCAATCTCTGCTTTCACAAACTGGCCTATCTCGTGCAGATGGGTATGTCCCGGCACAAACTGGGTAAAGGAATTGGCAATAGCGATAATGGGCCGTCCCATCATTTCCCGCTTCATGCCGTTTGCTATCCACAAAGCGCGGGCACCAGCCATACGGCGTCCCTGCGTACTTATCTCACTGCGAAGTGGTATCTTGTATTCCGACATTTCTTGAATGATAATAAAAAGTAATCCTTATTTAATCCTCCAGAACAGTTACCCATCCGTACGGATCGGCTAAGTCGCCATACTGGATGGCACGCAACGTGTCGTAGAGCTTTTTGCAGACGGGTCCGGGCTTGCCGTCCTTAGCTATCACATACGAGACGCCGAGCTCGATGTCGTCGATGCGCTCGATGGGAGCTATCACAGCTGCTGTTCCGCAGGCACCTGCCTCCTCGAAGGTTGTCAGCTCTTCGATGGGAATCTGGCGCCGCTCAACCTTCAGTCCCATATCGGCAGCTACCCGTTGCAGGCTGTCGTTGGTGATAGACGGAAGAATGGATGTCGACAAGGGAGTGACATACGTATTGTTCTTGATACCGAAGAAGTTGGCTGCTCCACATTCGTCGATGTACTTCTTCTCCTTCGCATCAAGGTAGAACTCACAAGGATACCCCATATCATGAGCCATCTGATTGGCGCGAAGGCTGGCAGCATAGTTACCGCCCACCTTGTACATTCCCATACCCAGAGGAGCCGAACGGTCGTACTTGCGGATAACGACATACGGGTTGGTAGCAAAGCCGCCCTTGAAGTAAGGTCCTACGGGCGTGACGAAGATAAGGAACAAGTATTCATTGGCTGGATGAACGCCGACCTGAGCCCCTGTGCCAATGAGCAGCGGGCGGATATACAGCGATGCTCCACTCTCGTAGGGAGGGATGAAGCGCTCGTTCAACCGGACAACCTTAATGACCATCTCGCGGAATGTCTCCGTCGGCATCTGCGGCATGAGGGTAGCGTCGCTTGTGCTCTGCAGACGGGAAGCATTCGCCTCAATACGGAAGATGCGCACCTTGCCGTCTTTCCCGCGATAGGCCTTCAGTCCCTCAAAGGCCTCTTGCCCGTAGTGCAAACTGGTGGCAGCCATGTGGATGGGTATCATCTCGCTGCTGCTTACTTCCACCTCGCCCCAACTGCCGTTGCGATAGTAGCAACGAACATTGTAGTCTGTCTTAACGTAGTTGAACGAGAGGTTCTGCCAATCGAATGTCTCTTTTTCCATTGTTATTCTATTAAATCGTTTTACCTGTAAAAACTATATTTCCTGTTGGTTTTCCAATATATTCAGCATCTTCATCGTGGCCTTGATGGCAGCTTCCGTCTGGTCGGCATCGAATCCGCGCGTCTTGAACTCGTGTCCCTCGTAGTCCCACGTGATGATGGTTTGCACGAAGGCATCCGTGCGTCCCCCTGGGGGGATGGACACCGCGTAGTTCGTCAGCATGGGGAAGCGGCGCTGGAGGGTGACCTTATAAATCTTGCGCAAGGCGCGCACGAAGGCGTCGTACTGTCCGTCTCCGCTGGCGTATTCCTCGAACACCTGCCCGTTGACGTTCAGCTTCAGCGCACATGTAGGCTTGATACCTTTCGAGAGCGACACGTTGTAGCCGATGAGCGTCACCTTGTCTTCGGCAACAGAATGTTTCAGCACGTCGGAGATGATGTAGGGCAAGTCTTCCTGGGTGACGACTTCTTTCTTGTCGCCAAGTTCGATGATGCGGTCCGTTACCTTGCGCATCGCATCCTCGTCGAGCACGAGCCCCAGTTCCTCCAGGTTCTTGCGGATGTTTGCCTTCCCGCTTGTCTTCCCGAGGGCATACTCACGCCTGCGGCCGAAGCGCTCGGGGAGGAGCTCGTTATAGTAGAGATTGCTTTTGTTGTCGCCGTCGGCATGCACGCCTGCCACCTGGGTGAAGACGTTCTCGCCCACGATGGGCATATTGCTCGGAACAGCTATTCCCGAGCAGGACTCCACGAGGCGGCTCACAGCATTCAGCTGCTCCTCAACGATGTTCGTCGCTATCCCCAGCTGATCCTTGAGGATAGCCTGCACGCTCGAGAGAGGCGCGTTTCCGGCACGTTCTCCGAGTCCGTTGATAGTCGTGTGAAGTCCCTTCACGCCTGCTTCTGCGGCAGCGAACACGTTTCCTATGGCGAGCCCGTAGTCGTTGTGTGCGTGGAAGTCGAAGTGTACGTCGGGGAAGCGGCGCACCATCTCGCCGACGTAGGAGGAAGTCTGCGCAGGATTGAGCACGCCGAGCGTGTCGGGAAGCATGAAGCGGCAGATGCCCGTTCCCCTCAGCGCCTCCACCATCTGGAAGACGTAGTCGGGCGCGTTCTTCATGCCGTTGCTCCAGTCCTCGAGATAGAGGTTTACGCTGATTCCGAGCGAGTTGGCATACTGTACGGTATCGATAATATCGCGTATATGCTCGTCGGGAGTCTTGTGGAGCTGCTCCTTACAATGACGCAGCGAGCCTTTGGCAAGCAAGTTGATGACGCGCCCTCCGCAACGATGAATCCAGTCGGCCGACACATGCCCGTCGACAAATCCCAGCACCTCTATGCGCCCGATGAGCCCCTCGCCCTGTGCCCAGCGACAGATGTTGCTCACCGACTCCATCTCGCCGTCGGAGACACGCGCCGAGCCCACTTCCAAACGGTCGACATGCAGGTTCTCCAACAGGAACCTGGCTATCGACAGCTTCTCGTGCGGGAGGAAGGAGACGCCGCTTGTCTGCTCCCCGTCGCGGAGAGTAGTGTCCATTATTTCGATTTGCCGGAGCCCTGTTGCTTCCATCCTATTTCCTTATTAAAAGAAAACCTTTCTCGTTGTAGTGAGAAAGGTTTCTATTTGACTTGTTTACACGAATCTCACTTCGGATCTTATTACTCGACCAGAACCAGCAGAATAATGCCCACAAGGAGAACGCTACTTGTTATCATTTCTAAAATTTTGCGCAAAAATAATCCCATTTTTTAAGCTGACAAAGCTTTTTCGTGAAAAATTTCAAGTTTTCTCGCATTTTCTGGATTTTCTTGCACTATTTCACAAGGAATCGCCGCCTTTCCTCCCGAAAAGTGATGGATTCTCCTCCTCTTCCGCGCTTTTCATCATACCTCATGAATTCCTCTTTTGTTGTGTCCGATTTTTTCTTTTTCCAAAAAAATTTTTCGAGAAGGAAAAAATTTTTTCCCTTCTTCATACGGCGAGATGTAGAAAGAAAAAATCTTTTTCCCTTCTCGATAATTCTCCCCCTTCTAAAAGCAGTCAGCAGGACTTCGGCTGAAGCCCCGCTGACTCTCTCAAACGGCTCGGTTTTCTCTTTCGGAAAAGCCTGTTACTTTACCGTCATCGTCTTGATCTCCCACGTGGGAGCCACTTCGGCAGTACTCGTGTAGCGGAAGGCAATGTTTATCTTCTTTCCTACAAAGGAAGAAAGAGCAATGTCTCCCGAGTCAACCCAATCCCAGTTTTTCTTTCCCGATTCATCGGTACCGCCCACAGGCAAATTAGGGATGGTAAGCAGGCTCTTTTCTGCTGCTGCGACATCTCCACTATAATTAATCAGGACATAAACTCCGACGTAATCGGTAAGAGCTACGCCGTCGAAGTAATTGCCTGTATGAACGAAGTTAAGCACAGGAGCAGTAGCTGAAGTCAAATCAATAGTAGGACTTACCAACCAGCTTTCAGCCTTCTGATTGCCTGCCTTGTAAGCACTTCCCTTCCATCCATAGGACGAAGACTGTTGCCACACGTACGAGAGAGAACCAAGTTCGATGTCTTTTGCAACAAATCCCTTTTCTCCCTGTGTGAAGTCAGCGCTGAAGATGGCGTCGCCGGTATCATCTCCTCCACCGCCTCCGCTGCCGCCTTCGAAGCTATATTCGGTGACGGTCTTCAAGCCTGGCAGACCGAAGTATTTCTCCAGGCTACCCTTCAAGAAGACTGTCTTGCCCAGATTCTCGGGATGCTGCTGCAGGTTGAGGTCATCGCGCACAGCACCCTGCGGCAGCTGCACGGGAACACAAAGCGAAACATCCGTGCAGTTGGCAGCATCGGCAATGATGATATTCGTGTTGCTGGCATTCTCTGTGCCGAATACGGCATCCGAAGATGATTTTCCTGAGATGGTACCTACGATGTATCCCTTCACCCAGGCTTCCGTTCCCGGATTGTTTGCCGAAAGGACGTATGCCACGTTATAGGGAGACTCCTTGCTGCCGTTGCCCTCGCCTCCGGGGCCCGGGCCTGGATTGTCGCCCTTCTCAACGATTTCCACGAAGTAGGCATTCACAACTTCTATCTTGCCTTGATAGTCGCCGCGCTGCCCGTGAATCTTTATCTTGTCGCCGTTGGCCAAGCCTGTCTTAGCTACGAGGTCCTGGAAGGCTTTGCCTGCGCCGCCCTTCTCGGCAAGGAGGCCGTAGACGTAGACTTTGCCCGTTGCATCCTCCAAGTCGAAGTTACCATAGATATCTCCGCTCTTGATGCCGCTGGCAACGCCCGTCAGCTCGTACCAGTCAGAGGTGCTCACAGCAGCTGCGTTGAACTCGGCGATGGTGACAGCCTTCGCGTCGGTAGGCGTAGGAGGCGTGGGCGTGACGGTACCCTCCTGGATGCTGAAATTCTTCAGCTCCCACGTGGTGGAGTTCGTGGCGTCGCATTGGAAGTAGAAGGCGATATATACCTTCTCCACGTTGATGAACTCAGCAGGCAGGGAAATGGGGGTAGCATCATAGAAGTCCCACGTCTGCGTCGATGACTCTACGGGCTGGAAGTTCAGGTCTGTCCACGTTGCCGTAGAGACATCGTCCGTGTAGTCCTTGCTTGCCAGCACCTTGTGCCACCCTTTTAGGTCGGTAGATGACTTCACATAGCGGAGCACATTCTCAAAGCTGATGGAGACGCCCTCGTCGCCCGTCACCGTCGTGTTGATGGCGGGGCTCACGAGCCACGTTTTGGTAGCCGTCGTGTTAGGGTTGACATAGCCAGTAGCTTTCGCGTAGCTGGAACCCAGGCTCCAGTCCAAGCCCTCGATGGTCTGCACTGTAAAGTCGTTCAGGCTGGCGCTGGTGAACGGGAGTCCTCCGGCTGGCTTGTCGCCCCCTCCGTTTGGATCGGGAAGAGGATAGGGAATCTCAGGGACATCGGCACATGCTACCAGGCCGAGAAGGCCTACGGCAGCAAATAGGAATCTAAAACTCTTTTTCATAATGTATATCTCTTTTTTGTTGTTCTCCTGATTGGTGAATTATTCAGCCTTCTCCACATCGTCCACTACGCGCACGAGCAGCTGCTTCGTGGTGCCGTAGAGTGTAAGAAGTCCCGTGATGTTGACCTTCCCCTTGGGGATGGTGTCCTGCGAGAAGTTCGAATAGTTGCTCATGCGGCAGTCGACCTGCTGCGAGCCCACCTTCACGTAGCGGTCCTCGGTGGTGCCGTCGGTGGGGGCGTACTGCCTGCCCCCGTCGTTGAAGGTCACGCCCTCCAGCCGCACGTAGAGCGGGTAGTTGGTAGCTACGACACCCTCGTTCCTCAGCCAGCGTTCGTCGATGACGACAGGCTGCGCCTGCGAGGCGTCGGGCTTTCCGACGAGGCGCACGTGCGACTCAAACACGTCGGCGCTCATGCGCCCCAGCTGCAGGCCGTACTTGTCGCTGTTGAAGGCCTTCCCTATCTCGGGCATGTTGGAGTAGGCGCCGAAGTCGAGTCCCTTCAGCGAGAGAATGATCTCCTGCCCCATCGGCAGGTAGGCATAGAGCCCTGTAGCGTTCACGCCCAGGACGATGCATCCTCCTTCAGCGTCGCGGAGGGCAAGCGTCTTGTACACGTTGCCGCTCTCGTCGTTGCTGACGATACGCCCGCGCACGTACAGGTCTTCTTCTATCGTTGTATACTGGTAGTTGAACTTTGCCGTCGACTGGAACAGCGAGGCATACTTCTCGGTTTTCAGCTTTTGCAGGCTGATGACTTCCGGGTTGGCGGGAAGGGCGTTGTTGCCGTAGGGATAGTCTCCGTCCTTGAAGGTGACGTCGTCGAAGTCGTTCATGCACGCTGTCAGCATGCTCACGACAACGGCGGCAAGGGTAAGGATTGATATAGTGCGTTTCATAGTCATGCTATTTAATTAGAAACGGTATCCGACATTAAGGAATGCATTCAGCGCATTGGCATAGTAGAGCTTGGGGTTCTTCGAGAACACGTAGGTGCGTGCCTCGCCCTGTACGCCATTGTCGTAGTAGTAGTCGTCGCGGTTCTGCTCATATCCTCCCGTGCACATGCGGGTGTTGTTGAGCAGGTTGTTCACCGTGAGGTTGATGCTCACGCTGCGCCCGCCTGTCAGGCGGATGTAGCGTCCCACATTCGCGTCAACCATAAATCCGCCCTTGCCCTTGGGTTGCTTGGCGGTGACGGCCTTGTAGAGGGTGCCGTCGGCATTGTAGAGCAGTCCGCCCTCTTCCTCCAGCGTAGCGTCGTCCACGCCGAAGCTGGGGTTGCCCTGCTCATCGACAGCACCGTTGAAGACATACTTGTTGAGCACATTGCTCAGGCGGCGGTACTGCGAGAAGCTCACGTACACGTCGTCGTAGTAGTTCACGTTGGCTCCGAGGAACCAGCCGCTGACGTTGTAGTCGACGCCGAGGCTAAGCGCCGTGAGGGGTGTGCTTCCTATGCGGCAGCCGTTGGCAATCACGCGCAGGTCCTCATACGCTCCCGTCACGGGATTCTTCACCACGTTGGTGATGCCGTCCTGGTCTTCATACGTGAGCGTGGCGATGGGGTTGTTCGAGTAGTAAGCGTCGCCCATCGAGCCAATGAAGGTGAACAACAGCGAGCTGGTGACGTTGTACACAGCTGCTGCCTCCACGCCGTAGTGCTCCTTCTCGATGCCGTTCATCGTGAGGTAGGCGAAGCGGTTCTCCGAGTCGTTGTAGAAGGCTGTCTGCTCCACCTGATGGTCGAAGTGCACGTAGTAGCCCGTGAGGCGTGCCTGCAGGCCGCCGGCGGTGAGCTGGTACGAGAGCTCGGTGTTGAGGATGCCCTCCAGCTGCAGGTCGTGCACGAAGTCGTTTTTGATGCGGTTGGCGATGAACGAGTTGTAGGCCAGAGGTGCCTCCTTCTGGTAGCCGGCGTTGAAGGTGAGGATGTTAGTAGGCGTGATGCGCCAGCTCAGCAACGCCTTTCCGCCGCCGCCCAGGAACTTGGCGACGCCGCTCGATCCGTAGGAGCGGTCGGCAGCACGTCCGTTCTGCATCAGACCGTAGCGCTCGATAGTGGTACCGTTGAGCTGTGCCGAGCCCACGAAGCCCAGCGGGCCTCGGTTGTACACATACTGTCCCCAGGCGCGGGCCTTGTTCACATAGATGTTATAGTTGTATCCGAAGATGTCACCCTCGCCTATCTGGCGGTTGGGGTTGCGCAGGTCGTTCTGTATCTTCGCGCTGTTGTAACCGTTGTCGCGGGCAGCAAACTTGTCCACGTCGGTATACTTGGTGGCTCCCAGCAGGTCGGCCATCGTCTTGTAGTGCATACCCTTCGTGGTGCCCAGGTTGATGCCGGCGTTGTAGCGGTTGAAGTTGTCGATGGTGTGGCTGTAGGTGCTGCTCAGGTTCACGGCCATCTGGTCGTTATGCCGGGCTTCCACATAGTAGAGTGCCTCGCCTCCCACAGCGTTGGCCTGGCTGTTGGCGAAGTACAGGCGGTCCCAGTCGATCTGCCTTCCCTCGGGCGAGCCGCTGAAGCGGTTGTACACCTCCCAGAACGAGGCCACCTCGTCGGCGGTGGGCGTCTTCGTCAGGTCCCACACGTTGTAGGTGGAGCTGGGCAGGTTCTTGTAGTAGTCGGGACGGGGGTCGGCAGCGTTGCCGTTCCACCCGAGCGCCGTCGTGCTGTAGTTGGAGTACTTGAACGATGCCGAAGTCACCAGTTTGGTGTACTCGTCGATGGTGAAGTCCCAAGTGGCGAGGGCGGCGGGCTCGAAGCTGTTCACCACGCGCGAGTTGCGCTTCCTGCCCTGCTGGTAGCCCCAGTAGGGGTTGTAGTAGTGGGTGCCGGCAAGGGCGTAGGCCTCCTCGGTGGCAGCGCCCTGCTGGGCGCGCTCGGTGGGCGTGCCCCACGTTGTCAGCGACAGGCTGTGCTGGTCGTTGAACTTCTTCTGCGCGCTGAGGAAGTAGCCGAAGGAGTTGTAGAACGTACCTTCGATGACGCCCTCGTTGGCCCAGCGGTAGCCGGCGCTTGCTGTCAGCGCCCAGCCGTTGTTCATCAGTCCTGTGCTGTGGGTGAACATCGCGCGTGCCAGGTAATTGCGGTTGCAGGCACTGAGGGCTGCCTTCGAGCCTGTGGCATACTGCGAGGCGCGCATGTTGATGTTGCTGGCACCTCCGATGGGGGCATAGGCGAAGCGGTTGCTCTCGAAGGAGCTGGCGCTCTCCTGGTTGCGTGTGGCATCGTTCAGGCCGCCTATCATGCCGAACGAGAAGCGCCCCGTCTCGGCATCGTTCATCAGCACGCCGTTCATGTACACATCGTTGTACTTCGAGTCGAGGGCGCGCACCTTGAAGCGCATGGGACTGAACAGATAGCCCACGTTGCTCAGGTAGATGTCGTTGTCCGACGTCGTGAGCGCTGCCACGCTCTGCACGGCATCGTCGTCCTCACCCAGCTGCGACTCGGTGAAGGTGAACGCCGACTCATCGTTTTCCGAAGCTGCCGCCTTGCCCGTCTGCACGGTCACGTCCTGTGCGAAGGACGCCCCGCCGAAGGCCGTCACAAGGCAAAGCGATAGGAATAGTTTTCTCTTCATAGTGGATATTAGATAATGTCTTTCTTTTTGTCTGTTAAATCGTTGAATTGTTGAATCGTTGGATTGTTGAATCGTTTTCGTTATCGTAGGCGATAGAGTCGCCGTATCGTCTCAAAACTCTCAACTCTAAACTCTCAACTAATTCCCCAGTCCTTCTGAATGGTGAGCAAAGAAACAAAAAAATAATTGTTTTTCCACTTTTCCCCCTTTTTTTTTCACTCCTATGTTGATAAATTCACTTTTCCCCTCTATATTTGCTCCCTGAAAGAAATCACACACCATCCGGAAAACAACTATTTATTGAACCATACACGATGAAACGACACACCTCTCTCCTGCTCCTTGCCGGGCTTGCCCTCCTCTGCGCCTGCGGCGCTGCCAACAAAACAGCCCAAGCCCCCGTCACCCGCGCTGCCGTCGGTGCCGACGCCGAGAAGCGCTTCGCCCTCTACGGCATCGGGTTCTACAACCTCGAGAACCTCTTCGACACCGTCCACGACTATGCCGCCGACGGCTCCGACAAGAACGACTATGAATACCTCCCCACTGGCGCCAACAAGTGGGGCACCATGAAGTACAACTCCAAGCTCAAGAACATGTCGACGGTGCTCTCGCAGCTCGCCACCGACCGCATCCCCACGGGTGCCACCCTCATCGGCATCTCCGAGATTGAGAACCGGCGCGTCGTCGAAGACCTCCTCAAGCAGCCCGCCCTCGCCGACCGCGGCTACGAGATAGCCCACGCCGAGAGCCCCGACATCCGCGGCGTCGACTGCGCCTTCATCTACAACCCCCGCCAGTTCCACCTCGAGACCGTCAGCTACCCCCTCTACACCCATGAGGACGGCACCGTGAGCCACACGCGCGGCTTCCTCACCGTGGGCGGCACGCTTGCAGGCGAGCGCATCCACTTCATCGTCTGCCACTGGCCCTCCCGCTCTGCCGAGTCGGCACGACGCGAGCGCGCCGGCACCCTCGTGCGCGCCATCAAGGACTCCATCCTCACCCTCTACCCCTCCAGCTCCGTCATCATCATGGGCGACCTCAACGACGACCCCGACGACAAGTCCATCGCACAGGCCCTCGGAGCCAAGAAGAACAAGGAGGAGTGCTCCCCCGCCGACCTCTACAACCCCTGGTGGAAGACGCTCCGCGACGACGGCGTCGGCACCCTCAAGTACGACGGCAAGTGGAACCTCTTCGACCAGATTATCATGACCGGCAACCTCGTCGACGGCGACCGCTCGCACCTCCAGTACTTCCGCAACGAGATCTTCGTGCGCGACTGGATGATACAGCACGAAGGCAAGTACAAGGGCTACCCCCTGCGCACCACCTCCTCCGGTGCGTGGACCAACGGCTACTCCGACCACTTCCCCACCACCATCTACCTGATGAAAGAGGTAAAGTAACCCGCTCCCCATGAAACGAATACTCATCCTGCTGGCACTCACGCTGGCGATAGGCGGAGCCCAGGCAAAGAAAGACCTCGCCCGTCACGTCATCATCATCGGCATCGACGGCTGGGGCTCCTACACCATGCGCGAGGGCGCCCAGGTACCCTACATCCGCAGCTACATGAGCGAGGGCTGCTACACCCTCGAGAAACGCGCCTCACGCCCCTCCATCAGCGGATGCAACTGGGCAGCGATGATGAACGGCACCCCCGCCGACGGCACCGGCATCGTCGGCAACGAGCACGACCCCGTGTTCAAGCCTCTCACCACCACCGAGCACGGCGGCCAGCCCACCTTCTTCTACCTGATGCGCAAGAAACACCCCGACGCCGAGCTCGGCATCGTCTGCGAGTGGGACGGCTTCCAGTACTATGCCGACACCCTCAGCCTGAGCTATAACAAGTGCATCGACAACCCCGTCCAGCACCCCGACGACATCGTCCGAGAGACCGTTAAGTACATCCAGGAGAAGAAGCCCGCCATCTGCTTCATCCACATCGACGCCCCCGACCATGCAGGCCACGCCTACGGACGGGGCACGCCCGAGTACTACGCCTGCCTCGAGCATGTCGACACGCAAATAGCCCAGATCGTCGACGGCGTCAAGGCCGCAGGCATCTACGACGACACCATCTTCATCGTCACCTCCGACCACGGGCACAACGGCAAGTCGCACGGAGGCGACAGCACCGACGAGATAGAGACCCCGCTGGTCATCTGGGGCAAGGGCATCAAGAAAGGCCACCACATCGACGAAGCCGTCTACCAGTACGACGTGGCAGCCACCGTAGCGAAGATCTTCCGCCTCACCCCTCCCAGCACCTGGCGCGGCATCCCTCTCGACGTCTTCAAATAGCCGCCCCGCGCTTGGCTTATCAGCGGCGCTTAGTGAACCGACGCTCGAAGCAAGAGTCTTTTTGAACCGATTTTTGAGAGATTTGAGCTATCGCTCTTCCTCCTCCTTGCAAGGCATAATTCACGCCAGCTTGATTCGGCGCTTGCTTCGAGCGTCGGTTCGTGTTCGGAAAATTATGAAGAAAGAAGCCGGCGAGATGTAGAAAGAAAAAAAATTTTTCCCTTCTCCATAATTCTTTTTTCTCCTAGCTAAACTGCGGGTAGACAAAGTGTATGTG
>JAGAAS010000071.1 GCA_017615125.1 Bacteroidaceae bacterium
GCGTTTGATGCGTTGCGCGTTGCATTTGTTATTTTTTTGGACAAATACAGCTAAAATCGTTATTTTGAGAAAAAAAAGATGACAAGAGAAGATTACAATTTATAAGTAATATAATTTAATTATATATTATAACTTATTATAATATATAATTAGTATTTACTCTCCCTATATCTCCGTCCAGTATGTGTTGCAAAATTTTCATATGCAACGCGCAACGCGATGCAACGCATACAACGGATTTTCCTGAAAAAGTTGACATCTTTCTCCTCTTTAGATTATGCTAGGAGAAAAATGATTTTTTTCTTTCTTCATCCGGCGAGATGTAGAAAGAAAAAAGCAGCGAGAGCAAAGAAGAGCTTGCTCAGTCTTTGCCGAGTCGCGATATTCTAAGACCGTAGGTCAAAGTGAATTTTGGAGTAAGGAAAACCCTTAGGGAGTACCGAGATACTGCGTGATGGTTCGCACCTGTCGAGGGGTGAAGTGACGTTGTGTAGAGTTGTAACCTTGCGCGCGCAGCTCACGTGCGAGAGGCTTGCAGAGTTCCAGCTCGTGTCGCAGGGCTCGCCATGCAGCACCCGGGGTATGCTTGGGGTAGTAGAGCGAGGCAAGTTCTCTGCGCCCGTAGGTCTTCACCTCAAAGGGCTTGTCTAGGTAGAGGGTATCGTATTCCATAGTCTTGTGTTTGTTTTTACTCTGTAAAGGTACGATTTTTCTCCGATATGTGCAAGTAAAAACACGAAAAAATAAGAAAAATTTTCATCCACAAAACACTCTGTTTCAGCGCGTTGCAAGCCGTTGAAAAATTTTTTCAAAAATAACGTGCAGTAACGTGCAATAACGTGCAGCGGGTGAAAAAGATGTAGTAATTTAGCGGTGTCTAAGGACGAGAAAGCCTCCCGATGTGGCGCCAGAGGGTGGGTTTCGATTCCGGCAGACAAGCGTTCTTTTACATGCTTACCATACTCGCCGCCTCCTCTCCCCGCAGGCAACGGGCAGGCACACGAAAAGAAAAAGAAGACCACGCACCCCCACGCGCGCAGTCTTCTTTCACGAGCGACCCCGGCGCCTCGCGTCAACGGGTGCTTTGGCCGTCAAGGATCGGTTTACTGATTCACTCCGGGCGTACACACGGGGCGTATGGTCATACCGCAGCAGCGGTTGAGCAAGTTTTGTGCAGTCACAACGTCGGGCTGCTGGAAAGTCATAAAATATGCAAGGGCTTCACCCCACTCGAAGCGCGAGCGCGACCAGTAATAACCTCCCACGCCCATTTCATGGCTTCTGCCATCCATGTAGAAGCCAGCAGCGGGAAGGAAAATGGATTTGCCATTACTCAGACTCGTAATCAACAGGCCGTCAACTGGTAACTGACCCTCCGGGTACACCTTAGTCCTTTTGGTAGTGGTGTATTGACTGTTGAGGAGCTCTGCACACTGTTCATGGCTCGGTATACGCCATTCGGTGCCCCATTTATAGGCGACATCGTCGTCGAGTTCCAGTTCGGTCAAGATGCCGATGCCTGTGTACTTGTTTATAGTGTTTACGGAACCATCGCACCATTGGTAATAGCTCCACGTTGACTCGATACTATCTGTCACCACCGTCTCGCCCCAGGCGAAGTAGTCGCCGTAGTCTTCACGAGAGGTTGCACCCACGTTGCAGGTTGCCCACATCGTGCCGCTCGGCAAGCCCAGGTCGACGTAGTCATGACTATTGCTTGAGCCGGTATTAACTGGCTCCTCACGGGTGATATAGGAGAAGACGCCTGTGGGATAGTCCACCGTGAGCAGATACTGGTCGTTGGCCTTCAAGATCGGGAACACCTTCAGGGGACGGCCTGCGGCAGTGTACACCACCAGTCGCGACTGGCCGGGCATGAACTCGTAGGTTGCACCGCCCGGATAGGTGGTGGTGCCGTCGCTGTTAAAGTTGAAGTACGTGCCTGAAGGGAGGTACCACTTGCCGAGGACAGCCGTGTTGTCGACGGCATAAGGGTCGCCTACGCTGATGGTCTGCAGGGGCGTGTTGCCAAGGATGGTGCTAACGGTCATCGTCACGTCGGAGACGTCGACCTTACCGTCGTCGTTCATGTCGCCCTTCACGATGGTCTGGGCGTTCAGCGCTGTTGCCGCAGAGGCAAGCAAAAGGAAAGTCAGAAACAGTTTTTTCATTGTTGTATGGTTGATTGGTTTGAAGTGATTCGCACTTTTCGGCTGCAAACATACAAAAAAACTCCTATATCAAGCCAACAAGGAAGACTTTTTTGATTTGAGCGTAACGGAAAAAGCCTCTCTTGGCCGAAAAGATAAAAAAAATGAGGAAAACGAATACGCAGTTGAAAAAATCGCTACATTTGCAGACAAGAGAGACAATAGTCAAATTTTTAACCACAAGAATAACTTAAAAAACTGCGTTCCATGAAAAAAAGTATCTTTCTATGCCTCACGCTCCTGGCCCTGCTGCTGGGAAACAGCGTGAAGGCGCAAGACAACGAGCCGCTCACCTTCGGTGTCATCTCCGACATCCACTTCGGCAACGGTATGGGTGTAGGCCCTATGGTGAAGGTTCCCCAGGCGCTGAAAAACCTGACCTCGCAAGGAAAGCTCGACGTGCTGGCCGTTGTGGGCGACCTGGCCAACAGCGGCAGCGCCTCGGAGTACGAGCAGCTGGTGGGCGTCTTCCAGGACGAGGCGAACTTCACCACCCCCGTGGGCTCGTTCCTCTTCATGATGGGTAACCACGACAACTTCAGCACCAACGGAAAGGCGAACTACCAGGAGGGCCTGAAGGCCTTCAACGGTGGAGAGCCCTATCCCTTCCATATCTACAAGGTTGTCAAGGGCTATCCCTTCATCACCATCAGCGAGTTCAGCGGCGACAGCAACGACACGGGCAGCGCCGCTGCCGGCAACAACGCCTATCCTGCCGAGAGCATAGCCTTCCTGGAGCAGTCGCTCGAGCGCGCCAGCCAGGAGTGCCCGGGCAAACCCATCTTCGTGTTCACCCACGTGCCGCCCCGCTGGACGGTGTACGGCGCATGGCCCGAGTTCGAGAACGGCAGCGCCTGGTGCATGAAGGTGCTCAACCCCGTGCTGAACAGATACCCGCAGGCTGTCGTCTTCGCCGGACATAGCCACTATCCCCTGGGCGACCCCCGCAGCATCCATCAGGGTGTCAACCCCCAGTCGTCGCGCCAGAATTACTACACCGTCATCAACACCGCCAGCACCACCTACTCTGAAATAGCCCCCGGGGAGGTCACCGCCGGCATCCATCCCGAGAACTACGCCGACATCACCGAGGGCCTCATCCTCACCGAGCTGCCTAACGGCGACATCGAGGTGCGCCGCTACGACACCTTCCGCAACACCGAGATAGGCGCCGACGCCCGCTGGGTGCTGAAGGCTCCCTTCGACGGTTCGATGTTCCAGTATGGCGACCTGCGCGATGCCGACGACAACCCCGACAACCGTCCTCTCCGCGACGGTGGTGCTGCGCCCGTCTTTGCCGACGGTGCTGCCCTCAGCGTCAAGACCTCGGCGTTCAGAGCCGTGCTCTCCATCCCGCAGGCTACCGACGACGAGTGCGTCTTCCGCTATCGCATCCGCGTCAGCAAGGGCGGCCTCGTCATTGCCGAGAAGTACGTCTTCTCGCAGCACTACCTCAACGGCGACATGCCCCAGACGCTCCACTACAGCATCAACGCCCTTGAGGCTTCCGCCGACTATTCGGTCGAGGTGGTAGCGATGGACTCCTACGGCAACATGTCGGCACCGCTCACCCAGACGTTCACCACACCCGCTCCCGGCACAGGCGGCTCGGCCCCCGACGCCCGCTGGACCTTCGACGACCCGACGGACCTGCTGAAGGTGGAGGAGGGTGACATCCAGATGCTGCCCATCAGCGTGGGACGCAAGTCGGTGCAGGTGGTGGACAACCTCGAGGAGGTGGGCATCACCGCCATCCCCGGTAGGAACGACAGCGACGGCGCCGTCTTCGTGCCCGTGAATGCCGGATTCAAGGTAGTGCGCACACTGGGCACCACCACGCAGGACTACACCATCCTGATGGACATCAAGATGGAAGACACCAACCCCTACAATGCGCTCTATCAGACCAATGCCAGCAACACCAACGACGGTGACCTGTTCATCAACAAGCGGAAGATAGGCATCAACGTCAACGGCTTGGGCTATCACGGCGAGCTGGAGGACGACACGTGGTACCGCATCGCCATCCTCAACCGCGACGGTGACTTCTGCGTGTATGTCGACGGAGAGCTCGTGGGCCACACCTCCAGCCAAGGGTGCTGGGAACTGGACCCCTGGGGCTTCTACCTCTTCTGCGACGAAGACGGCGAGATGAACGACACCTACGTGTCGGAGATCTCCTTCTGGGAGTACGGACTGTCGGAGAGCGAGGTGCAAGCGCTCTCGGGCATTGAGCCACAGAAGGAAGACCCTTTCGTAAACGTGCTCACCGAGTCGGTAAAGATCGTCGATGAGCTGGAATTCAACATTGTTGTCGAGGCCAACGTAGCCTTCTCGTTCATCCTCCCCGACTGGGTGGAGGGCATCGACGTGACTCCCTTCGCCGGCACCAAGACCTACACCTTTCGCGCGCTGCCTATGGAGAGCGAGGGCAGACGTACGGACTACATCTCCATCCAGGCCGAAGGGCTGCCCCTCAAGGACGTCCTCGTTGAGCAGGTACACATCGGCGACAACGTCCCCGAGCCCATCGGGCGGTGGACCTTCAACGACCCGACAGACCTGCTGAAGGGCATCGGGCAGTCGGCACTCTATGCCGCCTTTCAGGGGGAGTCGGGCCCTGAGATCACCGACGACCTCGAGAGCCTGGGGCTGGAGCCTGTCGCCGGCCCTACCGACGAGAACGGCGCCCTCCACGTGCCCGGAGGTTCCTTCCTGTGGCTTGCTGCCAATGCCGGCAGCGAGAAGCTCACCAGCTTTTCCATCCTTTTCGACCTGAAGCCCTGCGACCTGGTAGGCTATAAGTCGCTCTTCCAGAACGACATCACCAACAGGGCTGATGCCGGACTCTTCATCAAGGACAACACCATCGGGCGCGGAGGCGCATCGACCAACCTTGGCTATGTGGGAGATTTCGACTCGGACCGTTGGTACCGCATCATCTTCGTGGTACAGGACAGCCGCGCAAGACTCTACATCGACGGTGAGAACATCAGGGAGAGCCCCCAGCCCCACGACTTCTGGGACCTGCTGGGCGACGCCCTGCTCTTTGCCGACAACGATGGCGAGGTGGGTCCTCTGGATGTAGCTGACATACGTCTGTGGGACTTCGCACTGTCCGACAAGCTTGCCAGCCAGCTTGGCAATGTGTATAGCGACGAAGAAGAGTTCTTCGTCGTCATGACCTCCTCCGTCAGACTCATCGACGAGACCGACTTCACCATCACGGTGAATGCCAACGTGCCCGTCACCTTCGACCTTCCGGAATGGATAGAGGCTGTCGATGTTGAGCCCTTCGAAGGGGAGAAGGCATACGCCTTCCGCGCTCAGCCTATGGAGGAGGAGGGACGCCGCACCGACGTCGTCATCATCGAGACGGACTTCTTCCAACCCGAGGAGGTGGAAGTCACCCAGATCAAGCTCGGCGACACAATGCCTGAGCCCATCGGCGTGTGGACCTTCGACAATGCATCAGACCTCATGGCAGGCTCCGGCGACGCCATCATGCAGGCTGCCTACAGGACCGACGAAGGCATTGTGGTTTACGACGATCCTGCTGAAGCCAGCATATCAGCCACCGCAGGCCCCACCAGCGACAACGGCGCCGTCAACATCCCCGCTGACGCCTGCCTCTACATCGCCAACCAACTGGGCATAGAGCAGCTCAACGACTTCACCATCCTATTTGACGTACGTCCCGCCACGCTGCAAGGCTGGAACGCCCTCTACCAGCGAGACGCTACCAATAAGACCGATGCCTGCCTGTTCATCAAAGAAGGCCTGATAGGCGTCAACGAAGCCGGCATCAGCTATCACGGCGACGTCATGCCCGACAAATGGCACCGCATCCTCTTCGTCGTCAAGGCAGGCACAGCCACCATTTACCTCAACGGTGACAAAATAGCACAGAGCACCCGTCCCAGCACCCGCTGGGCTATGCTCCCCGACCTGCTCCTCTTCATGGACAACGACGGTGAGACAAAAGACAACGATGTGGCCGAAATCCGCATCTGGGACGTGCCGCTCAACGAGAACAACGCGAAGGAGCTGGGCGGCGTGACACAGGAATGGGAGGAAACCCCCTTGCCCGACCCCACAGGCTTCTGGTCCTTCGACAACCCCGCCGACCCGTTCGCCGGCACGGGCACAGCCTCGCTGCACGCTGCTGTCTTTGGAGCCAACGGCCCCGTGCTCGTTGACGACTGGGCTGCCGCCGGCTTCGAGCCCATAGCAGGACCTTCAGGTGCCAACGGTGCCCTCACCGTGCCCATCGACTGCTACCTGCAGCTTGCCCGCAACGAGGAAGGCGACCTGAACTCGTTCTCCATCCTCATGGACATCCGTCCCAAGAGCCTTTCCGGATTCAACGCCCTCTTCCAGAGCCACGTCAACAACGAGGAGGACGGCTCGCTCTACACTAGCGGCACACGCATCGGCCTCAACATGAACGGCCTTGGCTATGGTGGCGAGCTGGTAGAGGGTGCCTGGCACCGCATCGTCTTCGTAGTCAACGAGAACCGCATGTCAGCCTTCATCGACGGAATAAAGGTGATTGCTACATCACAGACCAACACCGACAGGTGGATACTCCACGAAACAGGATTGATCTTCGCCGACGACAACGGTGAAGAAGGCACTGTCGACGTGGCAGAACTGGCGTTCTGGGATGTCGCCCTCAACAGCGATCAAGTGAAGGAGCTGGGCGATGTAAGCAATAGCACCGACATCGACACCACGCGCATCACGCCTGCCGACGCCTCCTGGACTCGCGGCATCTTCGACATCAGCGGACGACGCCTCAACAGCATGCCTGCCGCAAAGGGTCTCTACATCATCGACGGCAAGAAGGTCGTTGTGCGTTAACGACTCCCTGCCCCTCTCTCTCCGCCCCGACACATGACGGAAGGAGAGAGACAAAGCCAAAAGCCACATGAGGGGACATGTGGCTTTTGGCTTTTTTCATACACTCACGCCTTCCTGGAACTCCCCTTCTTTTGCAAAGTGGATTTGGCAGATTTTGGTAGCAGAACATAAAAAAGGGAACACTCGGGAATAATTTACTTTCAGCAGAAAAAAAAAGTGGGAATGTGTGATTGTTTCTTTTAGAAAAAGACTATCTTTGCGGTGCTTAGATATCAAACATCAAACAACTATAAACTTTTAAAAACTCATATCCTTACAATGAAAGCAGAAGAACTGAAGAAGTACGGCATCGAAGGTGTGAAAGAAGTGGTTTACAACCCCACCTACGAAGTGCTGTTCAACGAAGAGACCAAGCCCGAGCTGACGGGTTACGAGAAAGCTCAGGAAACCGAGCTGGGTGCACTGAACGTGATGACAGGCGTGTTCACAGGACGCAGCCCCAAGGACAAGTACATCGTTATGGACGAGAACTCGAAGAACACCGTATGGTGGAACACCCCCGAGTATCCCAACGACAACCACGAGATGAGCGAAGCCGTGTGGGCCGAAGTGAAGAAGCTCGCCCTCAAGCAGCTCAGCGGCAAGAAGCTGTACGTTGTTGACGGCTTCTGCGGCACCAACCACGACACACGCATGAAGGTGCGCTTCATCATGGAGGTAGCCTGGCAGGCTCACTTCGTTACCAACATGTTCATCCGCCCGCAAAACCAGGCTGAGTTCGACCTCGAGCCCGACTTCGTAGTATATGCTGCCAGCAAGGCCAAGGTGGACAACTTCAAGGAGCTGGGTCTCCGCAGCGACACCTGCGTAGCCTTCAACGTCACCAGCAAGGAGCAGGTTATCCTGAACACCTGGTACGGAGGCGAGATGAAGAAGGGTATGTTCTCGATGATGAACTACTTCCTCCCGCTGAAGGGCATCGCAGCTATGCACTGCTCGGCCAACACCGATATGAAGGGTGAGAACACCGCCATCTTCTTCGGACTGAGCGGCACCGGCAAGACCACCCTCTCGACCGACCCGAAGCGCAAGCTCATCGGCGACGACGAGCACGGCTGGGACGATCACGGAGTATTCAACTTCGAGGGCGGCTGCTACGCCAAGGTCATCAAGCTCGACAAGGAGTCGGAGCCTGACATCTACAACGCCATCCGCCGCGACGCCCTGCTGGAGAACGTCACTGTAGACGAGAACGGCAAGATCGACTTCGACGACAAGAGCGTGACGGAGAACACCCGCGTCAGCTACCCCATCTACCACATCAAGAACATCGTGCGCCCGCAGAGCTCAGGCCCCGCCGCCAAGCAGGTGATCTTCCTGAGTGCCGACGCCTTCGGCGTGCTGCCCCCCGTGAGCATCCTCACCCCCGAGCAGACGAAGTACTATTTCCTGAGCGGCTTCACGGCCAAGCTCGCCGGCACCGAACGCGGTATCACCGAGCCCACGCCCACCTTCAGCGCCTGCTTCGGCCAGGCCTTCCTGGAACTGCATCCCACCAAGTATGCGGAAGAACTGGTGAAGAAAATGAAGAAGAGCGGCGCCAAGGCTTACCTGGTGAACACCGGCTGGAACGGCACCGGCAAGCGCATCTCCATCCGCGACACCCGCGGCATCATCGACGCCATCCTCAACCACAGCATCGAC
>JAGAAS010000072.1 GCA_017615125.1 Bacteroidaceae bacterium
TCTACCTTTTTATCCCACTGATCGCTGTCCAGAGATATATTGTTAGCCGGAGCGGAATGAAGTATTCAGAGTTTGTCGGGAATGCCCTGCACACTCTGTTCGGGAAAAAGGAGAAATAGTATCGTAGCAGATATGTCACTTTAGCGGGAAGAGAGTGCCCACGACACACACACACGTCATCCAATCCGTCACCGCCATGCTGAAAAAGTTCTTCAACAAAAAAGAGATGTTGCAAGACCTGGTTGTCGACATCATCTCGATGACCATCTCCATCATCATCACCTTCGGGACAGCCTCCGTCGCCGAACGCATCCAGCGCAACAAGGCACGCAAGCTCACAGCCATCATGGTGCTGAGCAGCATTGAGTCGTTCTGCCGCAACATGGAAGATCAGGTCGACGACCTCGCACGCAAGGACACCATTGCCACGTGGCTACTACACATCCCTGCCGACTCCATCCCCCTGATGGACGAGCAGGAGCTGCTGACTATCGTCAACGAGGTGCAGCGGCTCACGGTGCTCATGCACGACAAGACCTCTGAGACTATCTTCAGCAACAACATAGGCACGTGGGAGAACGTGGGCAACTTCAGCTTCATCGACCAGGTGGGGCAGTGCTTCTACGGCATCAACTGGATTACAGACCGCTGGCAGCAGGAGGTGCACGACATAGCCTCCCACTTCGACCGCATCCAGGAGCACCCCTCGGAGTATCCCGGCGACACCTTCTTCCAGAAGTACCTGACAGACATGCAGGTGAGGGGCTCGCTGACGAACATCCACAGTATGCGCAACTGGTTTGAGCGCAACATAGCCGCCTACCGCGAAAACAACCGCGTGAACATGAAGCTCATAGGCCTCACCGAAAAGGAGGTGATGGACTTCACCGACGGCCTGCTGAAGGAGGTGGAGACGCATAGCAGCGACGAGCCCCTGCAGTACACCCGTCACCCACGGCTCGATCCCGACAGCCTCTACACGATGCCCCCGCTGCCCAGGAAGCAAGGCAAATAGGGCTAAAAGGCCAAAGGGTGAAAAGGCTAAAAGGCTAAATGGGCTAAATGGGCTAAATGGGCTAATTAGGCTAATGGGCTAACAGAACTCCCAAGACTGACACTTCTTATATAAACAAAACGCGCTGCCCTGCATGAACAGAGCAGCGCGCTTTTGCTTATGGCTCTTAGCCCTTTGGCCTTTTAGCCCAGCAGATGCCTTACTTCACCCAGACTTTCTTGCCATTCATGATGTAGATGCCCTTGGAGGGGTGTGCTACGCGGCGTCCCGTGAGGTCGTAGACGACGGAGGGGGCGTCTGAGGCATCGTCCTGCGCGGGCTGGATGCCGATGGGTATGTCGCCATTGGTGTAGACGTCGATGTACTGCAGGAAGCGCGACATTTCGGCGTAGTTGTAGGTGTAGGTGCATGGACCGGTGCCCAAAGCGGTAACCTCCTCGCAGATGTCGTACTCGGTGGTGATGTAGTTGGAGCCGCCCCAGCCCATGTGCATGACGACGTATTCGCCGACGTAGACATTGGTGAGGGTGACGATACCCTTGGTCATGAAGTAGATGCCGAGGTTGTTGGTGTAGAGGGCGATGCCTCCGCCGTTAGCGGCAGTGAACGTGGCGGAGATTTCGCACCCGTCGCCCCAGACGCCTGCGAGGTCTTCACGGTAGTAGGGGGTGACGACGACAGTGGAGTCGGTAGTAAGGGTGTCGGTGTAGGTGTCGAGCCAGGTGCGGCTCTTGGCAGCGTCGTAGGCCCAGTTCCAGTAGCCCTCGTAGACGGGAGTGGCATCGGCAGCCTCGCCGCTGAGGTACTGCTCGCGGGTGTACCAGGTGGTGTCGTTGGTGATGACGGTTTCGCCGCCCACGTAGGTGGTGTCGCTATGGCTGATGATGTAGGCGCGGGAGACGTACTCGCCGCGGGCGCGCTCGAGGACAGCGGCATCCATATAGTCGCTGCGGAAGTCGTAGTCGTGGAGCCCTTCAGCAGCCTTGGCGGCATTCTTGCGGTAGAATTTCTCGCCCTCGCAGGGGAGCTCGTCAAGCTCTAAGACGCCGTCGTTGTAGCCCTCGGCGCTGACGGTGACGACAATGCGGTCCTTGGCTTCCATGCGCTCGCCGATGGTGTAGGCGTAGGAGTAGCCGTCATCAACGGAGGCGGTAATCTGGTAGGTCTCCTTGCAGAGGGTGTTGTTGACCCAGCCGAGCTGGTAGGTGCGGTACTCGTCGTTCAGGCCCACGAGGGTGAGGGTGGGGGCGTTGAGGGTTATCTCGCCGATGTTGAGCCGCACGGAGGTGGTGGAGGAGGCAATGCCGGTAGTGGAGACGGTGGCAACCTTGACGGTGACGAAGCCGTCGTTGTCATCGTCGTAGATGGCATCGACGAAGATCTCGGGCTCGGAGGGCTCGAAGAGGAAGCCGTTGCTGAGCCACTGGCCGTCGTCATCCTTCATGACGATCTCGGCGTAGTGGGGATCGAGCTCGTAGTCGTCAGGATCGGCAGGGTAGTCGGAGCCGTAGATGGTATCGCAATAGAGGAGCTGATCGGTGTCGAGCGTTGTCTCGAAGACGTCGCTGCCGTCGAAGGTGTAGTAGGTCTCGACATCGTTGCCCATCGTGGAGATGCCGGGGTTGATGGTGACGACGCGGCTGGCGCCGTCGACGGCTACGAGGGTGACGACGGGTGCGGTGACGGTCTCGTTGGAGGCGTCGATGAGTATCTGCATGGCCTGTATGCAGCAGCCGCGCCCGAGCATGAACTCGGCACGCCCGTCGCTGGTCATGCGGAAGTAGTAGAAGTTATCGGCTGTCTGCCCGGCAGCAGTCTGCGCAGCATGTACCTCAGAGGTGATCTCCTCGTAGGTGCAGGCACCATCGCCGCTGTTGGTGGGGGCGTAGATCTTCCATTCGCGGTTAGCATCGAAGAGGCCTCCCTGGACGACGACAATCTGGTCCTTCTGCATGCCTGTGAAGGCGAAGCAACGGTCGCCCGAGCCGTAGTTGTGCAGGCCGTCTTTGTTGACGCCCGAGCGGGCGTTGAGCGAATTCTCAAGTCCTATGCTGACGTACATGAACTCAAGGCCGGGGTTCTCGACCTGGAAGGCGTTGAAGCCGTTGAGCTTGAACTCGGCAGGGCTGTCAGGGTTGATGACGAAGCAGCCGTCGCCCTGTCCGAAGACCTCGCCGTTGACGGTGCCGTTGTAGAAGTCGATATCCTTGAAGAGCTTGTAGCCCTCGAGCTTGATGGTGTCGCCCGTGAGGACGGTGGACCAGGCGAAGATATCGGTAGCGACGAGCAGCAGGAAGGCTGCCGTGAGAAGTAGGGATTTTTTCATGCGCGTGTTTCCTTTTTAAATATAGACGGGTTGGATGAATCAGAGTTGTTTCCGCTGGTAGGTGGTCTTCGACGAGAAGGCATAGCGGATGAGCCAGTAGAGGCTGACGAACGGCAACAGGAAGTCGAGGAGCGGAAGGAAGGGAACGAAGTTGCGTTCGCCCAGGGCCTGCTGGGTGCCCTTGAGCACGTAGAACTGCCCTGCGAGGCGCAGGAGCCACAGGAGAACGACGATGCCGAGCAGTGCCCACCATCCCTTCACTGCCGAGAGAATGGCGATGACGAGGGAGCCGACGGCATAGAGGGCGCGGGTGACGGTCTCGAGCGTGAGCAGCAGGGGGAGAACGGCGCGGATGAAGCGGCGTGTGAAGATGCGCCCTGTCTTCTCCAGCATCCATGAGTGGCTGTCGGGGGTGTCGAGGACGACAGTGGCGCTAGGATGGATGGCTGCGCGGATGAGGGGCTTGGAGATGTTCTCGGCAACGAAGATGTCGTCTTCGCCTCGCTCGAGGTCGAGGTGTGCGGAGTAGCCCTTGTGCTCGAAGAAGAGGCTGCGGCGGTAGAGGAGGTTGGTACCGTAGGCCATGTAGCCCTTGTGGAGGAGTGCGGCGCAGAGCGCGCGGACGCCCCGCAGCATATTGTCGGCCTGGCGGAGGAGGGGGATGAAGCCCTCGCTCTTGTCGATGGTGGTGTAGCCGACGACGGCATCCACAGGCTTTCCTTCAATGATGGGGGCTGCCATCTGCCGCAGCCACTGGTTGCTGACTGGATGGCAGTCGGGCTCGGTGAAGACCAGCCACTCACCCGCAGCTGCCTTGATGCCGAGGGTGAGGGCGAGCTTCTTGTGGCTGATGCGGCGTGCCGAGTCGGAGGTGAACGTCGTGCGCAGGTGGGGGTACTGCTGCTTGAAGCGCTCAAGGACGTCGGAGGTGTCGTCGTTGGAGTTGTCGTTGACGACGATGACCTCGTAGTCGGGGTAGTCCTGCGTGAGGATGGAGGGCAGGTTGCGCTGCAGGAGGTAGTCCTGGTTGCTGGTGACGATGACGACGGAGAGCGTGGGCAAGCCGGAAGTGGATTCCATCAGCTGGACTCTCGGGGGCTCTTCGGTGGCTTTCCGTGGGGTGAGAGGCTCGGCAGAGATGGGCTTCCTTGCGGGCATGTCGTCGGCAGCCTTCTCTTCTGTCTCTTCCTTTCCCTCGGAAAAACCGTTGCGGGCAGTGTCGTTGACGGGCATTTCTTTTGTATTCTCTTCCCATAGTCCGGGAGCCACCTGAGGCTCGGGCTGGGCAGCAGGCTCGGCTTCCTTCATGAATGAGGGCTGCTCGGGGGAGGGGGTCTCAACGGTTATGGTTTCCTGTTCTTCTTCGTCGTCCTCCTCGTTGTCGAAAAAGGAGAGCTGCCGGGCTGTGCCGTGGAAGACGGTTTCGTCGTAGTCCTTGGAGGGAGCCTCCGCCATCACCTTTATCTCCGGCTCTTCATTCTTGTCTTCCACACGCTTCGTGCCTTGCTTCGATTTCTTCCGTTCCTGTCGGGGGGGGCGGGGCTTTTCCTTGTTAGGGAGGTTGTGACGGCTGGCGCGGTTGACGGCGTTGTAGAAGACGAAGAGGTAGATGATTTGTAAGAGCCACAGGAATCCGATGATTCCCAAGAGAAGATATTCGGTTTTGGTGAACATATATATGGAGGTTTCGACCTTGTTAGACGAATTTGAAATCGGTGGAGAAATAGGTTTTGGGCAGCGGGCGGAGGTTGTACTGCGATGACATCGTCTCGCCATAGGCGCCTGCCGTGCGCAAGGCGATGAAGTCTCCCCGATGGCATTGGGGGAGGTCGACGGCCTTGCCGAAGACGTCGGAGCTCTCGCAGACAGGACCTACGACATCGTAGCGGGTGACGGGAGCGGAGGAGCTGATGTTCTGTATGCGGTGGAACGCCTGATAAAGGGCTGGGCGGATGAGCTCTGTCATGCTGCCATCGACGATGGCGAACCGCTTGTGGATGCCTTCCTTCACATAGAGGACGCGGGTGATGAGACTGCCGCAGGGAGCCACGAGGCTGCGCCCCAACTCGAAGTGGAGGTGGCTGCCGGGGGGCAGGTGGAGGTGGCGCTTGAATGTATCGAAGTAGCCTTCGAAGTTGGCATATGGGAAGCAGTCGGGATGCTCGTACTCGACGCCCAGCCCTCCGCCTACGTTGATGTCGCCAACGGGAAGCCCCTGGCGCAGGAGAGTGCTGCTGAGCTCGTTGATGCGGTTGCAGAGCATCATAAAGTCGGCCATATCCAGTATCTGCGAGCCGATGTGGAAGTGGAGCCCGCGGAAAACGATGTTGGGTAAGGAGAGGGCTTTCTGCATGATGTCGCTCAGCTGCTCCTTGCTGATTCCGAACTTGTTCTCGGCAAGGCCGGTGGTGATGTTGCTGTGCGTATGGGCACCCACGTCGGGGTTTACACGCAGAGCAACAGGTGCCTTCTTCCCCTGGATGCCTGCCAGCTCGTTGATGATGAGTAACTCTGGCTCAGACTCCACATTGAAGCAGCCGATGTTGTGATGCAGGGCGGTGGTGATTTCCCAGTCGGCCTTGCCCACGCCGGCAAACACGATGCTCTGGGGCTGGAAGCCTGCCTCGACGGCAGCCTCTACCTCTCCGCCGCTCACGCAGTCGGCACCCATCCCCATACTGCTGATGATGCGCAGCAAGCGAGGGTTGGAGTTGGCCTTGATGGCATAGTGCATGTGCCAGTCGTCGTGTGCGGAAAGCAGAGAGGAGACTTTCTGGAGTGTGCTCTCCAGAAGCTCCATATCGTAGTAGTAAAAAGGTGTCTGGAGCGAACGGAATTCTTCTATCGGAAAAGTCGGTTTCATGAGACGGTGAGGGGTGTCGTTGTCGGTTTTTCCAGTTATTGTTCTCCAAACAGGTTCTTGCTCAAGCTGCGGAGGGCTTCCTTCTTATCTACCTCCCGGATAAGGAAGGAGATGTTGTAGTTGCTTCCTCCGTAGGAAACCATTCGCACGGGGATGTTCTTCATGGCATCCATAGCGCGGCTCTCGAAGCCGATATTCTCCCAGTCCATGTCTCCGACGACGCAGATGATGCACATGTCGTGGTCGACGGTGACGGTGCCGTATTTCTTCAGGTCTTCGACGATTTCCTGCAGGTGGGTGGTGTTGTCAATGGACATGCTGACGCCAACCTCCGAGGTGCAGATCATGTCGATGCTCGTCTGGTAGCTCTCAAAGATCTCGAACACGCGGCGCAGGAATCCGTGGGCGAGCAACATGCGGCTCGACTTTATCTTAATGGCGGTGATGTTGTCTTTTGCTGCTACGGCCTTGATGATGCCCGACTCGGACTCGTTGCTGATGAGTGTGCCGGGAGCCTCGGGCTGCATCGTATTGAGGACGCGCACGGGAATGTTGGCGAATTTAGCAGGCTGGATGCAAGTGGGGTGCAGGACCTTGGCGCCGAAGTAGGCAAGCTCGGCAGCTTCGTTGAAATGGAGCTGGCGGATGGCGGTAGTGTGCTCCACGATGCGCGGGTCGTTGTTGTGCATGCCGTCGATGTCGGTCCATATCTGAATCTCGGAAGCCTGCACGGCAGCACCCAGCAGGGATGCGGTATAGTCGGAGCCTCCTCGCTGGAGATTGTCGATTTCGCCGTAGGTGTTGCGGCAGATGAATCCCTGGGTGATGTAAAGGTCGGCATCGGTGTGTGCCTTCAGCTGCTCTTCGATCTTCTCTTTGATGTAGATGCTGTCGGGTTCTCCGTTCTTATCAATGCGCATAAAGTCGAGGGCGGAGAGAAGCACTACGTTCACGCCCTGTTCCTTGAGGTAGGCAGTCATCATGTTCGTTGACAGGATTTCGCCTTGTGCAAGGATGATTTTCTCTTCGCGCAGACTGAAGGGGTGTTTGGTGAAGGAGCGGAGATAGTTGAACTCGTCTTTGATGAATCGCAGGAGGTCATCGAGGATTTCTTTCTTGGAAATCAGCTCATTGACGTGCTTCCTGTAAAGGCGCTCCAGTTGGTTGATGGTTTCGTTGGCACCGTCGGTATTGTGACTGTTGAGGTATGCCGATATCTCGACGAGTGAATTTGTCGTTCCCGACATAGCGGAGAGTACGACGAGGTTCTTAGGGTTGTCGCAAATGAGTTTTGCCACATTTTTCATTCGCTGGGCGGAGCCTACCGACGTTCCGCCGAATTTCATTACCTTCATAATGTTTTGTGATGTCTAGTTATTCTTTTGTTTGTATGGTCTCATTGGGGTTTTCGCCTACTTCGCTATCCGCCTGGATGTCGTCGGAACCGTTCCCGATATCCTCGGGGATGTCTTCTTTCTTCATCTCCGTGACTTGATGGTCGTTGCAGCAGTAGACGCGTCCGGGGTAGGTCTCCAGCAAGGAGACGTTGTGCGTCGTCATGATGATGGCGCTGCCTGTGTCGCGGATGGAGCGGAGGAGCTCAACGATGTGGAAGCCTGTCTCCACGTCGAGGTTTCCCGTAGGCTCGTCGGCAAGGATTATTTCGGGCTTGTTGAGGATGGCGCGCGCAATGACGATGCGCTGCTGCTCGCCTCCCGACAGTTCGTGCGTCATCTTGTATCCTTTCGTTTTCATGCCTACCTGCTCGAGTACCTCGCGAATGCGCTCCTCGCGTTCCTTCTTGCTCTTCCAGCCGGTAGCCTTCAGCACGAAGTCGAGGTTGTCGTGCACGTTACGGTCGATGAGCAGCTGGAAATCCTGGAACACGATGCCGATGCGCTTGCGGAGGGCTGGGATCTGCTTGCGGCGGATGCTCTTCATGTTGTATCCCAGCACTTCGGCCTGTCCTTTGTATATGTCGAGCTCGCCGTAGATAGTTTTCAGGAGGCTTGATTTGCCGGAGCCGACTTTTCCGATGAGATAGACGAAGTCTCCTTGCTCGATGGTAAGGTTTACATCTTCGAGCACGATGGCTTCTTGCTGGTGTATGTCGACGTTTTGATAGCGGATAAGTGCCATATTGATAATTTTTTGCAAAAGTACGGAAATAGATTAGAAAAAGAAAGTCATTCTTTCTTTTTCTTGCTTTTTTTTATGAGAAGGAAGACGATGCAGCAGAGCACGATGGCGAGGGCGGCAGGGAGGATGTAATACAGGGCATACAGGCTCTTCTTTTCTTCGCCAAGGGTTTCTTGGGCGAGATAGAGCCCTGCCTTCACATTGCCGGCAACGGCTTCGGATGAATAGGTAGCTCCGCTGACAGCGTCGACATGCTTTTCAAGTGCCTTCTCGACAGTCAGACCGTTCCATCGGGTGAAGAACGAGGCTCGCTTCAGCATAGAGAAGTAGCTTTTGGTTTCACGGTTAGGGAGGGGAGTGACGGAAACGACGCGGCGGTTGTAAATGGCGATGACTACAGGGGTGATGCCGTTGTATCCGTGATATTCGGCACCGATAGCTGTGGTGTTTATGAAGAGGGTATCGCCCTTCCATGTGGCTGGGCTTTCCTGCGCCTGGCAGATGAAAGAAAGCAGCAGGAGAGAAGAAAGGAAAACGATTTTTCTATTGTTCATACGTATTTTTCTGTTCATGAAAATCGGCTTTGCAAAAAGACGATACAAAAATAGAAAAAAGATTTGCCAAATCGGATAAAAGTGTGCATCTTTGTTGCAAAAAAAGACAATCCTTTCTGCGGTATGTATGAAATGGTGACGATTCTCGGTCCGACGGCTTGCGGAAAAACAGCTCTGGCGGTTGCTCTGGCCGACAGGTTGCATACAGGAGTCATCAGCGCCGACAGCCGTCAGGTATACCGCCGTATGGATTTGGGCACAGGAAAGGACTTGGGCGACTACGTGCTGCCTGATGGGCGAAGTGTTCCCTATTGGCTGATAGACATCGCGGAGCCTGGATATAAGTATAACGTCTTTGAATTCCAGCGCGATTTCCTGCAGGTCTACAGCGAGAGGCGTGCGCTGGGGGAGACTCCTGTGCTATGTGGAGGAACGGGGATGTACATCGAGTCGGTCCTCAGGGGATTCCGCCTTGTGAGTGTTCCCGTCAACGAAGCCCTCAGACATTCTCTGGAAGGGAAGTCGCTGGAAGAGTTGACGGAGATACTGAAGGGTTACAAGGAACTCCACAACACGAGCGATGTGGATACCGTCAAGCGCGCTGTGCGGGGGATAGAGATTGAGGAGTACTACGCTTCGCATCCTGCGGAAGAGGGGGAGTTTCCCCAGATTCGCAGTTTGGTGGTGGGCATCCAGGTGGACCGCGAGGTGCGAAGGGAGCGGATTTCGGCTCGTCTCCGTCAGCGCCTCAAAGAAGGAATGGTAGAAGAGGTAAGAAGCCTGCTTGCGGAGGGCATCCCCGCAGACGATCTTATCTATTACGGGCTGGAGTACAAGTTCGTCACGCAGTATCTCATAGGACTGCTCTCCTACGACGAGATGGTGCAGCGGCTTGAGATAGCCATCCATCAGTTTGCCAAACGGCAGATGACGTGGTTCCGCGGAATGGAGCGAAGGGGCATAGCCATCCATTGGTTAGACGGTATGATGCCCAAAGAACAGTTGATTACACGTATTACGGAATTATTAACAGAACAAGAAGATGTCGACAACAACTAACGATATATCTACCCGCTGGGGTATCATCTATGTCCCTATGGCCGGGACTCGCAACAGGCACAAGCGCTGGCAGCAGATACGAGAGATACTGGACCAGAAGGAAGTGCAGTACGACTACATCCAGTCGGAGAACTACGGCTCGGTGGAACGCCTGGCGCGCATGCTTGTCAACAACGGCTACAAGATTGTCGTCGTTGTCGGGGGCGACAGGGCTGTGAACGAGGCGCTGAACGGCATCATGACTTCGTCGGTAGAGAACCTTGAAGACGTGTCGCTGGCAATCATCGCCAACGGTGTGGGCAACGACTTTGCCGACTTCTGGGGGCTGGGCGTGGATGAATACAAGAAGGCTATCGACTGCATCATAAAGGGTAATACGCGGAAGATTGACGTGGGCTATGTGTCGTTCATGAATGGCGAGGAAATGGTAAAGCGCTATTTCCTGATGGCTGTGAACATAGGGCTGGGAGCCCGCGCGATAGAAATCAGCGACTTCTGCAAGCAGTTCTGGGGGAAGGCAAATCCCACCTACATCATCAGCATGATACGTCTCTTCACAAGGCGCAATCAGTACAAGATGCACTTCAAGGTAAACGAAACAGTCATCAACGAGAAGATAATGACGCTCTGTGTAGGCAACTCAAGGGGCTACGGGATGACACCCAGCGCTGTGCCCTACAACGGATGGCTCGACGTCTCCGTCATCTATCGCCCCAAGTTCTGGCAGATGGTGCACGGCTTGCGCATGCTGCTGAAAGGCCGTCTGCTCAACCACGAGCAGGTGCGCCCCTTCCGTACGAAGAAATTCGTCCTTTACGACTCGCAGAACGCCAGCATCTGCGTCGACGGAAAGAAACTCGACTACACGCTTCCTATGGAAATAAACTTGATGCCGGAGTTCCTGAATTTCATAGTTCCTTAAGAAGAAATCTAGGAGAACCGATGTCGCAGCGAGAGCAACATGATGCTTTCATAAATGCTGCCGATTCGAGACAGAGGAACATCTTAGAAATATGTTCAGGGAATTTTTTTTCGAGAAGGAATCTCGCCGTATGAAGAAAGAATCCGGCGAGATGAAGAAAGAAAAAAAAATTTCCCTTCTTGAAAATGAGAGTTGGAGAATACAAACAGGGAAGGGTTGGACAAATCACTCTACGCAGACAAAGTTGTTGACGCAAGAGTCAATTATAAGGAAAAGAAGAAGGGAGCACCAAACAAGGTGCTCCCTTCTTTTCGATACGGATGAAGTGTCTCTTCTATCCTGTAGGAGAAACCTGTTATCCGAGCATTCCAAGCAGGATGCCTGCTGCTACGGCAGAACCGATGACGCCTGCGACGTTCGGACCCATAGCATGCATGAGCAGGAAGTTGGAAGGATCGGCCTTCTGTCCCTCCACCTGCGACACACGCGCAGCCATAGGAACAGCAGAAACGCCTGCTGAGCCAATCAGCGGGTTGATCTTCTCTTTCACAAAGAGGTTCATCAGCTTGGCAAGCAGCACGCCGCCGGCAGTGCCGAAGCCGAAGGCGGTGACACCCATTACGATGATGCCCAGCGTCTTCAGCGAGATGAAGGTTTCGGCAGTAGCCGTAGCTCCCACGGAAAGTCCCAGGAAGATAACGACAATGTTGTTGAGCTCGTTCTGAGCCGTCTTGTTGAGGCGTTCAACCACACCGCACTCCTTCATCAGGTTACCCAGCATGAGGCAGCCGATAAGCGTGGCTGCGGAGGGGAGGATGAGGCTGACGATGATGGCTACGACAACAGGGAAGATGATCTTCTCGGTCTTCGACACGTTGCGGAGCTGCTTCATCTTGATCTGGCGCTCCTTCTTCGTCGTCAGCAGGCGCATGATAGGCGGCTGGATGACAGGAACGAGGGCCATATAGCTGTAGGCAGCCAGAGCGATGGGGCCTAGCAAGTGGGGAGCCAGCTTCGACGTAAGGAATATCGAGGTAGGTCCGTCAGCACCTCCGATGATGCCGATAGAGCCAGCTTCGGCAGGAGTGAAGCCCAGGGCATAGGAACCCAGGAAGGCAATGAAGATACCCAGCTGTGCGGCAGCACCGAGCAGAAGGCTCTTCGGGTTGGCAATCAGCGGGCCGAAGTCGGTCATAGCACCCACGCCTACGAAGATAAGGCAGGGATACAGGCCGAGCTTCACACCGATGTACATGATATCGAGCAGTCCTCCTTCAGCCAGCACATGACGGTAGCTGTGGAAGAAGGGACTGTCGGGGTTCAGGAACTCATCGTTCCACATTTCCGTATGGAACATGTTCGCGCCGGGAATGTTGCTGAGCAGCATGCCGAAGGCGATAGGGAGCAGGAGCAGGGGCTCGTACTTCTTCACGATGGCAAGGTAGAGGAACAGGCACGCGATAGCTATCATCACGGCATATCCCCAGCCTGTCGGAGTGAAGAACTGGACGAAGCCCATCTCATTGACAAATTTGCTGATGGCCTCTTTTGCGTTGAAGTCGTTTGCGCTTTGGGCAAATGTCGGCATCGTGCCCAGGAGCATCAGCAAAGTGGCAGTTAGTAGTTTGAATGCACGTTTCATTTCTGTGTCTTCGCCGTTATGAATTATGCAATTTCTACCAAGGCGTCGCCACTCTGAACCGTGTTGCCTTGCTGTACGAGGATGGCTTTTACGGTGCCGGCGCTGTCGGCAACGATGTTGTTTTCCATCTTCATGGCTTCCATTACGACGAGAACGTCTCCGGCTGCTACTTGCTGGCCTACCGTGCAGGCAATCTTGACGATGTTCCCAGGGAGGGGAGCGTTTACCGTCTTGGCGCCGGCAGCGGGTGCTGCAGGTTTAGCGGGTGCTGCGGGAGCTGCTGCAGGAGCGGCAGCTTTGGCAGGCGCGGGCTGGGGAGCAGCTGCGGGTGCGGCAGCGCTTTCCACCTCGATGAGGTTGTCGCCGCCGTTTACAGACTGGCCTTCCGATACGACTACCTTCTTCACCGTGCAGTCGAAGTCGGCTACTACGTTGTTTTCCATCTTCATTGCTTCCATCGTGAGCAGGACTTCGCCGGCCTTTACTGCCTGGCCTGGTTTTACCAGCACTTTGGTGATGTTTCCTGGCAGCGGAGCCTTCACCATCTGTGCGCTTCCCGATTTGGGAGCAGCGGCAGCAGCAGAAGCTACAGGACGTGCCACGGGTGCGGCAGCCTTGTGCTCGGTGTGCTCTACCTCGACTGTATATGCTTTTCCGTTAACGGTGACTTCTACCTTGTTGCTGTTCTCCTGAGGAGCAACGACTGCTTCGTAGTCTTTATCACCGATTTTGAATTTGAAGTTTTTCATATTGTTATCGTTTACTGAAAAAAGGGATTAGTAATGTTCAGGGCGCCAGGCATTGTGCTCGTGGTGATGGATAGTCAGCACGAAGCTTTCTTCGTCGTGCACCTCCTGATAGAATAGATAGAGTGCTGTGGCAACGGCAGCCAGATCATCGTCGTCGGCGTTGCTCTTTGCAGCGATTGCGGGTGCTGCTTTAGGAAGGGCAGGCTTCGCTGTTGCAGTCTTCTTGGAGCCTTTGGCAACGAGGTTGAAGACTCCGAGAATGAGCACCAGAAGGATCAGAATCGTAAAGACAGTACCGAATCCGATTCCCGTCATGGCCCACATGTCGGACCAAGTGGCGTTTTCTACTAGTAGGAATAATGTCATAGTTTCCTTATCTATTTTATTAGAGTGGAATATTACCATGTTTCTTTTCCGGTAACGACAACTTCTTGTCGCGGAGCTGCGACAGAGCGCGGATGATGCGGAAACGGGTGTTGCGGGGCTCAATCACATCGTCGATGTAGCCGTACTTGGCTGCATTGTATGGATTGGCAAAGAGGTCGGAGTATTCCTTCTCTTTCTCTGCGATGAATGCCTTTGCGTCGCCTCCTTCTTCCTTGATGGCCTTTGCTTCCTTGGCGTAGAGCACGCTGGCAGCACCGCTGGCGCCCATAACGGCGATTTCGGCTGAGGGCCAAGCGTAGTTCATGTCACCGCGCAGCTGCTTGCAGCTCATCACGATATGGCTGCCGCCGTAGCTCTTCCGGAGGGTAACGGTTACCTTGGGCACCGTGCACTCGCCGAAGGCGTAGAGCAGCTTGGCACCGTGCAGGATGACGGCATTGTACTCCTGGCCTGTGCCGGGAAGGAATCCGGGCACGTCGACGAGGGTGACGAGGGGGATGTTGAAAGCGTCGCAGAAGCGCACGAAGCGTGCTCCCTTGCGGCTGGCGTTGCAGTCGAGGACGCCGGCAAGCTGCTTGGGCTGGTTGGCAACGATGCCCACGCTCTCACCGTTGAAGCGTGCGAAACCGACGATGAGGTTCTTGGCATAGTTGGGCTGTACCTCGAAGAACTCTCCGTTGTCGACGATGGCGCCGATGACCTCGTACATGTCGTAAGGCATGTTGGGGTTGTCGGGGATAATCTCGTTGAGAAGGTCCTCTTTCCTGTCGATAGGATCGTTGCAGGGGATGATGGGTGTTTTCTCCTTGTTGTTCTGCGGGATGTAGCTCAGCAGGGTACGGATCATAGCGAGTGCCTCTTCTTCCGTCTTGGCGGTGAAGTGGGTTACGCCCGACTTGGTGCTGTGTACGCTGGCACCGCCGAGCTCTTCCTGAGTGACAACCTCGCCGAGCACCGTCTTAACAACAGCGGGGCCCGTGAGGAACATGTAGGAGGTGTTCTCCATCATCAGGGTGAAGTCGGTGAGGGCAGGGGAGTAAACGGCGCCGCCTGCACAGGGGCCGAAGATACCGCTAATCTGCGGGATGACACCGCTGGCGAGGATGTTGCGCTCAAAGATCTCGGCATAGCCGGCAAGGGCGTTCACACCTTCCTGGATACGTGCGCCGCCCGAGTCGTTGATGCCGATGACGGGGGCGCCCATCTTCATTGCAAGGTCCATGATCTTGCAGATCTTCATAGCGAGGGTCTCGGAGAGGGAGCCTGCATGTACGGTGAAGTCCTGTGCGAAGATGTAGACAAGACGTCCGTCGATGGTGCCGTAGCCTGTGACTACTCCGTCGCCGTCGTACTGCTTCTTCTCCATTCCGAAGTTATGGCAGCGGTGCTGCATGAACATGTCGAATTCCTCGAAAGACCCTTCGTCCAGCAGCATGGCGATGCGTTCGCGGGCTGTGTACTTGCCTTTCTCGTGCTGTTTGACGATGGCTTTCTCGCCTCCGCCGAGACGTGCTTTCTCGCGCTTCTCGACGAGCTCTCTTATTTTGTCCAGTTGATTACTCATAATCTTGTATGTGCTATAGGAGTGAGTGTATCGATGAGATTATTCGCCCGGCTCGCAGAGCTCGGTGAGCACGCCCTGTGTGGATTTCGGGTGGAGGAAGGCAATCTGCATACCGTCGGCACCCTTACGGGGAGCCTTGTCGATGATGCGCACTTCTTTCTCGGTGCATTCTGCCAGAGCTTCGGCTACGCCGTCTTCGATAGCGAAGGCCATGTGGTGCAGTCCGCCCTTGCCGCCGCGGTCGGCCATGAACTTGGCGATGGTGCTTTCTTCGCAGGTGGGCTCGAGGAGCTCAAGCTTGGTTTGTCCTACCATCAGGAAAGCGGTCTTCACCTTCTGATCTTCTACGACTTCGGTCTTGTAGCATTTCAGACCCAACACATTCTCGTAATACGGAAGAGCTTCTTCGATACTCTTCACGGCAATTCCCAGATGTTCAATATGAGAAATTTTCATGATTAAAGAAGTTAAAAAATTATAGTATGATTGGATTCTTTGTAAAAACTCTGCAAAGATACTTCTTACATATTATAAAAAAAAGAAAACTCCGAGAAATTTCCTTTCTTTTCCGGAGTTTTTTCTTTCTTCAGCGCGCGAGATGTAGAAAGAAAAAAATTTTTTCCCTTCTTCAGCGCGCGAGATTCTTTGAGCATATTTCTATGCTCTTCCTCTGTCGCGACTCACCAGAACTTGTGTAAACACAATTCTGGCTTCGCTGCTCCATCGGTTCTTCATATAGAGGATTCTTTTTTTCATCCTTTGCGCTTCTCCTACGATATCTCAGACGGCAGCCTGACGACGTCGACGACGGTAGCGTGCAGCTCGGCATCGACGCTGAAGCGGATGTCGAATCCGGCGAAGGCAATGCCGTAGATTCGCTCGGGGTCTGTCTGGTACGAAGGGCGCGGGTCTTGCTCAAGCACCCCGATGGCAGCATGCCGCTTGTCGGCAGGGAGGAGCGAGAGTAGCGAGTAAGGGAAGTCGACGCTGAGGGTGGGCTTCACGTGCGTGTCCACATAGCCCGAGCGGGCTTCGGGGTGCGAGTCGGTGAAGGTGATGTAGGGCTTGATGTCGTAGATGGGTGTTCCGTCCATCAGGTCGGCTCCCGAGACGGTGATGACAGGCCCTTCGGGGGTGTCGAGCTCGATACGCTCTATCTTCACTGACGAGAGGGCGAGCCCGTTGGGGCGGAAGGGGGAGCGCGTCGCCCATACCCCCATGCGCGTGTTGCCCCCGAGTCGCGGAGGGCGCACCGTAGCCCATTCGGCGTCGCCCTCTCCTGTCACCTCGGGCGTGTCGTTGGCGCTGAATCCCCAGATGAGCCAGATGAAGTCGAAGCCTTCGAGCCCGCGTAGGGCTGCTGTCTCGCGGTAGGAGGGCTCAAACACAATGCGGGCCTTCAGCTCGGGCACGAGCCCGCTCTGTCTGGGGACTCCAAACTTGGTGGGGAAATCGGTGTGGATGCGTGCGATGATGTCCATAGGAGGGAAGTGTTTCTTGCCGTATCAAAAGTCTACGAGCAGGCGGAAGTTGATTCTTCGCCCGGTAAGGTAGTTGGGAACGGCATACTGGTGGTTCTCGATGTCGGTAATCCAGTAGTAACTGTTCACGTTGCTGATGTCCAGCAGGTTGAAGGCGTCGATGCCCAGCCAGATATTCTTCACCTTCGATTGCCGCATCGCGTAGCTGTCGGCAATGAAGGGTATCTGCGAGAGGGGTCCTTCGTCGTCGGAGCCGAAGAGACGGTAGCTCATGCCGATGTCTACACGCCGATAGGCAGGAGCGCGGAAAATCTGCTTCTCGCGTCCCGTGTGGGGAGGACCGAAGGGGAGCCCGTTGGCGTAGGTGCCCTTCAGGCTCATCTTCCATCTGTCGGTGCCGGGGAAGTAGTCGGTGAAGTAGAGCGAGATGTTCACCCGCTGGTCGGTAGGTCGTGGATACCACACCCCTCCGATTTTCTCCTCCGTCTTCATCACCGAGCAGGTGAGCCACGAGTCGGTGCCGGGCACGAACTCGCCGAAGAGCTTCATGTCGAGCCCCGTAGCATAGCCTGTGGCGCAGTTCTCGCCGTAGTAGGAGATGCGTATGTTGTCGATGTTGTACGGGATAAGGTTCGAGAGGGCTTTGTGGTAGGCTTCGACGCTGAACTTGAAGGGTCTGTCGTAGAGGCGGAACTGGTAGTCGCTGGCAAGCACGAAGTGGATGCTTCGCTGCGAGCGGATGTCGCGGTTGAGTGTGGCGATGCCTGTGCCGTTGACGACGGTCGTGTCGCGGTATTCCTTATAGAAGGGGCTCTGGTAGTAGACGCCCGAGGCGACGCGGAAGGTGAAGTTCTCGTTGAAGCTGGGGATGAAGCCTACCGAGGCGCGGGGGCTCACGATGGGTTCGTGGTTCCACGTCCAGTAGGAGGCGCGCAGGCCTGCGTTGACGACGAAGAGCCCGGCATCGTTGGTGAAGCGCCACGTGTCTTGGGCGTAGCTGCTGACGCGTCGGTTGTGCACGCTGTTGTCGGACTGCATGTTGTAGATGAGCTCCAGCGAGGTGCCCGTGTGCGGGATGCTGTAGCCGCTGGAATCCCGGTACTCCCATTCCCGCAGATGCTCGCTCACGCGCTCGTCCTTCCCCTCTATGCCCCACTGGATGTGGTGCGCATCCAGCTTGTGGCTGCCGCTGAGCCCCAGGCTCATCACCGAGGCGTTCAGGTAGTTGCGCGCATGCTCCATATAGGTCCCCACGCCCATGTTGACATCCTCGGTGACGTTGTCGAGCCAGTATTGGCTGATGATGTCGTACGTCTCCTTCTCGTTGGTGCGGTAGGCCGAGACGTTCAACGAAACCGACGATGCCGATGAGGCTTCGTAGGTTATGTTCCCTGCTCCGAAGAACGTCTGGAACCTGTCCTGTTCCTTGCCTGCGAAATAGACGTTGAAGTTCCTTATGTTCTCCAGCGTGCCGAACGACGTGCTCCTGTCGTGGGGAACGAAGTGGTAGCTGTTCTGCGAGACGTTGCCTATGAAGCCTGCCGACCAGTTGCTCGTGGGGTGCCAGTAGAGGTAGGTCTGGTAGTCGAAGAAGGCGGGGTTGTATTCGCCGTGCGTGTCGAGGGTGCCCAGGAGGTACTCGCTGGTCTTGTAGCGGATGCTGTTCGCCATGCTGAAGGTCTTGTTCCCGTAGCCCACGTAGGCGTTGGCTCCCAGCAGGCTGGCGCTGAGGGTGCCTTCCGTCTCCGTTGGCCTGCGGTAGGTGATGTCGAGGACGCTCGACATCTTGTCGCCGTAGCGTGCCTCGAACCCTCCGCTCGAGAAGCCGATGTCCTGCACCATATCGGGGTTGATGAACGAGAGCCCTTCCTGCTGCCCTGCGCGGATGAGGAGCGGGCGGTAGACCTCGATGCCGTTGACGTAGACGCTGTTCTCGTCGAAGTTGCCCCCGCGTACGTTGTACTGTGTGCTCAGCTCGTTGGTGTTGCTCACGCCAGCTTGTGTGGCGATGAACGACTCGACGGAGCCTCCCGAGGCATCGGGGATGAGGCGTGCCTGCTTCATGTCTATCTTCTGCATGGTGCCCGTCTGCCGGCGGTTCTCCTTGATGGTGACGCCCTGCAGCGTGAAGTTGCTCGACGGCAGCATGACATCCAGCGTGATGACTCCCGAGGGATTGCGCAGCACGCGGCGCCGTGTCTGGTAGCCTATCATCGAGTAGACGAGGACGACGCTGTCGGCGCTCTCGCACTTGATCTCGTACTTACCCTCCAGGTTGGTAGTGGCGCCTATGAGCTGCTTCTCCACAAGAATGTTGGCGATTTCTACGGGCGCACCATGCTCGTCGCGCACCGTGCCCTTGATGGTGACACGCTGTGCCCACCCGTCTGCCGTGCCGACAAGCAGCAACAGCAGCACGCTGAGTAACATGTGAAGAGGGTTCTTCATCACTATAAAAAACGAAAAGTTTCCCCGAAACGTATATTTCATAAGAAATATTTGTTATCTTCGCCCCCACTTAACCATCATTGTCAATCCTATGGAAAAATTCAGCGAATTGATCAAAACCCGTCGCAGCATGCGCAAGTTTACCCCCGAGGAGCTCACGTCCGACGATGTGGCGCTGCTCTTGCGTGCTGCCCTGATGTCGCCCTCGTCGCACCGCTGCTGCGACTGGGAGTTCATTGTCGTCGACGAGAAGGCGAAGCTGCAGGCCATCGCCTCCTGCCGCGAGAACGGTGCCGCCCACGCTGCCGAAGCGCCCCTCGCCATCGTCGTGCTGGGCAACCCTACCGTCACCGACTGCTGGGTGGAGAACGCCTCCATCGCCGCTCTGATGATACAGCTGCAGGCCGAAGACCTCGGGCTCGGCAGCTGCTGGATACAGATACGCTCCCGCCTGGCTCCTGACGGCACGCCCTCCTCGGAGGTGCTGCGCGAGCTGCTGGGCTTCCCCGATGAGCTCGAGCCGCTGTGCGTCATCGTCGTCGGCCACAAGGGAATGGAGCGCAAGCCCTTCAACGAGGAGCACCTCCAGTGGGAAAAAGTACATGCGAACAGGTGGTAGAAACGGCTAATCAGCGCTACGCGCTTGGATAACTGGTGAATCGCAGCTTTGCTGCTGGCCATAGCCCTCTTGCCTTTTAGCCCCTTAGCCCCTTAGCCTTTAATAATATGATTCCCTTCGACCTCTCTCTTATCAAGGCGTGCTGCTTCGATGTCGATGGCGTGCTGAGCCGGACAACCGTTCCCACGGGCCCTGACGGCATGCCCTGTCGCACCGCCAACATCAAGGACGGCTACGCCATCCAGCTTGCCGAGAAGGTGGGCTTGCGCATCGCCATCATCTCCGGTGCCCGCATCCCTTCCATTCGCGCTCGCTACATCACGCTGGGCGTCACCGACATTTTCCTCGGCGCAGCCGTCAAGGTCGACACCCTCGAGGAGTTCTGCTCCCGTCACAGCCTCGAGCCCTCGTCGCTGCTCTACATGGGTGATGACATCCCCGACTACGACGTGATGCGCCGCTGCGGGCTGCCCTGCTGTCCCTCCGATGCCGCTCCCGAGATAAAGGCCATCAGCACCTACATCTCGCCCTACAAGGGTGGCGAGGGCTGCGTGCGCGACGTGCTCGTGCATGTGCTCCGCGCCAAAGGCTTGTGGATGAACGGCCCCGCCGCCCTAGCCTGGTAGTGAACCAGATAACTAAATAATCAGATGATCAAATAATCAGATATGAAAGTGACGTGAGGCCTACCCATAACCCTCCCTGAAAGGAGGGGAACTTTAAGTCCTTCCTCTTGGGAAGGATTTAGGATGGGCCTCTTCTTTTAGCCTTTATCCTATGAATATCATCCTTGCATCCAACTCCCCGCGGCGGAAAGAACTCATGGCGGGGCTTGACATCCCCTTCGAGGTGAAGACGCTGCCCTCTATCGACGAGTCGTTTCCCGACACGCTGCAGGGAGGCGAGATACCTCTTTATATCGCCCGCGAGAAGGCCGACGCCTACCGCGCCAACATCCGTCCCGACGAGCTCATCATCACTGCCGACACCATCGTCTGGCTCGACGGGCAGGTGCTGGGCAAGCCTCGCGATGCCGACGAGGCGCGCAGCATGCTCCGTGCCCTCTCGGGGAAGGAGCACGAGGTGTTCACGGGCGTCGCCCTCACCTCCATCGACAAGCAGATAAGCTTCGTAAGCGAGTCGAAGGTGTTCTTTGCCGAGCTCACCGACGAGGAAATCGACTATTACATCACCACCTACCGACCCTTCGACAAAGCCGGCGCCTACGGCATCCAGGAGTGGATAGGCTACGTGGGTATCCGCCGCATCGAGGGCTCCTTCTTCAACGTCATGGGCCTCCCCGTCCGCCGTCTCTACGAAGCCCTCAAGGAGTTCGGCATCGGGCTCTGAGGCAGGCGCTGTGTGTCAGGGATGGCGTCATCGAAGTGTTGAAAAGGAAAAAGCGAAATATCACATGCTGCAAGAAGAAAAATAGCATGTTTTGATGAGATATGCGAAAAAACGACTAATTTCGCAGCATTAAAACTTAACGTTCTACAATTATCCATTACTAAAAAAACCATAGAAGATTATGACACAAGGAAACGTACGTCCGGCTGATATGGAGCGCATCACCACTCCGGCATTAGCCAAGAAATTCATTGACGAACAGGTTAGCGAGCTGCGTGCTCAGATTGGTGACAAGAAGGTGCTTCTGGCATTGTCCGGTGGTGTGGACTCATCGGTTGTGGCAGCATTGCTCATCAAGGCTGTGGGCAAGCAGCTGGTTTCGGTACATGTCAATCACGGATTGCTGCGCAAGGGTGAGCCCGAGCAGGTAGTACGGGTGTTCCGCGACGAGCTGGATGCCAATCTGGTATATGTTGATGCCACCGATCGTTTCTTGGATAAGCTGGCTGGTGTGGCCGATCCGGAGCAGAAGCGCAAGATCATTGGCGCCGAGTTCATCCGTGTATTCGAGGAAGAGGCTCGCAAGCTGGAGGGCATCAGCTTCCTGGCACAGGGAACCATCTATCCCGACATCGTTGAGTCCGGTCCTGTGAAGTCGCACCATAACGTGGGCGGTCTCCCCGAAGACCTGCAGTTTGAGCTCGTCGAGCCTATCAAACTGTTGTTCAAGGACGAGGTGCGCGTAGTAGGCAAGGAGCTCGGTCTGCCAGACAATATGGTGTACCGTCAGCCGTTCCCGGGCCCAGGCCTTGGCGTTCGCTGCACAGGAGCTATCACCCGCGACCGTCTGGAGGCACTGCGCGAGAGCGATGCCATCCTGCGCGAGGAGTTTGCCAAGAATGGCCTGGAGGGTAAGGTCTGGCAGTACTTCACCATAGTGCCCGACTATAAGTCCACTGGTGTCAAGGACAACAAGCGCAGTTGGGATTGGCCTGTTATCATCCGCGCCGTCAACACCCGCGATGCGATGACCGCCACCATCGAGGAGATCCCCTACAGCCTGCTGCACCACATCACCCAGCGCATCGTCACGGAGGTTCCTGGCGTGAACCGTGTGCTCTACGATCTCACTCCGAAACCCACCGGCACCATCGAGTGGGAATAAAGGAGGATGATGGACTATCCTTTAGGATGGAAAAAAGAATTTGACTCTGAAGGATATGCCTTGAAAATCAAGACCAGCAATGGTGAAAGGTTCATATAACACCATTGCAGTTGATGGGGGCTCCAGTCTTTGAAAACTGGAGCCTCTTTGCTTTCATCCGTTGATAACATATACTCCCTAAATGAAACATGAAACAAAAGAACGCGGGGCTATGCTCTTTTGCAAAACGTAATCTCGTCTTTCCTTTCTACTAACTTCTTTCGTCTGCGCCCGCTGCGGGAGTGGGGGTATGGAAAGTATGTCAAGGAGCGTGTGTCCTCCGTCATCTGGCGCCTTTTCCGACTTCGGACATGTCTAAGTCTTAAGACGCTTCAAAGTTACGACATCTTTTCTGCCCAAAGACTGTTATATACGGTTACTGCATGTTATTGCATGTTATTTTTTCAAGCACTCCCGTAACGCACAGACATACACGTCGTTGCGAATGAAAAAAATTTCTTTGTTTTTCGGGCCTTTTTTCTGAGAAGGGGAGGACAGATTATCGAAAAGGGTATAATAATTATGAAGAAAGAATACGGCGAGATGTAGAAAGAAAAAATCTTTTTTCTCCTAGCATAATTCTTTTTTCTCCTAGCATAATGGTGCATCGAAAAGTGTCAACCTTTTCAGGAAAGGTGTCAACCATTTCAGGAAAGATGTCAACCATTTCAGGAAAGTGTCAACTGAACCAGGAAAACGAGTGTCAACCACTTCAGACAACCGACGGAGCAGCGAACGCCATTAAGTTCACTTGAATGGCTGAGTCGTGAAGGAGGAAAAGCATTACGGATGTAATGGTTAAAAGCAAAATAACTGTCAACCAAAA
>JAGAAS010000073.1 GCA_017615125.1 Bacteroidaceae bacterium
ACTACAAATGGTGTTATCTGCCCCCTACGTCGGATGTGGACGAGGAGGCGGAACGGCTATCGCACGAGCTGGGCATGTCCCCAGTAGTGTGCCGATTGCTTGTCGAGCGCGGCATCCGCTCTTATGAGGAAGCCAAGAAGTTCTTTCGCCCCAGCCTGAACCAGCTGCACGACCCGTTCCTGATGGACGGCATGAAGGATGCAGTGGACCGCATAAACCTTGCATTGGGCCGCAAGGAGCGCATCATGGTCTATGGCGACTACGATGTGGACGGGACGACGGCGGTGACGCTTGTCTATAAGTTCCTGGGGCGCTTTACGTCGAACATCTGCTACTACATACCCAACCGCTACGAGGATGGGTACGGAGTGACGGACGCGGGTGTGGACTATGCCCGCGAGCAGGGCGTGAAGCTGATTATCGTGCTCGACTGTGGCGTGAAAGCTGTGCGCGAGATTACCCGCGCCAAGAAGCTGGGCATCGACTTCATCGTCTGTGACCATCACATGCAGGACGACGAACTGCCCCCTGCCGTCGCCATCCTCAACCCCAAGCTCATAGGCTCGCACTACCCATACCCCCATCTGAGCGGGTGCGGCGTGGGCTTCAAGTTGATGCAGGCCTTTGCGATGAACAACGGGATGGAGTTCAGCCAGCTCACCCCCTACCTCGACTTGGTGGCCGTGAGCATCGCCTCCGACATCGTGCCCATTATGGGCGAGAACAGGATACTTGCCTATCATGGGCTGCGCCAGCTCAACCACAGTCCCAGCACGGGGCTGAAAGCCATCATACAGGTGTGCGGGCTGAAGGACAAGGAGCTGAAGATCAACGACCTTATTTTCCGGATAGGTCCCCGCATCAATGCGTCGGGACGCATACAGACAGGCATGGAGGCTGTGGACCTGCTGGCGGAGAACGACTTCCGCAAGGCTCTCGCCCTCGCCAAACATATCGACGAGTACAACGAGACACGCAAGGACCTCGACAAGGCTATGACGGAAGAGGCGAACGTTATCGTCGACAGCCTGGAGAACTTCGAGGACAAGCACTCCATTGTACTTTACAACGAAGACTGGCACCGGGGAATCATCGGCATCGTTGCCAGCCGACTCTCCGAGCTGTTCATACGCCCGTCGGTGGTGCTCACGAAGTGCAACGACCTGGCGACAGGCTCGGCGCGCAGCGTGTCGGACTTCGACGTCTACAAGGCGATAGAGAGCTGCCGCGACCTGCTGGACAACTTCGGCGGACACCCCTATGCCGCCGGGCTGTCGATGAAGGTGGAGAACGTGCCTGAGTTCAAGCGCCGTTTCGAGAAGTACGTCTCCGAGCACATCGAGCCTATGCAGATGGAGCCCCTCATGCACATCGACGCCGAGATTCCCTTCCGTGAAATCACGATGAAGCTCTACAACGACCTGAAGAAGTTCGAGCCCTTCGGCCCCGACAACCAGAAGCCAGTCTTCTGCACGCGACGTGTCTTCGACTACGGCACGAGCAAGGTGGTGGGCCGCAACCAGGAGCACATCAAGCTGGAGATGGTGGACAACGATTCGCTGCGCGTGATGAACGGCATAGCGTTCGGGCAGAGCCAGCAAGTGAGATACATCAAGTCGAAGCACTCCTTCGACATCTGCTATACCCTTGAGGAGAACACGCATAAACGCGGCGAGGTGCAGCTACAGATAAGCAGTATACGCCCCAGCACCGATGAACAGTAGCCTGCCGCCCCACACTCAGCCTTCTGTCGACTACGAGGCGCTGCTAAAGCAGCACTTCGGCTACGATAGCTTTCGTGGCATCCAGCGTCCGATCATCGAGAGCATTTGCAGCGGGCACGACACGCTGGGCCTGATGCCCACGGGTGGAGGGAAGAGCATCACCTTCCAGATTCCCGCGCTGGCACAGGAAGGACTTTGCATCGTCATCACCCCCCTGATAGCCCTCATGAAGGATCAGGTGGCGAAGCTGAAGGCACGTGGCATAAAGGCTGTCGCTATCTACAGCGGCATGGGGCGCGACGCCATCATAGGCAATCTGGAGAACTGCATCTTCGGCTCGTACAAGTTCCTTTACATCTCGCCCGAGCGCATCGGAACCGACATCTTCAAAAACAAGGTGAGCAAGATGAAGGTCTCCTTCATCGCTGTGGATGAGAGTCATTGCATCTCGCAGTGGGGATACGACTTCCGTCCCTCCTATCTTGAGATAGCCCGCATCCGCGAGCTGCTGCCGGGAGTCCCCGTGCTGGCGCTCACGGCAACAGCGACGCCCGAGGTGGTGACCGACATCCAGCGGCAGCTACACTTCGGCAAGGAGAATGTGTTCCGCATGAGCTTCGCTCGCGAGAACCTTATCTACGTGGTGCGCGAGACAGAGAACAAGGAGGCGGAAATGGTACACATTCTCAATAGTGTCGCCGGCTCGGCCATCGTCTATGTGAGGAGCCGCGACAAGACGAAGGAACTGGCAAAGATGCTGACGGAGCGGGGCATCAGCGCCGTACATTATCATGCAGGGCTCGGCGACTACGACAAGGACCAGCGCCAGCAGGCCTGGACACGCGGCGATATACGCGTGATGGTAGCGACGAATGCTTTCGGTATGGGTATCGACAAGGCGGATGTGCGAATGGTCATCCACTACGAGATGCCTGACTCCATCGAAGCCTACTTCCAGGAGGCGGGACGAGCAGGGCGCGACGGAACGCCTGCCTTCGCGGTGCTCCTCTATCATCATCAGGACCAGTCGACGCTCACGCGCCGTGTTAGCGACAACTACCCCAAGAAGGATTTCATACGAAAGGTGTATGAGAAGCTGAACTATTACTTTGTGATAGCTATGGGCGACGGGGCTGGCTGCCGCTACGACTTCAGCCTGGAGGATTTCTGCCACAGCTATCGCCTGCCTATGATTCAGACGGAGAGCGCCCTTCGTATCCTGACACAGATGGGGTATATCCGTTATGAGGAAGAAGTCGACTATGCCTCGCGTATGCGGTTCATCGTGCAACGCGACGAACTATACCGTCAGTGGGGTGAGACTCCCGAGCAGGAAACTATCGTGCGCACGTTGTTGCGCCTCTATACAGGCATCTTTACCGACTATGCGTTCATCGACGAGCGGTTCGTGGCGCGTCAGTGCGGGCTGGAGGATGCCAGAGTCTTTGAGGTGCTGATACGGCTCTCCCGCGCGCGTCTCATTAGTTATATCCCTGCGCGCAAGACACCGCAGATAACGTTCGTGCTCGCCAGGGTGGACAGCGGGAAACTTGTGTTTACGCACGAGTTGTACGAGGACCGTCGCGAGAGCTACGAACGCCGCATACGGGCGATGAAACTATATGCGCTCAGCGTAACCGAATGCCGAAGCCAGCTGCTCCTGCGGTATTTCGGCGAGATGAATGCGCCGGTGTGCGGAAAGTGTGACAACTGCCGGAAGAAACTTCCCGGCGGCTTGCGGATGAGCGAGCGCGAGGAGATAGCCCAGCAGATACGTGCACTTCTCGCCGACGGGCAGTGGCACACGACAGAGGAACTGCAGTCGGTGAATCATCCTCTTGAGAAGGTGCGCACAGTCATCGGACTCATGACGGACGAGGAGGAGATTATCCAGCGTGACGGATTGATTTGTTTGAACGAAGAAAAAGAGAAAAAGTAATATATGGAGGTTAAACCTATTCACGTAGCAAACGAATGCCCAGGTCCTATCGGTAAGTCGAAAATTATCATCGCAGGGCCATGTAGTGCCGAGTCGGAAGAGCAGGTTATGCAGACTGCCAGTCAGCTGAAGGCGGAAGGAATACGTATGTTCCGAGCTGGCGTCTGGAAACCGCGCACCAAGCCGGGAGGATTCGAGGGCGTAGGAAAGAGAGGGTTTCCCTGGCTCCAGCGTGTGCAGAAGGAACTGGGCATGCAGGTGTGTGTGGAGGTGGGAAACGCATCCCATCTGGACGCCGTCCTCGAGAGCGGAATGGATATGATATGGATTGGAGCGCGTACTAGCACGAGTCCTTTTGCGATGCAGGAGATAGCAGATGTGCTGCGAGGCGTTGATATCCCCGTTCTGGTTAAGAATCCCATCAATGCGGACCTTGAATTGTGGATAGGTGCTTTGGAGCGCATCAATCGGAGCGGCATCACACGCCTGGGAACCATCCACAGAGGTTTCTCTGCCTATGAGAAAACGTTGTATCGGTATCCTCCCCAGTGGCAGATGCCCATCGAGTTGCGCCGGAGGTTTCCCGAGCTGACGATCATTTGCGATCCCAGCCACATCAGCGGCAAACGCGAACTGGTACCTTCGGTGTGTCAGCAAGCTTTGGACCTTGGCTTCGACGGGCTGATGATAGAGTCGCATTGCTGCCCTGAGGAGGCGCTGACGGATGCTGCACAGCAGGTGACGCCGCAAGCGCTCGGGCAGATGCTTGCTTCGCTGGTGCTTCGCGACAAGGTGCCGACGGAGAATATCTTTGCCGACTGTCGTGAGCGTATTGACAGGTGCGACGCAGCCCTTGTTGCCCTGTTGGCAGAGAGAATGAACATCTCGCGCGAGATGGGTGAGCTGAAACGCGAAAACAACATCCTTGTGCTGCAGTCGGAGCGCTACGAGAAGGTCGTAAATGATGCCGTAGTGGAAGGTGCCTCGAAAGGACTTTCGGAGGAGTTCCTGCGTAAACTGTTTGAAGTCATCCACGCCGAGAGCATCAATCAGCAGCTATAGTTGAGGCTTTCAGTAAGAGAGAAAGTAGGAACAGAAACACAGTAGGGAGAAGGCACGACATTGCCTTCTCCCTACTGGCTTATCATAGAGGAAATCTCGTTTATTCCACTCCGTCCTCAACGACGTGAAGGATAAGATCGTAGAATTTCTGTACGCTGGGGATGTGCACGCGCTCGTCGGGGCTGTGGGGACTCATCAGCGTGGGGCCGAACGAAATCATGTCCATACCTTCGTTGACGGCGCCGATGATTCCGCACTCGAGTCCTGCGTGGATGACCTTCACCTCGGGTTCCTTGCCGAACAGTTTCTTGTAGGCCTTGCGCATCTCAGCCAAAACGTGGCTCTCGACATTGGGCTGCCAGCCGCTGTAGGCTCCGCTGAAGTCAACCTTCATACCAGCCATCGTGAAACAGCTCTCAAGGCTTACTGCCTGGTACATTTTCATGCTGTCGCTGCTGCTGCGGACAAGGAGACTGAACTCGGCTTTTCCTTCCCCGATGGTAACGATGGAGAGGTTGCTGCTCGTTTCAACGGTGTCGGGAATGGTGGGGATGTAGCGCAGAACACCATTCTGGCAGGCGAGGATGGCGTTGATGAGGTTGTCGCGAATCTCCTCTGGTGTCTCACTTTCGGGAAACTCGCATTTGTCAACGGTAAGTGTGATGCCGTTCTCGATAGTGTTCAGTTCTTCAGCGAAAAGTGTTTGGCAGCGCTTTGCAAGCGTTTTGAGTTTGCGCTCCTTGTTCTCGTCGACGGTAATGACGACAAAGGCATCGCGGGGAATCGCATTGCGCATGTTGCCTCCTTGCCACTGGCTGAGTCCTGCTCCGCACTGGAGAACGGCTTCACGCATGAAGCGTCCCATCAGTTTGTTGGCATTGCCGCGCCCTTCGCAGATCTCCAGTCCGCTGTGTCCTCCACGTAGTCCCTTGAGAGTGACGCGGAAGGCCTTGCGTCCCTCTTCCGGTTCAATCTCCATATACTGCATTGTAGCGGTGACATCGACACCTCCGGCACAGCCGATGTACAGCTCGCCTTCGGTCTCGGAGTCGAGGTTGAGAAGCACTTTCCCTTGAACGGTGCCGGCTTTCAGTCCGAAAGCACCATACATACCGGTCTCCTCGTCAGCAGTGATGAGTCCTTCCAACGGGCCGTGTTTCAGTTTCTTGTCAGCCATAATGGCCATGATGGTAGCTACTCCCATACCGTCGTCGGAGCCGAGAGTGGTGCCGTGTGTCTTTACCCAATCGCCGTCAATATAAGCAGGAATCGGGTCAGTGAGGAAATTATGAGGGCTGTCGGCAACCTTCTGCGGCACCATATCCATGTGGGCCTGCAGGACGAGCCCTTTGCGTTTCTCCAATCCTGGAGTAGCGGGCTTGCGCATAACGATGTTGCCAGCATTGTCTTTCCACGTCTCCACACCGATGCTCTTTCCAAAGTCAAGCAGGAACTGCTGGATTTTCTCCAGATGGCCAGAGGGACGGGGGACCTGAGTCAATGCGTAAAAGTTTTTCCACACACACTGTGGTGCAAGTTCTTCAATTTTCATGATATTTCCGGTTTATAAGTTGTAATAATATCCAGGCCGTTGCGCCGAAGATAAGGACGAATATAGTCTGGAAGGTATGTACGATAAGGGCGAATGAGGCAGCCTGGGGCTCGGCTATGCCGTAGAGTCCCAGCAGGGTGATGACAACAAAGTGCCAAGGTCCTGCGCCGTTAGGCGTCGGGATGATGATGGCGACGTTGATGGCCGAGAAGACCACAGCGGCAGCTAATGGTCCGAGTTCCGCCATAAAGGGGAAACTGTAGAAACAGATGTAGAATTCAAGGTAATAGCAAAGCCAGATGAGCAGCGTGTAGAGGATGAAAAGCCCCGGGCGCTTTATGTTCTTGAGTGAGATGAACCCTTCGACGAAGTTGTCGATGGTCTTCTTTACTCCCGTGACAGCAGGTTTCTTGCTGCGCTTGAAGAGATGGTGCACAAAGAAGAATAGTGCTATGAAGATGGCTACGATAACGTAGAACCACGGATTCTTGAGGAGAAGGCTTATTCCGCTCTCGCCCGTGCCTGTCTTGTCGAAGATGGTATAGAGCTTTTCGAACTGCCAAATCATCATCACAGCGAAGATGGCAAAGGCGAGGATGAAGTCGACGATGCGCTCGGCAACGAGTGTCCCGAGGGATTTGCTGAAGGGGATTCCGTCGTACTTGGCGAGCACTCCGCAACGGGATATCTCGCCAACGCGAGGAACAAGGATGTTGGAAGCGTAGGCAATGTAGATGGAAAGGACGCTGTTGATAGTTCTCGGGCGATAGCCTATCGGCTCCAGCGTGAGAAGCCAGCGGATACCGCGAAGGTAATGGCTGAGCAGAATGAAGATCAGAGAAACGAAAAGCCATACCATCTTCGTCTCTTCAGTGAGCAGAGTCCACACCTCGTGGAAATCGAAGTCGTGGTACATATAATAGAGGATGCCAGCTGCAATCAGCAGCGGCAGAAGCCACTTTGAGACGTTTTTGATAACTTTTTTCAATGCTTTTCTTTCCTGTTTAGAAAAAAGGTCTTATTTTTGTGCGCAAATATAAAGACGGAAAATGAAAAACGCAACAAATTGTGACGTTTTTTCAGTCCGTCGGATAGGAAGATTATTCATTATATGGACGACGGTATAGGAAATCAACGGGATGAAACCAGTAAGACCAAAGAAAGCACTGGGACAGCACTTCTTGAGGGACCTTTCCATTGCGAAAGCCATCGCAGATACTGTCGACAGATTCCCAGAACTGCCCATTCTTGAGGTAGGGCCGGGGATGGGTGTCCTTACCCAGTACCTTATTCCCAAGCAAAGAACGCTGAAAGTGGTTGAGATCGATGACGAATCGGTCCGCTATCTTTGTGAGCATTTCCCTGAGCTGGAAGAGAACATCATCGAAGACGATTTCCTCAAAATGCACTTGGACTATCTCTTCGACGGGAAGCCTTTCGTGCTTACTGGCAATTATCCTTACAACATCTCCAGCCAGATTTTCTTCAAGATGCTGGAAAACAGAGAGCGTATTGTAGGCTGTACTGGAATGATACAGCGCGAGGTAGCCCAGCGGCTGGCAGCGCAACCTGGCAGCAAGGCATACGGAATACTGAGCATCTTCGTGCAAGTGTGGTATGATGTGGAATACTTGTTTACCGTTGACGAGCATGTCTTTAACCCTCCTCCGAAGGTAAAGAGCGCTGTTGTGAGCATGCGACGCAATGATGTGACAGAGCTTGGTTGCGATGAACCCCTTTTCCGCCGCATCGTGAAGACAACCTTCAACCAGCGTCGCAAAACACTGCGCAATGGGATGAAGTCCATCGTGGGCACCGGCTGTCCCTTGTTGCAAAACCCTCTTTTTGATTTGCGTCCCGAGCAGCTATCGGTGCAGCAATTCATCCAACTGACAAATGAAGTTGAACCTTATCTAACAATAGAAGTCAATGGCTAAAGAGCAGAATATCATTGATATGGATTTAGTTCGCGACGTACAAGCGCTGATTGAAGCCCAGAATAGTGATGAGCTGAAGATGACGCTTGCCGAGATGCACCCAGCCGATATCGCTGAGCTGGCGGAGGAGCTGACTCCCGAGGATGCACGGTATATCTATCGCTTGTTGGACAACGAAACGGCAGCAGACGTGCTTGTTGAGATGGACGAGGACGAGCGAAAGGAACTCCTTGAGGATATTCCATCGGAAACGATTGCCCGCAAGTTCATCGACTCGATGGATACTGACGATGCTGTCGATATCATCCGTGATATGGACGAAGAGAAGCAGGAGGAAATCCTCTCGCACATCGAGGACATTGAGCAAGCAGGAGACATCGTGGACCTTCTGAAGTACGACGAGGACACGGCTGGAGGTCTGATGGGCACGGAGATGGTGGTTGTCAACGAGAACTGGTCTATGCCAGAGTGCTTGCGTGAGATGCGTCTCCAGGCTGAGGATATGGACGACATTTACTATGTCTACGTAGTGGACGATGAGGAGCGCCTTCAGGGCTTGTTCCCGCTGAAGAAGATGATAACGAGCCCCAGCGTCTCGAAGGTGAAGCATGTGATGGATAAGGATATCATCTCGTGTCACGTTGATACGCCTGTGGACGAGGTGGTTCAGCTCATTGAGAAGTACAACTTGGTTGCCGTTCCCGTAATAGATAGCATCGGGCGCTTGGTTGGACAGATTACCGTTGACGATGTCATCGATGAGCTGCGTGAACAGACGGAGCACGACTATCAGCAGGCTGCCGGTCTTGCGCAGGACATCGAGACGGACGACTCTGTATGGAAGCAGATGCGTGCTCGTGTCCCCTGGCTGCTGTTGGGAATGGTCGGAGGTATATTGGTGTCGGTAATTCTTGGCTTCTTTGACGACACGATAGCCAAGTATCCCGCCCTTGCTATTTTCATCCCTCTGATTGGAGGTATGGGAGGAAACGTAGGTACACAGTCCAGCGCTATCGTCGTACAAGGTCTTGCCAACAATTCGCTGTCAAGCAGTAATCTGTTCCGTCAATTGTTCAAAGAACTGATGGTGGCCCTCATCAACGCATGCGTTATCTCAATGTTGGTATTTGCCTATAACTTCTTCCAATACGGAGGACATTCGCCTGTAGCCTATTCGGTTAGCATATCCCTCTTTACTGTCATCATCTTTGCCTCCCTCTTCGGCACGTTTGTTCCTATGGTGCTTGACAAGCTGAAGATAGATCCTGCTATCGCGACTGGCCCGTTTGTTACAATCACGAACGACTTGGTCGGCATGTTAATTTATATGGGCATTACGGTTCTAATGTCGCGTGCGATGATTGTCTAAAGGGCTTCTTTTGCACTGAAAGTCCATTTTTTTTAGAAAAAGCTTCTTTTATTTAAAAAAAAGAATTTTATTTGCGTGGTATTTTACAATACTGCGCAAATTATATATTAAACATCCATATGGAAGAAGAGATCGTAAAGAGCGAAGAAATCATCGCTACCCCTGAAGAACAGGTGCCCGCAGAGGCTCCCGCTGAAGAAGTTAAACCAGAAGCTACTGTTGATGAAGGCCTCACTGAGGTGCTTCCCGAAGAGCCCGCTGTGGAGAACCCCGCTGAGCCTGTCGCAGAACCTACGGCGGAAGTTGCGGAAGACTCCGTTGAGGCTGTTGTAGAAAACGCTGTCGAGGAAGTGGCTGAGGCTGTGGCTGTGGAAGAGAAAGTCGAGGATATTGCCGAAGAAGTGGTTGCTGCCGTTGAGAAAACGGAAGAGCCTGAAGTAGTGGCAGAAGCAGTTGAGACAGTAGTAGAAAAAGCGGATGAAGCAGCAGAAGAGGCAGCGGAGGCTGTCGAGCAGGTAGTAGAGGAGGAAGTCCGTCCTGCTACGTGCGCAGAAGTGGTAGCTAAACTCAAAGAATTGGAAAAACATGCGGCAGATGTTCCCCGTGAAGAACTGGAACAGCTGAAACAGATATTCTATCGTGTGCATAATGCTACTGTAGCAAGTGCACGCGAGGCATTCGTCGCTGCAGGTAATGATGCGGATGCTTTCATCGTGGCAGATCAATGCCCGGAAGACGCAGCCTTGGAAGAAGAGTTCAAAACTGTGATGAATTCCATCCGCGAGGTGCGTGCTGTAGCTCAGAAAGAGCTGGATCGTATCCGTGAGGAGAATCTTCAGAAGAAGGTAGCTCTTCTTGAGCGCCTGAAAACTATGATTGACAATGCCGACATCGAACAGGTTTCCTATGATGAGTTCCAGACTATTCAGCAGGAGTGGCGTTCTATTAAAGACGTGCCGCCAGAGAAGGCAACGGAATTGTGGAAGACTTATCAGAGCTATACGGAGAAATTCTATGACATCCGCAAACTGAACAATATGTTCCGGGATTACGACTTCAAGAAAAACCTTGAAATCAAAACCCGTCTTTGCGAGGAGGCAGAGCAGTTGGCAGACGATCCTGATGTGATAGGAGCTTTCCGCCGGTTGCAGAAGCTTCATCAGGAGTACCGTGAAACGGGTCCTGTAGCTAAAGATCTGCGCGAGGAAACCTGGAATCGGTTCAAGGCTGCCAGCACAGTTGTTAACCGTCGTCATCAGGAGCATTTCGAATCTATCAAGAAGGAGGAGTCGGAGAACCTTGAGAACAAGATTGCTATCTGCGAGATTATGGAGAGCATCGACTACGATGTTCTTACCAGCTATTCTCTTTGGAATGAGAAAACCAAAGAGGTGCTTGCTCTGCAGGATAAGTGGAAGACCTTAGGCTTTGCTTCTCACAAGCAGAACCAGAAGGTGTTCGAACGTTTCCGTGCTGCGTGCGATACATTCTTTACAAAGAAGAGCGAGTTCTACAAGACAGCAAAGGACAGCCTTGCTTCCAATCTCGAGAAGAAGCTGGCTTTGTGTGAGCAAGCTGAGGCTCTGAAGGATAGCACCGACTGGAAGGCTACTGCTGACAAACTAGTGGAGCTGCAGAAGGAGTGGAAGACGATAGGTCCTGTTCCCAAGAAGCAGTCGGAGGCAGTTTGGAAACGTTTCGTTTCAGCATGCGATGCTTTCTTTGCCAATCGTGCCGAAGCCACGAATTCACAGCGCTCCGAGGAACGCAAGAACCTGACGGCAAAGAAAGGTATCATCAAGAGTCTGCAGGAACTGAGCGAGAAAGTAGAAGCCGAAGGCGAGAATGTAGCAGACGAACTGGGCGACACCTTGCGTGGGCTGGTTGCCGAGTGGAATTCTGTGGGACATGTTCCTTTCAGAGAGAAAGATAAGCTATACAAACAGTACAAGTCCCTTGTTGACGATTTGTTTGACAAGCTTCATGTCAGCGAGTCGGCTCGTCGCGTGACAAGTTTCCGCAAGAGCATTCGCGAGGCAGGCTCCAATGTCGATAGGGAGCGAGAGAAACTCCTTCAGACCTACGAGCGTGTGAAGAACGAGATTAAGACGTATGAGAATAATCTCGGCTTCCTCAACATCAGCAGCAAGGGAGCCAGCGGGCTTATGGAAGAAATGCAGCGTAAGATGGAGCGACTGAAAGCTGATGCAGAAGAACTGCTCAACAAGATCAAAGCTCTCGATACGCCCGATGATGCAGAGGAGTAAATCCTGCCGGTAGATGTCCTGAACGGGAAAGTACGAAGCGCCACGAAGAAATCAGTCTTGTGGCGCTTTCCTTTTATATATCTGTTGAGGCAGAAGTAATTATCTGTTGATGCAGAAGCAGGGCTCCTTCTTATCGGCAAAGGTAGTCGAGATATTCGATGACTGCTTTTTGGCAAACAGGGCAGAGCGGATAGCTAAGTGCACGCATCAGGCAGTTCTCGTAAGGGCGCCAGATGCCGTGCTCCAGATAGCCTCCTCCCTCGGGAAGAGCCTGCCCGTAGACGGCATCGGAGTCTGCCTGCTGCTGAGCCCACGGTTTCCCGGAAATATCCGTGAGCGTAGTAAGATTAGCCTCAAAAGGTTCTACGCCCGGCTTGTATTGCGAAGAGATGTGGTTGCCTATTTCCACATACTCGTCGCCAAGTCCCAGCATCTGATGCCCGAATTCGTGAACATGCACGGCTCCCGAGCTGCCGAAACGATCGTGTCCTGCGCCTATGCCGTAGAAATTATAGATGCCCCCTCCTCCGTACTTGTCGGAGTTGGTAAGAATATAGATATAGTCGTAGGGAGCATTTGCTGCGATGTCGCGCACGGCTTGATAGTCGCGTGTCATCTGATAGCGCGAGGAGTTGAAGGTATCATAGGCGATTTTCATGGAAGTATTTACCCACTTGTGCTCTGAGGGAATGCTGACTCCGCTTTCCTCCGCGGGAGCCCACACAGCGCGGATGTTGACGCGCTGCTCGTTGGAGGTCCAGGGCTCAAAGCGGAAGAACTCGCTGACAAAGACCCGACAGTCGGCGACAAACTGCTCCCGCTCGTGCTCGGTGTATCCTTCGGGCAGGAGAACGATGTCGAGACAATGACTTGGTTCCCCTGCGGGATGAAGGTTCATCACTTCGCACGAGGGGCTGAACGAGCGAACGAAGATGTCGTCGGGCTTGATGAGATACTCGAATTTCTTCACCCATGGCTGGTGCGTGAGCTTCTTCTCAGCTGCCTCTTCGGCTGTCATTCGTGTCCATATCTGCGCGAGGGCGTTGTGCTTGGGATAGGGGAAGACGACAGCTTCGGGCATTCCTGTGGGCACGCTGTCGGCTTCCGGCTCGCAGCGCCACTCGTCCCACAGCGTGCAGTAGTGAATGGAGTAGATTTCGCGCCCAGAGGCCTCGTCGACGAGCACAAAGCGTTGCGTACCGTAGTTGAACGAGTCGGTGAGCGCGACGTGCGAGCCTGCGTAGTAAGGCTCCTCCTTCAGCTCGTCGAAGAAGAACATTTCGTTGTGCGCATCGCCGCAATGATAGTAGTCAAGGCGCATAGTCTTGTCGAAGAAGTAGTCGTCGAAGCAGACAGGCGTGCTGTCAGCCGCAGGAGTGTTGTCGACAGTTTGATGGCGGCAGCCTCCGGGGGCAAGGAGCAGGGCGGCAGCCAGCAGAAGAGGGGTGATGCTCATCGTTTTCATGGGGCAATTTTTTATTCCGAAAACAAAGATAGTGCAAGCCGAGCGAAGAACAAAATAAACCTCGTTTATTTTTCTCCCGAGGCGCCGCCTATCTAAAACAATTAAGTTAAAGATAAGGCAAGATGGACGAAAAACCAAATATATTTGCTGAATTCTGAGTCGAAGTCATCGAAAGCCGAAGGATAAAAAGAGGGCAACGGGCGAAGGAAAAATCAGGAGGGAAAGAAAGTAGGGTAAATTTTGGAGAAGGAAAAAGATTTTTTCGAGAAGGGAAAAAATTTTTTTCTTTCTTCATACGGCGAGATTCTTTCTTCATAATTTACGATAGCCGACAGATAGCTGTGGATGGCCCTTTCGGCTGCTTCGTTTTCGTGTCGAAAGAGCGGGAAAAAGGGCGTGCTTTGTGGCTTTTGAAAGGCAGAATCTCAAGCTCATTTTCTGCGGAATCCTCTTTCCTTTTTAAAAAAAGGTAGAAACGGATGGTGTTTCAGAATTTTTTGTATCTTTACAACCGAAATCAGCCTCTTCGGCACGAATGGGACGAAAGCCCGGAGGCAAGAAAAAGGAATCATGAAAAAAGGAAATCAAGGATACGCTGTCGCCCTTGCCGCAAGTTTGCTGTTGGCACTTTGCGCATTGCCGACGAAAGCCCAGCAGACGGAACTCTGGCCTGACGTGAAGGCGGAGGCTCGCCCGGGAGCGCGCTGGTGGTGGCTCGGAAGCGCCGTCGACAAAGAAAACCTGGAGTGGAGCATCCGCACGTATGCTGAGGCGGGGCTGGGCGAGCTGGAGATAACACCCATCTACGGCGTGCAGGGAAACGAGGAGAACGACATCCCCTTCCTGTCGCCCCGTTGGATGGAAATGCTGCGTTTCTGCTACGACGTTGCCGACGAGGTAGGTATCCGCATCGATATGAGTACCGGAACGGGCTGGCCCTTTGGAGGCCCGTGGGTGAGTGACGACGATGCTGCCTGCAAGGCTGTGTTCGGCAAGGACGACTCGGGGAAGACGACCTTCGAGGTAGGGCGCACGCGGCAGAAGGTGAAGCGCGCGGCTCCCGGAGGAGAGGGCTGGGTGGTAGACCACTACAACGCCGATGCCGTGCGCCGCTATCTGGCTCACATCGCTGAGGCCTTCAAGCAGACAGGCACTCCTGCACCGCACAACTTTTTCAACGACTCGTACGAGGTGTACGGCGCCGACTGGACGCCCGACTTCCTCCATCAGTTCGCCAAGCGAAGGGGCTATCGCCTTGAGGAGCATTGGGAGGAGTTTCTTCATCCCGAGGCGGATACAGCCCATCGCATCGTGAGCGACTACCGCGAGACGCTGGGCGAGCTGCTCAACGAGCGTTTTGCCCGCCAATGGACCTCGTGGGCACATCGGCAGGGCTCCATTACGAGAGGACAGGCGCACGGGAGCCCTTCAAACCTTATCGACACGTATGCTGCCTACGATATCCCCGAGTGCGAAGGCTTCGGGCTGAGTCCCTTCGGCATCAAGGGCTTGCGCGTCGATAGCATTCGCAAGAAAAACGATGCCGACTTCACGGTGCTGAAGTACGCCTCGAGCGCTGCGCACATCAGCGGCAAGCCCCTCGTGAGCAGCGAGACGTTTACGTGGCTTACCGAGCACTTCCGCACCAGCCTTTCGCAATGCAAGCCCGATATGGACCTGATGTTCGTGACGGGCGTCAACCACATGTTCTTTCACGGCACTTGCTACAGCCCCAAAGACGACGCGTGGCCCGGCTGGAAGTTCTACGCCTCGATGGATATGTCGCCTACCAACACTATTTGGCGCGACGCACCCGCTTTCTTTCAGTATATTACCCGCTGCCAGAGCTTCCTGCAGATGGGAAAGCCCGACAACGATTTCCTTGTTTACTTGCCCATCTACGATGTTTGGCACGAACAGCCCGGGCGCTACTTGATGTTCGATATTCACAAGATGCGCGAGAAGGCTCCCCGCTTCATCGAGGCAGTAAACACCATCTGCGAGTCGGGTTACGATGTGGACTACATCAGCGATGCCTTCCTCTTGCAGACGAAGGTGAAAGACGGGAAGCTCGTCACTCCCGGCAAGGCAGCCTACAAGGCTATCATTGTGCCTGGGGCAAGGCTGATGCCAGCCGAGACGCTGGCACAGCTGGAGAAGTTTGCCCGTCAAGGGGCGAAGGTAGTCTTCATCGGAGGCTTGCCGGAGGATGTTCCCGGCTACGGACATTACGCCAAGCGCCACAAGGCTTTCGAGAAGACGTTGGCAAAGATTCAGCAGGCGCCCATTCTCATCGGGGAAGACTATGACGCCACGCTGGAGCAATGTGGCGTTCGATACGAGAGTATGCGTCGGGCTTGGTGTGGCTTGCGTGCTATCCGACGTATGAACGACACGGGATATCACTACTTCATCAGCAATCTTCAGGATCACGATGTGGAATATGTCGTCACGCTGGGTGTGGACTGTGCCGATGCGCTCTTTTTTGATCCGCTGACAGGACGTGTGGGACGTCCCATGATGAATGGCTCGAAGTTGCTCATTCAGCTGAAGTCCGGCGAGAGCATCATCCTGCAGACATTCAACGAGCCCCTGCAAGCAGAAGTAGAAGACTGGCAGTATGCTCATCCGCAAAACATCAGCCTCGCTCTTGATCACGGCTGGAGCCTGCGGTTCGAGGAGAGTACCCCTGCCGTCAGCCGCACATTCCGCATCGATAATCCTCAGTCGTGGACGGAAAAGCTGCCGTCAGTATGTCCTGAATTGGCTGTCAACATGGGAACGGGCATCTACGAAACGACATTCTCGTTGCCCGAGATGGAAGCCAGCGAGTGGATTCTGGACCTCGGCGATGTGAGGGAGAGTGCGCGGGTGTATGTCAACGGAACGTATGCGGGCACTGCCTGGTGCGTGCCCTTCCAGCTGCGTGTGGGCTCACTTCTGAAGAAAGGCGAGAATACATTGCGTGTGGAAGTCACCAACCTTCCTGCCAACCGCATCGCTCAGATGGACCGGGAAGGGGTTCAATGGCGTAAGTTCAAGGACATCAACGTAGCAGACCTTAACTATAAGAACACGCGCTACGACACCTGGGCTCCCGTTCCCTCGGGGCTGAACAGCAGCGTGAAGCTCATTCCGTGCGATGTGGAGACAATGACTTCAATGGAGGAGAAGACGAAAGCAGATTCAAACCTCAGATTACAATAACGGAAAGAATGAATTCCAGGTTTTTTACATTCACAAAGCTAATCCTATGACAATCGGTAATATGTTCAAGGGCATCAGGCCCTTTGTGAAACCCTATAAGTGGTTAGTTGTCGGCACGCTTGTCATGACCTTTGTCGGCTCCTTAATGGCGCAGGTAAATGCTGTGGTGCTCGACTGGACTGTCGACAAAATCAACTCGCTCATCCCTCTTGGCGAGGGGCAGTGGGGCGAGGCCATCCGCATCCTTACCCTCATCAGCGGTATCCTGCTGGGCAAAGAGCTTGTAGCTGCCGTTATCACCTTTGCTCAGCGCTACTACGGCGAGCGGATGCGCATCCTCGTGTCGCGCGATATGGCCCAAGCCGTTATCGAGCGGATGTTGACATTCCGCGTGGCGTTCTTTGCTGCCGACGACAACGAGCCAGGCAAGCTGCAGACACGCATCGACAGAGGAGTGGAGAGCCTTTCGAACACGGTGAAGAATTTCTTCATCGATATACTTCCCATGTTCACCAGCGCCATTCTCGCCCTTATCCTGATGTATGCCGCCAACGTCTATGTGGGCATCGTGGCAACTTGCATCGTGCCCATCTACTTCTGGATCACTTTCCGTCAGGCAAAGAAGCTCAAGGGATGGCGCCGCGGGATGCGCACCTACCGCGAAGCCAAGAGTCACGGCATCATGAACATCATTGAGAGCATCACCGTCATCAAGTCGTTCAACCGTGAGCGCATCGAGGGCGACAAGCAGCTCGCCTTGCAGAACGCGCTCACCGAGAACCAGATGACAACCCGTCGCCTGTCGTTCCTCTACGACGGCCTGAAGTCCTTCGTCGAGCAGATAGGTACCGTGCTCATCATCATCCTCACTGCCTACCTCGTGCTCTCTGGCTACCCGGGAATGACGATAGGTAAGATCATGTACCACATCATGCTCTTCAACAATGTGTCGGCACCCATCCGGCAGCTCCACCGCATCTACGACGATATGAACGATGCTCTTATCTATGCCGAGGGCTACTTCGACATTCTCAACAACGATGTTGACGTAGAGCGCGGAGGCAGCTACCGCCCCGAGAAGGTCGTTGGCGAGTTCGACATTGAGCACGTCGACTTCACGTACCCCAACGGCACGAAGGCATTGCACGACATCAATATGCACATCGCTCCCGGCAAGCGCACCGCCTTCGTAGGACTCTCGGGCGCTGGCAAGAGCACCATCGTCAACCTCCTCGACAAGTTCTACGAGCCCGACTGCGGCAGCATCAAGCTTGACGGCGTGGATCTTCGGGAATGGGACACCCAGTACCTTCGTGAACATATCGGTCTCGTGCTCCAGAAAAACCATATCTTCGATGGCAGCATCGAGGAGAACATCCTCTATGGAAATCCCCACGCCACGCACGACGATGTGGTGGAAGCAGCCAAGAAGGCCTACCTCTACGATCAGGTCGTCGCCCTTCCCAAAGGTTTCGACACCAAAGCCACCAACCTCAGCGGAGGGCAGCAACAGCGTGTCGCTATCGCGCGTATGTTCATTAAGAACCCGCCCATCATCTTCCTTGACGAACCTACTGCCAGCCTTGACGCTATCGCTACCGAGCAGATCAAGAACAGCATCGATGCTATAAAGATGAACCGTACCGTCATCATCATCTCGCATAACATCAGCCAGATTATCGATAGCGAGATGACCTACGCGTTGCGCAACGGGCGTGTTGAGCAGAGCGGTGACACCGAAGAGGTGTACCGCCGAGGGGGTATCTACAAAGAGATTATTGATGCTTCTGCACGCAGTCTTAACATCGGCAAGATTGCCGACCTGCTCGACGACGGGAAAATCAACGATTCCATCGTCATCAATGAGAGAGAAGATGCATAGCCCCAGAATAAAATATTGATGCTTAGCAAAAAAAAAGAATCCAGTATATAACTACTCAGCGAAAGGAAATAATATGAAAAAGACGTTTCTCCTACTCCTCACACTTCTGCTTGCAGCACCCTGCGTGCTACGCGCCGAAAGCACATCTCTCACGCCTCTGTGGTTGCGCGATGTCAAGATATCGCCCGACGGTTCACAGATAGCCTTCTGCTACAAGGGCGACATCTGGATCATACCCACACAGGGCGGCAGTGCCACACGCCTGACGACGCTTGACAGCTACGAGGCAAACCCGGTGTGGAGTCCTGACGGACAGAAGATAGCCTTCAGCAGCGATAGGTATGGTAACTTCGATATTTTCGTTATGCCTGCCTCAGGAGGCAGCGCCACACGCCTTACCTTCAACTCTGCTTCCGAGGTAGCACAGGCTTTCGCCTACGACGGCAGCGCCGTGCTCTTCAGCGCCTGCATACAAGATCCTGCCGAGAGTGCCGGCTTCCCATCGTCGGCCCTCACCGAACTATACTCAGTTCCCGTTAGTGGAGGGAAGACGACGCAAGTTCTCGGGACGCCTGCCGAGATGCCTTGCTTTGGTCCGGGAGGCAAGTTCTTCCTCTATCAGGACCGTAAGGGCGTAGAGGATGAATGGCGCAAGCATCATACCTCGTCCATCACGCGCGATATCTGGCGCTATGATGTCAAGGAGGGACGGCATACCAATCTCACCAACCGTCCCGGGGAGGACCGCAACCCGGTGCTGAGTGCCGACGGGAAAACAGTCTTTCTCCTTAGCGAGCCTGCAGGAGGCACCCTCAACGTATGGTCGTTCCCGCTGGATGCCCCTGCCTCTATGAAGCAAGTAACGCACTTTTCCACCCATCCTGTGCGCTTCCTCAGTCAGGGAGCCGGCACGCTTTGCTTTACTTGGAACGGCGAGATTTATACTCTTTCCGGCACGTCGGAACCCCAGAAGGTTCCCATCACCCTCTCGCTCGACGAGGAGAACCGTCCCGAGCGTGTCAGCGTATCGTCAGGTGCCTCGGGAGCTGCTGTGAGCCCCGATGGCAAGCAGATAGCCTTTGTTGTCAGAGGCGAGGTGTTTGTCACTTCTGTTGAATACGCCACAACCAAGCAGATAACCCACACGCCTGCTGCCGAGCGCGACGTCTGCTTCGGGCACGACAACCGCTCGATAGTCTACACCAGTGAGCGTGACGGACTGCGGCAGCTCTATACCGCCAAGATTCATCGCGACGACGAGCCTAACTTCCCCAACGCCACACTCATTGACGAGGAGCCCCTGCTTCCAGATCCTGTCGTGGAACGCTCTAATCCGCTCTTCTCGCCCGACGGCAAAGAGCTGGCATTCATTGAGGATCGCACACGCCTCATGGTGATGGACGTAAAGACGAAAGCCGTGCGACAAATCACCGACGGCTCGAGCTGGTTCAGCCTCGGGAGCTCTTTCACCTACGCTTGGAGCCCCGATGGCAAGTGGTTCACGCTGGAGTACACCCCCAACGGGCACGACCCCTACTACGACATAGGGCTTGTGAGCGCTCAGGGCGGGCCGATCACGAATCTCACCGGCAGCGGGTATATGTGTGGCAATCCGCGCTTCGTGATGGACGGCAACGCCATCCTCTTCGGGAGCGAGCGCTACGGCATGCGCTCTCATGCCTCGTGGGGCTCACAAGAGGATGTCTTCCTTTGCTTCCTCAACAGAGACGCGTTTGACAAGTATCGTCTGAGCAAGGAGGACTATGAGCTGCGCAAGGAATTGGAGAAGAAAGAAAAAGAAAAGAAGGCCGCCGACGATAAGAAGAAAGAAAAAAACATTTTGAAGAAGGGAAAAGGCGAGGAGAAGAAAGAAGCCGGCGAGGAGAAGAAAGAAAAAGACGACGAGAAAGGCAAGGCTTCTGATGACAAGAGTAAGGCGGACACCAAGGACATCGTCGTCGAGCTGGAAGGCATCGAAGACCGTATTGTGCGCCTCACGCCAAACAGCAGCAATCTGGGTGACGCTATCGTCAGCAAAGACGGCGAATCGCTCTACTATCTCTCTTCGTTCGAGTCGGGTATGGACCTCTGGAAGATGGATCTCCGCAAGCATGAGACAAAGCTTTTGGCGAAGGGTGCCGGCAGCGGACGACTGGTGACTGATGCCGAGGGCAAGACAATCTTCTTGCTGGGAAGTGCACTCAAGAAGCTCGACGGCGACAAGCTGACACCCATCAGCTTTGCGTCGGAGATGAAGATAGACCACGCTGCCGAGCGTGAATATATGTTCGACTTCGTCCGGCGCGAGGAGCAGAAGCGATTCTACACCGAAACGATGCACGGCGTAGATTGGGACGCTATGTCGGAAGCCTATAGACGTTTCTTGCCGCATATTAATAACAACTACGACTTTGCCGAGATGCTGAGCGAGTGGTTGGGTGAGCTTAACGTATCGCACACGGGCGGACGATTCCGTCCCCGCATGAGCACCGAGGGCACCGCCTCGCTGGGACTGCTCTACGACCTCTCCTACACGGGCAAGGGCATGAAGGTTGCCGAAGTTGTCAAGGAGGCGCTTTCGACCACGCGCACCTCAAGCTGCAGAAGGGCGATGTCATCACCCACATCAACGGCACAGAGATAACACCCGAGCAGGACATCAGCCTGCTGCTGGCAGGACAGGCAGGAAAGAAGACACTCGTCAGCGTCAAGGGCAAGGACGATATGGTTGTCCTTCCGCAGTCGTCAGCAGCAATGAGCGATTTGCTCTATAAACGTTGGGTAGAACAGCGTGCCGCCGACGTGGAGAAATGGTCGGGTGGAAGACTCGGCTATGTACATATCGAAGGGATGAACGACGCCAGCTTCCGTACCATCTACAGCGATATCCTCGGGAAGTACAACAAGTGCGAAGGCATCGTCATCGACACCCGTTATAACGGAGGCGGACGCATGCACGAGGACATAGAGATTCTCTTCAGCGGGCAGAAATACCTCACGCAGGTCGTTCGCGGAAGGGAGTCGTGCGATATGCCAAGCCGCCGATGGAACAAGCCGTCCATCATGCTCCAGTGCGAGTCGAACTACAGCAACGCGCACGGCACGCCTTGGGTGTACAGTCACCAGCATCTGGGTAAGCTGGTAGGAGCTCCCGTTCCGGGAACGATGACAAGCGTCAACTGGGTAACGCTGCAAGACCCCACGCTCATCTTCGGCATCCCCGTTGTGGGCTATCGTACCGAAGAGGGCGGCTATCTTGAGAATAGCCAGCTGGAACCGGACATCTATGTGCTCAACACGCCCGAATCGCTCGTGAAAGGCGAGGACACGCAGCTCCGCGTGGCTGTCGAGACGTTGCTGAAAGAGATAGACCAATAATCGAATAAGAAAAGAGACTATGGAAACAGAAAGACAAGAACTCAATGGTGCATTCGAGTGGATGAACCGCGGAGGTAAGGAGTCGAGCCAGCGAAAGGGCTGCGGCTGCCTGCTCCTCGGCTGGGTGTTGGTGATAGGAGGCGGCTTGGCCTACCTTGCTGCGAAGGGGCAGTTCGTCATCTTCGGTGAGTCGGGCTTCGTAGGCATCGGCTTCGCGCTGGGTGTCGGCTTGTGCTTCATCATCTTCGGCAGCCTGTGGGTACGCATCCGCGAGCTCATACGGAAGCTGCTGGGCAAGGGCTCCTCGAAGAGCAAGACATCGTCCAGCGATACTACGACATCCTCACGCCGCACGGGATTCCCCTCGCAGAACAATCAGTCTTGGACACGTCAGAGTTCACGGCAGAACAATTCCAATCAGAGTGCTACGGGCATTCCCAACCCCTGGGACACGAAGCAGAATCGCTTCTTCTCTTCTACGGAGGGTGAATCATCGTATCACTATGAGGAGACGGCAGAAACAAGCGAGACGACCGAGAAGAGGGACTCTGACGAGATTCCCGAGTAGTTTCCTTCGGTTGATGGGCAACGTTCGCGAAGAAGGATGATGGGCGTGGAGAGAAAGACGTTCGTGAGGCTCCTGCTGCTTTTCTGCTTGTGGTCGATGGCGGGGAGAGCGCAGGAGGTCACCCGCACTATGCCGCTGTTCTACAACGAGCTGAAGGCGACGCTCACATACCCTATGTCGTGGGACAACGCCTCCTCGTCGCAGTCGTTCCGCAAGTGGCGGAAGAAGGGTAGGGCGAAGGTGCTCGAGTGTATGTCGCCCGCTCCTCCGCTCACCAAGGACTGGGATATGGAGATCGTTGCCGAGGAGCAGCGCGACGGCTACGTGGCGCGTAAGATTCTCTTCAATGTCAACGACTGGTGCCGCGTGCCTGCCTACCTGCTTGTGCCGGATGCACCTGAGGGTGCTGGGAAACAGTTTCCTGCTGTTTTGGCCCTTCACGATCACGGGGCTCACTTCTCCATCGGCAAGGAGAAGATGGTTCGTCCGTTCGGCGTGAGCGAGGAGGTGCTGGTCGATGCCGAGAGCTGGAGCTACGCCTGCTACGACGGTATGTTCGTGGGCGACAGGCTCGCGCAGCACGGCTATGTGGTGTTGGCTGTCGATGCTCTCCTTTGGGGCGAGAGAGGCAGGAAGGAGGGGCCTGACTACGATGCGCAGCAGGCGCTGAATGCCAATCTCGAACAGATGGGGATGTCCTTCGGCAGCTTCATCGCCTGGGACGACCTGCGTTGCGTGTCATTCCTCAACAGCCTTCCCTTCGTGAAGAAGAATCAGATTGCTACTCTCGGACACAGCATGGGCGCCCACCGGGCGTGGATGACGGCTGCCTTGACCGACGAGGTGGCGGCAGCTGTTGCCGTCTGCTGGATGAACACCACCGACTCGCTCATGACGCTCACCAACAACCAGAACAGGGGAGGCTCGGCCTACTCGATGCTCATCCCGGGCTTGCGCCGTTGGCTCGACTACCCCGACGTTGCCTCTCTCGCATGTCCCAAGCCCGTGCTGTTCATGAACGGAAGGTACGACAAGCTGTTTCCCGTAGCGGGCGTCGAGGATGCGTATGCCAAGATGCGTAATGTGTGGACGGCGCGTGGAGCAGAATCGGACTTTCATGCAAGGATTGTGGAAGGACCTCACTACTATAGCCTCGACATGCAGCGAGAGAGCATACAGTTTCTTGACAGCGTATTTGGCATTGCTTCCCAGCAGGAGTCGGAGAGCGGCGCCGTGCGCAATCCCATCCTCCCTGCCGACTACTCCGACCCTGATGTCATCCGGGTAGGCGACACTTATTATATGACCTGTTCCGACTTCCATTTCATGGGCATGCCCGTGCTGGAGTCGTTCGATCTTGTCAACTGGCGCGTTGTCAGCCACGCCTACGACTCCATCCCCCTGCCGGGCTATTCCTCTATGGAGCGCTACGCGCAGGGTTCGTGGGCTCCGGCGATACGCTATCACGACGGGAGGTTCTGGATCTTCTTCTGCACCCCTCACGACGGCCTGTTCATGACAACGGCAGAGAGAGCGGAGGGCCCTTGGGAGCCTTTACATCTGGTGAAGGCTGTGGATCGCTGGGAAGACCCCTGTCCCTTCTGGGACGACGACGGCAACGCCTATCTGGGGCATAGCCTGCACGGCGCAGGGCCCATCATCGTCCACCGGATGTCGCCCGACGGCAGGCAGCTGCTCGACGAGGGCGTGACGGTGTACGAAGGACCTGTGGCTGAGGGAACGAAGTTCCTGAAGAAGGACGGATGGTACTATCTGTGCATCCCCGAGGGAGGGGTGGCGACAGGCTGGCAGACGGCTCTGCGGGCAAGGAGCATCTACGGGCCCTACGAGGGCAGGAGGGTGCTGGAGCAGGGAAGCACGGCTGTGAACGGTCCTCATCAGGGCGCGCTCGTCGACACGCCTGAGGGCACGTGGTGGTTCTATCATTTCCAGCAGACCGACCCGCTGGGGCGCATCGTTCATCTGCAGCCCGTCGTGTGGAAGGATGGGTTCCCGTTCATCGGAGAAGATGTTGACGGCAACGGCATCGGCGAGCCCGTCGCTGCTGTCAGCCCCTTAGCCTCTTCACCCCTTAGCCCCTCAGCCTCTCAGGGCGACTGGGCGAACGGGCCTCACTTCGGCGTCACGTCGTTTGGCTCCCTGCTGTGGCAGTGGAACCATAATCCCCATCCGGCAAACTATGCAAGGAGCGACAGCACGCTGCGCCTCTATCCCATGCAGGCAAACACGCTCAGGCAGGCTCCCAACCAGTATACGCTCAAGACGGTAGGCTCCCACAGCAGGGCATGCGTGCAGCTCGACTACGGGGCGATGACGCTGGGGCAGCGGGCAGGCCTGGAGTGCCTAGGAAGCGCGTTCAATGCCATCGGCGTGGAGATGTGCGAGAAGAACGGTCGTGTGCTTCCATTCATCTATACGGAGTTCAACGGGGAGGTGACGTATCACGGCGCTCTCCCGGCAGGGAAGGACGATGCCCGTCGCGTCTGGCTCTATGTCGACGTGCAGTCGGAGGCCAACCGCCATCAGCTTTGGTACAGCGTCGACGGCATCACGCCCCGATTCTGCGGGCCTGTCTTCGAGGAACATCCCAAGGACTGGAAGGGCAGCCGTGTGGGGCTGTTTGCCTATAGCCTTCAGGCGGAGGGGGAGGAGCGAGGCGGCTTCGCGGAGTTCGCGCGTTTCGGCTATCACAGGATGGAATAAAAAAAGATGTTAAAAAATCGCCCTTCCGTGCAGTATCCTCTGCTCCCGTGCGTTTAGGATATAAAAACGTTATGAAAATGACGACGAAAAAGAAAAGACTCAAAAGGCGCTCACTCGCCTGCCTGCTGGCAGCAGGGGTGCTGGCGTTGCTCGGCTTTGCCTCGTGCTCGTCACCCAAGAAGGTCGAGAAGGTTGTTATCGACGAGACGGGTCAATCCTTCAAAGACAGCATCGGCCTCATTCGTGTGATGTACGGCGTGCCGCCGCGAAGGTATCTGAAGGAGTTGTAAACAGTTATTTCTGCATAGAGAGGATGAAAATCAAGACAGACAGGAAAAAGACATCGCTTCTCGCATTTCTCGTTGCCGGGCTTCTCGCGTTGCTCGGCTTCTCCTCGTGCTCACAGCCCGAGATTATCGTTCAAGATCCCGATCATTATCACGACAGCATTGGCGACATCCGACTGATGTACGGCGTGCCTCCGCGTAACTATATAGAAAAGTTGTAATGGTTTCCCGATTGTCACTTAGGCGCGTGCTCGCCCTCGAGGCGGTGCGCCAGATACAGAAGAGGAACATCGACGAGCATCCCCTGCGGCAGCTCTTCTGGGAGTGCACCCTGCGCTGCAACCTCCGCTGCCAGCATTGCGGCAGCGACTGCAAGGTGACGGCCGGCACGAAGGACATGCCCAAGGAGGACTTTCTGCGCGTGCTCGACGAGATTGCAGCCCGCACCGACCCCCACAAGGTCTTCGTCATCCTCACGGGCGGGGAGCCCACGATGCGTGCCGACCTCGAGGAGTGCGGACGTGCCATCTACGACAAGGGCTTCCCCTGGGGTATGGTCACCAACGGCATGATGCTCACGCCCGAGCGCTTCGAGTGCCTCCTGCGCAGCGGCATGCACTCCGCCACCGTCTCCCTCGACGGCTTCGAGGACGACCACAACTGGATGCGCGGCAACCCCCAGAGCTTCCGACGGGCGGTGGAGGCCGTGAAGATGATGATTGCCCACGAAGGGTTCCTCTTCGACGTGGTCACCTGCGTCAACCGCCGCAACATCGGCCGCCTGCCTGAGTTCCGCGACTGGCTGGTGGAGCTGGGCCTGACGAACTGGCGCCTCTTCACCGTCTTCCCCTCGGGGCGCGCCGTCGGCAACGACGACCTCCAGCTCACGCCCGACGAGTTCCACCGCCTCATGGCCTTCATCCGCGACACCCGCCGCGACGGGCGCATCCGCGCCAGCTACGGCTGCGAAGGGTTTCTGGGCAACTACGAGGGCGACGTGCGCGACACGTTCTTCTTCTGCCAGGCAGGCGTCAGCGTCGCCTCCGTGCTGGCCGACGGCTCCATCTCTGCCTGCGCCAGCATCCGCTCCGACTACCATCAGGGCAACATCTACACCGACCATTTCATGGACGTCTGGGAGCAGCACTTCCGTCCCTTCCGCGACCGTTCGTGGATGAAGCAGGGCGAGTGCGCCGACTGCCGTTTCTTCCGCTACTGCCGCGGCGGAGGCATGCATCTCCGCGACGGCGACGGGCAGCTCGCCTTCTGTCACCTCCACCGCTTCGACCTGCTCCGGTAATGTCCCTTCCCCGCACAGCCTTCCCCCCGCACCCCTGGAAGACCGAAGGTCATTATCCGATTGCCGTCCGAACGCTTGTTTCCTTAGACACCGCTAAGTTACAACATCTTTTTCACCCGCTGCACGTTATTGCACGTTACTGCACGTTATTTTTGAAAAAAGTTTTTATTGTCTTGTAATGCACTGAAAGACACTTCGTTGAGAAGAGTTTTTTTACCGTTTTTTATCGCGCAGCCGAGTGCCGATGTGTCTTTCTGCTTACTTCGCTATGACTTTCACCGATTTCTCTCCAACTTTCACTATCGCCACATTGCCTGCATGGAGGCTTGTATCGATGGTGGCACTTCCATTCCAGCTGATGGCAGCACCAAGTAGAACGCCGTTGGCGTTGTAAATGCTGATACTTGTTCCGTCGTTTGCGCCATTCACAGTAACCTGTCCTTGTGTCAGCACGACGGTTGCCGGAGTCGCACTCCAAGTGATTCCATCTGGCGTTGGATCTCCTTCTTCGATAGATACAAATCTTTTCCAGCCCTCCGCAGCCTTATACTTTTCAATAGACCCTGCCGGCACATATAACGTGGCATTATTAAAGGTATTGTTACTAAAAGTGTTTGTATCTATAGTAAACGGACTTTCAATCTTTGAAATGACTTCGAGTATATCACAGTCGTAGAAAGCCATCCATCCTATGCTCGTCACGCTGTTGGGGATCGTTAAGGAAGTCAGACTGCTGCAGTCCTGGTATTTGTAAGTGCTTTTATATCAGTTATTTGCAAATAAAACGGTAGAAAAGTGGTGATGTAGATTCTGGAAAGGAAGAGAAAGATGAAGATTTAACACTTTTAACTTTTCAAAACCACAAATAACATAAAAATGTGCAGTTCTTGAGCTGTTGTTATCTATGAATGTTTCTATGGCCACGAACCCAAACTGCGACAGATTGTCGCAGTTTTACCTTTTTGCGAATATTCAACTGTATATAATGATGGTATTTTACCGAATAATTGCATAAAACGCAAATAAAAACGCCCTATTTACGTTAAATTTTGTCTTTGTCTAACAATATTCAAGATAAATTTGTTAACTTTGTACCCACAATCTATAATAATAATTGCTATGACAAGAGACATCAATCGTATCAAGGTGGTTTTGGCAGAGAAGAAGCGGACAAATAAATGGTTGGCAGAGACATTGGGTAAAGATCCAGCCACAGTTTCCAAGTGGTGCACAAATTCTGCTCAGCCAGGACTTGAAACTCTGCTTCAAATAGCAGAATGTTTGGAGGTAGACGTGAAGGAACTTATCAACTCCAGCAAAAATGATGTGATGTATATTCAAGTAACCAAGTAAAGAGTCTCTATATTTATGCCAGTAAATAAGAACGCACAATTCAGATACCAAATCTTAGATCGGTGTTTTAGCGACTTCCGTCATAAGTATGACTTTGACACCCTCTTAGAGAAGGTTAATGACCACTTGGAGGATGTTCAAGGGGGTGATTCTATGATAGGTATTCGGCAATTGAGAGGAGACATCAATGCTATTCGCAAGATGCTTCCTGATGGAATATACCTTGACGCAAAGCCGTATTACGACAAGAAATGTTATTACCGCTATTCAGAGCGCGATTTTTCGATATTCCAGAATGAGCTGTCACCAGACGAGGTTCAAAAACTGCGTTCCACCATTGAGATGCTTAGTCGATACCGTGGTGTTCCTAATAAAGCTTGGTTGGAAGAAGTTATCTCCAACCTTGAATATCGCTTTGGTATTAAGTCGAATAGTGATAATGTAGTCGCATTTGAGCAGAATGAACAATTAAAAGGTTTAGAATTTTTATCGGAGGTAATTGATACAGCCGTGAACCATATACCTATTATTATATATTATAAGACATATAAGGGAAAGGAGCTAACATCTACCTTTCATCCCTACCACGTTAGACAATACAATAATCGCTGGTTCCTGTTTGGTTATGAGGAAGAATCCGGCAAGATTGCAAACAAGGCATTAGACCGAATTCAACACATATCATTGGCAAATGTTCCCTTTATACCAAATAGTACAATAGACTTTGGTCATTTTTTTGATGACGTGGTGGGTGTTTCCATTCCGAATGATGATATTCACAAGGAAACCATCATACTTCAGTTTACAGAAACAAGATTTCCCTATGTCACATCCAAACCTATTCACAAATCACAAACGATTCTCAGTGAAAAAGAATGCACTATATCATTGGAAGTCAAGCCCACTCGCGAGTTGGAACAGCAGATTTTATCTTTCGGTTCTGACGTTGAAGTTCTCTTACCTGAGGCATTCAGGGCAAAGATTGGAAGAAAAATTGCAGATATATATAAAAATTATTTTCCTGTGCAGAATGAATGCACAGATGGTATGTAATTTTGCAGCGACATTTGAAGTTGAACCCTAATTTGTTTTGCATGAAGATGACTGCTGAGACAATGAACATGAGTAACGAGACTGAAAGATTTAACTACGCATTAGATCTTTTCTTTGGGATGAATCCAGCCAAAAGGTACTGGATTTTGCTGGCAATGTATTTTGCAAAGAATAAAAAGCTACAGACGATTGACAATTACGAAGGTAATGATTTCGTTATGGCTACCATGTCTGTTGATCTCATTGGGCACAGAAACATCGTTGATGAATGGAATCAGAAGGGTGTCAAGAGTCGTTCTGTCGTCGCAATTGTGGATGATGACAAGAAAGATATCATAGATGAAATATATTATGGTTTCGATGTAGATGCCATTAATTATTTAAACAGTCAACCCAATAAAGAACTAGGTTTCTTTGGGCTTAGACAGATGGAGCCAACATACCTCGTTGAGGTAGCTGAAATATTAATTGGCATTTCAGATGATTGGTATGAAAAGAATACCAGTTGGGCGTTTTTATCTATACTTCGAAGAGCCAGAAGAAACAATCGTTTTGATGGACCTTTTTATCAGCCCGAAGAGCTAACTCGTCTTATTGTTGAACTATTAGACGCTCAAAAAGGCTCAGTATATAATCCCTACGCAGGATTATGTTCTTTTGGTGCGACGATATCATCCAACTGCCGTTATTACGCGCAGGAACTTTCATTAGACTATGTAATAGGCAAGTTAAACTTGCTGTTACACAATAGGACTAATGCTGTATGCGAGAAGGAAGACTCGCAAATCAAATGGAAAGGAGCATTAGGTTTTGACTATATTGTTAGTTCGCCTCCTATTGGTGTTAGGTGTAATAATAAATACAGGACAACAGAAAGAGATTATCTATTTCGTTCTGCCATGGATGTTCGCCATAAGGCTATCGGCGTATATCCATCTTCCATTTGCTTTGACAGTGGTTTGTCATCCACCCGAGTTTCAAAACTTGTTGAAAACGACTATATCGAAAGTGTGATATTGCTTGCGAATAAAACCTTTCAGTACACTGGAATAGAACCAGTGATTATTGTTGTCAACAAAAATAAAAAGCAAAAAAAAGCAATACGCTTTGTAGATGCTTCTGATTGCTTTGAAACAACTGGTAGAGACATCAAGTTGTCTGTTGACTCTATATTGTCGCTTTGCAAAACAGATGGAGATCATTCTCGATTGGTTCACGTTTCCGAAATTGAGTCTAATAATTTCAAACTTTATCCCAAACTGTACCTCAAGAAGGAACTTGAAGTGCCAGCAGGGATGAAAGTAGTTTATCTCCGAGAAGTTCTCAATTCACTACCTTGTAAATCTCCGCGAGACAGCAGAGGACGTGTGTTCTCTTTTGTTAATAGAGACTCTATTAAAGCAAAAGGGATTATAAAGGCTGAAGATTTGGAAATCCGTGCAATCGATAGTCGCAATTATCGTGTTGTCAACGAAGATTGTCTTATCTTTGTTAGAGGTGGGCAGTATACAGCCAAATATCTTATAACTAATGGTGAAGATGTCTATCTGCGAAGCATGTTCCGTCCATTTTTAGTTAATACGGATATTATAGAGCCTGCGTATCTGCTTTCTGAATTCTCTAAAGATTACTTCTCTGAGCAGTTGTATTCATACGGTTCAGGTTTTTCGGGTCCAAGAATATCAACTGATGAACTCTTGAACCTGAAAATTCTTGTGCCAGAACTTCGGGAACAACAATTAAAGATGTCTCTTGACACTATCGAAAAGAACCTGGAGACATTGGAGAGTCAGAAAGAAGCTGAGTATAAGAATAAAATGGAGAATTTTGTCCTGAACCAGCGGCAAAGGAAACATGCTGTTGCGCAAGTACTCAACGAAATTCTTCCTTCTATGGAAAACATTGAGAGCTTCATTCTTGACAACGAAACCGTTTCAAAAGATTCAATCGTCTCTCGCAGATTCGGTACAACTTTGCAAACTTATTTGGCAACCGTAAGAAAGCAACTTGATAAGATTGTCTCAATGGTTGATAACTTTACTAGTCAGGAACAGTACGGCAAGCCTGAAGTTATTAGAGTGGAAGATTTCCTTTCTGAATACTGTTCGTCCAAGAAGAATCTGGGGATTCCTGTGACGTACATTCATCACTACGAGGAAGAAGAGATAGAGCAAGAAGTGAAAATCTCCAAAAAAGATTTAACGCAGATGCTTGACAATCTCATTGCTAACGCCGTAAAGTATGGTGCGACTGACGATATTGAGCAGAAATATGGTTCAACGGATGAGAAACGTAGAGATTTTCAGATACGTATCGAAACCCATGCTATTCATGATTATAAGGATCCCGTTGTTATTCGTGTTAGTAATAATGGTGAAGCCGTATCAAAGTCTATTTCTCTTGACAAGTTGTTTACTTGGGGAATTGGTCGCGGCACAGGTATCGGATGTTGGCAGGTGAAAGAGATTGCTGAACACTTTGGCGGTTCTGCTTCTTATGAAGAGTTTCCAAACGATCCTGACGGCTTTGTAAGTGAGTTTAGAATTGTTTTACCTTTAGACGATGATTAATCATGCAGATAAATGTACTTTGGATAGATGATCAGCCCAATGAGGCGTTCATCGATAAGGCAGACAAGGTGGGTATCTACATTGAAGTTCGCGAAAATGTAAATGCTGGGATAGATGAGTTGTTAAATTCATCTACAAGTTATGATGCTATTATTCTTGATGCGAACTGCATCAGCCATAATGATGGCTCAAAAGAAACAGACATTTCAGCACTTGGCTATGCTCTTCGCATGATTACAGCAAACCAGATAACCATTCCATGGTTCGTGTATTCTGGAGGTGGCTTTTCTGGCGAAGAATCAATCAATATCATTGTAAGAGCTTACGAAAGAACCTACGATGAAAATGGTTGGTATAAAAAGCCAGTAGAAATAAACGAGCTATTTTCCAAAATCAAGCAAGTAGTCCCCGATTCGGATGCCTACAAGATTAAGGAAAAGTATTCTGAAATCTTTTCGTTTTATCCTAATGCAAAGGAGCTTGTTGACATTATATTATATATAGAAAGAAACAAGTCTAACAATCCTGCCGTCTTTAACCTAATTCGTAAAGAACTTGATTGGATAATGGGCTATTTGTATGAGTGTGGAATGTTAAGGGATCCATATAAGGGCAGTAACCTAAGTGAGTGTAGTACCTTCCTTGGTAATAAGAATTTACAAAGCCTTGTGCCTCTGCATATCCAACGTAGTTTTCATTCAACTTCTTCTATATGCAACGAAGGTTCTCATAGATTGGTCGTTGATCAACTTGTAAAAGAAGGGAAAGCCCCCTATCTTGTTCAGTCTACAGTTTTGGAGTTTTTGAACATATTATTTTGGCTCAAAGATATGCCAAAGACGCCTGAAGGAAGGGAATACCTAAAAGGTATTGTTGAAGAACTACTGAAAGATGAAGTGCCACAAATAGAAGACTACGAAGGCAAGGATTTTATTGTAGAACAAGATGAGAAGAACAACTTCCATTGCGGTCAATGCCGTCTATCATTTAAGGCTGCACAAAGCTATAAAGGTAAAATGGTAACTCTTTTTGATGTGACTGAGAATGATGCAAAGAGTAAGGATAATTATCCATATTTTGCAAAATTCCGACTAAAAGAATAGATTATTTCTTCTGTACAGAATGACTGCACAGAAAGTTTATAACTTTGCAACAAAAATTGACAATTGAACGAAATATGACAGAACAGAATAACATACAGTCTCAGCCTCGGGACATCATGCATTACGAGAGCGATATATGGGCGATAGCAGACTTGCTGCTGGCAGCCAGCGTGAAGCAGAGCGACTTCCCTGCTTATATGATGCCGTTCTTCGCATTGATGATGCTTGAAGGACGCATGCTGAATGCCATGAAGCGCGTGGAGGAAGAGGAAGGACTGACGGTGAAGGATGACCCTGAGGACTTTAAGGAGGCTTTCATCGACATGGATTGCGGATACAATGAATATATTGTGATGGAGGGCAAGACGCTGAGCTGTATCTGCAGTAATGACACTACTTTTGAACAGGACTTCGACAGTTACCTGAAAGCCTTTGACGATGTGCTGAAGAAACTATTGGGAATTGAGCGTGGGAAGGATGAAAAGAAGTACCTGAACATGGACTACTATGTGGCTGAACTGCGCAGCAAAAAGATCTTGTTGTCTGTCATCACGGCTTGGTCGAAGATAGACCTTTCGCCTTACGACAACTCTGCCATCACGACATTGGAGGAGCACATCAAACGTAAATGGGCCGACATCAGCGCATCTACGGCGGGAGAACAATACACGCCTGACGACATTATCTCGCTGATTGCGGACATCGTGGCTACCAAGGTGAATAAACCAAAGGATCAGAATATCCATGTTTATGACCCTACTTGCGGTGGTGCGAACCTGTTGTTTGGTGTGGCAGACCGTCTTCAGACACAAGCAGGCTACAAGAACATCCACACTTGGGGTAGTGAGTATAACGATGCTCTCTATGCTTTAGCTGCCATTGAGAGCCGATTCCGCAGTCATTCACATATTTACTATGGCAACACACTTACAACAGCTCCTTGTATGGGACGTGATATTGATGTTATTGTGGCCAATCCCCCATACGGCACCAAGTGGAGTGGTTATGAGAAAGAAATCAAGAACGACCAAAAGGGACAGTTCCCTGGCGGTTTGCCATCTGTGAGTGACGGACAGTTGCTGTTCATGCAGCATATCCTCTGGCAACTCGATGATAATGGTATTGCTGTAGAGGTGCATAATGGTTCTACTCTGTTCAGTGGCGATGCTGGAAGCGGAGAGAGCAACATCCGTAAGTATATCTTCGACCACGATTGGGTAGAAGCCATTATCCAGATGCCTCAGAATGAGTTCTTCAATACTGGTATCTACACTTACCTATGGATCATGAACAAGCAGAAGCCATTTGAGCGTCAAGACAAGGTGGCTCTCATTGATGGCAGTAAGTTGTGGCGATTACTAAAGAAAGCTAAGGGCGATAAGCGTCGCGAGATGACAGAAGAACATCGAACCAAGATTGTTCAGGCTTTGACAGAGTTCAAGCCGAGTGACATCTGCAAGATATTTGACCGCGAACACTTCTACTACAACAAACAGAGTTTAACGCTGACGGAGGTGGATGTAAACGGTGATTATCTAAAAGAGCCTGTTGCACTGAAAAAGATTAAGTCTGTTGTGTTGAACGATGAAACGTTGACGGAGTTGAAAGGTCTCGATACGAATGCAGGAAATGCGCTGAAAAACAAACTGAAGGCTGCTAATATAGATGAAGACCGAATCGTGATTACACTCGAAGATGGCACTTGCTATAGTTGGGACCAAGAACAGGAAACTGTCATTTGTGAAAGCAAAGAAGGACGTAAAGCCTTGGGATGTGGAACATTTAAGTTTGACTTGAGCACTTCTAAGGGAAAGAAGTCACTTAAGGTTGTGCTTATTCCCCGTACAACAGCAGACTATGAGATTATACCACATCACTTTGATGAGCATGAGAACCTGCGTGAGATAGATGCTTTTATGCAGAAGTACGTTTTCAAACCATACGTTCTTGGTAAGAATGTGGTTGGTGTAGAAGTGAACTACAATAAGGAGTTTTATGTCCCAGATAAAAAATATGATATTATTGCTATTACCAAAGAAATAAAAAGAATATCAGACAAATTAGAGACTCTTGTGTATTCTAAATTTGAACTATTAGACAATGTAATAAAAACTGGACTAAACCATAAGGTCTCATTCAAAGATACAGAAATAGATGGCATAGGATTAATCCCCAAACATTGGAAAGTTAGGAGGTTGAAAGAAATTGGAATTATTAGTTCTGGAATGACCCCAAACACGAAGAAAGAAGCGTATTATAACAAGGGAAAACACCCTTGGCTAAATACGGGATGCGTTCAAGATTGCGAGATACATACCCCAGCAGATTATGTCACAGACTTAGCCCTAAAAGAATGTAAAGGACTTGTATATTACCCTGTTGACACTATACTTATAGCCATGTATGGAGGTGGTACTATTGGTAATGTTGGAATTATGCGTATCCCTGCAACAATAAATCAAGCATGTTGTGCATTATCTTTAAACAAGAAAGTCGTACTACCAAAATATGTATTCTATTCCTTATACGCAAAAAAGAAATGGATAATTAGTCGTGGCTTTGGAGGTACTCAGGTTAATCTCAGCCAAGGGCAAATTGCTAATTTTGCGATAGAAATACCTCCTATAAAAGAGCAAATCTCAATAGTTAACTATTTAGATGAAGAATTCTCAAAAATCGATGTTGCCATAAAAGAGATTACATTTCAAATTGACTCTTTAAAACTACTAAGAAATACATTAACGAAAGAGATTATATCTGGTCAACTTCATATATAATTAATTTGCGTATGAACGAACTGAAGATACAGCATGAATATGTGATGGAGTTCCTTTGCCGCCTAGAGGAGCAAGGTGGTCTTGGATATCGTAGCGTGAGCAATATCGTTGTAAGCAACGATCTGTTTATTCCCTCCATAATGGGTGAGTTTGTCAAGAACAGCCAGCCCGACACATGGGCGCGTCTGCTAAGGAAGTTCGGAAATGATGAGCAAACCTTGCAAACAGCGTTGAAGGACAAGGTGAAAGAGACTCTTTTGGATGCTCAAAATGTAGCCACATACATCAACACGCACAAATCTATCACCTTTGAGGGTGAAAAGGTATGGCTCTTCTATGTATCAGGAACAGAACTGAAAGGAGATGAAGAATTCAAGCAGAATATTTTCTGTGCTGTGGAGGAATCGAGTCATACGCTCAAGATTGGCGAGACAAAGCTTTATACTATCCGTCCTGATATCATGTTCTTTGTCAATGGTATCTACATTGGCTACATGGAGCTGAAGTCTTCCACAAAAGGACAGACAGCAAAGACTAATGGACGACAGAAGGTAGCCAAGGATTATCTTGCTA
>JAGAAS010000074.1 GCA_017615125.1 Bacteroidaceae bacterium
GATGAACCGCCTCCGCTGAAGCCGCCGCCACCGCTATAGCTGCTTCCGCCGCTGTAGCTGCTGCCTCCGCTATAGCTGCGCGACGAGGACGAGCTGCTTCCGCTGTAGCTGCGTGAGGAAGAGGAACTGCTTCCGCTGTAGCTGCGCGATGAAGATGATGAGGAACTGCTGCTTCCGATGCTGCCTATGCGGCTGGATGAGGAGTGCGAGCTGTTGCTGACAGACGAGCGCGTGCTGCTGGGACGGTTGTACGAGCCGCTTGACGTGCTGTTGCTGCGCGAGGTGCTCTGACGGGTATATCCTCCGCTGCGGCTTGACGACGAACGGTCGGTAGTGATGCCGCTGCGGCTCGACGATGAGCGCTCGGTGGAAACGCCGCTGCGTGAACTGCCTGTGCCTTGTGTGCTGACGCGGCTGCGTGTGGCAGAGCTGCTGCGCTGTGTGGATGCCTGGCTGCGTGTGCCTGTAGCGGTGCTGCGAGGGCTTACGGTACGTCCGGCTCCGGTGCGGGTGTCTCCATCGCGGGATACGGAAGCGCTGCGTGATGCCGAGCCTACGCTCTTTCCGCCGATGGCTGATCCGCCGCGGGTAGCCAGGTCGCCTACGCTACGTCCTGCGGAGCGGTTGCCTGCCATGAGGGGACTGCGGTCGTTGCGACGCGAGAAGGTTCGCGGGCCGCCGGCAAAGTCGTTCCATCCGTGATGATAGCCGTACCAGCCGTGATGTCCATACCATCCAGGATATCCGTACCAGCCGTACCAGCTAGGACCGTACCAGGCGCTGTAGTACCAGGGATCCCATCCCCAGCCGTAGTAGCCGTAATATCCGTATCCGTAGTACCAGGGATCCCATCCCCATCCGTGATGATGCCATCCCCAGCCGCCGTAGCGCCAGTCCCAATAGGAATAGTAATTATGATAGGTCGGGAAGACGTAGGCATAGAGTCCGTCGTCGTAGATATTCCAGTCCCACATGGGCCAGAGTCCGCCTCCGTAGACGATGTCCCAGTAGAGCGGGCTGCTGATGGGAATTGCATAGCGTGGGTTGCGGAAACGGATGATGCGCATAGCGTATTCATAGTCGTCGGCATCGCCTTCGAAGCCGTTTACCCAGCCGTCGTCGGTCTGCTCTACGTAGAGGGTGTCTACGTCATAGTAGAGCGTGTCGCCGGCGTTGGTGCGTATGCGGAGCGTGAGGCCGTTAGTCGGCACCTCCTGCACGTAGTTGCCGTCCTCGTCCATATAGGATTTTGCGTTGCGGCGATTGTAAGTGTCTTCATCGATGGTGAGCGGGGAGCTGACGTCGATGGCGGTGTCGTTGTCTTCCAGATTACTCGGGCTTACAGCAACAGCTTTCACCTCCTTCGGAGTGACAGCCTTCACCTTCACTTCTTCCTTCTTCTTATTGCCGAAGAAGTAGATGTCATCGTTTTGGGCAGCTAAGTTGCCAACAAAACCAAACAGGATAAAACCGATAATGAATGCTCTTTTCATTGTTGTATTGTGTTAGGTTATGGTGATAAAATCTATTTATTCGCTGCAAAAATAGGGCGGGAATATGACGCGCAATCGGGATTTTTCCTATTATTTGAGGGGATTTTTCCTAAAAACACTTATTTTTGCGAAATCATAGTAAAAATCAGCGCAATGAAATACCTCGAAGTAGCTTTTTCCCTCGTTCCTTACTCGGAAACGGCGTGTGATGTGGTTGCCGCAATGACGGCAGAGTTGGGATTCGACAGCTTCGTCCCTACCGATGAAGGCGTGCTGGGATATATCCGTCAGGAGCTGTACGATGCTGTTGCTTTGCAGAAGACACTTGCCTCTTTCCCTATGCCTGGCGTCTCGTTGTTCTTCCAGGCTCGGGAGATGGAGGACAAGGATTGGAACGAAGAGTGGGAGAAGAACTTCTACGAACCCATTGTGGTGGACGACAGATGCGTCATTCACAGCACCTTCCACAAGGACTATCCCCGCTGCAGCTACGATATCATCATCAATCCCCAGATGGCTTTCGGAACAGGGCATCATCAAACCACACGGCTTATCATCCGCGAATTGCTTGACGAAGACCTCTCGGGGAAGGAAGTCCTGGATATGGGATGCGGCACTTCCATCCTTGCCATTCTGGCTTCAATGCGCGGCGCTCGGCGTGTGACAGCTGTCGACATCGACGAATGGTGCGTGGAGAACAGCATCGACAACTTGCGCTTGAACGGTATCTCCAACGTGGAAGTCTTTCAGGGCGATGCTTCCTCGTTGTCCGACAAAGGACCCTTTGACCTGATTATTGCCAACATCAATCGCAATATCCTCCTGCAGGATATGGCTACGTATGTGTCGCGCCTGAATGCGGGAGGGCAGATACTGCTTAGTGGCTTCTTTGAATCTGACTTGGCTTCGATTCGCGATGAAGCTGAGCGTTGCGGCTTGCGTTATGTGTCTCACCGTTGCGAAGGGCAGTGGACGGCAGCGCGTTTTCAGCTGAGCGCGTCTTGACAGTTAGTGCAGGACTGAATGTCGTCGTCCAAGCCTTGATATCGAAGTCGAGATTATACTGCTGTCCTGACTTCACGCGTACTGTGCTGGAAGCTTCGGTTTCGTCGGAGAACCACTCCTCGTCGTTCCCTCCATCAATCTTGTATTCCCCATATCCTTTAAATTGGTATGTGCCGGGAAGGACAGCGTGGAAGCTGTAGATGTTGTCGTAACGCTTTGTCTCGTCATCGTCCCAGAAATCATCGGGGCGGATAGAGTTAAGGATAAAGTATTCGGCATCTGTGGGAACCTCGCTGATGAGCCAGGGATTATCCCTGTCGCTTAGGGCGTTGCTGTAGGAAACCTTATTGTAGTCGTTCTGGTAAGAGACATCGAAATAGTAGAAGAGCTGCGTCTCACCGTTGAAAGGTGTCGTATCCCAGTAGAAGATGTCGTAGAAGTAAAGGCTAATCATAGCCGTAACGGGAGTGGCATTGACACGAATCGACTCGTCTGCTCGATTGACGGTGAAATAGGTGGAGTTCAGCGCAAGCGTGCGCTCGCCCATATAATCCACAGCATCCTGTCCATAAACGGAGAAGGTCTCCAGTTTTTCTGTGCGCCTGTATTCCCAATAGGCCATCGAATAGTTGTCCGTCGACACGCCTTTGATGACGTCGGCAGTCGTGATGAGGGTATAGTCGCCCTTGGGGAGGGAGAACTGGAACCGGACACCACCCGTAAACTGACGGACGATGGCATCGTCGCTGCAGACGAAGTCGCCGTCGAGATTGTAGACAAAGGCTTGTACTCGCACGCGATAGTCGTTGCTGAGGGTGAAGTCGCCTGAATTGATGGCTTGGAAGTTCGACAAGACGGGATTCAACGAAAGGGTGACGTCAACGGTTCTTGGCGTGTTGTAATCCTCGTGGCGATGACAAGCCGTCAGCAGTAAGAGGCTCGTGCAAAAGATGATCGTGTGGGTAAGGAAACGGTTTCTCATATTCATTGTTGTTTTATTGTTAACTGGCGAAGGTCTCGCATTGTTCCGTTGAAGACATTCAGGTCTGTCTTTTCAGGAATGCCGGGAATAACACCTCTGTCGCTGTGCTGCCAGAAAAGCCACGGCCCCGTATATTTCAACTGGTCCACATGGTAGTGGGCAATCCAGAGAGGGTATCTGTCAAACTCGGCTTTGTCCAGGTAGCGCTCTTTATATTTATAAGAGGTATATATGATGGGCTTTACCCCATAGTGGGCTTCAAGTCGGTAGAGGAAAGTCGCAAGCTGGGCATAGAAGACAGATTCTTTGTTGTGTGGGGGCTTTGTCTCTATGTCGATGACTGGAGGAAGGTCGCCTACCTGGAGCTCTACGTTGTTGATAAAGAAGTCGGCTTGCACGACAGGGTCTGTCGTAGGAATGTAGAAATGGTAGGCACCTCTGATGAAGCCTGTCTCGGCAGCTTTCGCAAAGTTGTCGTCGAACTTGTCGTCCTTTAGGTCTCCTCCCTCTGTAGCCTTGATGAAGAGGAACGAGAGGGGTGTTTCTTCGTTCTCCTGCGTAAGCTTCAGCTGGTTCCAGTTGATGTCTCCCTGGTGATGGGAGATGTCTATCCCGTTTATTTGGAATCCTGCTGGAATGTCCACATGATAGACGCCCTTGCTCTCTATCTCCTTTGCCAATTGGGGGGCGATGACAAAATGCCAGAAGAGGACAAGCAGCAGGAGTGACGAGAGGAGGGTGAGAACCCATTGCCCTGTCAGCTTCGAGAAGAGAGACTCGGAGGATTTGCTCTTGGAAGAATGCCGTTTAGTCCTCGTTGTTCTCTTCTTTGAAGACGTGTACCTCCTTTTGCTGGCAGACGCGTGGCGTTGCGGAGATTTTTTGCTCTTCGCAGCAGACGTCTTCCTGTTTGATTGCTTGCTTGTCATAGGGGAGGGAGGGGCTGAAAAACACATTGCGAATCGGTCTCCGCAATGTGTTTTTCACGTTTCAGCTTCTTTTCTTTGCGGTGTTGGCGCGATTAGCTCACGCTTGCTCGTACTTCAGGGTTTTTGTCGGCTGGTCGCAGACTTCGGTAGGACCAAAGTACTGGATGGGGCCTGGATAGACGTAGCAGGTCTCCTTTGCCCATTCGTCGCGCTGTTCGCAGAATGCCTTGAAGGGAGCACCGTCAAGTTCTACGAGCGCCTTGCGGATGACGGGCTTCATCTCACCGTTTCTCCGTTCCATATTCATCATTGCTGTGATGGGGATGCCGCCTGCTATCCATTGGGCAGCGGGAGCTGTGGTGTTGCGTACCGACGACATGTAGCCCGTCTTTCCGCTTGCTATCAGCATTGCGGCGTTGAATCCCAGGCTGTAGCAGTAGTCAGCGTCGAAGTTGCTGGGTGCGGCGCAGCGTCCCTCGTAGCCGAAGAAGTGGTGCTGCGTGCTGAACTTGCCTACGTATTTACCCTCCTTCTTCCACTGAGCCAGCTTGGTGGCTACCATCTCGGCGAGCAACTGCTCGGTTTCAATGAGGCTCACCTGCACGTTGCCATGCGGGTCGCGCTCGAGGGCCAGCTGACGGCTTACTCCTGCGGGGAGAGAGTTGAAGATAGCAGCATTCGTGGCGCTGAGGTGCGACTTGATGTAGGCAATCTTCTCGTCGGCATTGATCTGGTCGAACTCTGCTTGGTTGGCAGCGATGAGGTCGTTGAGCTCGGCGATGAGCTTCTTGATGGCGGGGATGAACTCGATGAGTCCTTCGGGTACGAGTACGGTGCCGAAGTTCATTCCGCGTGCAGCACGGTCGGCAACGATGGTGGCAATGTAGGTCACTATCTCATCGAGTGTCTGGTTCTTGGCTTCCACCTCCTCGCCGATGAGGGTGATGTTGGGTTGTACCTGCAGGGCACACTCCAGTGTCACGTGGCTGGCGGAGCGTCCCATCAGCTTGATGAAGTGCCAGTACTTGCGTGCACTGTTGCAGTCGCGCTCGATGTTTCCGATCACCTCGCTGTAGGTCTTCGTGGCGGTGTCGAAGCCGAACGACGTCTCTATCATGCTGTTCTTCAGGTCTCCGTCAATCGTCTTGGGGCAGCCGATGACCTGCACGCCGGCGTTGATGCTCTTGTAGTACTCGGCCAGGACGCAAGCGTTGGTGTTGCTGTCGTCGCCGCCGATGATGACAAGTGCCTTGATGCCCAGCTTCTGCAGGATGATGAGTCCGCTGTCGAACTGCTCTTTCTTCTCAAGCTTGGTGCGTCCCGAGCCGATGATGTCGAATCCGCCCGTGTTGCGGTATTCGTCGATGATGTCGGCGGTGAGCTCCATGTAGTTGTGCTTGATGAGACCGTCGGGCCCCATCAGGAATCCGTAGAGACGGCTCTCGGGGTTCAGCTTCTTGATGCCGTCGAAGATGCCGCTGATGACGTTGTGTCCGCCGGGGGCCTGTCCGCCGCTGAGGATGACGCCCACGTTGACGGGCTCGTGCTTTTCCTCTTTTCCTTTAGTGAAGGTGATGACGGGCATACCGTATGTGTTGGGGAATAGTTTCTCGATATCGGCGTAGTCGCCGGCCGACTGAGTCTTGTCACCTTCCTGTACAGCCACGAATCCTTTCAATACCTCTGGCAGCTTAGGCTGATAAGCTGCGCGGGCGATTTGTAAAGCACTTTTTTTCATTTATCTGTATTGTTAGTTGGTTTATGTGCACGTTTTCTTTGGCAAAGGTCGCAAAAAAACGGTAATAAATCAAAAAAACATGTTTTTTTTAGCACTCTTTTGGTAATGTCGGAACATTTGTCTACTTTTACCGAGAAATTATCAATTATTGTTATGGCAAGTAGAAAGAATCTGAAAAAGACCGTCAACTATATCGTTGATGAATTGTGCACAGAGTGTTTGGCTCAGGACTTTTTGAAGAAGGCTGACGAAAACAAGGTGAACGAGGTACTTACCGACATCCTGGCTCTGCGCGACGAGTTCCTTGCTCGTTGCAGCCACACCGAGCCTGGCAACGTGAAGGGCTTCTACAAGAAATTCTACGAGGATTTCAACGCCCAGTCCGATGCCATCGTTGCCAAGATCAAGGCATTATAATCGTCTTGGCTGCCTCTGGGGCATCAAACATCCGCTTGGCTTTTCTTTGATCAAGAGGGAGGGGATTCCTTTTCGAAGTCCCCTCCTGATTATTTTCGCTATTCGTCGTCCCACTTGTCGTCGGTGGGTGACTCCACTGGCAACTCGTTGTCGATGGTCTTGCTGCGCAGCCAGCGTTTCTCCTCCTCGCTGAGCCAGGGGAGGAGACGGGTGTAGACACTTCGGTTGTAGTCGTTGAGCCACGACTTCTCCTCTTCTGTCATCAGCTCCGTCACGCAGGGCGAGGGATCTATGTACGTGCAGGTCAGCGTCTCGAATCCCAGCCAGTCGCCAAACTCGTTCTGCCCTTTCTCCACACAGAGAATCATGTTCTCGTGCCGCACGCCGTGCATCCCCTCGCGGTAGAGTCCCGGCTCGACAGAGGTGATCATGCGTGCGAGCATGGGCTGGTCGTAAACGTTCTGTCGCAGGTCCTGCGGTCCTTCGTGGCAGCAAAGCACGTGTCCTACGCCGTGTCCCGTTCCGTGTCCGAAGTTGCGATAAGCCTTCCATAGCGGTATGCGTGCCAGAACGTCGATGTTCGCCCCGCGTGTCCCCTTGGGGAAGATGGCTGCGGAGAGCCCTATCATCCCCTTCAGCACCAGCGTGTAGTCGATGCGCTCCAGGTCGGTGAGAGGGCCAGCGGGCACCGTGCGCGTGATGTCCGTCGTCCCCTCCAAGTACTGTCCTCCCGAGTCGAGCAAGTAGAGTCCCTTTGGCTCGATGATGCTGCATGCGTTGTGCGTGGGCTGGTAGTGGGGGAGGGCGGCGTTCTCGCCGATGGCGGTGATGGGAGCGAAGCTCTCCTCGAGGTAGTTTCCCTGCTCACGCCGCAGCGATGCCATTTTGTCGGCAGCATCCATCTCGGTGGGACGCTCTCCTGCGGCAAGAGTCTCCTCCAGCCATTTGAAGAACTTCGTCTGCGCGATGCCGTCCTTCAGGTAGGCCTTGCGGAAGCCGGCAATCTCCACATCGTTCTTGAGCGCTTTCTCCAGCACCACGGGTGATGTGCCGTCCGTGAGCCTCTCGCCCAGCACCTCGCGGCCTTGGCTGAACATCGCGAAGTTCATCTTCGTTCCGTCCATGAGCATGCGCTCTCCCTCGGGCAGCGTGTCGAAGGCCTTGATAGCCTCGCCATAGGGCATCGCCACGATGCCGTTGGCGTCAAAATACGCTTTCACGTCAGGCGTTATCTTCGCGAGGTTGGTGTAGAGGGTGGCGCTCTGGGGCTCTACCAGCAGATAGCTTATCACCACAGGCGTGTAGAGGACATCGTTGCTGCGTATGTTGAGCACCCATGCAATCTCGTCCAGGCTGCTGAGCATCATGCTGTCGCACTCGCGTGAGGCGAGTTCTTTCCGCAGCCAGCTCAGCTTGTCGGCTGTCGAACGCCCCGTGAAGGTGTCGTCGAGCACGAAGATGGCATCGTTGGGCGTCTCGGGACGGTCGGGCCAGAGCTCGTCGATGTAGTCGGGCCTGTTGACAACGGTGCCGCCGATAGCCTTCAGTTTCTCCTTCAGGCTCTCCACCTCGGCAACGCTCATGCATGTGCCGTCGATGCCCACGCGGCAGCCTGCAGGCAGGTTGCGCACCATCCAGTCGGGATAGGGCTCCGCCTCGGGCACGCGCAGCTTGTGCAGCACATACTCGGTGTCGCCCAGCTCCTTCGCAAACTGGATGAAAAAGCGGGTGTCGGTCCACAGCCCGGCATGCTCCTGTGTGACGACGATGTCGCCATACGAGCCTGTGAAGCCGCTCATGTAGTAGCGCAGCATCCAGCGCTCCGGCACATCCTCGCTTCCGTGAGGGTCGCTACCTGGGACGACGACGGCGTCCCATCCTTCTCTTTTCATTATGCTGCGTAAGGCAGCGAGACGTTGTTGTATCATAGTCGTTAGCTGATTTCGACAGATGAAACCAAATTACATCGGCAAAGTTACAGAAAATCCCGCAAATCGCAAAATGTGAGGTAAGGTTTTCTCTCACTCGTCAAATTTTGCTAGGAGAAAAAATAATTATGAAGAAAGAATCTCGCCGTATGAAGAAAGAAAAAAAATTTTTCCCTTCTTCATAATTCTTTATCGAAAAAGGAAAATCTGTTGTCCCTTCTTTTCTGCAAGTTAAACTCTAATTCCTGCGAGTTAAACAATAAATCCGCGGAGTTAAACAATAAATCTGCGAAGTTAAACAACAACATGTTGGCGTTAAAGAATGACTAGGCGAAAGACCAAAGACTAAGAGGCTAATACGGCGATTGTGTCTCCTACGATAACGATACGGTGCTTTGCACCTACGATAACGAAAATCAAGTGAATAGCCTGGGTTATGGGTCTATAGCCTAAAGGCAAATTGGCCTATGACTAGCAACGTAGCTGCGATTAACCACTAGGCCAAGCGTGCAAGCGCTGACTCAGCAATTTTTTTGCTGGTGAAAAAGGACGTCGCACAAAAAAACAACGAATTTTTGGATATTCTGAAAACAATTATTTAATTTTACCAGTTCAAATTGGGGGATTGTTCTCTTTTTTGGAACGGAACCCGTTGATACATTTATAATTACATGGCTCAGGCCGCAAAAATTATTCGTTATGCAAACTAAACATAAAAATATATGCAATGAACTACAAATGGTGTTATCTGCCCCCTACGTCGGATGTGGACGAGGAGGCGGAACGGCTATCGCACGAGCTGGGCATGTCCCCAGTAGTGTGCCGATTGCTTGTCGAGCGCGGCATCCGCTCTTA
>JAGAAS010000075.1 GCA_017615125.1 Bacteroidaceae bacterium
CCTTGAGCATTTTTTTCTATGCTCTTCCTCTGTCGCGACTCAGCATAGCTCAAACAAGTTTGGCTCTGCCTTCGCTGCTCCATCGGTTCTTGAAAATTTATTCTTTCTTCTTTTGCCCGTAATAAGCGTTAGGGCCGTGCTTGCGGCTATAGTGCTTCTCGATAAGGAGCTTGTTCATCTTAGGAACAAAATCCGAGATGTAAATGCCGCTCAACTTCCCAGCCGTATTTATATCAGAGGAGATGTAGGCCATCTTGGCAACCTGCTCTAGTACTACGGCGTTGTGGACGGCATTGTCGGCATCTGTTCCCCAGGTGAAAGGCCCGTGATTGCGTACCAGCACGGCGGGGGTGTCGTCGGGATTCATCTTCTTGAATCGCTCCACGATAACATTTCCCGTTTCCTTCTCGTACTCGCCGAAGACCTCCGAGCGCCTCATGTTGCGTGTGCAGGGGATGTCGTCGTGAAAATAATCTGCGTGCGTCGTTCCGATGTTGGGAATATCCATTCCTGCCTGAGCCCACGCTGTGGCATAGGTGGAGTGGGTATGAACCACGCCTCCGATATTCGGGAAGGCGCGGTAGAGAACAACGTGCGTAGGCGTGTCGGACGAAGGGTTGAGGTCTCCCTCGACGACTTTCCCGTCGAGGTCGACTACAACCATATCGGAGGGCTTCATATTGTCGTAGCTTACGCCTGAGGGCTTGATGACAACCAGCCCGCTTGCGCGGTCGATAGCTGACACGTTGCCCCAGGTGAAGATGACGAGCCCATGTTTAACAAGGTCGAGGTTTGCCTTGCAGACTTTTTCTTTCAGTTCCTCAAGCATGGATTACCAGAAATAGATATAGAATGCTACGATAACGCTGAGGATAATGATCGTGTGGAAGATATCCCAACCGTTCCAGGAAGCTCTTGTCTCGGCTTTCTGCTCAGGTGTTGCGGTGCCAAAGCAGAGGCCTTCAATCTGCTGGGCAGAGGGCTTCTTCGTGAACAACGATACAATGAGGCAGATGAGCACACAGGTGATGAAGGTGCAAACACCGAATGTGTAGATGTTCATCTCGTTGAAGACATAGGTGAATGCGTTGTGAGCCTGCGGATTGATAATCATTGTAATAAGACGCATTGCGCCGATAGCAATACCAATGATAAGAGTCCACATACCAGCCTTGGCCGTAGTCTTCTTCCAGCAGATACCGAGTAGGAAGACGGTGGCGATAGCGGGAGCCAGCAGGCTCTGGATGCTCTGAATGTAGGCATAGAGGTTCTTGCCCATAGCTTGGATGACAAAGATCCACAGCACACCAAAGACAACGACTACCACAGTAGCAATTCGTCCGATGACAACAAGGCGTTTCTCCTCCGTCTCAGGATGCTTGCGCTTGTAAATGTCGATGGTGTAGAGCATAGCGCTGGAGTTATAAAGCGAAGCCAGCGAGCTCATCAGGGCAGCAAGGATGCCGCAGATAACGACGCCCTTCAGACCGATGGGCAACAGGGTGTTGACCAACATGGGGAAGGCAAGGTCGGGATTCTGAAGAGCTCCGGTAGCAGCATCAGGCATCAGAGCAGCAGCAAGTTGCTGACCGATAGCGGAGTCGGGCTTCTTTGTTAATGCGAAGGCAATCATGCCAGGAACAAGGAAGAGGAATACGGGGAGAAGCTTAAGGTAGGCTCCAAAGATGGTTCCGCGGCGTGCTTCCTTCTGGCTCTTGCCGGAGAGGACACGCTGAACGATAAATTGGTCGGTACACCAGTACCAGAAACCGATAATCATTGAGCAGAACAGAGCTCCGTACCAAGGATATTCCGTATCGTGTCCGCTACGCATAAGTGTTGTCAGATTATCGCCATACTCGTTTACTGGCTGAGCCGTACAGATCGACATCATTTCATTCCATCCGCCCAGTTCCTTGAGTCCAATCCATAGGATAACAATGGAGCCAATCAGCAGGATAGGTGTCTGAAGTATAGATGTCTTGAGCACCGATTCCATACCGCCGATAACAGTGTAGATAGCTGTAATCACAACGAGGGCAACGGCTGCTACCCAGAAGTTGATGCCCAGCAGGGTGTGCAGAGCAAGACCACCTGCCATAACTGTAACGGAAACCTTTGTGAGCACGTAGCTTGCCAACGAAATCCAAGTCAGAATACCGCGGCTTTCCTTATTATAACGTCTCTCAAGGAATTCCGGCATTGTGTAGACCATACTGCGGGAATAGAAAGGAACGAATACCCATCCAAGCAACAGAATCATCCATCCGTGCATCTCCCAGTGAGCCTGGGCCATACCGCTCGTTGCACCTGCTCCAGCAAGGCCGATAAGGTGCTCAGAACCAATGTTGGAAGCGAAAATGGAAGCACCGATGGCAATCCATGTGGCGCTTCGTCCGCTGAGGAAGTAATCGCCTGATGTCTCTTTCTTTTTGCGGGAAACATCCCAGCAGATCCAGATCATTGCAACAAAGAAGAGGGCAATGAAGACCCAGTCCCAAGTGTGGAGGGAGATACGGTTCAGATCTTGAGAAGCAGCTGTCGTTGCAGCCTGTAATAGTTGAAAATTCATACGTTATTTATTATGGTTTAATGATTTGCAGTTTATTTTTCCTTGTCGCAGTCTTTGTGCTCTTTGCAGCCAACTTCTTTGCAGCCACCTTCCTTGCAGCCACCTTCCTTGCAGCCACCTTCCTTGCATTCTGCCTTGTCTTTGTCGCAACCTTCAGCTTTTTCACAGTTTTCATGCTTCATGCAGCATTCGCCTTCTTTCATTACGCCGAAGGCATATACGCAATGGCTATAGTACTCTTCTCCGGGATTCAGCTCGCAGTTATACCATCCTTCAAGGTTGCCTTTGTTGGGGCTGTCGGGGAAGTGTTGCGTTTCAAGACAAACAGCTGTGCGGAACTGGATGGGCTTACCGTCTTTTCCGTTAACGGTACCATCAAGGAAGTTTCCAGTATAGACTTGAATGCCGGGTTCATTAGTGAATACGGTTAGGGTGATACCGCTCAAGGGGCTGAAGACACGTGCTACAGGACATTTTTCGCAGCCTTTGGTATTGAGCACCCAGTTGTGGTCATAACCGTTGCCGTTTTTCAGCTGGGCGTAGTCGAACTTCTCAATGTCCTCTCCAATGGCTTTGGGGCGTCGGAAATCCATAGGCGTTCCTTCCACGGGAGCAATCTCACCTGTAGTCATAAAGGTCTCGTCAACAGGAGTGAAGTAATCGGCATTCAAGGCCATCATGTGGTTGGTGATGGGTGTAGCATAGTCACCATTCAGGTTGAAATATGCGTGGTTGCACATATTGATGACGGTTTTCTTGTCGGTTGTGGCTTTCCATACGATGTCGATAGCATTGCAGGGCGTCAGCGTATAGGTAGTCTTAGCGATGACGGTGCCTGGGAAACCTGCTTCACCGTCGGGGCTTACATTGACAAAGGTAATGCAAGTGTCGGTTACGTCCTCCACATCCATCACGCTGTATTGCCAGCCCATAGGAACTTCCCAGTTGGCATCCTTCGGCCCAACACCTTTTCCGTCAAGGGTGCATCCTCCGTGAAGGCAGTGCCCGAAGTTGTTCTTTGGAAGCTGGTATTCAACGCCGTCCAATGTTATTTTGCCTTGATCTATGCGGTTAGCGTAACGTCCGATAGTTGCTCCGAAGTCGCTGGCGTAGGTGTTGTAGTCGTTAATGGTCTTCTGTCCAACGATAACGTCCTTCATGTTACCATCCTTATCGGGAACCATTATCGACACCATTCGTCCTCCGAAGTTTGTCAGGCACACCTCCATGCCGTTGGCGTTACGTAAGGTGTAAAGGTCGGTTTTCTTACCTCGGATTTCTGCTTGGAAATCGGCTCTCTTCAGCCCCGAGAGGGCTACTTCTTCAGTAGGAGTGTTATTGCAGGAAACGGCAAAAGCGGCTGCAATAAGTACTCCAATCATTGTTTTTACTCTTTTCATAGGTACTATTTTTAGATGAATAAATAATGAGTGCACAAAATTTGGGGTAAATTTACGAAGAATAATTCGTACGCGCGCGAACTTTTTATTATTTTTTTCACTGTTGTTGAAAAAATTGATTTCAGTGCGCGACAAAGTGGCAAAAACGGTGCCAAAGTGGCAAAAGACGTTGCTTTGGGGTGGGCGGATTCACCCCGTAAAGCCAGTCTTTGTCCCATTGCCGAGGTGCCTATACCTCTTATTTTCGCGTGTTGCGCGAATTGCTTTCCTTTGTAGCGACAAATTTCAAAAAGTGAGATTATGAAAAAACAAAACAAAGCTATCATCTCTTCGACAAAGAGTGTCGTTCCTGCTGCTTCCAAGCAGGGAGGTTCTGAGACAAAGTCTGTGATACCCATATTTTTTTCTATTGATTCCCGATATGCGCCATATTTTTCGGTAACACTTAGCTCTCTGCTCGATCATGCGTCTGCAGACTATGCTTATCGTGTCATTGTCCTACACCGAGGATTGAAAGCAGCGGATAAAAAACGTTTGAGAAGTGTCCTGAAAAGCTATCCTTCCAAGAATGCGCAGCTTGATTTCGTGCCTATGCGTCGAAACATGAGCGCCATTATAAAAAATATGGAACATCAGAGCGGTTCGCTCTATAAGACGTTGGCCATCTACTTCCGCTTGTTCATCCCTGTCATGTTCCCTGATTATGAAAAGGCAATCTATCTTGACAGTGATATGGTGGTTTCCGATGACATCTCACGTCTCTACGATATTTCTCTTGGCTCGCATCTGCTAGGAGCCGTCAACGACAAGTGTGTGTATGGCGTGAAGCCGTTTGCCGACTATATTCAGCAGGCTCTTGGTGTGGAATTGACTAAATACGTGAATTCCGGGATGCTCTTGATGAACATGAGCGGATTGAGAGAGGTCTGCTTCCACGACCGTTTCCTTGAACTGATGAATCGTTATGGGTTCGATACGGTAGCTCCCGACCAGGACTACATCAATGTGCTTTGCAAGGATCGTATTCTGCTGCTCGATGAACGCTGGAATGTTATGCCTGTTCCAGGCGTTTCAGAGATGCCAAATCCAGGAATCGTGCATTACAACCTGAACAATAAACCTTGGCGTCTTGATGGAATCCCCTACGCAGAACGTTTCTGGCACTATGCTTCGACATCTCCCTACTATAACGACATCGTACGCGAGCGCAAGAACTACGACGAGCCTTGCCGACGTGCTGATGAGATGCGCATAGGTGAATTGCTCGAGTGTGCTTCTAGGATGGTGAAAGAGGCGTTCAACTTCCGCTTTATCTATGCGGTAGGACTTGAGATGCCTCTCTGAGAAGAAATGCTAGAAGGGTGTCGCGATCTTGAACTTTCAATTCAATCAGTTTAAAGTTACTGCTGACTGTAATTGTGTTTATCTATCTATGTGTAAGTATGTTGAATGCTTATAGTGAATGCAGACGTTTAATAGATTACTTTAATGTTATTATATGCTCCTAACCGCCTAAAGGCAATTGAAAACATACAGGCTAACATTCGTTTGGGTAAGTTTAACGACAAAGTAGAACCAGACGATCCAGTCGTTGACGAAGAGTGGTTGCGTAAGGCCGTTCTCAGCCAACTGTCTGTGAGGGATTCCCTTTCCTACAAGTGCAAAAATTGGCTTGCACGTACCTATGTTGACTTGCTTATGATGCGTTACAGCAAAGGCGATAGCATTGAAGGGCTGGAGAAAATATCAGATCTGAAAGGCGGAGCCATTGTTACTTCCAATCATTTCAATCCTTTTGACACAGGTCCTCTGCGTAATCTGTCGCGTCGTACAGGACGTCGGCGCCTGTGGGCTGTCAGCACAGGCACCAACTTTGTGATGCCTGGTATAAATGGTTTCACTCTTCGTTATAGTGATACGGTGCCTATCATTGACGATAAAGAATACATGTATGAGACATTTAGGCCGATGCTCACAGCTGTGTTACAAAAAGGGAACTTTGTTCTGATTTTTCCAGAGCAGGAGATGTGGTTTAACTATCGTCGCCCTCGGCCCGGAAAGCGTGGAGCCTATTTGTTTGCTGCCGAGAACTTCGTTCCTGTCGTTAGCGTGTTCGTTGAGATGCGTGACGTAGACAAATGGCTTTCTTCAGCTTCCTCGTCCGAAAATGAGGGATATTTCACACAGGTGAGTTGTGTAGCTCATGTGCTAGGAGTCATCTATCCCGATGCCAACCTCTCGGTGCGCGACAACAGTAAGATGATGTGTGAGCGAGACAACGAGTTGCGACGAGAGGCCTACGAGCGGATCTATCATCGCGGCATCGATGCCCCGTTTCATTTCTCCGACATCGCAGGCTATAAGGGTTGCAGTCCAGCGTCGTCCGAATATTGAAATAGAGCAGGGGAGTCCTGCATCACTGCAGAGCTCCCCTTGGGGAATTTTTTACGAAGAATAGATTTTACACTAAATAGTCAATAGGTTATAGTAAAGTCTGGTTTCTTTTGGGGTTCTCAATGCCCTTAGACTACTCCCTGAGCCATCATGGCGCGTGCCACTTTCATGAATCCGGCAATGTTGGCACCCTTCACGTAGTCGATGTACCCATCGGGGCGTTTGCCATACTTCACGCAGGCGGAGTGTATGTTGCACATGATTTCGTGGAGTCGGGTATCCACTTCCTCAGCACTCCAGGAGAGGCGCTCGGAGTTTTGGCTCATCTCCAGTCCTGAGACGGAAACACCGCCGGCGTTAGATGCTTTACCTGGGCAGTAGAGGATGCGTGCTTCCTGGAAGACGCTGACAGCTTCGGGTGTGGAGGGCATGTTTGCTCCCTCGCTGACGGCAATCACTCCGTTGGCAACAAGCGCGCGGGCTTGCTCCTCGTTGATTTCATTCTGAGTAGCACAGGGTAGGGCGATGTCTGCTTTCTCATGCCAGGGGCGTTCACCTGCCACGTACTTGCAGCCGTACTTGTCGGCATATTCTTTGATGCGTCCGCGGTAGTCGTTTTTCAGCTCCATGATGTAGTCGAGTTTCTCTCTGTCGATGCCGTCTGGGTCGTAAATGTACCCGTCGGAGTCGGACATGGTGAGCACCTTTCCTCCCAGCTGCAGAATTTTCTCTGCAGTGTACTGTGCCACGTTGCCTGCGCCTGAGATAAGCACACTCTTTCCCTTTACTTCCTCACCGCGTGTCTTGAGCATCTCCTGCAGGAAGTAGACGTTGCCGTAACCTGTGGCTTCGGGACGGATGAGGGAACCTCCGAACTCGCGTCCTTTTCCAGTGAAGGTGCCTGTGAACTCACGTGTGAGTTTCTTGTACATACCGAACATGAATCCTACTTCGCGTCCTCCTACGCCGATGTCTCCAGCTGGTACGTCGATGTCGGGTCCGATGTTGCGCCACAATTCAGACACGAAAGCCTGACAGAAGCGCATTACCTCGTTTTTGCTTTTCCCGCGAGGGGAGAAGTCGGAACCACCTTTGGCGCCACCCATCGGAAGGGTTGTAAGCGAGTTTTTGAAGGTCTGCTCAAAGGCGAGGAACTTCAGGATGCCCAGATTTACCGATGCGTGGAAACGGATTCCCCCCTTGTACGGGCCAATAGCGTTGCTGTGCTGCACGCGATAGCCCATATTAGTGCGAACTCTACCTTGGTCGTCAGTCCAAGTGACACGGAACTGAACGATGCGGTCAGGGATGCACAGACGCTCGATGAGGTTGTACTCCTCGAACTCGGGGTGTTTGTTGTACTCGTCTTCGATTGTGCGAAGAACCTCTTCAACAGCCTGATAATACTCTGGCTCTCCAGGGAAACGCTGCTTAATCTGATCTAATACCTCTGCAACTTTCATTGGAATGACTTTTGGGGTGAAAAATAATGCAATATTTGTTATCTAAAAACGTATTTTATTCAACTCTTGATTTTCGCTGCAAAATTACATTAATAAATTATATCGTGCAAATAAATTATGATTTTTATTTATCATATCGCAAAAAATTTCTTTTTCTCATAATTTGCATATGTTTGAACGCTGGTAATTCTTGCTCGCATGAATATGCAAAACGATATCCCTGAGCGTATCTTTATCCGATTTCAAAAACGGAATGAACTAACAATCAAGGGTGATTGAGATGTAGAAAAAGAGTGTTTATCCCAATGGAACCTCTTGGAAGAAAGCTGGCGTATGAAAGTTCGGCTCAGCGCTAAGGATGGGAAATAGCGATAGAAAATGAGGCGTTGGCAGATTGTCACCGCATTTGTATACGTTGAAGCAAAGCGAATCCTTTGGGTTACCAATCAAGTCAAGGGGTATAGCTAGGGCTACTTCCCAATGTGTGGGCTTGTGCCGTTGAGGGAACGTTGTGCGTCCAAGGCTTGCCCAACGTTTTACACTCTTTAATTCCTCGAGGGTGAGTGGTGTGCGGCTGTTACGGTTCGGGCCTTTCGCCATCAGTAGCGTACCGATACAATTGCACTCTATATTAATATAGGATTGCGCGTGACGGATGCCTGACTGGAAGCTCTGTTCTAATGAATTCATTGAACTCTGTTGGTTGAGGGCGATGAAAATCTCCATACAAGAGTCTGTCCATACTTGTCCTCCGTCAGTACCGTATTCAGCACGAACACATTCCTCGTTGACGCTGTAGTGCACTAGCAAGTGGCTGTCGCTAATGGCGAGACGTACTTTTGATTCTGGGCAATAGGGATAGTCTTTCCAGTTGATGCAGCACACTTTTTCGTACGCAATCCCCTGCGCATCAAATGTCTTGGGAATATCGTTAACTTCAGGAGTTTTTTGTAGGCGTGGAATATGCATGGTTTATGGCTGTTGAGATGAAGATAGCTTCTTCATCGGTTAGTACAGGGCTAATGGGCAGACTGAGTTCTGTCTGCGCCAGTCGTTCGGTGAGGGGTAAAGAGAGGCGATGGAACTGTGGAAAGCACTCTTGCCTGTGTGGCGGCACAGGGTAGTGTATTTGTGTTTCGATACCTTGTGCTATGAGGGCATGCTGGAGCTTGTCACGGTTGAGACAGAAGATGGGGAATAGGTGAAACACGTTGTCTTCTTTATCGGCATCCTCTGGTTTGATGGGGCAAAGTGCGGCAGGAAGTTGTCTGGCATAGATTCCCGCTATGTGGCGTCGCCATGCATTCTCTTCGTCGAGGTATTTCAGCTTCACCTGCAAAATGGTTGCCTGTATCTCATCAATGCGGCTGTTGACTCCTTCCGTTGGGCAGTAGTACTTGGGTCGCATGCCGTAGTTGCCGATGGTACGTATGATGTCGGCAAGTTCTGCATCATCTGTTGTGACAGCACCGGCATCGCCCAAAGCACCCAAGTTCTTTCCTGGGTAGAAGCTGTGCCCTGCGGCGTCTCCCAGTGAGCCTGTGCGTTTGCCGTTGAGGGGAGAGCCTGCGTGAAGGTAGCGGCACCCATGGGCTTGCGCGTTGTCTTCTATCAGCTTCAGACCATGTTGTCGGCAGAGGTCTCCGATCGTTTCTGTATAGGCGCAACGCCCGTAGAGGTGTACGATCATCACGGCACGTGTGCGGGTCGTAAGCGCTTTCTCAATGAGCGTACCGTCAATCTGGAGGGTGTGCGGGTCAGGCTCCACGAAAACGGGCGTCAGCCCGCAGCGCGTGATAGCGAGCACGGAGGCAATGAATGTGTTGGCAGGAACGACAACTTCATCACCAGGCCTCATGACGCCCAGGTGGATGTATCCTTTTAAAATAAGTGCAAGCGCGTCCAGTCCGTTGGCACACCCCACGCAATGTGTGGTGCCCGTGAACGTGGAATACGCTTGCTCAAACTGTCTTGTTGCTTCGCCTCTCAGATACCACCCTGAGCGTATAACTCCACGGGCGGCAGCTTCTATCTCTGCTGCGTGCCGCCCAGTGATGGCTTGTATGTCAAGGAAAGAAATCAACGGTTCAGCAAGATCCATGCCTCCTGGAAGTCGCTGCGCGAGGGGTAGGCGGCTTTGAAGGCATCCTTAGCCTTCACGGCTTCGGACTTTGTGTCGTAGGTACCTACGAGCACACGGTACATGTTCTTGTCGAAGTTTTTGACGATGCCTGCCTTGTATCCTTCGCTCACGAGGTACTGGCAGAGTCCTTCGGCGTTTGCCTGAACGCTGAAGCTGCCACAGACAACGCTGTAAGCCTTCAGGCTGCCATCCATGCGAACGACGGAGACACTTTCCTGACGCACGGGTGTGTTGTCAGAGGTCTGTGTAGGAGTGGCGGTGGTAGCTTCGGCAACAGTAGTCTGCTCAACGGGTGCGTTCACTTGTTGAGCTGTTTCCTGTGCCTTTGCCTTCTCATAAGCCTGCTTGTAAGCGCTTTGGCTTGTCTTGCACGAGGTGAGCATGAGGGCTGCGCCCATCATGATAAAGAGAATACTTTTTTTCATTGTTCAATAAATGCTATGGTTTATACTTTTGTTTTCTATTCGGGAGCAAATATAGTCTTTTTTTCGTATATGTGCACTTTTTACACCTGTTTTTTTATGCAAGGCATCAGTTGTGCACTTCCAGAAGCTTGGCGGTGCCGATGGGACGCAGGCAGAGGTTGCTATTGGAGGCAGGCACCAGCAGCGTCTGCCCGGCATGTAGGATCACTTGCTGTCCTTGTCCGTCGGTAAACTCGCAGTCATCCTCTAGGCAGATGTAGATAACGAATGAGTCCATCGCTCTGTGGTTGAAGCAAAGTGGCTTGCTGAGCTCCAACAGCGTGGTAGTGAAGTACTTGCAGTTGACCAGTTCGACGGGTCTGTTGGGACAGGGGAGATAGTGCGTGCGATAGTCCGAGAATACGGTGTAGTCGATAGCATCCTTTGCTAGCTCTGTATGTAGTTCACGCCGATTGCCGTTCTTATCCAGACGGTTGAAGTCGTAGATGCGGTAGGTGATGTCGCTGGTTTGCTGTATCTCGGCAATAGTAGTGCCTCCGCCTATGCTGTGCACACGTCCTGCAGGGAGGAAGAAGACATCGCCGTCGTGCAGCTCGTGCTTGGCGAGGGCGTCGGTGATGGTATCGTTTTCTACCATACGGCAGTAGCTTTCCGGGTCGAGCAGACGGTTGAAGCCCGCATAGAGGTAGGCATCCTTGTCAGCATGTACCACATACCACATTTCTGTTTTGCCGAAGGTGCCGTGACGCTTCTGCGCAAGTTCATCGTTTGGGTGCACCTGTACTGAGAGAGGAAGGTGTGCATCAATAAACTTAATTAGGAGAGGGAATGTGTCGCCGTATCGCTTGTAATTACGGCGTCCTACGAGACGTTCATGCTGCTCGGCTAGCAGGTCGGCAACGGTACGTCCTTCTTCGGGGCCTTCGCAGACTACGGAGAGCGAGCCAGGCACGCCTGAAAGCTGCCAGCTCTCACTGCCCCAGAGGAGGGTTTTCACAATGGGTTGGAATTTATACATAGGTTCCTGTTGGTTGTTTTTCTTTTTTCGGTTGCAAAGTTACAAATCTGTCAGCAAAGTTACAATTTCCATATCATAAATATTCTTTTGCTTTCAGATTATTTTTCTACTTGCCGTTTACATATAAAAACGATTATCAATCCTTGTTCCCTTATTGCTGTCTCTTGTTCCTTAGTCGTTGCTGAGACGGTAGCTGACGAAGGCGACGTGTCGGCTGTCGGGAGCCCACGAGTTGGTGTTTATGGTGCCTTGTCCTCCGAAAAGCTTGGCTGCAAGTTGTGGTTCTCCTCCCTCAGCAGACATCAGCCACAGCTCCACGTTCTTGTTTGCAAGATGCTGATCGGGTTCCAGGTCTCCCTTGTGATAGGTGATGTAGATGACTTGTTTGCCGTCGGGCGATACGTGTGGAAACCAGGCATTGCGGGTTGTGTCGAACGTCATCTGCGTCTGTTCGCTGCCGTCGGTGTTCATGCGCCATACCTGCATGAGTCCTGTTCGCACGCTGTTGAACCAGATGTGCTTACCGTCGGGGCTGTATTCAGGCCCGTCGTCTAGTCCAGGAGCATCGGTGAGGCGCATCTCCTCGCCTCCGTTCACTGAAATAGTGTAGATGTCAGCCCCTGGGGCCACATCGCGGAAAGCACAGTAGGCAAGCGTCTGTCCGTCGGGGCTCCATCCGTGCAAGTAGCTCGGGCCGTAGGGCGTAACAAGGCGTGGCGTGCCTCCCTCGGCTGGGAGCACATAGATGTACGACGACCATCCCGACGAGGCATTTGACGATGAACTCACTGCCAGCCATTGTCCGTCGAACGATAGAACATGATCGTTGTTGCACTTGCAGACGTGCTGCGTATCTACCAAGCGTGCATTGCCCTTTCCTTCAGCATCGATACGGTAAATGAGTCCACCCGAGTTGAAGTAAATCCATTGCCCGTCGCGAGACCAGTTGGGAGCTTCTATCAAGTAGTTAAACTCTTTCACGGTAGTGCGCATACCTGTCTGTGTGTCTAATACCTCCAGAATGCTTGTCACACTCTGCTGTGCCTGCGCTTCAGCGGCGATGCTCAGCATACACACGAAGAGCAGTTTATTCCATGCACGTTCTTTTTTCTCGTTGATGCGTTTCATGTGGTTGTCTTTGTTTGGTTGTATATTAGTATGTGTGAATGATTCATTCATTCATAAAAGCAGATACCCTGCGAGGACTAGTTGCACGACGATGATGGCTGGTATACCGTATTTGAATTTGTTATGCATCGTCTTGTGATGCCAGACCTTCATCCCCAGCCAGGCTCCGATGCTGCCGCCTATCACTGCTACTCCCAGTAGCGTAGCTTCAGGAATACGCCATTTTGTCCGTTTGGCCTTCCTTTTGTCGATGCCGTACATGAAGAATGAAATTATGTTGACGACAGAAAAGTAGAGGAGGACGATTATGAAAAGAGAAGACGATTTCATAGCAGCAGTCTCATTTCTTTATGGGGGAGCCCGTCGAGCATAAATTCGTCGGAACAAACTTCGAAGCCCACCTTCTCATAGAATCCGATGGCGTAGCATTGGGCCTCAATCTCAATGTGGTGAATGCCGAGTTCTTTGGCTACCTCTATAGACTCCTTCATAACCAGAAGTCCGTAGTTCTCGTTGCGCCGCGTTGTCAGTACACGTCCTATGTGCCACCAGTCGGCCTGAGCATCTTTGTATACCCTTGCATAGGCAACGATTTCGTCGTCGCGACGTATGGTGATGTGCGTAGCGCGGAAATCTGTGTTATCTACATCCTGATACGGACATTCTTGTTCCACAACAAAGACAGCTGCCCGAGCCCTCAGAATCTCATAGAGCTCGTGTTTCGTCAGTTCGTCGAACGACTGGACATCAATCTTCAGTCCGTTATAACTTTTCTCGGTCATATCAATCGTTTAAATCAATCGGATGGTTCTGCTGCCATCATGAATCCTTCTTCTGCTTCATCCAGAGGATACATCTGAATGGCTTGTGATACCTTTTCTGAGAGATCATCGTCGTCATCCGTATCATACTTTTTGAAGTTCTCGGCCTGCTCGAAGATCTCTTTGAATACATCGTCCTGTGGCACGGGAGGATAGCCGTGCTCGGCAAGAATCAGAATCAAGTCCATCTGCAGTTCTGCCTTGATGTCTGAGCGGTTGGCCCAGTCGGTATAGCGCGACTTGTCGTCCACCATCTTTTTCACGGCTGCCGATAGCGGTATCAGTTTCTCTTCTGGGTACTCAAAGCCAAACTTATGGGCTATCTCTTTCAGGATGTCGTAGAAAGCCTTTTCCTCGTAGGTGATGCCCAAGTCCTTGAACGACTTCTTTTCCTTGTTCACCTCTTGCAGTAGCTCAGCCATCTGCTTGGCAACCTCGTTCAGCACTTCTTCGGCAAACACGGCGTTGTCACTACGGTCATTGTATTTCTGAACCAGCGCATTCAGCCGCTTCGTGAAGTCCACGCCCTTCATCTTGTTCACTCTCTTGAAGTCGGTGATGATGGTTCGAAGCAGTTTCTCCATCAGCTTCACCTTGGTGTTTGGCAACTTCAGCTTCTCAAGTCGTGTCATATAGTCCAGGCTGAGCAAGTCTAAGTCTTTTGCTTTGGCATTTACTTGAATCACCTCTTCCACACCCTCCGACTGCAACGCCTCCGCAATCATCTGACTCACCTTGCGGTTCATTTGCGCAGCATCAGGCGCAGGGCCTTTTGTCAGTTTGTAGATAATGGAACGCACTCCTGTAAAGAAGTGGATGTGCTCGCGGTCCTCGTCTGTGATGGCTTCGTGATTCGAACAGAGATTAAAGGCAGACTTCAGCTTCAGGGTATGTCCCATAAACTGGTTTTGCATCTTTTCCGTTGCCTGCACAAACTCAGCAGCATGCTTCAGACACTCCAGTTGTTCCAACGGCGCTCCTGTCGTGAACTTCGAGAAGTCAAACGAGGTGAACATCCTGCGCAGGATATCCAACTCGTCCTTCACCATCGTCACGCTTTGTTCAATAGTCTCCACGTTCTCTCCGAGGTCACCGCCGCCGGCATATTGCTTGAGGGCGTTGTTCATGTTGCTCTTGATGCCGATATAGTCAACCACCAAACCCTTGTCTTTACCTTCATACACGCGGTTCACGCGCGAGATAGTCTGCACCAGCGTATGCTTCTGCAGAGGTTTGTCGATATACATCGTATCGAGGCAAGGCACGTCGAAACCCGTAATCCACATCGATACCACGATAGCAATCTTGAAGTTCGATTCCGGATTCTTGAACAGCACGTCAAGAGCCTTCCTCTCTTCGTCTGTACCTATCAGTTCGCGTAGCTTGGACTCGTCGTCTTTTTCGCGCGTCATCACCAGCCTGATGCGCTCCACGGGCGTGTGTTCGTTGTCGCCGATCTTCTCTGTCCATTCAGGCCTCAAGGCGATAATCTGCTTGTAGAGGTCGTAGGCGATGAAGCGGTTCGAGCATACAAACATCGCTTTGCCGCAAACTGTACTGCCTTCTTCGATGCGCTTTTCGTAATGTGTCACGAAGTCCTGCGCTACAACTGCCAGACGCTGCGGATCACCCAGAATCTTATCCATCTGCGTCACCGCTTTCTTGCTTTCCTCTATCTGGTATTCGTTGGCGCCCTGTTCCGCACATTGCTTGTAGTACTCCTCAATGGCCTCCAGCTGCTTGTGGTCGGCAAACACTTTGGCTGCTCTGCCTTCGTAGACAATGCGTCGGGTAATGCCGTCAGCTACCGATTCCGTCATCGTGTACGAATCCACCACATCGCCGAACACATCGATGGTGGCATCAATCGGAGTTCCCGTGAAGCCTACATACGTGGCATTCGGCAGCGAGTCGTGCAGATACTTGGCAAAGCCGTAGCTGCGCTTGACGCCCTTGTCGGTAATCTGTACATTCTGCTCTATGTTCGTCTGCGAACGATGGGCCTCGTCCGATATACAGATGATGTTGGCCCTGTCTGTAAGCAGGTCGATGTCTTCGCTGAATTTCTGAATCGTTGTCAGGAATACACCGCCGCTCTTCCGTCCTCTCAGCAGCCTGCCCAGCTCCTCGCGCGATTCCACGTTCACCACCTTCTCGTCGCCTATGAACTGCTTGGCGTTCACAAACAGCCCCGAGAGCTGGTCGTCCAAGTCCGTGCGGTCTGTTATCAATACTATCGTCGGGGAAGCCAGGTAACGGCTTCGCATCAGCATTCTTGTCAGGAATAGCATCGTCAGACTCTTGCCGCAACCTGTAGCGCCGAAATAGGTGCCTCCCTTGCCGTCGCCGTGAATGTTGATGTGCGAGTGTTCAAGGATGTTCTCGTAGAGCCTGTGAGTGGCGAAGAACTGCGGATAGCGGCAGACAATCTTCCGCTCGCTCTTCGACGTGTCGGGAAAGAAGATGAAGTCCTTCATCACGCTTAGCAGCCGTTCCTTTCTGAACAGTCCCTGCATCATCGTATGCAGCGAGTCGATGCCGTCGTTCGGCTTGTCCGTACGCTCCACCTTGCGCCAGGCGTAGAAAAACTCGTAGGGCGTGAACAGCGTGCCATACTTGTTGTTTACCCCGTCGCTGATGACGACAAAGGCATTATAGCGGAACAGGTCGGGAATATCCCTGCGGTAGCGCACCGTCAGCTGCGTGTAGGCATTCATGATGGTGGTCTCTTCCTTTACCGCGCTCTTGAACTCCAGCACCACTACGGGCAGGCCGTTCACATAGACGATGCCATCGGGGATGCGCCGCTCGGCACCTTTTATCTCCAGCTGGTTAACCACCTTGAAGATATTCCGCTCCGCATCCTTGAAGTCTATTACCTCAACGAACAGGTCGGGCTTCGACGCATCCTCGCGCTTGATGGTGAATCCCTCCGTCATCAGCCTGTAGGTCTGCGCATTTTGTTGATAGAGTGGCGCGCCGTTGTCTGCCGTCAGCTTGGCTATCGCACGCTCCACTTCCAGGGGCGTGATACCCTCAGCGCCGTATCGCTCCGTCAGATACGTCCGCAAGTCATCGCGAAGCAGCACCTCCGACAATTCCTTGTGAATGGTCTCGCCGCTCTGGTAGCTGTATCCCTGCTGCTCGAACAGCTTCATGATACCCATTTCCAAAGCATGCTCGTTAAAGTGTGGCATAAGCGTTATTTTTTTATTTTATTTCCTAGTTCTTTCTAGAGTCTCCTAGGTTTTCCTAGAGTCTCCTAGGTTTTCCTAGGGTCTCCTAGTCCTTCCTAGTCTTTCCTAGCTCTTCTTCCAGCTCTGCAATTCTTTCTTTTAGCGCAGCGTTCTCTGCTTCCAGCGCTTTCATCTGTGCGTTCTGCTCTGCGCGATAGCCCGTTCGGGCAGCGTGCATCCTTTCTTTGATGCCGCCTTCTGTCACAAACTGCTTTTCCAGCTTCTCGATATAGGCGCACATCATCTTGTCTGTCTGGTGACAGAGCGTGAGCGCCATGTTCGCCATTTCCTCGTCGTTCATCTTTGCCAGCAAAGGCTCATAATTGCTATAGTCATTATGCGAGTGGCAGAAGTCACGCAGTCGCTGCTGGCGTTCGCTCTCCTTGGGCCAGATGGAAAGATGATGAGTGTTCAGGTAGTCTTGATAGTCGGCACGCAATTCCTGCAGGCTTCCTCGCGCCACATTCATCAACTTTATCTCCATCTCAGAACTGGTTTGGCCGTCCTCGCTACCCTCCACGATGTTCTGCTTCCCGCTTCGGGCGGCCTGCACCATCTGGTCAACGGTACGGTCCCCATGAGCAGGAAGAAAGCGCTTACAGAACTCCACCGTCAGCTGGTAGAGCGCATCGCTCTTGCGATAGAAATACAGCTCTTTCCAAACCACAGCCTTCTTCAGCACCTTTCCTTTGGTATTGTATTCCATAAAACTTTGTTTTATTATCAGTTGCTTTTTCAGCTCTTCCTGTAATTTTCTAATCATTCCTAGTCTTTCCTAGGTTGTCCTAGTTCTTCCTAGGTTATCCTAGCTCTTCCTAGGTTCTCCTCTGCCGTACTGGGCCTCTGTACTCCCAGTACAGAGCATTTGTACTCTCAGTACAGAGCATTTGTACGGGGAGTACACATTGTTTGTACTACAGCCAAAGTGTCTCTTCCTCCGTGCGGTCGAAATGTATCTCGTAGCCGTACTGCTGGAAGACGCTGCCGATGTACTGCTGCTCCTCGGGGGTGATAGCCCGCAGGCCGTTGCGCCTGAGGTAGTACGACCCGCGCCCGAAGTGTCTGATGAGCGCGCCTCGCAGCCTTGCTATATGGTCGGCTTTCACTTCGTGGAACGAGTGCTTCATGCCGTAGGCCAACGTCGCCACCTTGTTCTCCTTGTAGCTGGGGCAGTTGTCTCCGCAGAATCGTGCAGGGTTCACAGCCAGCACCGTCTCGTCCGTCACTCTTCCGCTGCGTGCCGCCAAGCGGTGCAGGCAGGTGTCGGCCAACGGGCAGTCATCATTAAAGCACAACAGATAGTGCTCAGGCATCGTTTCGTATTTCGGTTCGTTTTCGTTCATTTCGGTTTGTTCATTTAGATTATTTTTGCCCCATCTTCGCCAAAAGCAAAGACTGTAATTCGGTTAGTTTTGAGTTTTCTTGCTTATGCAATACTATACATTTATATAGATTCTCCACCTTATTTGCAAAATTAGAATATATATCTTTCGAAGGTATCATAATCTTAAATGGCTCAACATTGTTTATCGTAATCTGAGCCTGAGCAGAGCCAGAGCGCAATGACATTGTATCAGATTCCAACAGATAATAATACAAATACTCTTTAAGAACCTTATCTTTTGTTTCTATTGAGATTGCAAGATTTGACAAAAAGCATTTTGAGGGAGACATGCAGATTCTTCCTGTTCCTGCATCACCACGAGCAATAATAACAATTGTTGGCTTTTCCAAGGTATACTCATTAGTATATCCTGTTATCGCATACCCACTAAATACTGGATAAGGATATTCTTTGCTTTGAGGATGTTTGTCGGCCAACTTTCCATATTTAAATGTAGCAACCTCTCCCAATGTTCCCATTCTCCAACCTGCGGGAAGGTTTTCCTTGTCGATGTTGTCGACGAACATTTTGCGGTAGAGGGCTTGGGCGGTGGATTCGAGGTGCTGAATTATTTGCTCGTTGAGGCGGATGCGACGCGAAAGCGTTTCGTATTCTTCCACAATTTCCCACTGACGCTCTATTGAAGGCAGGGGAATCTTCACGTCACACATAGCGTCCCACTCAAAGAATTCATGGGCACTTCCGTGAGAATAATAAATGGCAAGCCTGTCGAATTCAGGACGCTTAAACCACATCATTAAATATTTGGGATTTAACTGGCTTTCATCCATAATCTCAAAAACCTGGTAGGCAGAAGACACAGTACAATCTGGCCCTTCCCTCAATGCAATAGATATCTTTTCTCCGTTGCGCGTTGTAGCTCGATTATAGGCAAACTGTCCTGTTCTCACAACTTTGTGAGTTTCAGGATTATCCGCTACCTGCTTAGGATTCTGGAAGTATTTTGCATTACAAATACCTTGAGACAAGTTTATTTTCAAGTCTCGGTTTCTGACATCCACAGGTCTGATATAGTCGCCTAACTTTTTATAATCCATAACCTAACTTCTCGAAAAGGTCTTTTAACTGCTGTTTGCTTTCTTCTTCCTGCTGCAGGAGGTCGTGCATTTCCGTTTGCAGTTGGCGCATCTTGGTGTCGAAGTCTATCTGCTCGTCGCGATTGCGGAACTCGATGTATTTACTTGGCACAAGGCTCCAGCCTTTCTGCTCTATTTCGTTGAGGGAGGCGGAGTAGCAGTATTCGGGAATGTCGCGGTAGGCCTTCTCGTAATCGGCGCGCTGCCAGTTGTGGAAGTTCTCGGCTATCTGCTGAATCTGCTCCTGCGAGAACTGGATGTATTTCTTCTCGAAAGGCTCGCCCCATTGTCGAAGGTCGATGAAGAGCACTTCGTTCTCGCGGTTGCGGTAACGGATGAGTTTGCCGTTCTGCTCTACATTGCGGGCTCGCTTGTTGTTGTTCAGAATCCAGAGCGTCACGCTGATGTCTGTGGAGTAGAACATGTTGCGAGGCAGGATGACGATAGCTTCCACCACCTTGTTTAATAATAGCTGCTTGCGGATAGCCAACTCCGTTCCGTCGCCGCTTAGAGCCCCGTTTGCCAAAAGGAAACCGGCTGTGCCGTTGGCAGAGAGCTTGCTTACGATGTTGAGAATCCAGCCGTAGTTGGCGTTACTGGTAGGAGGCACTTCGTAGCCCACCCAGCGAGGGTCGTCCTTCAGCTCATTCTCTGCGCGCCAGGCTTTCTGGTTAAAGGGAGGGTTGGCCATAATGAAGTCGGCCTTCAAATCCTTATGCTGGTCGTTGTGGAAGGTATCGGCAGCCATCTCGCCCAAGTTGCAGGCAATGCCGCGAATAGCGAGGTTCATCTTTGCCAGCTTGTAGGTGGTGTTGGTGTATTCCTGCCCGTAAACGGAGATGTCGCGCTTGTTGCCGTGATGTGCCTCGATGAATTTCATGCTCTGCACGAACATGCCGCCGGAGCCGCAGCAAGGGTCGTAGATTTTGCCGCGATAGGGTTCAATCATCTCGGCAATGAGGTTGACGATAGTCTTAGGCGTATAGTATTCTCCCTTTCCTTTACCTTCGGCAATAGCGAATTTGCCGAGGAAATACTCATAGACGCGGCCTATCAAATCGTTTTCAGGGTCTTTCAGCGTGTCAATCTTGTTGATTTCGTCGAGAAGGGCGGCAAGCTTCGTGCGGTCTAAGGAGAGTCCTGCATAGTAGTTGCTGGGCAAAGCGCCCTTCAGAGAGGGGTTGCTCTGCTCGACACGAGCCAGCGCTTTGTCTATCTTGATGGCGATGTCGTTTTGCTTTGCATTAGCAATCAGATAGTCCCAGCGGCTTTCGGGCTCCAGGTAAAAGACATTTCTGGCGTTGTAGAAAACGGGATTGTCCACAAACGCCTCCTTGCCCTCAGCAATCAGCTCGTTGCGCCGTTCTGTAAAACGATCGTTGGCATATTTAAGGAAAATGAGGCTCAGCACGACGTGCTTGTACTCCGACGGCTCCACAGAGCCGCGCAGCTTGTTGGCCGACTCCCAAAGAGCTTCTTCGATTGCTTTTTCCTTTATCAGTTTCTTTGCCATAAGGTTTTGTTGTTGTCGAATTCTTTTTCTGCGAAGGTAAGGGTTTTCTTTTATATA
>JAGAAS010000076.1 GCA_017615125.1 Bacteroidaceae bacterium
ACCATCATTGATGAAGTTGAAGTTCGTAAATACGATAGTTCATATCAATGCTACGGTCCTATTCCGAAAAATGAAGTGCTCAAATGGAGTAACCTCAAACAAAACAAGGGTTGGCAATAAATTCTCTTTAAACATATAAAAATATGAAGGGACTTAAGAAATACATATACGGAATTGCTCTGGGAGTGTTCTCCCTCATGTATACGTCATGCTATAATTCAGAGCAAATGTTTCCCGACTTTGAAGGAGGAACAACAGCATATTTCGCCTATCAGTTCCCCATACGTACACTCGTGCTGGGTAACGATATCTACGACAATGCTATCGACAACGAGCACAAATGTCGGATATGGTCTACAATGGGTGGTGCCTATCACGGGCGTGACGCATATGTAGATATTGCGATTGATGAGTCACTCTGTGATAACCTCTTTTTTGTTGATGACGGCGGAAATGCTGCCGCTCCAGTACTTCCTATGCCATCAACATACTATAAACTGTTATCCGATGTTATTCCTTACAACGGTGATACTCGCGGCTATGTAGAAGTACAGTTTACAGATGCTTTCTTCAACGATGAGAAAGCTGTTGAGAACACCTATGTCATTCCGCTTGTGATGAAGGACGTTAGAGGCATTGACCATATCCTCACAGGCAAACCACGCGAAGGGCTCTCTCCCTCTCGTACGAATACGGAGGATTGGGAAATTCTTGCAAAGGACTATGTGCTTTATTGCGTGAAGTACATGAATCCCTGGCAGGCAAAGTATATTCGCCGCGGTGTTGACAACGTGACGGAGAAAGGAGTAACAAAAACCATTGTCCGCAGGGATGTGTCTCTTGTAAACACAGACCTTGAACATTACAAGGAGAACCCAGTGAATGCGAACGATGAAGTATGCGGTATTACCACAAAGAACATGAAACAGGCCATCTTCCCAGTTTCCTTCAAGACCTCTGGCGCCTCGCAGTCATGCAACCTCATCCTCACATTCGACGGCAATCAGTGTACCATATCCACTGACGACGATGACGTTGTTTCTACCGGATCTGGAGAATTCATTACCAAAGGAACTGAAAAGCCTGAATACAAAGATTATCAATGGGGAAGCAACAATGGACAGCCTGTTCAGCGTGACATTCTCCGTTTAGCATACAATGTGTCTTTCAAGAAAGGAAAGCTTCTTGGATATGATGATAAGGGCAACCCTAAATACCTTGAGAATGACATTGATGTGTCAACAACTGATACACTTGTCGTTCAAACGCGTGAGTCAAACAAGAAAGTATTCTTTACACCAAAATATGTTAAACAATAATAGGAAGCTAAGAATATGAATATAACACTTAGAAACGGTCTCTTTTTGTTGGTTGCAGGATTATTTGCAGTTTCCTGTGCCGACTATAATGTGACAGACGATTTCAAGGCAGAACCTGATCCAAGTTTCGTTGAGCCTTACAAGGACTTAGCCCCATTAAAGACATATATCGACAAGAAGAATTATCCAAATATGTCTCTTGGCGCCACACTCAAGGTATCAGATTTCAACAAGCAGGAGCTGGCCCATGCTGCAGCTGTCACCAACTTCGACAATCTCGCCTTTGGCTCCTCTCTCATGTCTGGCAAAATAATCAATGCCAAAGGTGTGATGAACTTCCTTGATATGAAAGACCTCCTCGATCATGTTGAAGAAATAGGTGGCGAGGTATTCGGCAGTCCTATCGTTGCCAATGCCAATCAGGCAGACGATTGGCTGAACATGCTTACCGCTCCTATTGAAATCCCGGTTGAACCAATCGAAGACAAAACCGTTGACTATACCACGATGGAGGAGTTCACAGGTACATCGTTAAGTGGCAAGGCTTCTATCGAAAAGAATTATGACGGTAACGACAATGCACTTAAGGTTCCCAAAAGAGCAAAGGTTTACATCGTTGAAGGCTTCGATGTTGATCCTCAGGGTGAATACACGGTCACTTTCTGGGCACAGGTCGATAAGGAAGAAACCGTTATCTGTACTTTCTGCGACAACAAGATCATGGAGAGTGAAAAGGATGCCAAGAAGTACGCCATCAAGGCAGGCAAATGGGTGAAGGTTGTTGTTGAAGCAAAGCCTGCAGAAGGTGCGACAGAAGGTTATTTGATGATCGAGGGTAACTGGAACTCTATTGTCTATATCCAGAAAGTAACGGTTGTTCACAATCCCGACAACCACCGGCCACAGACAGCAAAGGAGAAAAACGATACTATCAACTATGCACTCAACGCATGGTGCGATGGCTTGATGAAGATCAACGCAGGTCGTATCAAATCATTCGACCTCATTGACGAAGCCATCGACTCTAAAGCGGAACTTGAGAACGGCATGCTTGACCTAAAGCATTCTACCAGCAACATCTTCTGGCAAGATATCCTTGGGAGTGAGAACTATGCACCTGCCGTATCAAAGGCAGCACGTGCTGCATATCAGAAATATGAGGGCGATCCTTCCGAGTTGAAGTTCTTTATCAGCGAAACAGATCTCGATGACCAGAAGAAATTTGAGAGTCTTAACTACTGGATTGATGTATGGGATGCAAATGGAGCAAAAATTGATGGTATCAATGCAAAATTAAATCTCAGCTTTAGCGAGGATAAAGAGAAACAAAAGGCTAATGAGTCTTCCCTTAACAACCTTCTTAACAACCTTGCTTCTACAGGCAAACTGATCCGTCTCTCTAACTTCGACATCAAGTATCAGGATGCTACAGGTGCAAATGTTGCAGCAAAAGACATCACGGAAGATCAGCGTCAGAAACTTGCCGACTACTATGGCTACGTCATCAAGAGCTATATGAACAAGATTCCACATGAAAAACAGGCAGGAATCTGTAAAGGTAATCTGGCTGACACGAATGACCCTGTAGGTCTTTGGGCTATTGACAGCAGAAGCAAGGACTGGGTTCGCACTGCCACATATAAGGCATTCTGCGATGCTCTCAGCGGAAAGTAAAACGTAGAAAACAATTTACACATCATATTTCCATTTTTATTATTTTATTATCTTAATTTTTCAATTATGAAGAAACTTTTTACTCTTGTTGCTCTCTTGACTCTGTTTATGGGAGCAAAAGCTGAGTGGGTACAAGATTACAAGATCGACTACTCACAGAACACCGGTTTCCCATTCTATGTAATGGGTTATGTTCCAGAGTGGGTTGACGGTGTCATGACCGACTTTGGCGCTATGTACAAGTATGTACAAACTTTTACGACAAACGAAAACGGAGAGCAAATCCCTGCCGAAGAAACCAGCGACGTCATTGTGAAGACACAGGGTGGCGTTGATTACTACAAGATTGAATTGGCTGAACCCGGATGGCACCAGTATTTCATTGCCGACGGCATCCCGACGGAACTTGATGGCGCTTACACGGTAAAAGCAATGGTTAAGGCTTCAGAAGCCTGCAACATCAACGTCAACATGGGTTGGGGTTGGGACCAAGGTCAGCAAGTCGCTGCATCCGTAGCTATTCCTGCAGAATGGACAGAGGTTGAATGGGAGTACAGCGGCATTGGTGGCGCTTCCTGTAACCTCGTTGCACAGCCTGGTACTGTAACGGCAACCATTGAATGGAAGTATCTGACCGTTTCTCACAACCAGAAGGAGGTTAGACCCGTTGAATGGCTTGAGAACCTCACAAGCGATGGTACACCTGAAGGTGCCTATATGGGTGATGCCGAGACACCTTGGGACGATCCTGACGTGAAATTCAACGACCAGGAAAAGAACTATTTAATCTGCGCTTGGGGTAAAGAGAAGGGCAGAAACATGAATGAAGACGGTGGCTGGGATCCATTCCCCTGCGATATCGAAGAGGAAGCTGGTGTTGAAGGCAACCATATCTTCGTTGTTCATGGACAGCCTGCCACCACCGAAGGTGATGCTTCTGCTTGGGATAACCAGTTCTGGATTCAGTCTCCTAAGGAGTGGAAATCTGGCACCCAGCTCAAGATTAAGTTCCGTTACAAGGCTTCTAAGAACGTTACTGTAGCTACTCAGTGCCACAAGCAGAACCCCTCTGACTACCTCATCTGGCACGCTATTGGTGATATTTCCTTCACGGAAGAGTGGCAGGAGTTTGACGGCACAATGACTGTAGCAGACGATATGGGCGGTACTTGGTCCATCGCATTCCAGCTGAACCAAAACGACAAGGAAGCCATTAACTTCTATTTCGATGACCTCTCTTGGCAAAATATGAAGCTTGACGAGGGTTACTTCGTTGCTGGCGCTAATCCCAATGATGGTCTTGAGTATGACCTCGACAATGCCGTTCAGTTCGTTTATGACGAAAATGAAGGTTTGTACACCGCTACTATTGGTGAAAAGAACGCTTACGTTTCCCAAATCATGATCTCAACCGTTCGCGGTAACGATGCTGCTTTCAAGGGTGCTACTCTTAAGCCTAATCGCGCTATCACCAACGATCCTGAAGACTGGATTGACTATACCGAGTCAAGCCTTGCCAAGCTGAACCTCCCAGGTTCTGGTATCTGGAAGATCTATCTTAGCGAAGAATACAAGATGATGGCATTCGAGATGCTCGAGGGCACAACTATCGAACCTATTGAAATCAATCCTAACCCGACATTAGTTGTTGTAAATGCTCTGGAGAGAGACGACCTCTCAGATCAAACGAATCAGCAGACAGGTGAAGTTACTGTCAGAGAAGATGTAGGAGGAACAGGTGAGGCTTGGGACAACCAGTTCTGGATTCGCGCCAACCGTACTCTTAGCACTGGCGAGGTAACAGTTCTCCAGTTCAAGTATAAAGCATCTGTTTTTGCAAGAACTTCTACTCAGTGTCACGCTGAACCAGGTAATTACCTGCACTGGGCTGCTATCGGCGATGTAAACTTCACAGATGAATGGCAGGACTTCGAAACGACATTCACCGTTCCTTCTGAGGCTAACGGCATGCAGTCTATCGCATTCAACATGGCTGAAATCAAAGAGGCTTGCGACTATGAGCTCAAGGACTTCGTTTGGAAACTTGAAGACAATACAGAGTCTCTTATCAACCAGGAGGGTGCAGACAACTTCTTCGTTAAGGTAGTTGGAGGCAATGTATACTCATTAGGCATCGACAACGCCGTCAACGACAATACTGCTCCTACCGTAATCTATAACCTCGCAGGCCAACGTGTATCTAAGGATTACAAGGGCATCGTTATTAAGAACGGCAAAAAGTATTTTGTTAAGTAAAAACCCCCTTGCTTCTCTTTAATAAATAAGGAGAAAGCATAACTCCATCGTGCGTCACGTTTCCGTCAATAAGGCGGGATGTGACGCACGAGTTTTTGAAACACATCGTAATACATTGTTTCATAAAGGAATGCTCCAGCGGGAGAGATCGTATGACACATTGAATGGGCTTTTGTTTGGTAGATTCCACTTTATTCTGTACATTTGTCCCCTAAATAATTCATTGCATTCATTCTTATGAAAAGGATATTCATTTCTGTCATCCTACTGTCAGCGGTTACAATTATGCAGGCAGGCGTCATCAAACTAAAGGTGACCGACACCCGCATGCAGACTGTCACGGGCTTCGGAGCTGCCTGCTGCGACGGTGCTATGTGCCCGTTTGGCAACGACACCCAACCTGTGAGCCTGCTCTATGGCCCAAAATCAAAAGTCGGGCTGAACATCATGCGTATGGAAATCTCGCCGAACTTCATAGGCGACGTCATTGTGCCGGAATGGGGCAACTGGGACTCCCCCTACGACTGGAAGGGCTCGCTGCCTTCCGCCAAGATTGTGAAGCAGCGTGGAGGCATCGTCTTCGGCACCCCTTGGTCTCCTCCTGGCGATTACAAGACCAACGGCACAGCACAAGGAGGTAACTCAGCCGATCAAGGCAACCAACGAGGCCAGCTGCGCGAGGATTGCTACGACAAGTTCTTCCCTTGGCTGAACTCTTTCCTTGCGTGGATGAAGAAAAACGGTGTCAACGTCGATGCCGTATCCATCCAGAACGAGCCCGACTGGTGGGTGAACTATTCGGGCTGTCTCTACACGCCACAGCAGCAGTTGAATCTCGTCAAGAACTATGCTTACATGCTTGACAGGGAGACGTATCCCGGCGTGCGCCTGATAAGCGCCGAACCCTTGGGCTTCGACCCCAAGTACTCCGATGCGCTCATGAATGACCCCGTAGCGCGTGAGCAAATAGACATCGTGGCGGGCCATATCTACGGGCATCCACCCTTGGGAGATCCCAATAAGGGTATTCCTGCCAATATGAAAAATGCCGCCGTTCTGGCATCCAAATACGGTAAGGAGGTGTGGATGACCGAGCACTCAGTAACTGATAATATCGACCACCTGCCCAACTGGCACGAACAGCTGATCTTCGCCGAGGAACTTAACGAATGTATGCTGGCAGGCTGCACGGGCTACATTTATTGGTATATGCGTGCCCATTGGGCCTTTGTCGGTACGGGCGAGCCTGTCGAGATTAACGGCAATAAAATCAACATCCCAGGCAACACCAAGAACACGCTGCTGCCTCGTGCATACGTCATGTCGCATTTCTCGAAGCACGTCACGGGCTCCACTCGCCTAAAAACCTCACGCGACAAAACATCAGGAGAAGGGGCGCCCATCGAGAATTCAGCTTACATCAAAGGCGACTCACTCATTGTTATGGCTATTGACACAACAGGAACCTCCTACGACCTAGTGCTGACTCTCCCCTATAAAGTGAAGAGTGGAACACATCTGCTTTCGACTGGCAATGAAACCAAAAATCTCTGCCAGAAGAATACTATCACTATCGACGAGCCCACGAATGAAGTAACAGTCGAAATGCCTGCCCGCAGCCTCAACACCTACATCTTCATGATTGATAACGATACGGCTATTGAGGAACTGACTATTACGGATAATGACGACAACGATACCAAAACGTATTTCGATCTGCTGGGACGACAAACCTTCGAACCTCACGGAATCGTTATTGAGAGAAGCTCCGACGGGCGTTCAAGGAAGGTCATGATGAAACATTAATGACGCGAATCAAACGTATCTCTTAAAATATCACGATGAAAAAAATGATTGCCTGCCTGATGGCTTTGCTTGGCTTGAACTCAGCCTGCTGTCAGCAACACTTTGAGAATACTGATGCCGAAGGCTTTGCGCGGCTCACAACCGACAAGAACGTCGTAGTTCTTGACGTACGCACCCCCGAGGAGTTCGCAGAGGGGCATATCCCCGATGCTGTCAACATCGATGTCGGGCAACCTGGATTTATAGAGAAAGTCAAAGCCACACTTCCTGTTGCTGGAACAATCGCTGTCTACTGCCGTAGCGGGCGCCGTTCCGCCGATGCTGCAGAAAAGCTGGTAGCTGAGGGCTTCAAGGTTGTCAACCTGAAGGGAGGCATCATCGAATGGAAGGAAAGCGGGAAGCTTGTCACGACAGACTCGCACGAGACAGACATTTTCACCACTCAGAACGGAAAGGCCATCCGCCTCTATTCGCTCATCCACTCGAGCATTCGCATTGTGTACGACGGAAGGGAGATAGAGATAGATCCCGTGGGGAAAATGGGCAACAGAACGACTGACTACAGCGCTATGCCCAAAGCCGACTATATCCTCATCACACACGAGCACGGAGACCATTTAGATAAGGATGCCATTCAGGCTCTTATGGATGCCGATACCCGGCTTATTACCAACAAGCGCTGTGCCGAGATGCTCGGCTTCGGGGAGCCGATGGAGAACGGCGACACAAAGCAGCTTGCCGACGACATCACCCTCGAGGCTGTGCCTGCCTATAACACCTCGGAGGGACATCTTCAGTTCCACCCACAAGGAAGGGACAACGGCTTCGTCCTCACCCTCGACGGCACACGCATCTACATCGCGGGCGACACGGAAGACATCCCCGAAATGTCAGCCCTCAAGGACATCGACATCGCCTTCCTTCCCTGCAACCAGCCCTATACGATGACGGAGGAGCAGCTGCTGAATGCTGCGAGGACCTTCCGCCCGAAGGTTCTCTTCCCCTATCACTACGGGCAGACAGAAATCAGCAACATCCCATCAAAGCTGGATGACGACGGGATAGAGACAAGAATCCGGCACTTCGATTAAGACGTAACGAGCCTGATGAAAGCGAAAGGAAACCTGTTTGTCCAGGCTCTGGGAAAGTTCCTGCTGGGAGTCGTCATTCTTGGCGTGCTGATATTCCTTCCTACCGGCTCGTTCCGCTACTGGAACGGATGGCTGCTGATGGGCATCCTGTTCATCCCGATGTTCTTTGCAGGGCTCATCATGCTTTGGCGCAATCCCGAGCTTCTTCGTAAGCGACTGAATGCCAAGGAAAAAGAAGGGGAGCAGAAGAAGGTTGTCGCAATAAGCGGGCTCCTGTTCATAGCCGTTTTCGTTGTGGCAGGACTCAACTGGCGTTTCCGCTGGTGGATAGTGCCCGATGCTGTCGTCTGGGTTGCCGCAGCCCTGTTCCTTCTCTCCTATCTGCTCTATGCCGAAGTGCTGCGCGAGAACACCTTCCTCTCGAGGACAATAGAAGTCCAGGAGAGCCAGAAAGTTATCGACACAGGGCTCTACGGCATCGTCCGGCACCCGATGTATTCGGCAACAACCATCCTTTTCCTGACGATGCCGCTCGTGCTCGGCTCTCCCATCTCGTTCCTCATCATGCTGGGATACCTCCCCCTCATCGCCAAACGCATCCGCAACGAAGAAAGCGTGCTCGAGCAGGGATTGGAAGGCTACGCCGAATACAAGAAACGGGTGAAATACAGAATGATACCGTTCGTCTGGTAAGCACGAAAAGATATCCTTCTCGACAGCCCAAAACGCCTGCTTTTTCTCGGTAAGAAAAACCCATCGTGGAGGCTTTCTGGAGCAGGCAAAATTATGAAGAAGGGAAAAAATTTTTTCCCTTCTTCATACGGCGAGATTCCTTCTCGAAAAATTTTTATTTGTTCTCCAAATTTCTTTATGGACAATTGGCACCCTCTGAGAGTTTGCAGATAACCTGCTGGAAAGCGCCCGAAAGATTTTTCACAGAATCAGCGAGGAAAAAATCGTTTTCATTCGCACAATGTGTTTTTTTCTTTATATTTGCGGCAACTTTCAACACAGCAGGAAGGTGCTTTTCCGAAAGCTGCCCCGAAAGTATCCGAGAGAAAGAGTATTAACCTAATATCCGACAAAAATGAAAAAGTACGCAATCATTGTCATCGACATGCTGAACGACTTTGTCACGGGCCCTATCGCAGACCCCAGAGTCAACCACATCATCGAACCCATCAAGAACCTTTGCGAGAAGGCCCGCGGGCTGGGCATCCCGGTAATCTACGCTAACGACAGCCACACGCCGGAAATCGACAAGGAGTTCAAGGTTTGGGGCCCTCACGCCGTTGAAGGCACCAAGGGCGCCGAAGTTATCGACGAGCTCAAGCCACAGCCCGGTGACTACATCGTTCCAAAGAAGACCTACAGCGCCTTCTTCAGCACCACGCTGGAGCTGCTGCTGCGCGAGCTGGGCGTTGACACCGTAGTCATCACAGGCTGGCAGGCCGACTGCTGCTGCCGCCACACCTCAGCCGACGCCTTCTTCCGCGGATTCGACATTGTCGTCCCGAAAGAGACGACCGACACCACCACCGAGGAGGGCTACGTGGGCGGACTGGAATATATCAAGACCATCTACGGAGCTACCATCTGCAGCGTAGAAGACCTGTTCTAAGCCTTCGCGACAGACCTCCCATCCGAAAGGCAGCATGAGGCATCCTCGTCGCTGCCTTTCCGCTTCTTCTGCCCCATTCTTGCCTCACCCATTTCCCAAAAACCGGCAGGCAGACTTCTGCGAAAAAAAAAATTCCTCTTTAGAGGAAGAGAGGCGGAAAATAAAAAATCGTAAAAATTTCTTCATTTTTTCTTGCACATTAAAAATATCACCCCTACCTTTGTCGCGAAATTAAAACGAAAAGATGAAACAGTATAGCACTTTCTGGTGGTGGCGCTCGTTACAACTCAAGCAGTCGTAAGGGGTGTACAGCCGTTGTGCCAATCAGAATACACAAGGAGCTCAGCCGTGATACGACTGAGCTCCTTGATTTTTACGACAACATTTGTTTAACTTAATACATTACAATTATGAAAGAGAAGATTCCTTACAAAATTTACCTGAACGAGAATGAAATTCCGACTCAGTGGTACAACCTCCGTGCCGACATGAAGACGAAGCCTGCTCCGCTCATTCACCCAGGCGACGGACACGCGCTGACACTAGAGGAGATGAACCCCATCTTCTGCGAGGAGCTCAACAAACAGGAACTCGACAACGACACCCGCTACTTCGACATCCCCGAGCCCGTGCTGGAGTTCTACAAGATGTACCGACCTTCTCCCCTCGTACGCGCCTACTTCCTTGAGAGAGCGTTGGGTACTCCCGCGAAGATTTACTATAAGTTCGAGGGAAACAACACTTCCGGCTCACACAAACTCAATTCGTCCATCGCCCAGGCTTATTACGCAAAGGCACAAGGCCTGAAAGGCGTTACCACCGAGACGGGAGCAGGACAATGGGGTACGGCGCTCAGTATGGCTTGCGCTTACTTCAACCTTGACTGCAAGGTGTTTATGGTTAAGGTATCGTACGAACAGAAACCCTTCCGTCGCGAAGTGATGCGTACCTACGGCGCAACGGTAACGCCCTCGCCCAGCCAAACCACCAACGTCGGCAGGAAGATTCTGGCTGATCATCCCGGAACAGGAGGCTCGCTCGGCTGCGCCATTTCGGAAGCTGTCGAGACAGCTGTCACGAATCCCGGCTACCGCTATGTGCTCGGCTCCGTGCTCAACCAAGTACTCCTTCACCAAAGCATTATCGGCCTTGAGGCACAGGCTGCGCTGAAGAAATACGACATCAAGCCCGACATCCTTATCGGCTGCCTTGGAGGAGGTTCGAACTTCGGAGGCTTCGCAGGACCCTTCCTCGGCGAAGTGCTGCGGGGCGAAGCAGACTACAAGTTCATCGGCGTAGAACCCGCCTCGTGCCCGAGCTTCACGAGAGGCAAGTTTGCCTACGACTTCTGCGACACAGGCATGATTTGCCCATTGGCAAAGATGTACACGCTGGGAAGCCAGTTCATCCCCTCTGCCAACCACGCAGGAGGCCTCCGCTTCCACGGAATCAGCCCCATCCTTGCGCAGCTCTATCACGACGGCTACTTCGAGGCACGCGCCGTTGAGCAGACGGCTGTCTTCGATGCTGCCGAGCAGTTTGCCCGCGCCGAAGGCATCCTCCCCGCTCCCGAGTCGAGTCACGCCATTCGCGTCGCTATCGACGAAGCCCTCAAGTGCAAGGAGACGGGCGAAGAGAAAACTATCGCCTTCAACCTCAGCGGTACGGGATACTTCGACCTTCTGGCTTACCAGCAGTTCAACGACGGCTCGATGACTGATGTCATCCCCAGCGACGAAGCTATCGCCGAAGGCCTCTCGAAGCTACCGAAGGTTGGTAACGAATAATCTCCTCAATGGGGATAAAACCCTCGTTTTTCAGGAAGAGAAGGCAGCCCGCAAGGCTGCCTTCTCGCTTGTATTTTTCCTTGTCATTTTTTTCTTTCTTCATACGGCGAGATGAAGAAAGAAAAAAAATTTTTCCCTTCTCAAAAAATATTTTTTCCTTCTCCATATTTCATGCGCGCTAAAAACGGATACCAGGAAATATACTAAAAAGGACAATAATGCGTTTTAAAACTGATGCGCACGCGATTATATATACTCGTTTTCTGTCTGCTGGCGCTGGCTTCCCTCCCATCACAAGCGCAGTTCGACGTCCATTTCACTCACTATTGGGCGCTGCAGGGCTACTACAATCCTGCCGTTGCCGGAGCTTCGGGAAGGATGAACATCCTGGGAACCTACAGCCTCCAGATGGCTGGATACACGAATGCGCCTGCTACGATGCTGCTTACCGCCGACTATGCGCTGCCGACGGAGGAGAAACGGCACGGAGTGAGCGCCGGGCTGCTGAGTGACAAGATAGGATTGTTCAACAATCAGCGCATCTTCGGAGGCTATGCCTACCGTATGCCGCTCTGGGGAGGAAACCTGGCGATGGGCGTTCATGCAGGCATCCTGGATCAGACTTTCGACGGGAGCAAAGTGAATGCAGAAGACACGAACGACCCTGTCTTGCCTTCGGCTTCCGTCGACGGAACAGCCTTCGACCTGAGTGCCGGCATCATCTACACAAGCCGCCAATTCTATGCAGGCATCGCCTCGATGCATCTCACGGCGCCGACGATAAAATTGGGCGAAACGAACGAAATAAACATCAAGCGCAGCTATTATTTTCAAGCCGGAGGCAATATCCGACTGAATAATCCGTTATTATCAGTACAGCCGTCGGTGCAATTTATGTCAGATCTCGTCTCCTGGCGAGCTGACATTACGGCACGCGGCACATATACGTATGATGAGAAAAGCTACTATGTAGGATTGACGTACAGCCCGTTCACATCAGTAGCCTTGTTGCTTGGAGGAGAAATAAACAGCGTACGCTTCGGATATGCGTACGAGCTATTCACAAATGGTGTAGGCCTTATTCAGGGAAGTCACGACCTGTTCGTAGGATATGTAATGGACCTGGATTTGGGAAAGAAAGGAAAGAACAAACATAAAAGTGTACGAATTTTATAGCATGAAAAAAGTCTTTTTGTTTACAACAGCTATCATCGCATTGCTTTTGACATCGTGCGCCGGCAGCGATGCATCGATGGCCGGAGGCGAGCTGACAGGAGCCAACTCTCGCTCGTTCAGCGAGCCGGCACCCTTCGGGATGGTGCTCATCCAGCGCGGCTCCCTCAAACTAGGCGAGGAAGAAACCGACAGCCTCTGGGGCTCAAGCGCGCCCTTCAGAGAGATCTCTGTCGAGTCCTTCTGGATGGATGACACCGAAATCACCAATGCCGAATACAAGCAGTTCATCAACTGGGTGCGCGACTCCATCATCCGCGAGCGACTGGCTGACCCTGCCTACGGAGGCGACGAAACCTATAAGATCGAAGAGGATAAGAACGGCGAGCCCATCAAGCCGTACCTGAACTGGAAGAAGGCCATCCCCTGGCGCAAGCCTACGGAAGACCAGAAGGTAGCTCTCGAGAGCATCTTCAAAATCAACCCCATCACCGGAAAGAAAGAGCTGGACGTAGAGCAACTCAACTACCGCTACGAGATCTACGACTATGCTCAGGCTGCCCTCCGCAAAAACCAGCTCGACCCAACCAAGCGCGTTCGAAACACCGATACGAAGGTGAACGCCGATGAGGTTATCATGATTTCGAAAGACACCGCCTACATTGACGAGGAAGGCAACATCATCCGCGAAACCATCAACAGGCCTTTGACAGGTCCCTACGACTTCCTCAACACGTACATCATCAACATCTTCCCCGACACCACTTGTTGGATCAACGACTTTACCAATGCCAACAATGAGATGTACATGCAGCTCTACTTCAATCACCCCAACTACAACGACTATCCCGTTGTGGGCGTAAGCTGGGAGCAAGCCAACGCCTTCTGCGCCTGGCGTACCGACTTCCTGCTACGCGGATTAGGCCCGCAAGCCAAGTATGTGCAACGCTACCGCCTGCCGACAGAAGCCGAATGGGAGTTTGCAGCACGTGGAAAGGATGGCTCTCTCTTCCCTTGGCTCGAAGACGGCACCCACAGCGACGAGAGCTGCTATTATGCAAACTTCAAGCCCGAAAAAGGCAACTACACGAAAGATGGAAGCCTTATCACCACAAAGGTGGGCTCTTACAATGCCAACAGCAACGGGCTCTTCGATATGGCAGGAAACGTTGCTGAATGGACTTCAACGGTTTATACCGAAGCAGGCGTCCTGCAAATGAGCGACATCAATCCGGAGTTGTTCTATAACGCAGCTCCCGAGGATCCTTATTATATGAAAAAGAAAACTGTTCGTGGCGGTTCTTGGAAAGATCCTGAAAGGTTCATCCAATCTGTCAGCCGAGGCTATGAGTACCAAAACGAAAGCCGTTCCTACATCGGATTCCGCTGTGTTCGTTCCTATGTTGGAACCAATAAGACTTCCAAACGTTAATCCTCTTTCCAAAAATCCTAAATCTCACATAAAATGGAAAACGAAAAAAAGAGAAATATCATCACAAAGCTGCAAGACTATCTTGAAAGTGAACAAGGACAAAGGCTGTTGAACTACCTTTACAGCTGGGGAGCAGCTATTGTCATCGCAGGTGCTCTTTTCAAGCTCACCCACATCAAGGGAGCCGACCTGATGCTCTGGATTGGTATGGGAACCGAGGTGTTGGTGTTCTTCATCTCCGGCTTTGACCGTCAGGCCTCCACGATGGGAGGAGGAAAGAGCGAGGGTTCCGCCAGCGTCTCTGGTCCTGTTGTTATCGGAGGTGGCATTCCCCTCTCCGGCTCAGTAGGCGCAGGTGCTCCGGCAATAGATACAGACGCTATACCTGTCACAGCCAACGCTCCTGCAGGTAACGGGGGTAGTATCGATGCAGACGCTCTCTCAGCTATGGCAAACATCGCTGCTGCGAATGCCGCTGCTGCTGCCGCAAAGGCTGCGGCAGGAGGAGGAGCGAACATTGACGCGGAAGCTCTTGCTGCTATGGCCAATATGGCAGCAGCCAATGTCGCTGCAGGAAACGCCGGCGCCACACCGACAGGCGAAGGCCAGCCCGTCCAGATCATTCCGGAAGGAACAGTCGTAGGCGCAGCCAACCAGCCCATCGTTATCGGAGAAGCACCTACGATCATCGGCGAGGGTGGCACCGTCAACATTCCCGAAGTGGAAAAGGTTACTACCGATTATATCGATCGTCTGCATGATCTCTCGGAGATGCTGAACCATGTTGCTGAACAGATGAAGAACCTGGAAGGAAGCGCTGATGAAATGGAACGCCTCAGCAGGAACCTCACAAGCATCAACACCATTTACGAGCTGCATCTCAAGAGCCTGGGCAGCCAGATTGGCAACATCGATAACGTGAACGAACAAACGCAGCGAATGGCAGACCAGATCGAAGAACTCAACTCGGTTTACAAGCGCATGCTGGAGTCTATGACCGTCAACATGGGCGTCCGTGGAACCGCTTCGGCACAGTCACCGGAAGAATAACATCCATTTTCTCTTTATTATTAAAAAGGAATTATGGCAAATTCATCAAAACGCGTAACCCCTCGTCAGAAGATGATCAATCTGATGTATGTGGTGCTCATGGCCATGCTCGCCATGAACGTTTCCAGTGATGTGCTCAACGGATTCACACTTGTGGACAACGGACTGGCACGAAGCACGGATAACGCCACTCAGCAGAACGAAGCCATCTTCAACGATTTCGCCGCGCAAATGACCAAGAACCCCGAGAAGGTTCGCCCTTGGTTTGAAAAAGCGCAATACGTCAAACACCTTTCGGACAGCCTCTTCAACTACTCCGAGGAGCTGAAGACACGGATTGTCGTGATGGCAGACGGAAAGAAGGGAAACGTACGCGACATCAAGAATAAAGAAAACCTCGAAGCAGCCACACAGGTTATGCTCAATCCTACATCGGGACAAGGACACAACCTCTACTCTTCCATCAACAACTACCGGGACGAGATCCTGGGCATGTTGACAGACAGCGTTCAAAGCGAAATCATCCGCGACAACTTCGATACGGAAGTGCCTGCCAAGGGTATTGCCCTCGGGAAGAACTGGGAGGAATACAACTTTGAGAACATGCCTACCGCTGCCGCTGTCACCCTGCTGACAAAGCTGCAGAACGATGTGCGCAACGCCGAGTACGCTGTTCTCAACACCTTGAAGACCAATATCGACGCCAGCGATGTCCGCGTGAATGAATTGGGCGCTTTTGTGATTCCCACCTCGCAGAATGTCGTACGCGGTGGACGTTTCTCTGCGCGCATCGTGATGGCTGCTGTCGACTCCACCCAACGTCCCAACATCTACGTGGGAGGTAAGCTGGTTCAGACAGAAAACGGATGGTACGAGATACCTTGTAACAGCACGGGAGAGTTCACGTTAGCCGGATACATTGAGACCACCGATGGCTCGGGAGATGCCGTGCGGCGTGACTTCTCACAGAAGTATACCGTCGTAGACCCCATTGCTACCGTCAGCGCAAGCATGATGAACGTGCTCTACGCGGGATACGACAACCCCATTGCCGTATCCGTTCCTGGCGTCCCAGCCAACAAAGTGAGCGCCCGCATCTCCAACGGCAACGGCACGCTGAAAGCATCTGGCTCCGGATATATCGCTCGTCCCGCCAAGCTGGGAGAGGATGTCGTCATCTCCGTTTCCGCCGATCAAGGGGGACGAGTACAAAGCATGGGTGACTATAAGTTCCGTGTGCGACAGCTACCCGATCCTACGCCTATGATAGAATATGTGGATGCCAACGGAGTGACCCAGCGCTACAGGGGTGGTGGAAGTAAGATCCCCAAGCAGAGCCTGCTGAAATCGGACGGCATCATTGCAGCCATCGACGACGGACTGCTCAACATCGGATTCAAGGTCCTCAGCTTCGAAATGGTTACCTTCGACAATATGGGTAACGCCATGCCTGAGATATCCGACGGAGCCAACTTCTCGTCGCGCCAGAAAGCAACCATGAACAAGCTACAACGCGGAAAGCGATTCTATATCAGTAACGTTAAGGCACAAGGCCCCGACGGAGTTCAACGCCAGCTGAATGCCTCATTGGAAGTAATACTCAATTAACATGAGCCTTATGAAAAAGTATATATTATTAGTTCTTGCCATCATGGTGTGTGCCGCTATGGAAGCCCAACCCAAGGGGCGCATCAAGGCCGAAGACACGAAAAAGACAGAAAACACCCTTTCGGAACGAGCCAAGGCACAGTACACAGGCCAGATCTCCGCTCCCGACGATGTCGTCTGGAAACGAGACATCTATCGCACCCTCGACCTCACGCAGGAGAAGAATGCCGCGCTGTACTATCCCGTAGAGCCTCTGGGCGACAGAGTGAACCTCTTCACGCTGGTAATCCGCCTCATTGCCGAAGGAAAGATTCCTGCCTATGAATACCGCTCCGATGGTAATGAGCTTTTCACAGAGGAAAATAAGTACAAGGTGAACGAGATGCTGGATAAGTTCTACATCTACTACGATTACGAAGACAACGGGGCTAAAGACGGAGACGATGGGGGCTCCTACACCATTGCCGACTCCGACATCCCCTCGGGTGACGTTCTCAGCTACTTCATCAAGGAAAGCACGTACTATGACCAGCGCACGGCAACAACAGCTACCAAGGTGACAGCTATCTGCCCTGTCCTGCACCGCTCGGGAGATTACGGAGATGAGGTAACAAAGTATCCCATGTTCTGGCTTAACTACGACGACGTGTCTCCCTACTTCGGGATGACTCCCGTAATGACAAGCTCCTACAACAACGTCAGCAATATGTCGCTCGACGACTACTTCGCCACGCATCAGTACGACGGCGAAATCTACAAGACTGCCAACCTGCAGAACAAGCTCCTCTCCGACTACTGCAAGAACGACACCACGCTGGCAGAAGAACGCGCACGCATCGAAGGAGAGCTGAAAGGATTCGAAAACGAGCTGTGGGGAACGGTTGAGCCCGACACCACCCAGGCAGAGCCGAAAAGAGGACTCTTTGGACATAAGCCAAAGAGCAGCGAAAAGGCTTCTGCAGGTTCGGCAAAGACGGCAAAATCCAGCTCCTCCAAACAAAAAGTCTCCAAGAGAAAGGAAAAGGCCCCGCGCTCAACAAGCAGCTCCTCGTCTTCGGGTTCGCTCTCCGTGCGAAAGCAGAAACGCTAACTCTAACGAGAATTATCAACAGTAAGTACAGTAAGTGCAGGCAAGCCTCAGCTTGCCTGCACTGCGTTTTCCATTTGTTCTTCATAAGAAAGGAAACGCATTCCTTTTTTAAAATAGCGAAAGGGCTCCCCCCTATGGAAGCCCCCTCAAAGGTGCCCAGAACCGGGATCGAACCGGTACGGGTTTTACCCCACTGGTGTTTGAGACCAGCGCGTCTACCAATTCCGCCATCTGGGCCTTTCGGTAAATGCGGGTGCAAAGATAAGCAAAAAAACAAATCACGTCGATAAAAAGACAAAAAAAAACGATTTTCATCACTTTTTCTCTCTTTTGCTTGGAACATTCAGCGAAAAGGATTTCCTTTGTGCTACCTTCATTTTAAAATTTTAATAACATGAAAAAGTATTTAGCAGAATTAGTAGGAACTATGGTATTAGTTCTGATGGGCTGCGGAACAGCAGTCTTCGTAGGTTGCGGCGACCCCGCAGGCGTTGCTGCCACCGCACTTGCCTTTGGTCTTTCCGTTGTTGCAATGGCTTACACCATCGGCGGCATCTCTGGATGCCACATCAATCCCGCCATCACACTCGGCGTAGCCCTTTCGGGCCGTATGAGCTGGAAGGATGCCGTAGGCTACTGGGTAGGTCAGTTCATCGGAGGTATCATCGGTGCTGCCATCCTGTTGGCTTTCTGCAAGGTAGCAGGCGTTGAAATGGGCGGAGCAAACGGCGTAGCAAACGCCGGAGGCGTTGGAGGAGCTTTCCTCGTTGAGGCCGTAGCCACATTCGTATTCGTCCTTGTCGTTCTCGGCACTACCGATGCCAAGAAAGGCGCTGGTGCCTTCGCAGGCCTTGCTATCGGCTTGACGCTCGTGCTCGTGCACCTCGTATGCATCAACCTTACGGGCACTTCGGTGAACCCCGCACGCAGCTTGGGCCCGGCTCTCTTCGTTGATGGTGCTATGCCCGACGTTTGGGTATTCCTGACGGCTCCTCTCGTAGGTGCAGCTGTTGCAGCCCTCGTTTGGAAATGCCTCGTTGGCAAAAAATAAAGTCTGCCAGAAGAACCTGATTTCATTGCTTAACCAACAGAAGCCTCGGACTCTTGAGCCCGGGGCTTCCTGTTTTTCTACAAATACATTAAAGCCCACTAATGTGTTGAAATAGTTAGTTGGCGCGATCTGGTAAAAATCAAAGTTCGCACCAGACTTTAAAACAAAAATAGAATAAATGGGTAATTTTGTGCGCTTGAAAATGGAATAAGTGGGTAAAAAATATATAAAAAATACGGAATAAGTGGATTTTTCTTGGTTGTATGGGGTTAATAATGTAATTTTGGGGCGATTCTTAATACTGCTGTTATGCTTGAACGTAAATTTACTTCTTTCTTGACAAGCTTCCTCATAGATGAACCTAATAAGATCCTGCTCGTTAATGGAGCACGACAGATAGGAAAGTCTTTTCTTATCAGGTATGTTGGGCAGAAACTATTCCCCCATTTTGTGGAAATCAATCTCAAAGAGGATAAAGAAGTTGAAAAGGTGTTTGCCGATGTTCATACAACCAACGACCTCTATATGCGGTTGAGCAATTATTATTCTCTTCCTTTAGGGAACAAGACTGACACGCTGGTTTTTCTGGATGAGATCCAAAGTTATCCTCATCTGATGACGATGCTGAAATTTCTCAATCAAGAGTCACGCTATCGCTTCATTGCAAGTGGCTCCCAATTGGGTGTTGCTTTATCGGAAACACCTTCAGTACCGCTTGGAAGTGTGACTATCGAGCAGATGTATCCTCTCGACTTTGAAGAATTCTTGTGGGCAACAGGAGTTGGTAAGGAATGGATAGAGAGCATACGAGAGTGTTTCCTTCGAAATAAAGCCTTGGATGAAAGCACGCATCAAATCCTGCTGAAGCGTTTCCAGTACTACTTGCTTGTTGGGGGATTGCCAGAAGCAATAAACAAATACCTGGCTGACAGGAATATGGTTCGTGTCAGGCAGACACATAGGGATATACACAATCTCTATCGCATTGATGCTTCACAATACGACGAAGAACATAAACTGAAGATTCGCAAGATTTACGACCTCATTCCCAGCAATTTGGAAAACAAAAAAAAGCGCATCGTTTATAAGAATATTGAAGGAAAGACAGGAAAAACCTTTTCTGATTATTCCGACGAATTTGAATATCTAACCACCTCAGGTGTTGCCTTAGAAGTATCTGCCATCAGCAACCCTCGTTTCCCCCTTGCAGAGTCAGAGCAAAAGAAACTGGTGAAGTTGTATCTCAATGATGTGGGCTTGCTGACAAATTTACTCTATGATTTGAACGTGAACGCCGTATTGCAAGACATCAAGAGTATCAACCTTGGTACGGTGTACGAGTCAGTCGTTGCTCAGGAACTTGCAGCGCATGGCTTTAGACTACACTATTACGACAACAAGAAAAAGGGCGAGGTGGACTTCCTTGTTGACGACCATGATAATTTAACGGTGCTTCCCCTGGAAATAAAGTCAGGGAAGGACTATACAGAGCATAGTGCACTCACGAAGTTCCTTGAAACAACAGAATACGGTATTGATCTAGCAATGGTTTTTTCTAATGAGCGAGAAATATTCAAGAAGAAGGGTGTAACCTATCTCCCTATATATTATTGCATGTTCCTTAATAACGATCATCATAATGTGTCTGTGATACTGCCAGAGTTAGACTCTGTCTAATAGTTTAGGGTTGTCAGAATATTAGTGAACAGTAATCAGTCGCATCCAAGTAGGCATAGCAAAAAGAATCACCGTTTAAGCCACTTTTGCTTGCCCTCTTTCTGATGTTTTTGTATCTTCGCAGCAAAATAGGACCTTCGATGATTGACGAGAAGACATTGCTATTTGCGCGGGAACACCGTCAGGACGATGTGCACAAGCTACTTCTGCTTGCGTCACGCTATCTGGATGTCGATATGTCCGAAGTCGCCACGCAGATTGAGAGCTGGCGCACGGCACAGACGAAAATTCCCTCCTGGGCTGCCAACGACAGCATCGTCTGGCCTTCCCGGCTGGCTATGGAACAATGCTCCAGCGAGGATACATCTCTCTACAAAGCCTCCCTTACCGAAGGGGACTCGCTGACAGACCTGACAGGCGGGCTGGGCGTTGACTGCGCCTTCATGAGCCAACGGTTCAAGCAAGTGCTCTACGTGGAGAAAAACGAGCCGTTATACGCCATTTCATCGGCAAATTTCCGGCATCTCGGGCTCTCACACATACAGACGCTCTGCGCCGACGGCACCGACGTGCTGCCAAGCCTGCCCAAGCAAGATTGGATTTACCTCGATCCAGCGCGGAGGAGCCACACGGGACAGAAGGTGATAAGGCTCAGCGACTGTGAGCCCGACGTCACGCTGCTTGAAACTCTGCTGCTTGAGCATGCACGAAACGTGATGATAAAATGCTCTCCCATGCTCGACATACACCAGGCATGTGGGCAGCTTCGTTCCATTCAGAGCATCCACGTCGTTTCCCTTCGGGGCGAATGCAAAGAGCTGCTCCTCATCCTGGAAAAAGAGCCGAAAAAAGCCGATGAAATCGAGGTTTTCTGCACCAATCTGCCCGACGGAGAAACCTTCTCCTTTACGCGAAAAGAAGAGAAGGAAGCCCTTTGCGAATACACGCCCGATGTGGAAGCCTACCTCTACGAGCCAAACGCCGCTGTGCTGAAAGCAGGCTGCTTCAAGCTGCTGGCCCAACGCTACAACCTAAAGAAACTTCACCCCAACACACAGCTTTACACCTCCGGCAACTTCATTTCAAGTTTCCCGGGAAGAGCCTTCCGAGTGGAAAAAGTCGAGGGCTTCAGTAAGAACGCCCGGAAGAGCCTGCTGGAAGGCATCAGCCAGGCAAATGTCAGCACGCGCAACTTCCCCATGAGCAGCGACTCCCTCCGCAAACGCCTGCGGCTGACAGACGGAGGCGACAACTACATGATTGCCACTACCTTATCCGACGGACGGCACGCACTCATCCTCTGCAAGAAAGCATAACGGACGCTTCTGACAGGCTCTATCCTAAGGCTTACAAGAAGAATAAGACAGATTTTTGTCCTTTTTTTGTGAAAATATCCCAAAAAAGGATTACCTTTGCATAATGTTTAAAAATCTACAAAAAACTCGTTTATGTCCGTAACGATTACCCCCATCTCAAACACATCGAAAAAGGACCTGAAGAAATTCATCCTTTTCAACTACAAACTCTACAAAGGCAACAAATACGCTGTTCCTGAACTGTACGACGACCTGATGAAGACGTTCATGCCTACGACGAACGCCGCCTACGACTTCTGCGAGTCGCAGTTCTTCCTTGCCTACAAAGACGGCAAGCTTGTCGGGCGTGTTGCCGGCATCATCAACCACAAGGCCAACACTACGTGGAACAAGAAGGTTGCACGCTTCGGATGGATCGATTTTATCGACGACATCGAAGTCTCCAAGGCCCTGCTCGACGCCGTAGAGAAATGGGGCAAGGAGAAAGGGATGGAAGAGCTGGAAGGACCTCTCGGCTTCACCGACTTCGACCGCGAGGGCATGCTCATCATGGGCTTTGACCAGCTGAGCACGATGGCTACCTACTACAACTATCCCTACTACCCCGAGCACATGCAGAAGCTCGGCTTCGAGAAGGCTGCCGACTGGATGGAGTTCAAGGTGTTCCCGGGCGAAGGCATCCCCGAGAAGTTCCAGCGCATCTGCGACCTGACAAGGCAGAGATACAACCTGCGCATCTTCACCTACAAGTCGAAGAAGAAGCTGAAAGAGGAACGCGGAAAGCAGATCTTCGACCTGATGAACGAAGCCTACGCCCCGCTGTTTGGATATTCAGCGCTGTCGGACAGGCAGATAGACCAGTACATCAAGAGCTATCTGGGATTCCTTGACCTGCGCCTCGTACCGGTAGTTGTGGACGAGAAAGACCAGCTCATCGGCGTCGGCATCGTCATGCCCTCGCTCTCGAAAGCCCTCCAGCGCGCACGTGGAGCACGCACCATCTTCGGATACATCCCTCTTGCCTGGTCACTCTTCGTGCACCACGCCAAGAACATCGACATGCTCCTCATCGCCGTCAAGCCCGAGTATCAGGGAAGAGGCATCAACGCCCTCATCATGTCGTACCTCATCCCTGTCTACCACAAGCTGGGCTACGAGTTTGCCGAGAGCAACCCCGAGCTGGAAGTCAACAACAAGGTGCAGAGCCAGTGGGACTACTTCCCCCACGAGAATCACAAGCGTCGTCGCGCCTACCAGAAACCGATTGAATAAACCCAAGACAATAAGACCGAATCCGTGACAGAGGAAATCAACTACGAAGCAAACCTAGGAGAACAGGTACAGTATACCGACGAGAACATACGGCACCTCAGCGACATGGAGCATGTGCGCATCCGTCCCGGTATGTACATCGGCAAGCTGGGCGACGGGTCGCAGAGCGACGACGGCATCTACGTCCTCCTGAAAGAGATCATCGACAACAGCATCGACGAATTCAAGATGAATGCCGGCAAGCGCATCGAGATAGACATCGACGACAACCGGCACGTCACCGTGCGCGACTATGGGCGCGGCATCCCTCAGGGCAAGCTCGTCGAGGCTGTCAGCGTGCTCAACACAGGAGGCAAGTACGACAGCAAGGCCTTCAAGAAGAGCGTCGGCCTGAATGGCGTCGGCGCCAAGGCCGTCAACGCGCTCAGCTCCTCCTTCGAGGCAAGCAGCTTCCGCGAGGGACAGGTCCGCACGGTGTCGTTCGAGAGAGGAGAGCTGAAGGAGGACACCACCAGCAGCACGTCCGACGAGAACGGCACAAGGATCTCCTTCACCCCCGACGACTCCATCTTCGTGAACTTCTCCTTCCGCCCCGAGATCGTGGAGACGATGCTCCGCAACTACACATACCTCAACACAGGGCTTGCCATCATGTACAACGGGAGGCGCATCCTCTCGCGAAACGGACTCGTCGACCTGCTCAACGACAGGATGACGGCCACGCCCCTCTATCCCATCGTGCACTTGCAAGCCGACGACATCGAGATAGCCTTCACCCATACCGACCAGTACGGCGAGGAGTACTACTCCTTTGTCAACGGACAGCACACCACGCAGGGTGGCACGCACCAGAGCGCCTTCAAGGAACACATCGCCCGAACCATCAAGGAGTTTTACAACAAGAACATGGAGTTCTCCGACATCCGCAACGGACTGGTTGCCGCCATCGCCATCAACGTAGAGGAGCCCGTCTTCGAGAGCCAGACAAAGGTGAAGCTCGGCTCTACCACGATGTCGCCCAACGGAGGCGCGAGCCTCAACAAGTTCATCGGCGACTTCATCAAGACCGAAGTGGACAACTTCCTCCATAAGACGCCCGAGACGGCCGACATCATGCTCGACAAGATACTGAGCTCCGAGAAGGAACGCAAGGAGATAGCCGGCGTCACGAAGATAGCCCGTGAGCGTGCCAAGAAAGTCAACATGCACAACCGCAAGCTGCGCGACTGCCGCATCCACCTCAACGACTCGAAGGGAGAGATGCGCGAGGAGAGCTGCATCTTCATCACCGAGGGAGACTCCGCCAGCGGTTCCATCACCAAGAGCCGCGACGTCAACACCCAGGCGGTGTTCAGCCTGCGAGGCAAGCCGCTCAACTCCTTTGGGCTGACGAAGAAGATCGTCTACGAGAACGAGGAGTTCAACCTCCTGCAGGCTGCCCTCAACATCGAGGACGGGCTCGACGGGCTGCGCTACAACAAGGTCATCGTCGCTACCGACGCCGACGTCGACGGCATGCACATCCGCCTGCTGATGATCACCTTCTTCCTACAGTTCTTCCCCGACCTCATCAAGAAAGGGCACGTGTACATCCTCCAGACCCCCCTCTTCCGCGTGCGTAACAAGAAGAAGAGCATCAAGGGCTTCAACAAGGAGGACTTCCCCGACGCCGACCCCAAGGGCGACTTCATCACCCTCTACTGCTACAGTGAGGAGGAGCGCCAGGAGGCCATCCGCAAGCTCTCGCCCAACCCCGAGATCACGCGCTTCAAGGGCTTGGGAGAGATAAGCCCCGACGAGTTCCGCCACTTCATCGGCAAGGACATGCGCCTCGAGCGCGTGACACTCCACAAGAACGATGCCGTGATGGGACTGCTCGACTTCTACATGGGAAAAAACACGATGGAAAGGCAGAATTTCATCATCGACAACCTCGTCATCGAGGAAGACAAGCCCGAAGAAGATATCGAGAACGAATAAGAAATTATCCCTTCTTCAAAAAGTTTTTTTCTTTCTTCATATCAACGCATCCTTTACCCATCATCTCCTCACAATGAAAGCTGTTTTCCCCGGAACCTTCGACCCGTTCACCATCGGGCACGCCGACATCGTCAGGCGCTCCCTCTCGTTTGCCGACGAAATAGTGATTGCTGTCGGTATCAACGTTACCAAGCACACCATCGCCGAGCGCGACAAGCGCCTTGAGGCCATCAACAAGGTCTTCGCCAAAGAGCCCCGCGTAAGCGTCATCGCCTACGACGGCCTTACCGCCGACTTCGCCCGAGAGGTAGGCGCCGACGTCATCATCCGCGGCGTGCGCAACATCGCCGACTACGAGTACGAGCGCAACATGGCCGACATCAACCGGCACCTCACCGACATCGAGACAGTTCTTCTCTTCAGCAGCCCCGAGCTGGCATGCGTCAGCAGCAGCATGGTGCGCGAGCTGATACAGTTAGGAAAGCCCGTAGACGAGTTCGTTGCCAAATGAAAAGACTTCTCCTCATCACACTCTCCCTGCTCAGCACAGTCGTGCTGGCGCAGAACTTCAACGTCGACCTCAGCCGCGTGCGGAAGCTGATTATGGCCGAGGGTGCCATCAGCAACCTCTATGTAGAGGATATCAACGAAGAGAAAGTCATCGAGGCGGGCATCAAGGCAATGCTCAAGGAGCTGGATCCCCACTCCGTCTACAACAACGCCGAGGAGGTGAAGAAGATGAACGAGCCCCTTCAGGGCAACTTCGAGGGCATCGGCGTGCAGTTCAACATTGCCGACGACACGTTGCTCGTCATCCAGACCATCTCGGGAGGCCCTTCCCAGCGGGTAGGCATCTACGCAGGCGACAGGATCATCAGCGTGAACGATACAGCGATTGCTGGCGTCAAGATGGACCGCAATGAGATTATGAAGCGCCTGCGCGGGCCCAAGGGCACGAAGGTGAACCTAGGCGTCGTACGGCGCGGCATCAAGGAGCCTCTCTCCTTTGTCGTCGTGCGGGATAAGATTCCCGTCAACACCCTCGAAGCCGCCTACATGATTACTCCTCAGATAGGCTACATCCGTCTGGGAAGCTTCGGGCAGACCTCCCACAAGGAGGTAACAGAAGCCATCGACAAGCTGAAGAAGCAGGGTATGGAGGACCTGATCTTCGACCTTGAAGACAACGGAGGAGGCCTGCTGCAGGCAGCCGTAGAGATTGCCAACGAGTTCCTTCGTCCCGGGCAGCTTATCGTCTACACGCAAGGACGCCGTGTTCCGCGTCAGGAGTACGCTGCTGCCGGCAGAGGGAAATTCCAGGAGGGGCGCCTCGTCGTCCTCATCAACGAGTATAGCGCCTCCGCCTCCGAGATCGTCACCGGAGCCGTGCAGGACTGGGATAGAGCCTACGTCGTCGGCAGAAGGTCGTTCGGCAAAGGGCTCGTTCAGCGCCCCATCATGCTCCCCGACGACTCGATGATACGCCTTACCGTCGCCCACTACTACACCCCCAGCGGGCGCTGCGTGCAGAAGCCCTACGACAAGACCGTTGACTACAGCAAGGACATCATCAACCGCTACAACAACGGCGAGCTGACGAGCGCCGACAGCATTCACTTCCCCGACTCGCTCCGCTTCACCACCAAGCTGTTAGGACGTACCGTCTACGGAGGAGGAGGCATCATGCCCGACTGCTTCGTGCCCATCGACACCATCACCTACACGAAATACCATCGGGAGCTTGTCGCCAAAGGCGCCGTCAACAGCGCCAACGTCAGCCTCATCGACAAGAACCGCAAAGCCTGGGAGAAAGCCTACCCCACCTTTGACAAGTTCAAGAAGGACTTCGACATCACCGACGACATGCTGCAGGTGCTGCTGAAGAAAGCCGAAGAGGCCAAGGTCCCCTTCGACCAGGAGCAGTACGACGCCTCGCTCCCCCTCATCCGCCTTCAGCTGAAAGCCCTCGTCGCCCGCGACCTGTGGAACACGAGCGAGTATTTCGAAATCATCAACGACAACAACGACGCCCTGAAAGCCGCCCTCCGCTATCTGGAGGTAACACATTAGCCTGCGCCAAAACTGGGAGCGGGCGTATAAAAACGCGCGTTACGGCTTCCCTGCGCCTGCAAGGCACCCTCCTCAACGAGCGTTTTCAGCCAATGTATCGCCTGATTGCGCGAGATGCCAAGATGCTGTTCCAGCTCACGCCGCAGGAGGACCTGATGTGTAGCGAAATGCTGCGAAAGGAACGCATTCACTTCTTCGCGCGCGAGAGGCTCAGCAGACTTCACCCCGCTGTTGGCAAAGACAGCATGCTTCATTGCCTTCTGCAGCTCCCGGCTGGGAGAAAAAAGCACGCGATTCACGCAGACATCCTCGGCCCGGATGCTGTCCGAGAGCATTTTCCGCAAGCGCTCCGCCCCGTTAGCACCAAGTTTCTTCTGCTTCAGCGAAAGCCCGAAGCTCCCTACGCCTTCCACCCTCAGGCGGTTGCCGTCGAGCAACGTTTCTGTCAGCACCTGCGAGAATGCCGCCAGCGCAGCACGCACGTCGGGAGCCTTCACCGTACACCGCTGGGCAATAATCTCAGCCAGCTCCTCCGTCGTTACCGTCGTCTGGTTGTACGGAACGATGTGGACAGGCTCCTGCCCCTCGGGGAAATCCTCTCCCCTGACGGCAGAGCGCCTCACCGTCTGAAAAAGGATTTTCCCGCCTTCTTTTACCTTTGTTGATTGTTTCATAGAATAAGAGTTTAAATGTCGTTTTATTAAAAAAGTTGTTGTACCTTCACGTTGGGACAGTTGAATCAACGTGTTGGGACAGTTAAACCTTCACGTTGGGACAGTTAGATCAACGTGATGATACAACAACATTGTCCCTCGAAAAACCAACTTTGTCCTTCGAAACAAAGATACGGTTTTTCTGGGAGAAAGCCAATGCCTTGCTGCCTTTTTTTGCGTCAAATCGCGTAGAAATTTGGCTTGCCGAAGACTTCGTTTGCCTTCTTATAGGAATGCCCGCAACCCTGCTTTTGACATCTTTCTTTTCTTAGCGAAATAAAAAAGAGAGGGAAGATTTTTCCCTCTCTACTAATATTGAATTTCGCGTCAGAACTTCTGCGAGGAAAGTATCAGAGCTTCACGTTTTCGCTGATGCGACGGGCTATGTCTGCAAACTGCTCGGGCGTGAGCTCCTTTTTGGGGTTGGTGAAGAGCAAGTCGCTCTCCTTCTGCAGGGGCACGAGATGGATGTGAGCATGAGGAACTTCCATCCCGAGCACCGCTACGCCTACGCGCTTGCAAGGAACGGCTGCCTTCACAGCTTCTGCTACGCGCTTGGCAAAGAGCGTCAACGATGCATACTCCTCGTCGGTAAGGTCAAACAGATAATCGACTTCGCGCTTGGGGATGCAGAGCGTGTGCCCTTCCTGCAAAGGATTGATGTCAAGGAAAGCGAAGTTGTGCTCGTCTTCGGCTACCTTGTAGCAAGGAATCTCTCCTGCTATGATGCGTGAAAAAATAGAGGCCATAGTATAGATAATTAGGTAATCAAATAATCAAATGATGAAGGGCCAAAAGGCTAAGGGGTTAAATGGGGAATCGTTTTTTTGTTGAATTGGGGTATCGTGGGACGATTTACAAATTAACGATTTTACGATTCTCCAATCAAACGCTTTTTTAGATGGAGATATTGAGGATTTCCAGTTCGAGCATTCCTGCAGGAATCTTTATCGCTACTTTCTCGCCTACCGAATGGCCCAACAGGCCCTGCGCAATGGGGGTGTTGACAGAGATTTTCCCTGCCTTGAGGTTTGCCTCGCTCTCGGGCACGATGGTGTAGCTCATCTTTGCCTTCGTCTTCACGTTCTTCAGCTCCACTTTCGTGAGCACCTGCACGGTGTCGGCCTTGATCTTCGACGTGTCTATAATCTTTGCTTCGCTGATTGTCTGCTTCAGCTGATTGATCTTCATCTCGAGCATTCCCTGTGCTTCCTTGGCTGCATCATACTCTGCATTTTCCGACAGGTCTCCTTTATCCCTTGCTTCAGCAATCTGCCGTGCAATCTCAGGACGACGGATGCTTTCCAGTTCTTTCAGTTCGGCTACTAATTGGTCGAACCCTTCTTGTGACATATAAGCCATAATGTGTTAATTTTGATATTAATTTAATTTGTTAATACTCTTTTGATAGTGAGCAAAAAAGAATCCCGGCAATTTTTCATGCCGGAACCCATTTTCTTTCTCATTGTGGGGACAAAGTTAGTGCATCCTCAGAAGAAAACAAAACAAAAACGGATATTTTTTATTCTTTAGCACACTTATACGTTTATTTGCCCTTCATGGCTGCCTGCACAGACTCCACCAAAGTCTTTTCGTCTTCTATGCGAAGGACGAGCTCGTTGTCGCGGTTCACTATAAAATAGGTAGGCAGAGCGGAGACTCCATAAAGACTGGCAACGGGCGACTTGAAAAGGATGGCTCCGTCGCGCGTAACGAACCAATTGGTTTCCGCATCGCGCACGCAAACCCAAGGCAGGTTGTTCACAGCCATCCGCCAATAATGCTCGTTCTCGTCGAGCGACACCTGATAGATCTCGAAGCCCTGCTCGGCATATTCGTTATAGAGCTCCCGCAGCGTGAGCACGCTGACGGCGCTTGTCTCCTGGGCATAGGCGCAGAAGCTGAGAAGGACCACCTTTCCCTTCAAGTCGCTGAGCTTGTGCTGTGCTCCGTCGGCATCCATAAGGTCGATATCTATGATGGACGCCTCGACAATCTTATCTTCCAGCTTGCTGAAGTCGGACGGACGGGCAGGGCGCGTGTTGCTCATTCCCTTGATGGCAATATTATGAAGGTTGCGCGTGCGAGTTGCCTCAGGATAAAACGTATCGAGGCTGGTGGCGACGGCAGCAAAAGCCTTCACGTCGTCACGATTGTTCAGAGGATCGAAGATAAGCTCGCCCCCGAGCCGCTGGAAGAGGGCGAAGTAGGCATAGGGCTTCAAGGGATTGGCGTAGATATACTTCATGCGTACGGAGTCCTTGTACTGCTGAACGGCTTCGCGGATCTTCATGCGGGTGACGCCTGTCTCAGGCCCGCTGGCGCGTATCATGCCCATCACTTTGTTCTGAAGCTCTATCTGCTGCAGGACAAGGTCCTTCAGCTTCTCATTGTCTTCGGAGCCGCTCACCTTGTAGGCTATGGACATAACGGGAAGCGCAGCTTCGACACGCACGGTTTCGGTGCTGTCGATGCTGATGTTCACCATCTCGCGCTCGACGCGAAGACGATAGAAATCGTAGCACTCGGGTTTGGGAACTTTGAAGAGGAACTTTCCGTCGTCCTTCAGTTTCACGGAATCGACAACAGACAGTTTATCGACATTCAAGGCATCCAGATAAAGAGTCTTTCCTGTTGCCTCCGTGATGTTACCTTCGATAACAGCCTGGGGGTTTTGCTTACAGCCCCAAAGCAACAAAGAACCGAAAACAGTTGCTATAACGAGATATTTTTTCATCCAATCATTATTTTTTCAGCGCAAAAGTACACAAAAAATCAAAAAGGTAGCAGAGTTTCATATTTAAATATTACTTTTGCGCGAATTTTCGTGAGTTATAAATAATTATCCCAATTTCAAATGAACATTATCACAAAGAAAGTCGCTCTGCCCGATGGTAGAGAGATTACGTTGGAAACCGGAAAATTGGCCAAGCAGGCCGACGGAGCCGTAATGGTAACATTGGGCAAAACCATGCTTCTTGCTACCGTTTGCGCCGCCAAAGATGCAGTTCCCGGCACAGATTTTATGCCTCTTCAGGTTGAGTACAGAGAAAAATACGCCGCATTCGGACGCTATCCCGGTGGTTTCACCAAACGTGAAGGCAAGCCTTCTGACTATGAGATTCTGACATGCCGTCTGGTTGACCGCGCCTTGCGTCCCCTTTTCCCAGATAACTACCACGCTGAAGTTTACGTCAACATCATTATGTTCAGCGCCGACGGCGTCGACATGCCTGACGCTCTGGCTGGCTTAGCAGCATCTGCAGCTCTGGCAGTAAGCGATATTCCTTTCCAAGGCCCCATCTCTGAAGTACGCGTTGCCCGCGTCAACGGAGAATTTGTCATCGATCCTACCTTTGAGCAGCTCGAGCAAGCCGATATGGACATCATGGTAGGCGCTACCTACGACAACATCATGATGGTGGAAGGCGAGATGAAGGAAGTGAGCGAAGCAGACCTGCTTGCTGCGATGAAGGCTGCCCACGAGGCTATCAAGCCCATGTGCCTTATCCAGAAGGAGATGGAAGCAGAGTGCGGAAAGACGGAGAAGCGCGAATACTGCCACGAGGTGAACGATGAGGAGCTGCGCGAGCAAGTAGCCAAAGAGTGCTATGCTCCCGCCTACGCTATCGTGCACGAAGGAAACCTCGCCAAGCACGAGCGCGAAGACGCCTATGCTGCTATCAGCGAGGAGTTCAAGGCTCGCTATGCCGAAGCTCATCCCGAGCTCAGCGAGGAAGAGCTGGAAGAGAAGAACGCCCTTATCGACCGTTACTACGCCGCTGTAGAGCGCGATGCTATGCGTCGCTGCGTCTTGGACGAAGGCAAGCGCCTCGACGGACGTAAGACGACGGAGATCCGTCCTATCTGGTGCGAAGCAGGTTATCTGCCCGGCCCTCACGGCTCAGCCATCTTCACACGCGGTGAGACTCAGTCGCTTACCAGCGTAACTCTCGGCACGAAGGACGATGAGAAGATCGTCGACGACGTGCTTGACAAGAGCAAGATGCGCTTCCTCCTCCACTACAACTTCCCTCCCTTCAGCACGGGCGAAGCAAAGGCACAGCGCAGCGTGGGACGTCGTGAAATCGGACACGGGCACCTCGCTTGGCGCGCCCTGAAGGAGATGATTCCCCACGACTACGCCTACTGCGTGCGTGTTGTCAGCGACATCCTCGAGAGCAACGGTTCTTCGTCGATGGCTACCGTCTGCGCAGGCACTCTTGCCCTTATGGACGCAGGCGTTCCTATCGCACGTCCCGTGAGCGGCATCGCTATGGGCCTCATCAAGAATCCCGGAGAGGACAAGTATGCCGTCCTGAGCGACATCCTCGGCGACGAAGACCACTTGGGCGATATGGACTTCAAGACAACGGGTACCATTAAGGGACTTACGGCTACGCAGATGGACATCAAGTGCGACGGATTGTCGTACGAGATCCTCGAGAAGGCCCTTGCGCAGGCTAAGGAAGGACGTATGCACATCCTCAACTGCATGCTCGAGACGCTTCCCGAGCCAAGAGCCGAGCTCAAGCCTCACGCTCCGCGCATCGAGATGATAACCATTCCGAAAGAGTTCATCGGCGCCGTCATTGGCCCGGGAGGAAAGATTATTCAGGGTATGCAGGAAGAGACGGGCGCATCCATCAATATCGAAGAGGTGGACGGCGTCGGCAAGGTAGAGATTGCTGCCAACAACAAAGAGGCTATCGATGCTGCTCTGTCGAAAATCCGCGCTATCGTAGCCATTCCCGAAGTGGGAGAAATCTACGAGGGAAAGATCCGCAGCATCATGCCCTACGGTGCCTTCGTTGAGATTATGCCCGGAAAGGACGGTTTGCTCCACATTTCTGAAATCGACTGGAAGCGCTTCGAGACGATGGAAGAGACAGGCCTGAAGGAAGGCGACAAGATTCAGGTGAAGCTGCTTGAGATCGACGCCAAGACGGGTAAGCTCAAGCTGAGTCACCGTGTTCTCATTGAGAAGCCTGCCGACTACGTTGAGCGCGCAGCACGTCGCGAGCGTGGCGGTGAAGGAAGAGAGCGTCATAACGGCAACCACAACGGGAACCGTCCCGAGAGGCATCCTCGCAACGAGAAGCCCTCAACGGAAGAGTAAACGCTGACGTTTCTCCCAAACGTAAGGAAAAGGATGAGCCTCGTGTGAGGCCCATCCTTTTTCATTTACCCTTTCCGACACGAAACGGCAGCAAGGGAACTCCCAATAAAAACCGAAAATCCACGATGGAAAGGGGACTTTTATTTAAAAATCAAATAGCCGCAACCCCTCACTTGGGACGGCTATTTGACCAACACAAAAACTAAACTAGACTTAACTTAAAACGCATCGTTTCACAACGACTTCTGATGCAAAGGTAAAAACAAAAAAATGAACCACCAAATAAATATGCAAAAATTCACAAAAAATTTGCAACTTTTTTTCGCCATCCGCCATTAATTTCTCTATGGGAAGAACGGTTTTTTTGTCCAGCGCAATTTTTTCCTTCTCGATACGAAATTTTCCCTTCTTGAAAAAAATTTTTCCCTTCTCGAAAAAACCGTATGAAGAAGGGAAAAATCGGGGCTGTCCAGAGATACTTCTCGATGCCCTTTTCAGCCCTCAGAAAAAGATTTCGGAAAATGATTATGAGGTTCCGCCGAATTGCCGTATTTTTGCATAAAAACCGAGAGAATATACACATCATCAACTGCCAAAAGCGGAAGGTAGAATCTCAATTTTCAAGGATATGGAAAGGAAAAAGACAACACCCGCGTTTATCACGGAGCTCCAGCCAAACGAAATCTTCGTCTTCGGGAGCAACCTGCAAGGCATGCACGGAGGAGGTGCGGCGCTCATCGCCTACCGCAAGTTCGGAGCCATCATGGGGCAGGGCGTAGGGCTGCAAGGACAGAGCTACGGCATCCCTACGATGCAGGGAGGCGTGGAAACGATACGTCCCTACGTGGACGAGTTCATCCTGTTTGCCCAAGCACATCCCGAGCTGACATTCCTCGTCACACGCATCGGCTGCGGCATCGCAGGCTTCACCGACGAGGAAATGGCGCCGCTGTTCCGGGAAGCCTACAACGTGGAGAACATCGTGCTTCCTCCCGGATGGTAAACCTGCAGCATCATGACTGAAAAGCGCATTTTCTCCCCCGAAACAGCCGACGAAACGGTGAGAGCCCTCTACCAGAGTGCTTTCCCCGAGGAGGAACAGATTCCTTGGGACGATTTGCTGCGCCTTGTGGCAACGATGCCTTTGGACTTCACGACGTACTACGAGGGAGACCTCTTTCTTGGCTTCACGATTGTCTATCCCCGCAAGTCGTTCAACTGGTTCTGGTACTTTGCTGTGCCCGAAGAGTTGCGCGGCAAGGGATATGGGCAACAGATACTCTCCCGATTGATAGAGAAATACAAGAGCAGCACAAACATCCTCGATATGGAATCGCCTGATCAACAATGCAATAACACCGAGCAACGCAGAAGGAGACATCATTTCTACCTGCGCAACGGCTTCCGCGATACGGGTGTAGGGCGCTCCTTCGCAGGTATCGACTATACCATCATGCTGATGGGAGAAGGCACGTTCACTATGAAGGATTATGACGATATCATCAACGAGCTGAGGGCTTTCTGGGAGGCAATGCCTGGAGGAGAGGAAGCATAAGAGGCTTAGGGAAAAACACGTCACAAGGAGCAAAAAAAGACGCCGACACCTCTCGGGATGTCGGCGCTGTTTGTCTGATGCATTTCCTGCTGTGGCTTTCTGAGTACTCGAAGTGGGACTTGAACCCACACGCCCATTACTGGGCAAGGGATTTTAAGTCCCTCGTGTCTACCGATTCCACCATTCGAGCAGACGCCTTTCGTGTGAACTGCGGGGCAAAAGTAATCACTTTTTGCGACTTGCACAAAGGAAGGCTTTCTTTTTTTAGCCCTCGCGCTCAAAAAAGGCTGGGAAGCATTCGCGTCACGAACGATTCGCTTCTCCTGCATTATCAAAGATAATGTCGCTGACGGAGAACACACCCAAATGATTAGGATTCAGACGTTGTGCCTCCGACAGATAGCTCCGAGCGGAAGGAGCGTTGCCCAATCCCCACTCTCCCAGCGAGAGCATGAAGAGGCAATGGATGCGGTTGAGGGTATTCAGATTGTCATCCCAAACGGTAAGCTCCGGAAGAGAAACGGCAAAGTAATCCATTACTACCTCGTCGTCGAGATGAGCCAGCCCATAGTCCTTCAGCTGGGTGAACTTCTCGCGCGCTTCGCTCTCTCTTCCCAATGCGCGCAGAGCCAGCCCCTGATAGAAAATCTTCTCGGGCGGAGCATCGTAATAATACATCGCAGCTGTAGGCTGGAGCTCTCCTTGAGAAGCCTTCACCCAGCATTCTTTAGCCTGCCCTTTCTCTCCTTTTCTGCGATAGGCCAAACCGAGATAGAAATAGATGTCCTGCTCCTGCGCGCCTATCAGCTTACCTTCGCCCAAGTGCTCCGGATAGACTTGACATTCCTTGAGCAGAAGGATAGCCTCATCATAGTGATGAAGACGTATGGCCTTCTTTGCCCTTTCGATGCGGGCCAGCTGGTACTGAGCGGTAACCTTTCCTTCGCCTCCCTCCCAGGGGTGGAAACGATGGCTATCAAGCAGAGCAGCAGCTTCTTCGTGCCGACGCAAGAGATTCAGCAAAGTAATCTCTTCCAGATATAAATCGTCGCGTTGCAGCACCAAAGCATGATGCTGACGCAGGAGAGCCAAGCGTTTCTCGTGCGCTGTCCCCAAGCGCTTGTAGAGCTGATCCAGCTCCATCAGCACTCTTGCGTCGGAAGTGTCGAGCGAAAAAGCGCGCTCCATACACGCAAGAGCCTTCCGGCTGTCTTGTTCCTTATTATAATATGCCAAAGCAAGATTTCGCCAAACGGTAGGGAACGACAGGTTCAGTTGAGCAGAGCGTTCCCAGCTTTCCACAGCACAATCATACTGACGCTTGTCGTACCACAGATTTCCCAAGAGGAACGCTGCTTTCGCATCCTCAGAAGGGGCTCCCTGCAGCATAACGATAGCCTCAAGACGATTGGGGAAGACGCAAGCGACGCTCTGAGACGATGCCTTCGCATAATCGCCAGCATAATAGTAGCTCATGATGTTTGTGGCTCCCTCCTCTTCTGCCATTTGCCAGACAAAGGCCTCCTCTTCGTGCAGCCCTGCAGCCTGAAAGTCCAAAGCCAATTCCTGGTAATTGTGCGCATCGCGGCGTAGGAGACGAGCCAGTTCTTCTCTGCCCTCTCCTGTCAGCAGCACGATTTCGAGCCGACAACCATAGTTGAACGCATCCAGGCGAAGAGACTCCTTGGCAAAAGCCAAAGCTTCCTCCGTACGATGCAAACGACGCAGGATGGCGGTTCTGAGCGCACGTGCCTTGTGGTTATGCCAGTTTCGTGCCAAAGAATGGTCTATCTCATCCAGAGCATCTTCCAGACGGTTTTGTCTGATGCTGATTTGTGCGCAGGCAAAATACCCGACATCCTGCCAAGCGGCATTCCACGTGGCTTTGTAGAACCATTTGTATGCCTCATCCAACAGATAATCCGAGTTTCCTTTCTCAGCCAAAACGCTTGCCTCCCTCCATTGCCAATAAAGGCAAAGACCCAGGTTGTAAAGAGGCTCCCCGTCGTAAGGATTAAGGTTCCGTTTCTGCAAAACACGCACAGCTGTCCTCAGGAAAGGCTCTGATTTTCCGAAACGCCCGCGCCGCAAGTACCAAAGCCCTACGGCGTTGTTGTTGCGCACATCCTGCGGATCACGACGCAAGGCCTCCGTATAATAATCCAATGCGCACCAAGTAGCATGACGGTATTGCTCCAAGTGCAATCCCGTCAGGTAGAGTTGCTCGCACGTATCTATCTGCTCTGGCTTGAGAGCTGCTTCCGCCGGTTCTGGAACAGGATTGTCTGATTCCTCGGATGCACGCGCTACCAGCTTATTCACTACCAGCTCGAGAACTTCAAAAGGAACCGATTCGACAGGCACCTTCTTTTCGTAAACATGCTCGGGAGAAAGCACGCACTCTTCGGTAAAGAGGTTCTCCCCTCCTCTTGTACGAAGTTCAATATGACATTGCTGACGCGATGTAGCAAAAGCCATCAAACGAGCAAAAAGCCTTCCGCCTTCTCCCCTTTCCGGCAGCAGATTCAGGACTAAGTCGCGAGAAGCGTTCTTGACTATTCCCAGCTCTCTGTAAGGGAAGAAATACTGCACGAACGATTTCTCCTCGTAGGGCATCAGCCAGGAGAAATCGGGCTGGTTCTCCGTATAGACGCCTGCCATCAATTCGATGTAAGGCCCATCCTCATCCGTCAGGTTCCTATCCCAAGCCCTGCCGAAATCGCCGTTTCCCCACGTCCACTGCTTCTTTCCCGGGCTGACATGATGGTTTGCCACATGCAGCATTCCACATCGGGTGTCATTCTCATAACCTCCCTCGAAGTTATACTCGCTATGTGCCACCATATAGGACGTCGGCACAGGAATATTCCGATAATTAGAAATGTCAACGCCTGCGCTATAGTCCACTTTGTAATAGGTTCCCGTTGCGATAGGGAATGTGCTCACAGCCCGTTTTCCATGATCGAACACCGCATTCACATCGGGAGGAAAGACACTCTGATAATCGTCTCCTACCTTCACCGCGGGATTGGCCCACCAAAGGAAAGTCTGCGGAATCTCCGTAGGATTATAAAGCTTGCTTCGTATCTCCAGGTACGCACATCCCGGGCGAAGCGTGAATCCTGCCATTCCCTTCTGATGGAACATCCGCTCACGCTCATTACACCAGACGGTGATGCTCCCGTCTTCATTCTCCTCAATAGCAGAGTCAACAGGCATGAATGTGCTAGGGCGATGATGCTGAGGCCAATTGAATTCGATTCCACCGCTAATCCAAGGCCCAGCCAATCCCACAAGCGCGGGTTTTATTACCTGATTGTAATAGATAAAATGCCGCTGGGCTATCTTGTCGTAAGCCATTTGAACACGCCCTCCCAAGTCGGGAAGAAGCATCACTTTGAGGTATTCGTTCTCAAGCCAGATGGCGTTGTATGCATGATCCGTTTTCTTGTCAGAAATAGATTCGATGACAGGATAAGGATAGACGACACCGCTGCTTCCCTGATAGACACGCCTTTCCAAGAAGATCGGATTCTTCTCTTCGCTTCCTACCTCATACGTTGAAATGACTACCTTCTCCCTCCAAGCCTTTACCATATTCGTTGATTCCTTTTTAGACTCTATTCCGTTTTCTTTATCATCAAACTCTCCATCTCCTCCAGCGTCTTTCCTTTTGTCTCGGGACAACGCAAGAACAAGTAGATGAAGCTGCACAAGCATACGCCACTATATATCCAGAAGGTACCATACGTGCCAAGAGCGCGGTTCATGGAAGGGAACGTGAACGTAAGCGTGCAGCATCCCACCCACAGAGCAAACGTGCAGACAGCCATAGCGACACCTCTTATCCTATTGGGGAAAATCTCGCTGAGGAGCACCCAAGTAATCGGCCCAAGCGTCATAGCGTAGCAGCTGATAGCCAGCACAACCAACACCACCATAAAAATGCCTGTCACGTGAAAATAGTAACAAAAGCCCAGAATCAGATAGATAATTCCAAGCCCCCCGGCGCCTATCAGCATAAGCTTTCGACGCCCCCATTTCTCTACAGTATAGATGGCAACGAAGGTAAACAGCACGTTAGCAATGCCTGTGATGACGATATTGATGAACATCATATTCACGTCGAACCCTGCTGCCACGAAAATCTCCTGCGCATAGTTGAAGATGACATTCGTCCCGCACCATTGCTGGAAAACGGCAATGATGAGTCCCAGCAGCAAGACGCGCGAATACTTGTGTGAAAACAGCTCCGCCAATCCTGCCGGCTGCTGTGTGAGCCCCTTCTCGTGGCTTTGCTCCTTCATCGCCAGATAGCGCGGGCTCTCCGGTATGATGAAGCCCAGCACGAGGAACAAAGCCGCAGGGATGCTCTCGGCCCAGAACATCCAGCGCCAGCCCCATTGCCCGTTCCAAGTATCGACGATAGCGACGGAGTCCGTCGTCTTCTGCGCCAGCAACAGGTTGATAATCTGCGCAGCAAGGATGCCCAGCACGATAGTCATCTGGTTGAGGCTTACCAGGCGCCCCCTTCTGTCGGCAGGAGCAACCTCAGCGATGTACATAGGCGAAAGCGCGGAAGCCAACCCGATGCCCATACCTCCCCAGAAGCGGGCAAGGTTGAAGAGCACGAAGTTGTTGAATGCGCCCGTAGCCAAAGCAGATGTCAGGAACAGGACAGCAGCCATAATCAGCAAAGGCTTCCGCCCGTATCTGTCGGCCAACATGCCTGCCAGCATCGCTCCCACCAGGCAGCCGATGTTAGCTGTCGTCATAGCAACACCTTGCATAATGGGATTATCGGCAATGCCGAAGAATGCCTCATAAAAAGGTTTGGCTCCGCCTATTACTACCCAGTCGTAGCCAAAAAGCAAGCCGCCCAGCGCGGCAACCGTGCAGATGAAATAGAGGGACGGCTTATGTTGGTTCTTTTTCATTCCTGACATATCTTTTGAGCTTTCGGTTTTTTCGAGAACAAATAAAAATTTTTCGAGAAGGGAAAAATTTTTTTTCTTTCTACATACGGCGAGATTCTTTCTTCATACGGCGAGATTCCTTCTCGAAAAAAAATCCTTCCTTTTCCTTATCGTTTTTTCCTTTGTCGGAAGCGTGACATCGGTTCTCTCCCTTTCCTTAGTTGTGAACAAACAGAGTGCCTGCGCTTGACTGGGTGACACGATATCTATAAAGAGGTCTCCCGCTTCCCGAGACGATGATTCCTCCGTTGTTCAAATCATACACATTGTCGCACAAAGGGCACGATGCCTTTCCCTGCTCATCCATTTCCAGCCGCGCCGCAGCTCTGTCGCAAGCGGGGCACGCCAAGTCGTAGGCATAATAGGCAGTACCATCATTAAAATAGGGCTGCCCGATGATGAGCCCAGCCAGCCCGAAGGAGAAAGAACGTCGCTCCGTTTCCGAGAGAGCCACTTCGGCTGACTTCCCCGTGAGGGAGGTGACTGTGACTGACGCATGATTGGACTTGGGGCGGATACAGATAAACTGCCCCATGCTGGCAACCTGGTTGAAAGGGGCATAGGTGATGTCGACGGAATAGGTGACAGGATATTGCGTGCAAAACTCCTGATAGCTTTCCGTGCACCCCATCAACAGGAACGTCGCGAGGAAGAGAAGAAGGGAGAAAGTTCGTCTCATCGTTGCAAAGTAACACCCATCAATCCGACAACCACATCGTTGGACAACGCCTCCAGTTCGAGCATCAACAGCCGCTTCGAGGGATTGAGGCGCAAGTCGAGAAACTCTGCCGCTCCTCCCGGAATCTGAGCGCCGAAGACTCCTGAGACGTTCGTATCTATTGTACGCACCACTTCGTTCGTATGGGGCTGCGACATCTCCTTTGCCGATTCACCCGCGCTGAGCACACGCGAAACCTCGCCCGTTTGCAACATCATGCGCCAAGGACGATATCCGCGCAGGTTGAAAGCCAGCCCGTCGTCGTAATAGTCCTGCTCGATGGGGCACCAGTTGTAGGGGTTGACGAGCAGCAACGTGTCGGCCGTTCCGTCGGAATAGGCTATGCGCAACTGGGCATTCGCAATCTGGCTCTGCATAGCGTTGGTGGTGCCGACAAGCATCACATAAGCGTGGGAAGCCTGCCCGGACAAAGGGACATACGCCTTCGAGGGGAAGTTGCTCCACAAAGAGGTAAACAGAACGTTGTTTCCCTCCGTAGCAACAGAGAACGGAACATTCATAGGCGTCTGCAGCACAGATGATTTCCGCACAGCCTCATCGCGCACCTCAAAAGTCATATTCGGATGACACCAGTCGCCTATCCCGGTAACAGGCATCTCCAGAGAGGTAACAGACGGACGAGGAGAGAGGTAACGGGGCTTGAAGATATTCGTCACAGAATCGTTGTAGAGCCCATCCATAATAATAGGATCAAGAGCTGCCATTCTGACATCCTCAAAATCTCCCATAACAACCGAACCGAACTCAGGCTCTGCTGAAGGCTTATTGACAGCAGGACGAGTCCACTTCATGAGTCCTTGTTCAACCTCATGAGGCAAACCGTCTTCAGAAAGACTTCCATCGATAACGGTTCCTGCCCAATGAATGACAACCTCGAAGTCGCCCTTTTCTTTCAAGAAAATAGGAATCTCCACCATCGGGAAGCCCACAGCATCGGATGCCAGCTGCCACGAAGCCTTGTTCCCGTTGATATAGACCGAAGACAAATAGTCGTAATAAGCACGCAAACGAAGCATCACGACATCGGCACGGAAATTCTCTGCCAGATGGATTTTATATGTCTCGGTAGCCCCTATGCGCTGGAAGCTATAGGAGATATCGGGAGATTCAAGCGCTGCAGCTTCCCAGGCTGCCGGGAAACCAGGCTGGAGGACTATGATATCGTTGAGCCTGTCGGGAAGAACACCATAAAGTCCCTGAATGAGGGCTCGTGAAGCCACGCCTATCACGTCGCCAAAGTCCCGATAGCACTCAGCACGCGCCACATCGTACTTTGATATCTGCCCAAAGTTTGCAGGACTCTTCCCGAAGTACATTCCGTCAAGAACGGCGGCGCGCAACAGCTCGTAGCCTTCCTCGTAACGGGAAGCCTGCCAATAAGCAAGGGCGGTATTCAGCACTTCAGCGAAAGCCACATTATTCGTGCTCCAGCCATAAGGCTGCCAAGAAGTAGTGGAAATCGTATAGACGGAGTCGTAGACGATTTCTCCCTTATCGTTTTTGCAAACGACAGGAATGTGAGGTATCTCACGGTCAATATACTGCGTGCTGCGGTAATTCATCAACGGAGTGCCCACTTCGCTATCGATAGCGTTGTAAACCGTCCACACTCCCGGCGTCGTATGAAGCCTTTGCAAGCCCATCTTATCGCGGCATTCTGCCCATACGCCTTTTTCATCATCCCAAAGCGTTGCTGCAACAGCATCCTGAATGCGCTGAGCCTCAGCTTGATAATAAGCCGCTTTTGTGCGCTCACCCAAGCCTTCCGCAATAACGGCAGCAAGCTTGTTGGCACGATAGTTAAATGCTGTAGAATGCGTGACATCCCCTCCACTATAATATAGTCCGTCGCTAGCCCAGATACAACAGTAAGCATCGTAGAGTCCGTCTCCATCCGAATCAAAGTTGCGCTTCTCCCATTCAAGAGAACGTTCAATGACTGGGAATATCGAGCGGGCGTAAGCCCAATCGCCCGTCCACTGAAGATGCCACAGAAGCTCATCGATGTAGTTGAGGTTCATGTCATAGTGGCTCATCTGATCGGCTTTCTCTGGATTACGACAGATGTATCCGTTACTATACATCTGCGTGCCCCAACGCTTCTCCGCACGAGCAAGACCCATCGATTCGTCTTGAGTAGGAGAAGGTATGGTAGGCTCTACTCCCGTAACTTGAGATGCCGCATAAGCATTGAAGTGAGAACGAGATCTCTCGTGCCAGCCAAGAACATCACCCACATAAGCAGCACGCCAACCAGCCAGCGGTGTTCGCCAGCCGACAGCTCCATGAAGCCAAGTCTTTCCATCCCAAATGCCATCGGCAGCTGCAACAAGAGCACCGCCCAATGTGTTGATGAGCGAATCGGGAGTAGTAAAGACGATACGCTCTGTAAGACTCTTCTGACGATCGGCCATCGATTCGTACAGCTGCGATAGACGAGCATAAGGAACGGTTGAGGCTGCTCCGATATAAACATAGGAACTTCCTCTTCCTATTTTCCACTCTGCATCAAGGACAGGAGCATTTTCCTGTAGATTATTCACTCGCAAGATAGCTCCCTGGGGGAAGCATCCTTGAATGGTTCGTACCCCATCTTTGGATGTCTGATTATAGGATACGGAGAAAGTATTGGCCTTCAAAGAATAGACATTTCCCACGCAGCCTTCAGCCGTAAGCGCAAAGGCATCTTCCGGATCTACACCCAAGTCGGCATTCCTGCTGTATCGTTTCCCAGAGACGCCGCCATAACGGACTCCAATACGCGTTGAAGAAGGCATGCCGACAAATTCCATCTTCCAAATGGCTCCATCATACTCATCGCAAGCACGTGCCGTAAGCGTGATATGTCCTCCGCGGAACAAAGGATCAGAAATGATATATGTACGGGCAGCATCGCCATAATGGTTTTCTATATTCTTCGCATCGAGCAACGAAAGAGTAACCTTGTCAATTGTTATGGAAAAGGTAACATTGCCGCCCATACCAGGCATCCATAATCCGAATTCGGGCCCATCGGAAGTCTCCAGACGGAAAGCGGAAGGACCTCCGTAAAGAGCACGGGTAAAACGCATCTTGCCGTTTTCAACGACAAAATCTCGTCCATCGGGATGATAGACAGCATAAGCGGGGATAATTGAACCAATAACAATTATCGCAACCAATAATAAGAAGAAACGAAAAGAAACTTGTCTTAAACTTTTCATAGCAACTACTGATTCCTTTATCATTCTATATTAACGGAAGAAGCCCTTCCCACTGTACATTCCATGTGCCATCGGCAGGAAATCCCGGATTTGGTGTCTTGGGAGCTCCGTCCCATCCGGCACACATCATAGCTACAGCAATAAGCAAGCCACCATTTCCTGGGAGGTATATCCGCAGACGATCTGTCTGATAATTATGCCCATTTGGCAGATATCTGTTTTTCGATTTATCCATAAGGAGGGCATCTACCGCTTTTTCGGGCTCTCCAATACGTGCTGCACACATCGCCGTCATTGGGAAATCCCAGCCCCAGCAAGTGTCCCAGCCCCACATGTTCCACACGCAATCAAGCGTACGACGCATCGTTGGGATGTCAGTCAGGTTGCTGGCAGGATACATCCCTACCGCCCCTAAAACGGCAGGATGATCCGTCATGAAACGTGTGTCAGTATAAGATGCGGGAGCTGACTCGGCTGCAAGATATATTCCGTCGTCATTTACCTTTAATGGAGAGAGATTGTCAATCACATTATCCCAATCCGAGCGAGGCCTCATCCCCAGGCGCTGACGCCATTTTTGCGCAATTTGAAGCGCACATTTCCAGGCTGACAATTCCAAGGGAGAGTTAATGGTCTCTGCTGCACGAAGGGTCTCCTGTGCAGGAATATATCCTTTTAAAATATACTTCCCCGACTGCTCATCCTTCACGGCAAAGGAACACATGAAATCAGCTGTTGCCTGCACCAGCTTATAGTACTTTTGAAGTATCTCGTCGGAAGGATTCGCGCGATAGACCAATTCTGCCAAATGAATGAAATGAGGCTGCTGCCAAATGAGAAAACTTCCCACATTGGAAGGAGCTTCTGCTGCGGAAGGATCTGTCATTTTCATCCAGCGAATACCATCAAAGCCCTGTCGTTCTGCTATCTCGCGAGCCATCGGCTCAGCATGCTCATACCACTCAAGCGTATGATCCAACAACTCGGGATGTCCCCACAAAGCAAAGTGAGCCTGATGCCACCAAATCATTTCCAGATGAAACTTCCCGTACCAGGAATTGTATGTCAAGCCTGTCTCTTGAGGAGGAGTGTCTCCCGCACAATTAACCGCCAGAAGATACTGACTCAAGACAACCCGACGCTCTAACTCTGGAGCACGAGGATCCTTACATGCAGAAAAGTCAACCATTCCGCCTTCATTCCAAAACGAAGCCCAATGCTCGGCAGAAGCGAGTCTTGTTTCCTTGAAAGATGGTATTGAAACAGGATGACGGAACTCGTGTCGATATGTGGGAAGGAATTCACATGAGAAGGAAAACTCCCCAGAAGAAGGAGTGATAACAAAGTAATGAGGAGCCTTGCGGGTAATCGAAGCCTCTCCCTCCCAACGAAAAGACACAAAATACGTCGTTCCATCCAAAACATGACGGAAAGCGGCGCTATGATCTCCTGTGGAAACGATCGTAGAAGAGTGACGGTTTTCGGCATCCCAATTGCAAGCATCATCCGCATGTGCTCCTGTCGGATAGGGAAAATGCAACTTTATGGGAATCGGAAGCGAAGAAACAATGTGTGCTGAAACAAGATCACGAGTGGGATGACAAACAGTAGTAACCGACACAGGACTCCCTTGTAAGTGGAAAGAAGAACGAATTGTCCCGCTACTTAACTCCAACATCTGGGATATATCCGTAAAGTCATCCAACGTGATGACATCGGGAAGTTCAAAGCCCACGATGCCCAAATGCAGTCGATGGGGATTTACTCGATACCATTCGGAAGCATCATGCCCGCGTCCTTCTGTGCGTACCTGACAAGAATAGAGGGCTTCCGGACTCCCGTGCCCGAAATCATAGGGCAAAAGACAGTCAGCAGGCAAAAGACCTTTAGGATTAGGGAACGAATGCCAACCCCAATCCGACTGAGTGCCCAAAGGAACACCTTTGGAATAATGTTCAGGAAATGTTTGAAGTCCCGTAGCATCAACCGTCATCGCAAAACCTCCATTCCCTATTGTCAACGATGATAACGAATCGAAGGAATGAAGTTGTGGATTATTCCTCTCAAGCAAGGCCGTACGGTTAATTCCAGCCTGCGCAGGGAGAAGAAAGAAAAAGAAATTAAGAAGAAAGAAAAAAAATTTTTCCCTTCTCCATAATTTTTTTTGTAGAAGACTTTTCATTTACAAACAAATCAACGTAGTTTCAAATCCCAAGGAACAAAGATTTGAGATTCCACTTTCTGCCTCATTGCTTCGGCATTTGCTCCATACTTTGGCAAAACACGTTCAGAGATAATCGACACATCGTATTGTCCCTTACCCCAACGACGTGCCGTACGAATCATGCAAGGATAAACCTTTCCCTCACCAGCATACTCAATCAGCTCCTCATCCAAAATAGACAGATCATTTTCGCGCATCATCTCAAACAAGTTCGAGCCATCCTCCTCAATATCTGAAGACAAGTTCATCGGGCGTGACGTCAAACCAAAACATCCGCGAATACCCATGTGCGGATATTTTCGCGTGCCCCAGCTTGCCTGAGATGTCCAGTCGTTGGTAAATCCCTCGAAGCCTTCAATAGGAGTTCCGTAACCGTCAGCATCTTTTTCCATATTCCCGTCAGCGTCTTTCAAAAAATGATCCACTTTCAAACCAGCATTCAACAACGCATCAGCTGCCGAGAACCTTCCCAAAGCATTCAGCGCCTCCATGAGGAAGAAATGATATTCCGTAGCACGGAAAAGATAGATATGCACATCGTCTTGGAAAGGATCGGGGCGTCGTGTGCTACCTATTGGACGATATTTTGCCAAGAAAGGTTTATTTCCACGACCTGCACAAATGACTGAAGTGCGTTTGTCTACTGAATAACCAGGATTATAGGTGTTGTTTTCCAAATGTCCTTCGACGATATCCATACAGGGACGCAGAAGATACTTGTTAGGATATTCCGAGCTGAAATGGTAAAGCAGCTTGTTCGTCTGATTGCGCTTATAATCATAGATGATGGCGCAAACCACTTCTCGCGCATGAGGCTCAGCATTATCCCAAAGTCGGGCATAGTTGCCTGGAGTAGCTGCCGTAGGAAGATAATAATAGTTCTTGCTTTCGTCAGAAATTACCTTATTAAGAGCATCAAACATAAGGTCGGCACAAGTCTGGTAATACGTTTTTGCCTCTTCGTAACGATTTGATCCCTGCAGAGCAGCTCCTTTCCACAAGCACAACTTGGCCATAAGCCCTTCGTAAGGAGGAGTCATATAATCCCAATAGCGATAATCGCTATCGGCAAGGGCCGTCTCTGGGTCAAGCCATTCGTACCAAGAGAATGTCAGTTTCCCGTTGATATAGTCGGTAGATGCATCTCCGTTGTCAAGCAGATCTATACATTTATCTACTACTTCGTCAAGCGAAAGCAACTTAAACTTTTTCGTGTCGGAAAGGTCTTGAATCTGCAACATAGCATCGTCGAACCAAACAGCCTGCCCGTAGATTTCCGCCAACGTCAGATAAGCCCAAACCTTGACACGAAGCGTAAGGCTCTCAAGAGCGTCGAACCGTTCATCGTTGACAAGTTCTGGTTTCTCCTTGCGGAAAGCCCGCATGTTATCCAGATAGTCGTTGCAAGCAATAATTACCTCGTAATAGCCTGCAGGGTCGGCATAGGCATTTCCTTCCAGATCCTCATTATAATTATAGAGAGCTATTAATTCCGACGAAGAAGACTCTGTAGGCTCCAACAAATCGCCACGCATATCTGTCAGATAGACAGACTTGTCGCCGATTGCCTGAAGTTTGGTGATAATGCCGATATAGCCTGTGTAGACTTCCGTCTGAGTTGAAATATAGTCATCGGAAGAAAGAGTATCGTCTGTATCTGGAGCGAAGAAATCAGAGCAACCTAAAGACAGCAATGAAAACACAACGCCCAAACATACAGAACAGATTGAATTGATATTGATACGTTTCATAACCAGAATCTCCATAATTAATCAGAACTGAAGGTTTACTCCCACTTTTACGGTACGAGGCAACGACACTTTAGCATAGTCAACGCCTTGCATAAGAGCACTATACGAATAGCTGAATTCAGGGTCGGCGCCAAGATAATTCGTCAAGCACCAAAGATTTTGCCCTGTTACATAGAAAGTTCCTCCGTGAAACAAATTCCACACCTTATGCGTAAACGTATAGCTAAGGGTTACATCGTGCAGCTTAAGATAGGAAGCATCTTCTATCCAACGGCTGCTGAAATCATTATTCCCAACTTGGTCGTTCCACTTAGCACGAGGCATATCCGTCAACTGTCCGTCCATTGTCCATCGGCGCATAACGGCTGTGCTTTGGTTAGAAAAATCGGAGGAAGACTCTGTGATACGACGCACGGCATTATATGCTTCGTTACCCAACGAATAGATGAAATTAAAGTCAAGCGCAAAACCGCGAAATTCGAAACGGGAGTAGGCAGAGCCATAAAAATCGGGAGTTGCAGAGCCCAGCACGACACGATCGTCATCGTTGATGACTCCATCGTTGTTCTGATCCACATAACGCACATCTCCCGCCTTGAATTCCACACCATTACGGTTTTTCAAAGGCTTGCCCTCGTGTGCATTCCTAGCTTCCAACGTCGTTGCCCAAACGCCGTCAGCCACATAACCATAAAAAGCGTAGGGGTCCTCTCCCACTCGGGTGATAAGAGTTGCATTATCTGAAAGGGTGCTAATAAACTCGTCCGTCGTACCTAACGAGACGACTTTATTGACAAGCCGCGTCACGTTTCCTCCTAAAATCCACTTGAATTTCTTCGTATAGACAGGGATCACCTGCAAAGAAGCATCGAACCCTCGGCTATCGATAGCTGCGTCATTACTGTAATGAAATCCCGTTCCGTAAAGCGATGACTCTGAACGAGCCATCAGGACGTCTGTTGCCCGATTGTCGTACAACAAAAATGATGCATTCACACGATTATTAAAGAAAGCGCCGTCAAGCCCCACGTTCATCTTCGTGTTATTCTCCCACTTTATTTCGGTATTAGGCACGTTTGCCCGGACAATGCCGGCTATGCCTTGATAAAGACTGCTCACGTAATAGTATCTTCCGTAGTTATTGGAAAAACGGCTATTGCCCGTCTTTCCATAGTCTATCCATAACGTGAGATGATTAATACTTTTAGCGTTTTGGAGAAGGGAAAAATGATTAAGCATTAACTTCCCGGAAACGGAAGGAAATAATCCGAAACGCGAGGTGTTGACTCCTGTTGACGAAGCGCCGTCAGCTGACAGGTTGAATGCTACATGCGCCAAATCGCTGTATGTATATCCTGCCGAAGCATAGAAGCTGAGCCAGTTCCATTTCTCGTCATATCCGCTAAAATAACGACCTATGCTTTGTACATCGGAAAGCGTCTGATAAAAGTCATTCGCCGTATTTCGCCCCACGCCCATATCCGATTCATACGAAGTCATCAGAGCCTGAGTTCCTGCACGCAACTCAAGAGAATGGATACCGTTCCATATAGTGTTATATGCCCCATTCAGCGAATAGAACATATTGAACTGCTCGTTTATTCCCTGCCGGACGGCATTCTTGCTGGACCCGAAGGCATCGAACTGGGGCACGATATCACTGTTGTTGATACCCGGGATGAAAATTCCCTCCTGATCGTAATTGTAATAAAGCCCGAAAATGCCACTCAACTGGAAATGAGTTGTAGGTTTATAAACGAGGTTCGTACGCATATTAACATCGTACTGACGCTGAGTGGCAGAAAGGGAACCTATGATAGACATTGGATTGCTGACAATAAAGTCGGTGTTCGAGATATTGCCGAAATTATAACCCGCATATGTTTCCAATAAATTTCCATACATGTCGCTCTTATATGGGCTGAGCACAGGAGCACGCCGGTATGCAGCCAGAAGGGGATTTGTCTCCAACGAAAGACCCTGCTCTTGATAACGCCCATTCATATAGGCAAGACCAATAGTCGCACCTATCTCCAGCTTCTTGCTGACAAGGACATTTGAATTGATTTGAGTATGGAACCTGTCGCTAAAGGTGTTTTTCAAGACACCCTCGTCGCGCATATATCCCAATGATATGTCATATTTTGCAATAGCATCACCACCTTCTACCCGCACCAGATGATCAGTAGTTATTCCATTCTGATACAGAACACTCTGCCAGTCGGTATCGTATTGATAAAGGTAATTGAAAGCATCGCTCTCGTCGGGCGACAAGAAGGAAAAATCGTTGAAGAACGTTTCCATATTGTTGTAATATGTCATACCTATATCGGATAAGTATGACTTATACTCCGATGCGTTCATCAACGGCAAGTTCTTTCCTCTCCAATTGGTGCCAAAAGAACCATCGTAGGAAATCTTTGTATTCATATCATCTGACGTTGCTCCGTCGGTCTCAATCAATATTACACCATTCGAAGCTAACGAACCATAAAGGGATGCTTCTGCTCCTTTGAGAAGTGTAATGTTCTGGATATCGTTGATATTGAAAGCACGGAAGATGCTACGCGAATAGCCCCCTATCAACTGAGATTCAGATGAAGAAGGCATATAAGGAACACCATTAATTACAACGAGAGGCATGTTATCAGAAACAAGCGTTTGAATTCCGTGAAGTGCCAAATACGCACCTTCGCCCGTCATTCCACTTTTTGATGTCACCTGCAAACCTGATAACTCCCCCTGAATGGCCTTGTCAATGCTTGAAGAACCCAACGTGAAATCTTTTTTTGCAAGATTATCAAATCCTTCGGGACTCACTCCATCCACAATACGGAAAGGAAGTACTGCCGTTTCATTGTATTTAAAAGAGGTAATTGGGACAAGGATTATCTTCAACTCCTTTCGGCTTTTTGTTCGGATGACTTGAGTATAATAACCATCAGCCCATACACTAATAATAGCATCAGGTGCAAGCTCCATACTGAAAGTTCCATCCTCGCCTGTTGTAACAGTACTCACCCCCGAAGAAGAAACAACCACATCGGGAAGAGGACTGTTGTCAGGAGCGCAGACTAAGCCCTTCAGTGTATCTCCCATACAAGGAAGAACACACACTACCCAAAGAAAAGCAAATAATATCGATCTTTTTTCCTTCATAGCTTATCCATTAATAATTATTTGATGTGGGACGCAAGCACCAATGGTTCAACGTAACTTTCGAACTGTTGGGAGTATGGTTGTCAAGCCTGATCTGCACGGGCAAAGCGGCTCCCGTACCAGATAAGTCAGGGATCTCGATTTCTTCAAATACCAATCCACCATCGGTATCGTAGTTATTAGCCTTACTGTTAAGAGTTAGAAGGCGAGTACGTTCTTCTTTGTCATAACCCTCTGGCCAAGTATCACTAAGCGTGGTACCTCTATCATAATGGAACTTTGTTGAGGAATCTATTGTAATGGTTGTCTTTCCTAGTTCAACAACATCTGGCCCGTTTATTACAGAGAAAGTAACATCCAAGTCATAGCCCATATTCTGCGTGAACCCCATAGCAAATCGATATGTGCCTGGCGGAATGAGCCAAGGACGTATCTCAGAAACATTTCCACTATCGTCTTTTATACACTTAAACGGCTCCAGAACAATTGTAAATCCCTGCGTTTTGTCGTCAGGATAACATTGGAGAACTCTATTCTCATGAAGAGGCCAAACCCCCGCTTCCGGAGTCCATCCAGCAACAGCCGTGCTAGCGGAAATATCTTTGATATTGGTAAACTGGAAGTATTGCGACTTTTCTTCATCAGAACAAAATTCCCATGTATAATAAAAGTCTTTCAGACGATACATGAGAACATTATTCGGAATTCGAACCTTTTGCACATTATAAATAATTCCATTGGATACCGAAATCGGATTCTGCGTATCAACTTCCTGTTCAGCTATACGCCACTGACGATCATATATAGAAATAAGATCGATATTAGACTCAAATTCTTCCTTTGAATACTGCTTATTAAAGAAAGCTACTTCAAGCAACCACTTTAGAAGTATCTCTCTGTCTCGCTCCATATCCCAGGCAGCTAAGGTTGCATCCGCATCGGCAAGCGCTTCCTTTATCACTTCATCTGAAAACAGCAACATAGTTGCCGTGAGAGACTCACTTGTCAAGCTGAAATTCTTGGCATCGAAAAAGTCATTCGTATATATCCAGATTGTATCGTAAATGGTGTTTCCTGTGTTATCTACACCTATAGGCTTACTATTGGCTTTATCAAAAACCTTTCCCCCCGAAGCTAAAACCATTTCGCGAAACATACCATACTCTTCAGGAAGATTGTTAATATAATCGCTCAACGATGTGGGTGTCTGTATCATCGCGTCAAGGACATAAATATATCCATCCAACGTCTTGATAACCTCATGAGCAGGAGCACCGTTGAAAGAAATATGGTCTAGCTTACCAATTGCACCCAACGAATCAACCCCAACTGTCACAAACTTGTTATGCCACATGAGCACACGCTCTCCATCATACAGGTTTGACGGAGAAAGGCTTATGTCTGTAATGTGTGAATTTGCAACAAACAGAGCATTCTCTTCATCAGGCTTGACAAAGTCGGCATTCTCAACCATCAGAATAGAATGAAGCTGCCCCTTTTCCCTTAGACGTGTAAAGACTCCTTGTTCGACAAAGAATTGATACATCTGGTTTAGCCTTGACTGAGCAGGATCAGACAGCCATTCCTCCGATGTCATATCTACCATCACCAGCTGGTCATTGCTTATTTCAGTAGTGTACTGTCTGTAATGTTCATCCCATGTATCCGAACATGAAGACAAAGCAACGATGCCCACGAAAACTGTTAAGAATGCATATCTCGTTTTCATACTCATTCAATAGGAATAAAAGTTATACAATCGAACTGTAAACTGAAGTTCTTATTGGAACTTGCCGCAGGATCCATTACGACAAAACGGAAAGTGTGGCTTGCCGTTGTGCTAAACTCAATCTCGTCATAAAGAACAGCTGTATACACTCCAGCCGTTGATTTACTAACAGTAGTATAAGGAGCCGTATTCCGTTGTGTAGAAGGATCTTCGTCAATCGTCATACGTATCAATCCTCCATTACCATCTGTCATCTGTCGCATAAAATTATGATCGCTCAAATAAACGAAGTTCAGTTCCATACGATATTTGCCTCGAACTATCGTCGGCGTTTTCATGCTTACGCTTCCCATATATCCTAGGTTAAAGACAACACGATCGTTGAAATGAGCCGCACTTAAATTTTTCTTACAGTTTACATACGTAACATAAGCGTAGGAATTTCCTCCTACTCCCGATTCAGAAATCGTGTAATCATATGCGCCGCATTTGCTGACATCAATCTTTTTTTCTGAAGAAACAGGTTCCTCCGGTTGGTACTGCTCAGCTCCTCCCGAAGCAATAACCCAATTCTTTACTTCTACATAGTCTGCCAAATCCCAGATGATAGTACTTTGTTTCGGTTCCCAAACGGGAAGCCATCCACTTATCTCATGCAAATAACCATTTTTGCACTTGATATTACTTTTTTCTTCCAAGAATGACGTTTTTTCGATACTCTCATCCTGCTGATTAATGGTATATACTCCTGCTAACGTATCGAGAGTAACTGTGAATACTTGATTCTCTGCTAGCGTATTCCAAATTCGGGTGACATCACTTCCCTGCATCGTCTTCAGATCTTCAAGCGTATAATCGAACGAAAGGGCATGATATGCTACATATTCATAGAGTTTATTCGACGGTTGGGTATAGTCTTCGGCTGCATTCAGCTTGTCAACCAAATCATTAAAGGTTTTTATACCACTTGCAGCAAAAACGGCGTTGCTGACGCCCACGAAAGTCATAGCTATCCGATTAACAGTATATCCTCCATTCTCGTTCTGAACGGTATCGTTAACCATATCCAGCGTTTCCTTCCATCCGGTACGCTCAACAGCTTCACGCATAATGCTATAATCGGGATTATCAGCCAGACGATCGTAGATTGTCTCAACAAGAGGTATCATTACCCCGTCGATATAGTACATCAGCGCGTTATAAGCATGAACGGCAGACTGGTAGACGTGAACATTATCGCTGAGAACAAACTGCCCTGCGTGAAGGGAGTCTATATGAACCTCTATCCTGTCGCCAGCCAAATTGGTGACATACGTTTTTAGCTGTAAGTTCTCTACAGATAGTGAATCCAAGACTGTATGGTGCAGTATCAAGGCCCGGGCATATTCCTTTCCCAAATCTTCTATCCCAGCTACTCCCTTCTTTGCATAGAATGTTCTGACGGCATCGTTGTCAGGAGCAAACACCGTAAAAGCTTGCGTTGCCTGATTGATGGCGTTGTACATGTTGGAATACTCAAGCACATGAACCCATTCCGAGAAATTCTCGTTTGCTGCCAACATATTCGAAGCAGGGTTATCATCAAAAATCTGATATGTGCTTCCTATCTTGTCATCGTTACAACCCACAAGCAAAGTTATGAGCAATGCTGACAAAGCAGAAAAATAAACAAACTTCTTCATATGCCTGAGTTATTTAGTCGTTCCATAATATGGATTCTGAACCAATTCGGGATTGATTTCTATTTCACTATAAGGAATGGGCATGTACCACGCATTCTCATCCAACAGAACCGAACGAATCCATTCGTCCTTTGTCGTCTGGTTTCCTTCTACCACTTCGTCTACAAACCATTGTTTATAAACGCCATCCCCATGATCATAACGGGCGATACGCAACAAGTCGTACCAACGTTTTCCTTCTGCCAGGAATTCCATTTCCCGTTCGTGCATGACTGCTTCCAAAAGGCTCTTCTCGTCTGTCTCCTCAACTACCACAACAATATCGTTGAGGCTGGCACGACGACGAATCACATTGAGGAGTTCAACCGCAGCCGTCCACGATGCTTCGCCCTTCATGACAAGCGCTTCTGCCTTCATGAGGATTACTTCTGCCACACGGTAGAGAATGAAATTGGCATCTTCCTGAGGACGAGGATCTCCTGTCACAATATCCGTTCCTTTGTATTTCCAAACATACAGCTGAGGCTGTTTGGCATAATCCAGTTGGTTGACAGCCAGCGATTTGAAGGAGCAATAAAGCATACGGCCTATTCGTCCCTCCCTGTCGATAGTATTTGCCAAAGCCTCATCGGTTTCGGCAACCAGCTTTTCTACAGCATAATCGGTATACTTGTAAACCGAAGAGGCATTGATGGCAAACAAAGAGCCGAAATTGTTTGCCTGAGCATACTTGGACGATGATTCCCATTGTACCTCGAAAATGGACTCGTTGCTGTTTCCAGGATAGAAGATTTCGAACCATTGGCTTGGATTGCTGATAAAGCGAGGGCGATTGGAGGTGTCTTTGTCGTCTACATCCAGAATGTAATTGCAATACTGGATGCATTCGTCATAATCATGATTCCACAGACAGACGTCAGCCATAAGGGCAAAAAGTGCCCAGCGCGTAGCCCTACCCTTTGAAGTCCAGTAAAGCCCGTCCGTATCTTCATATTCACTCTTAGCGGCACCTGTAGCAAGGGCTGCCTTCACGTCTTCCTTTATCTGATTGATTATTTCGGGTTCCGATGACTTTGGAATCGAATACTCGGCATCATCGTTGACGTAGGCTTCCACAACGAGGGGTACATCGCGGAAATTCTTCACAAGCAGCAGATAGCAATAAGCCCGCAGAAAATATGCTTCGCACAGATGCGAATTCATTACCGACGCGTAGTAGGTATCGTCTTCCGTCATAACGGAAGGAGCATACTTGAGCACGCTGTTTGCCATTCCGATGACTTTATAGATAGGCGCGTAGTTACAAGTTGAATTCGACGGAGTGATGTTGAAGTTCTGCAAGTAAGCGGCAGCCGTATTTGTGGTAAATACAGTTCCTCCGCGCACTTCTCCCCAAATGATGATGGAGGGAACGGCCTGACGCAGGTAATAATATCCCGAGGCAAGGACTGCTTCCACATCTTCCTTCGATTTCCAGTAGTTATCGGTCACCTGTTCGTTGTTGGGCAGGATGTCGAGCCAGTCGTTGCAAGCCGTTGTCAGGCTTGCCAAAAAGAGAAGGCAGACATATAAAGATTTTTTCCTTCTCGAGCGCGCCGTATGAAGAAGGAATAATTTTTTTTCCCTTCTCCAAAAATTTTTATCCTTTATACATATTTTCATTATGCCTTCCTTTTTAAAAATTCAGATTAATACCGACTGCTGCACGCTTTGTGACGGGAGACGTAGAATTATCCTGCGCCAGCGACGTTGCCTTCGAGGGAAGCGAGACTTCGGGATCCTGCCCGCTATACTTTGTCCACGTAAAGAGGTCATATCCAGTGACAAACACCTGAAGGCGGTTGATGCCCAGCTTTTCCAACGATTTCTTCGGCAAGCTGTAGTTAAGCGAGAGGGTCTTCAGGCGAATGAACGAGGCGTCTTCCACAAACCTGTCGCTTCCCAGATAGTTGTACCCCATTCCGTAGAGAGCACGCGGAATCGACGTGTGGGCTGCATCGCCTTCACTACGCCAACGACTGAGAACTGCCGTGCTTTGGTTGTTGGAGTTATACATATTCTCCAGATTCATTCGCGCCGTGTTGATGATCTTTTGTCCAAGTCGATCGTAGAAGAAAGTTGTCAACGACCAGTCTTTATACTTGAGCGTAAAGCCTGCTCCTCCCGTAAGCGCGGGGTTGCTATTGCCCAGATAGACAATGTCATACTCGTTGATGACGCCGTCGTGATTCACATCTTCGTACTTCGCGTCGCCCGGAAAAGCCGTTACGGTACCGTTTTTCATCACGATAGGCGCTCCCTTGTAGTCGTACATCACGTTTCCGGAGGCATCTCGCGCGTAAGTCTCCTCCTTGTTGTCGTAAACACCCTGATAGCGGTATCCGTAGAAAGAGCCTATAGGGTCTCCCTCAACCACACGGATGGCGTAGTTGCCATTTCCGAAGGTATAGTTCTCTTCCGTCATGTTTACAGGAAGTTTCTCCACTTTATTCTCGTTGTGCGAGATGTTGAAATTAAAGCTAAGCTTCCAAGTCTTCGAGCTGACAGCATCGTAGACTATCCGGAACTCATATCCTCGGTTGCTGAGCTCTCCTGAATTGAACCAGCGGATGGTGCTGTAGCCCGTTGACGAAGGTATCTTCACGTTGGAGAGCAGAAGGTCGCTCGTATACTTGTCGTAATAGTCGAAAGTGAATCCAAGTTTGTCCCAAAGCCGGATATCAAAACCATAATTCCATTCTTTCGAAACCTCCCACTTCAGTTTGTCCAGCTGAATGCGTACAGGATAGATGGCAGACATATTCATGAACTCTCCCAGCGTCTGATAAGCACCCAAGTAGAGCGAAGAGCCGCTTGGGGCGTTTCCGCTCCAACCGAGACTGAGACGTATCTTTCCTTCCGTGAGCCAAGGTTTCTCCATATCATCAAACCAATGTTCCCGATGAATATTCCATGCAAGTCCGAAGGCAGGAAAAGTAGCGAAACGGTTGCTCTTGCCCATCGCGGAGTTTCCCTCATGATTAATCGTAGCGTTTGCCACATACCGCCCGTCGTAGGTATAGTTGAACTGCCCGATAGTTTCCACGCTACGGGTTTTACTATATCCGCTTCCAGCCGAAGTTACCACGCTACCTGCCACAGGATCACTCAACCCGGAGGAAGGATTGCCACTTGTGAAGCTTGAATAGTTGTAATTCTCGTTCTGCTTGACGCGCACAAGCCCTGTTGCCAAGACCTGATGCTTCTTGAAAAAGGTATGATTGTAAAGAAGCTTCTGCTCTGTCTGCAACGAAAGATTGTCGCTATAGGCATCCTTGCTCAAGTTGGCATTATTGCTTGTCCAGAGCACTCCCGTAGCCTCCTGAGGCAGGAATCCGCGTGTCTTGACGGTTTTCATGTTCATAGAGACATAGCCTTTATATATCAGGTCGAACGGAAAAACGTACTGTGCGTTAAAAGTAATCCTTTCTTCGCGCTGCATGACGTTGTTGAACCCCAGATCAACCATAGCTACGGGATTGAAGTTCTTCGCACTTCCTCCCAAAGAACCGCTGAAGGCTCCCTGAAAATCTTCTTCCTGACGGTTGAAGTACGTTGGCAGAGGTTCGCCCGTAGCATCGTCAATATAATAGGGACTCTTGTTCGGCATCTTCCGCTGAGCTTCACTTCTGACGGATGTGGTAGCATTTCCCTCCTTGTCGGTCTGAGTAAAAGCAAACTCGGTGTTCATGCGGAGACGATCGCTGAAATCGTACGTCATACGATAGTTGGCGTTGAAACGCTCCAGGCCTGTTCCCTTCGTTGTACCCATTTCATTCAGGTACCCCAGCGAAAGTCGGTACGTCGCCTTGTCTCCTCCTCCATCGATGCTGAATGTATTATCTGTTGTGAAAGCTTGCTGACGGACATAATCGAGCCATTTGGTGTCACAATTATATTCATCAAAGTACATCCAGTCAGGATTATAGTTAATGTCGTATGTATTGTAAAGAAGATTCAGTTCATTGTCGGCGCTGGTGAGTCCCTTCGCGTTTGCAGCGTTCCAAATGGCATCCTGCATCAGACTTACATACTGCCGCCCGTTAAGCAAAGGAATGGGATCTGGTTCGAACTTAGCCGTAGTCTTGGAGCTGAAGGAGAAACGCGTCTTTCCTTTTGAGCCCTGCTTTGTGTTGATCAGCAGCACGCCGTTAGCGCCCTTTGTACCATATACCGCAGTTGCTGCTGCGTCTTTCAAGACCTCTATGCTCTCAATATCGCTGGGGGCGATGTTCAACAGAGCGCCGAAATCCTCATCATTCGCCGTAGCGAAGTTAAAGTCGTCGCTGATATCCACAGAATAAGGAATGCCGTTCACAACTATCAAAGGCTCGCTTGAAGCATTCAACGAATTGATGCCTCGAATCCTTATCGTGCTACGAGCTCCTGGATCTCCGCCAACGACAATGTCCACACCCGAGAGCTGTCCTTGAAGCGCCTCCTCAATAGAAGAGACAGGCGAGCCCTCGACAATTTCCGCCATATTCACCTTCTGAGTCGCCGACGTCTGCTCAAGGAAAGAGATGCCCATATCGTTTCTCTCTATCTTCTTTGCTGTAATCTCTATCTCATCTAACTGCCCTGCTTCGGAGGACATTGTTACATTGATTACCTTTTGTCCTGTATATTCCAAGGTTTGCGTCTTCATTCCAATATAAGAAAAACGAATACGCAAGTTTTTGGCATCCGTCGGGACGGCTACGTTGTAATTGCCGTCAAAATCGGTTATCGCACCCGTCAGATATCTGTCCGAACGGTCTACAAAGACAACATTGGCTCCAAGTATAGGCTCTTTCGCTCCGTCAATGACTTCCACTACAGTTCCTGTTACAACCCTATTCTGTGATTGCGCATCTACTGCCCCAAGGAGCGGAAGCAGAACGGTGAAAAATACAATAAATCGTTTCATAGGGCTCATCACTTCAGGATATCATTAATAAGGAGGAAGCAACCGTCGCTATAGGCAAACGGAAGAGAATGGAACCGTTCGGGCTGATAAAGAGTCGCGGGACTGCCGTCACTATCGGCAAAAGAGACTGTCAGCGACATGCCGTCGTCGGCAAGAACAAGCTTGTTAGTCCCCGACGTGTCAAACTTTCCCTTTAATCCGCTTCCAGGATAAGGATAGACGCTGAAAGGAGAAAGGTCGCTCGTGATGAAATAGCTTCGCAAGTAGTTTGCCAGCTTTGCCTTGTTCGTACTGCTGATTGTCCCGCTGAGCGTATAATCGTCGCTTACGGAAAAAGAAGAACATCCTGGAATTTCCTCTATTCCGTTTTTGATAGCCTCATTAGAAGGAACGAACGCAATGAAACGGGCATCGGAGACAGCTATTGTAAGCTGCTGTTCCGAGACAAGGCCCGCTTTTACAAGCAGTTGGGAAAAGAGATAATATGGATATCTCTTGTCGTTACAAACAGCCAAAGTTCGGCGGAGAGGATCTCCCGAAGATGCTTCAAACAGTTTCGGGCTTGAATAGACATATGCTCTTCCATTATCCCAAAGCCCCCCGTTGGGATTCTTTTCATCAAACTCCAAGGGAGAAAAATCAAAGTAGATTTCGCTGTTCCATGTGGGATTTAACTGCTGATTGAAAAGAGAGCTTGTTGTAATCTTTCCGTCAACAATATACCAATAGTTAAATGCCACATTCGTTTCAACGACTTGTGTTCCTTCCGTCTTCAAAGCATCTGTCGAAGTGCTGATATGCATATTCACAATGTCTTGCAAAGCATTACTTCCCATAGAGGTATAGGCTCCGGCTTCCTCGCTCCAGACTTGCAACTCTCGTCCTCCCGTTATATTCTCAAGTTTCATCAAAGAGCCTTTGAACTGCGCCGTATCTGGAATCAGTGCCACAAAAGATGCTTTCGGAGAAGCCAACGAGAGAACCAAATCACTTCCATCCAAAGCATAGAGATATGGAAGAAAACGTCTGTCGCGGAAAGCACTACCAATAACGCTGGAAAAAATAGCAGGAGCTTTCATATCATCCATTCCGTAAAGAACACCATTGCAGCAAACTTGTCTCCAGTTAACTTTATCTGGGTCGATGTTAATGGGAGTTCCAAAAGTCGTAAGCACTGTTCCGTTCTTAATTTCTTCAGGAAACGCAATGAAAGATTCTTTCCCAAAAGTCTGGGAAATAAAGTAGCTGACAATCAATGGATCTAGATCATCAAAACCCGTGTATCCGCTGGAAGGAGTCCAATAGCTGGTAAAGAAATTCTTTATGGCTGTATTCGAAGGAGCAAATATGTTGAATCCCTCGCGAGAATTAACATTTACTGCTCGATAGCTACTGTTGGGCCATTCATAGGCAATAGGCAAAAGTGTACTTCCATGAAGATACAGATCCTTTCCATTACCGAAGTCTGTCGTCAAAGCTACGTCCTTTTCGTATCTGCTATATCCATCATATAAATTGAAAAAGGTACTATACTCTTCATTATTCCTCAACTCAGTATAAATGGTTTCCATCGGGCGGATAACCTTGTCCACATAGTAAAGATAGCCATTATCCGTTATTACATCACCTTCGTTCAGCACACTAGCATTGGCGATGTTGAACCCTCCTTGTTTGTTTTCAGGAGTATAATTACCCGTCCAAGTAGTTTCTGGGAAGAAATACTCATAATTGTACTTTGCATCTATCCCCTTCGTTTCAAACAACTTACTGTTGAAGACGGGTATGAATCGCTCCTGATGCCACACATTTACCGTATCCTTCTGCAGGGGATCATACTCACGCGAAATACCGTCGCTACTCCTTGTCTGGAATTTATAATAATACCCTGCCATATTCATCCGCTCCACTTCTGTTGCCTCATCTCCTTCATTTGGGCGGAAGTTCACAACCTTGTCCCAATTGTAAGCATAGTAGACAAGATGGAAGCCTATGAGTTTTTTCACCTCTTTCGGTTCCTTGGCATACATTTCCTCAATGGAAGAATAACCACGCTGACTCAGGTACTTTGCGAAAGCATCGTCATCTGGAGCAATCACGGTAAGAGAAGACATTCCGTCTACGATTGGCTGATATCCCACCAAATCTATTCCCTTCAGGAAAGTGGTATAATTGCCCTGCTTCTGAAGGGTTTCATACGCACTTCCTTTCAAAGTCTCGGGAATGGCGTAGTGAGGATCATTGGTAATGTCTTCTATACACGAAAGCATCGCTACAGAAAACATAGCCAATCCAAACAGACGAAAAAGGATTTTTCGGTTTCTCATGTCGTTACTTATTTAGTATATATTTTATTTGTCGTAATGGCTCCATCCTCGCGAATGACACGTTCTATCTGCAAGTTTGATTTTACCTGCTCTTTGTCCGTTGTCTTTTGCCCGCCGAGTGTATAATACTCCACAGACAGAGGGCGCAACGTCTGGTTCCTAATCTCTGTCATATACTCGTCAGTCCGAACGTATAATTTTCCTGTCGTAAAGAGCTGGCTCGTATCCCATTGCATGCCCACTTGTGGAACTGCAGGTTCGATGCTTTCTAGAGCCCCGTCAATTGTCACACCATTTGCAAGGGAAAACAATTGGAAAGACGAGTTGGGAACTATGTCAACAGATATGTTTTCTGTATCAAGAACCAATGTGCCGTTGATCGTCGAATTTGAATTAAACTTAATCTGGGATGACTTGTTCAAAACTTCTTTTTTATAAATCGGAACGACTATTCTTCCTCCCTTTTTGACATTCACGCCTTTGGTAAGCGTCAAGACATCCTTGTTGTTAAACGCTGTGTCACCTACGGCGATTGTTCCTCCTGCGTTAACGGTTACTCTTCCTGCAATAATGCCTGTAGTGGATGTCGTCCCCTTTCCGCATAGAGTTCCCCCGTCGTTGACGATAACATCACCCGTTCCTGCCAATTGTCCATTGACAATCAAACGCCCTCCGCTGACAGTAGTAGTTCCTGAATGGATGTTCTTTCCATTCAAACGCCAATCGCCCGTGCCTATCTTCTCAATAGATGTTTTGCCCTTGTATCCTCCGTTACTACAACGGTTGTCAATAACCCCTTCGAATGTCTCATCGGTATTGGCTCCTCCGACAATCCATTTCATCGTGGCGCTGTTATTCTTCTTGTCTGCGCAACAAAGATAAGACGAAGATGAACCTGAAAGGCCTCCCAGATACATTGTCTGAGCATTTTTCCAGCAAACTATTTGCGTGTTTCCCTGCAGTTCAATCGTAGCATTAGGAATTCCATTGCTGTTATTGAGAAGTAGTTGTGAGCCGTCGCTGCTTGTTCCAGTTCCTTTAGCAATCATTCTTCCCGTAAATCCATTCCAGTCTCCCTGTATGTATTCCCGTACATAAGGAATCTCAAACACAAGTGCTCCCGTTCCCCGAACAGCACTTTTTATGTAGCAATTGCGATGAAACTGTATCGTCGAGGATGTTCCTTCTTCTAAGAATATGGGAAAAGAATAGGTTTCATAATTGGTGTTATCGCCCCTTGTTTGAAGGGTTCCGCCTGCTAATTCCAACCCAGAGCTTGATTCCAAAGATATAGTGACTCCTGCAGGACACGTCAGGAAGAGTTTTCCTCCTTCAAGTCTTGTAGGACCCGCATATTTGAAGAATGCCTCATAATTGCCAACTGTCAGCTGCCCGTTGCCAGCCAAAATAAGTCCGCCTTTGCCTTCTAGAGAACCGCTCATCGTTACTGAGGCGCCGTTGCTGATACGAAATGTCGTCGGTTTATCGACTTGGGCCGAACGATTGGTAGAAGTGCTGTTTCCCGTATAATCCCACTCTCCTCCGTTCCAAACCCAATACTGAGCAAATTCTTCAGAAGCACCTATTCCGCTGGCAACACCTCCGTCTTTCAGAAGGCTAATACGAATGATACCGTCATTCAGTACTGTGGCGCTGGAATAACTGTTGTAGTCATTCATGGTTAATGTGCCGCTTCCTGCTTTCGTAACTGCCCCACGCCCTGAGATGCCTTTCTTGCCCTGAAAAACAACATCGCCCGCGCCGTTAACAACGACGTTCTTAGGTTCAACTTCCTCCTCGATGGAAACATGTATTTCATGATTTGGAGCAAACAAGACATTCGCAGTATCAACAAATGCAAGCAAGGAGTCAGGATAAGCGTCTGATTGCCAAAGAACCGAAGTATAATCCCAAATGCCGTCTGCCACATTCCAAATCAAATCAGGAACATAGGAATCCACATCTATCAAGGAAACCTCTATTGGTTGCGTCTTTACGGTAATATCGGGAGTGTAAACAGAAGAACGATCTGCGGCAACAGCCTTCATCCGGAATGTATAAGCCGTCTGGGGCTCGAGTCCTGTCACCTTAAACGATGTTTCATTCGCTTTTGTTCTTCCCAATTCCTTATAGTCTTCTCCCACTAACTGCTCTATCACAAAGGCTTCCTCTCCTGAGGTATAATCACTCCACGATAAAACAAGAGAAGTTTGCGTGGAATAATCCAAGCCAAACAGATATGGTTCCCGGAGATACGATTGGCTTTGGTTGGCAGTAATATAATTGATATAATTCTCAATGTTGACATAGCCGTTGGAAGCCAGTTCCATCGCATCGTTCCGTGCGGGATCTGTTCCGTTTGCCTCTTCCCATTCATCGGGCATACCGTCATTATCCGTATCAGTACGGCTGAGTCCTTGCCAACAATTCCAAGAAGAAGGTATCGGCAAAGGCAGCTGTGTCTCCTTCGAAATCAAATGCCCGGCTTTTCCGAAAGAGAGCACTTCGTCAATCACATAATAGTCGTAGATGTCCCTATAGGGAAGTGAGCAGCCTACATCAGGCAAAAGAGAATCAATGAGAGAATTGCCCTGATAGGCAGGCAAAGGAGGATAATCATAGGGAACCGACTGGAATGTAGGCCCTCCAGAGTATTCGCTGTGAGGAATCTCGTACGGATCGAACAGCCCGTTGCGGTTCTTGTCCTGCCAGTTGTCGGCAGCATACAGGTTGAAATTGGCGTTTCCTCCAGTAAACGCATTTCCCCCGACAGCCGGACCGTTTATAAACAGATTGTTGGTTGCGTTGCAATAGCTTGTCCCTTCCGAGTCTCCTCCCATCAGGTAGCAGCCGTTTTTCCAATTATAAACGAGGCAGTTGACGTATTGGTTCTTTCCTTTTATTTTATTGTTACGGGTAGAATTGTCGACATAAAGATTTCGGTACAGCGTGATGTTATCTGCCTGGATAAGTCCTCCCGCTGAGTGGTCCATAAGCCCCTGGGAGATAATGGAGTTCTGAATAGTGATGTTGCCCAAGTCGCCCTTTCCATCAGGATTTATGGAAAAAGTCTCGTCCAAACCCCAGCTTACGGAGACGTGGTCGAAAATCATGACTGTACCGTTTGCAATGCCCGCTGCATCCTTGCCCGAATCGCCGTTCATGCCCATTCGGAAGCGAAGATAGCGGACTATCGTGTTGTTTGCGCCGGAAAAGGACACGCCGTTTCCATAAACGGTGATGCCTTCGCCCGGAGCTGTCTGACCTGCGACATACAGGTTTTTGCTGAAAACGAGGCGGCTCTGGAGCCTGATGACTCCCGAGACGTCGAAGACGACAATGCGATTCGGGCTGCTGACAGCATCCCGCAGAGAGCCGTTTCCGCTGTCGTTCAGGTTCGTAACGTGATAGACAGAGCCCGTGCGCCCTCCCGTTGCGAAGCGCCCGAAGCCTGCGGCTTCAGGAAAAGCCAGCTGCTGCTGAGCAAACATCGTCGCTGAGAGAAGAAGGAGTGTGGCTAAGAAAAGGGATACACGCTTCATCGTCTTTCGAGGGATTAGAAATTTCCGAGAACTGAAGGAGCAGCAAGAACTACATAATGCTTGGATCTAAGCTGCTTCGTCGTGCCTGAGGAAGAGTTATGAAATATGCTCAAAGAATAAAAATTTTTCGAGAAGGGAAAAAATTTTTTTCTTTCTACATCTCGCCGTATGAAGAAGGGAAAAATTTTTATAGTCAAAACAGATCTGTTTTTCCTTTTTTTGATAAAGTCAGCAGGAGAGTTTGCCTCCCCTGCTGACTTATTCTCTACTTATTTAACAAGCAGTTTCTGCACGCGGACGGAACCGTCGGAATAGGTTCTGCGCACGATGTTGACGCCCTTGGAGAGAGCCGACATACGGATGCCGTTCACGCCGAAGATTTCTGTGCCCACGATGGTTGCTTCACCTGAAATCGTCTTCACGCCCGAGTCGTCGTCCTTGTATGCCTTCGACAGCTCGCCGTTGTTCTTCAGGATGATGTCATAAACAGCAAGTTTCGTGCCGCCTCCGGCTTGCTTCACGCGTACGTATACGTCGTCGACACCCTCGTAGCTGCTCTTCTGCTTGGTCCAGAAGCGCTTGTAGTAGGATACGCCTACGGTATCGACGGATACCCAGTTCTCCTGATCGGTTGATACTTGGATAGCCAGCGTGAGCTGAGCGCCGTCGCTGTTGTTGTTTCCTACAAACGTGATAATGTCAAACGGGCCCGTGAATTTGCGAGTCGACTCAATCGAAGCGTTGTAATCTTCGCCGCTGTAACGGCTCGTGAGTGTGATGTGGCAGTTCGTTGCGCCTCCGTCAATGAGGTCTGTGGCCTTGTCGCAGTTGTATGCCGCATCGCCTGCCTTTCCTACAACTTTCTGAGGAGCGGTATTCTCCCACTGAACAAGCTGTCCGAAGGTCTTCACCATCCAGCCGTTGTCGAACTCGTTTGTCTCGCTGTTCTGAGCATAGAAAATCATTGCCTCGCGAGGATGATAGTTGTAGGTAGTGTCGGCGCCGGAAACAATCGTGTCGATAGACTCGTACTTCGACATCGCGCTCTTGCCCATGTAGTAAGCTACCTTCGAGTTTCCTCCCGTCGTCTCCCAATACCAGTCGGCAGTGTTGGCGTCGAAATGAGCAATCGTGTCGAGACGAATGTTCGTTGCGTCAACGCCGTTCACTCCTACGAATGCCGAAACGATTTCAGAAGCGAGGAATCCTTCTCCCGCTGCGAAAGCATAGATGGTTGCGGGGCTTGTGAGGACGACGGGCTCGGTGTATTCAGCCGAGTTGCTTTCCGTAGCATTCTCCACAAATCCGTAGTAAACAACAGCGCCTTCCTGCGTCGAAGCGATTGTTACATAAGATTCTCCGTCAAGACGTTCTACCGTAATCTCGGGAGCCGAAGCGATAACCTGGACGATAGCCTCGAAAGTACCCACAGCGCTAGGATCGTTGCCCTGCTTGGCAGCAATAGCCTTGATTGTACAATTCTCGGTAATCTCGAAAGGTCCTTCGTACTTCGTGCTTGCCTCCGTAGGATCGGTTCCGTCAAGCGTATAATAAATGGTAGCACCCGTTGTGCTGGTTGAGAGCGTTACCGTCGTCACTTTGTTTCCATAGGAGAACGATGCCGTTGGAGTCACGCACGGGATAACATTTCCCTTCGTTTCAGCCAAGAGGCGAACGGCGTTGTTGATGAGCTGGATGGCGGCATCGGAAAGGTTGCATTCTTCCTCCACATAGTTGGCGTCGCTGGAGATGGGGATAAGCATGTAGGTATTTTTGCTTCCGTGACGGTGGATACAGTTCTGCCCGCTAACGGTAGCAATGACATCGTCGCTTCCGAAGAGCCCGTTGGCATCTGCCGTATAAGCCTGCATGAGGTTGTTCTCCAGCTCGGTGTTAACAAACATGTGGATGGTTCCATCCTCCTCCATATCGACATCGGCAAAGAGTTCGTCTTCCAGATAAGCCTCGTTCACCTTGATGTCGGGAATACCGAAGACGCCCGAGCCGACTTTCACGGGATTAACGCCCGAACCTACGCTCCAGCGCTTGTTGGCGTAGAAGAAGGCCTTGAAGTTAAGGATAGGAACGCGATTCACAAGCTCTACCAGCTTCACGCCAAACTTATGCGTGCCGCCGATTGCTTCGCTGATGACAACCAGGTCAAACTTCGAAAGAGAATCGAGCATTTCCTTGTCGTCGGCCGTGAAATCCTTCACATCGATGCATACGGTGTTCTTCTCTGCAAGCACGGTATTCACAACAAACGGGTCGTTGTCGATGCCGCACTTGTAAGTGCTGTAGGAAGAGTCGTAGAGATAAGCAATATTGAGTTCCTCGTCCATATTGAAGTTGCCTTCGCCCAGCACGTAGTTCACAGCGTTGATGATGATTCTCTGTCCGTTGGAATTGACTGCCCAGATATTGTCGCTGGACATTCCTACCAGAACGTACTTGTAATCTCCCACGTTGGCAATTTCGTGTACGCTCACGTAATCGGAACCTGAAGCCGTTGCATAGAGCTTATCCGTCTCGGCCTCGATGGGAGAGCCTTCGATGATGGCTGACTGGGCAAATCCCTGCATGCGGTTGCTCGAAACCGTCGTGTTTTCGTCATACAGCGAGATGGACCCATCGCCGTTGCGCTCGAGGCCCTTGAAGAGCTCGTGATCCTCAAAGCCCGGAGCGATGACGATCGAAGAAGTCTTCGTGCCGGGATTGCTCGGGGCTGCCCAGCTCCAGCGCCCGCTGGTGTAGTTGAAAGTCTTCATGGAGACGATAGGCACGGTGCCTACCAGCTTCACCAGATTGTTGGTGCAGGTCTTGTTTCCCGACATTGCTTCCGAGAACACAACGCAGTCATACGTCTGCAGCAGCTCGTAGTCGGCTTCTTCCCCAGCGGTAATAGCATAGGGCGTAACGTCAAACTCCGTGCAGAGTGCTGCATACACAGGATCCTGATCGAGGGTATAGCCTCCCTCGGCAAGTCCGTAGGTGGTAGCCTTGCCCGAGTTGTAGCCCGGCTCATACAGGAAAACCACCGTTTTGTTTCCGGCAAATGAGGCGCCTAAGGCCAGCACCACCAGAGTCAGAAGGGTAAAAAACTTTTTCATACTCATTCGTTTTTGGTTAATACTATTTGTCTTTTATTCGTAGTTGTTTCTTGGTGTCAAATTATGCTCAAGGGAAAATTTTTTTCGAGAAGGGAAAAAATTTTTTTCTTTCTACATACGGCGAGATTCCTTCTCGAAAAATAATTATGGACAAAGAAAAAACTTTTTTCATTTGTATTCCCCTCAACGCTATTTATGAAAGGCAGCAAGCTGAAAGCATCCCATGATGAAAGGACCTGTCGCCTTCGTGTCGTTGTCGCGTATCTTTTCGTTGATGTAATACTCGAAGCTGCCGTCTCGGTAGGGATTGCCTCCCAGTCCGCCCACAGCGCAGCAACGAGTCAGGGTGAGCGTGCCGTCTTCATTCTCCTTGATGAGCACTCGGCGCAGGCCGTCGAATGCCTTCTCGGCTATCTGCCGGAAGCTGGGATCGATGTATCCCTTGTTCACAGCCTTCGCGTAGGCATACATGAACTGTGCCGTAACGCTTGCCTCGGGGTAGTTCCCCTCGCGCTCGGGACAGTCGAGCACCTGATACCAGAGCCCGTCGTTGTCCTGATAATGGGGAAGAGAGCCTGCCAAGTCGCGCACGTAGCCCACAATGCGCTGGTAACCAGGATGATCGGATGGGATGAAATCGAGGCAGTCAACGAGGGCCATAAAGTACCATCCGATGCTTCTTCCCCAGAAGTTGGGAGAATGTCCCGTTTCTGGATCGGCCCAGCGCTGCGTGCGGCTCTCGTCCCAGGCGTGATGATACAGGCCTGTGGAGGCATCGAACGTATGTTTGTGACAGAGCGTTACTTGGTTTACGGCTTCGTCGATCCATTCAGGCTTGGAGAACGTGGCTCCATACTGCGCCATGAAGGGAGAAGCCATATAGATTCCGTCGAGCCACATCTGATGTTGATAGATAAGCTTGTGCCAATAGCCTCCGTCGCACGTACGGGGATGATTTTTCAGCTGACGGATGAGCCTGTCCATCGCCTTGCGGTACTTGGCGTCGCCCGTTTTCTTATATATCTCAAACAGCACCTTGCCGGAATTAATGAAATCCAGGTTGTACGCTTCGGGAGAATAGAGATGGATGGTGCCGTCGTCGGCTATGAGGGTGTCTGCCCATTGGGCAACATAGTCGAAATACGTATCGTCTGCCGTTTGCTTTCCTACCTCCAGCATAGCTTTGCATCCGACTCCCTGCGCGTAGCCGAAATAGTATCGCGTCCCATGATCCAGCTGCCAAGCCTCCGGGAATCGCGCCCTTTCGCTTTCAGCAAAGCGCACGCCATAAGCCGCATAGTCTTCCTGAGCCCATGCGAAGCCACATAGCAAACTAACAAGAATGAAAAGGGTACACTTTCTCATAATACTTTAAATTTGGGCAAATATACGAAGATTTCTTCAACTTTCCAAACAAAGAGTGATTTTTAGCAAACCGACCTGCCAAAACGCAATGTTTTGCAGCTACTATTAATGCTTTTTCTACAAAAATCTTCACGCACATACGTGTGCGCATATTAAAAAAAGAAGGAGGCAACACAGTAGAGAAAGGAGAAGTGTTATCGAAATGATGGTAATACTAGCTCTTTAAGAGAAGCAAAGTAAAAAAGCTTACGGCACGTGGGTTCGGCGTAAGAAGAAAAGGAAGGAATCGTTGAAGAACCTCCACGACAAGATACTGCTCAGGAAAAGGGCCGTCATAGAGACTGTCAACGACGAACTGAAGAACGTCTGCCAGATCGAGCACACCAGGCACCGATCTGTCGACAACTTCGCAACTAACCTTCTCGCAGGACTCATCGCCTATAACCTCCTGCCGAAGAAACCTTCAATGAACATCGAAATCATTGACAAATCAAGACTTATTGACTAAACTTATACCGAACTCACGTTATCACAGGCTTGTCGAAACTGGAAAGAAAAAACCCGTAGCACTCAACAACGTCAAGAACAAGCTGCTGCATGTCATTATGGCTATGGTAAGAAAACAAGAAAAGTACAACCCTGAGTACGATTATCATGCAGCCATTAAAACCGCATGAATACATAAGTGTTAAATATAATGTTAAAATGAAAATAATAGAAGGATTTTGACATAGAATGCAAAAAAGTTTTTACGTCAGTCGTACTCATTTGCTTTAACGATTAGATAGTCGCCCAGGCTGTCCATACAGCACCTTCTTGCCGCCAACAATGTAGATGCCGTGCAAAGAAGTCTTAGCACCTTCACTGTTTCCTAAAGGTCTTCCCATAAGATCATAAAGCATTGGTTTCTCCTCATCCGCCCTTAGCGGCTGCACCTCAGCGGACGGCTCGACGGTAAGGACTCCGGAATAGTATTTCAATGAATAATTGGGAGCGAAGCCTTCGCTCACAGTAATGTAGTATTTGCCGGGAGCAGAATATTCGTCCGCATCAGTGGTCAGCACGGGCAGGGAGGTAAACACGCTGACATCTTCGTCGTTTACAAAGCCGTTGCAATGAAAGGTGAATTCAGGATTGGCTTCACCCTGCAGGCGCGTGGTATCATCAGCAATTACCATAAGGCGAGCTTCGTTCACCCGAAGCACTGAAGGACGGTAGTCCCATATATAGTTCGGTTTTTTTATCTCACCGCCACTGAACGTTATTTCATACTCACCTACGGGACTCTTCTTGTCTGCCGCGCAGGAAATGGTAGGACGGGTTTGTACGACCGTCTCTTCATTATCCTTGCCCAAGAAACCTTCGAAGATGATATGGAAATTAGGATTTGCTGCACCATATGTCTTTGAATATTCGCGAGTTGTAACGATAATGCCAGCCGGATGGATACGATAGGGACAGTTTGCCGTAAAAATATATTTATTACCTTCGATGGCGACGCTGAACGAAACCGAGGTGGAGTACTCACCCACGTCTGTGCCCATGGACCTTGTTTGAACGATTGTAGGGAATTCGCATACAGCTACTGGTTCAACAGGCTTTCCCGTATAGGTATAGTCTTCTTGCAACGTGGCCAAATAATGCGTTTCGCAGCCTTCTAGGAAACGGGAGTAATTAGTCGGGTTCAGTGCATAGATCTGCAATCCGGCAGGCACTTCGTTAAAGGTCGTTGACTCAACCCCTGCAGGAACTTTGGCCGTCACCGTCAGTTTCGAGAGAGCAGAGCAACCAGCGAACAGCCACGGGCCGAGCTGCTGAATGTCACCGGCTAGTACCACATGCTGTATTTGACTTCGATACAGATACCAGGGAGTCTTTTCAGCCTCAGAATAATAGGTGGTACGTCCACTGCCATTCAGAATCAACGTGCTTGTTCTTGCATCGTAACGCCAACTAATGTTCGCGCCACATTTGCCTTTGACTGTCATGAGCTTTTCAATTGCCTCAACCAAAGGTATAATGTTCCATACGCGCAAGTCTTCCCCTCCAGAACGTGAAGCATAGGCTAACGAACCATTCGCCTGGTTAAATGAAATATAGCATCCCTCTTCTGTCAGGTCTTCACCCGATAGACGAACAGCATAACGGTCTGTCACAGGATTATAAAAAAGATCTTTTATGGGCGCTGTAAAGGCCGAAGGTATTTCGGTCAGGCCAAGAATCCCGCCGTCAGAAGAAAGAAAATGCACCTTATGCTGGTCGTCCTCTACATAGACGGCATATTCTCCAGAAGGAAAGCTCTCTGGAGCGCCCCAAGGAACCTCGGCAATGGAGGTATCACCTTCAAGGTAACTTTTGCGTGCTGCCTTTACAACTCTATACAGTCTGTTAATCAAGCTGTCAGCATCATTAATGATATCACGATTCCCTATTGAACGTCGTATTTCATGCAGGGCGATTCTTAAATTAATATCTGAGCTGCTACTTGTCAAGCCGACATTCGACTTAGCGGTGGAGAGCATATGCTCGATATAATCTTTGGGACAAGGCCTGTCAACGGCTTCGAGTTTCCAATCGGCAGATACATCCAAATCGCCAGCTGTTACTAGAGTACCCGAAACGTTGGCCTGCAATTTCATCCACCCTCCGTAACAGTCCTCATTGAAACAAAGGCCATATACGCCTTTTCCAGTTTCTGTCATCACAAACGAGACTTCATTTCCAGAACCATCCCCCAGTGTATTACTCTTCTCGCTAATGGATGAAAGATATAGCCCTGACAGGCTACGCAGATAATAACGGTTGCCGTCAAGGTCGAATGCTGGTTCAAGGAGGAAAGTGCCATCGTGGTCCGTTTCAATCTGCTTCACAGTCGACAGCTTTCCCTTTTTAACTTCACACTGTAATAGAAGAGATGTAGCGCTGTGTGTTATTCGAAAGGCCTGGCCAAAAGATTGTGCCGACATCCATGGGCTTTCAACGTTATCTGGAGTACTGATGTCGACAAAGCAATCCGAAGAAGATGTACCTGTGACCTTTCCTCCGTCAGGGAAAAACAGGCTTGTCTGTGCTCTGATTTCATATTTATCCGACTCCACACCGGCATTGCATGTTAATTGTAACGTACAGATACGCCCCTTGTCAAAGGTAAAGGTCTGGTTTGACATTGACCAGCACCCGATGAACCAGTCTCTATTCTGCCGTTGTGATACCGCCACCGTATGATCAGCCGCCACACGCTCCGACAGTTCTGCCCCGGTGCAAGAGATACCATCCGGTAGTTTCAACTCTAGTTGGAATGCCGTGATTTCCGATGCATTAGTGATGTATATGGAAAGTTCGCCTTTGTGCTGCGACGAGAAGAATACATCGCTGAAAAACAATTCATTCAATGCCAGAGAAGACATTGGGATCAACAGCAACAATATGATGTATAGAAGTCGCTTCATATCGCGGATCAATAGACTATAGCTTTTTCACCTTCAATAATATAGACACCCTTTGGCAGCATAAAGGTATTACGGCCAGGCTGCACATGGCAAGTTGTGATGCACTTGCCATCAACTGATATCACGGTAACGTCGCGTTCCACAAGCGACGTAATCACAATAGAGTGTCCGCTGGAAACATGAATGCTCTTTGACTGCATTTCGTTCAGGCCCGTTGTCTGCGTAAAGCGTATGGAAGCTGAATGTAGTTGCTCCTCATCCCTTTCATGGGTGGTTATATGGATGTTCGTCAAGCTAATGGTGCTGCATGAAGGATTGACAACTTTCTCGGCAGCGACCGTCAGCACAAGCACAGATGACAGTTCCTGTAGAGGTGCGGAGACGTCACCTGAAGGCATCAATACTACTCTTGCTTTGTCATTCTCTAAATAGGCAGTAACTTGATAGCCAAACCTTTCACAGTCGCTTTTCAAAGCCGTAATCCGCAGCCCCTCAGGTAGACAGATGTCGCACTGAAGGGCATGATAGGGTTCGGTTGCCATGCTGTCGCAAACCAGTTGAATAGGGACATCTATGTTGCCGTCTATGTCGACCTCAAACGGTTGAGCAACGAGTTGAGCAGAAGGATTGTGGAAACCGTATGGACGTATGGGAGAAGCCTCGTTAGCCCACTTCATGATACGCCGCACGATGCTGACCACATCGCCCAAATCAATCGAACCATCGTAATTAACATCGGCCAGCGCCAGATCCATACCATTTGAAAACCCGGTTCGGATATAGTCAAACGTCAACACTGCATCGGTCACCGTTACATCGCCATCTTTGTTGACATCGCCTTCCAAGCGGCTCTCAAAATCAGACAAATCGTAGGTGTCCAAATGGCGGACAATATAGTCAGCACGTACGTTCAGCCATTTCTGCGCCTTCTTTACAAGTCCTTCGTAAGATGTCCATTGACCCCAGAGCTTACTGTCGTGTTCAAAAGAGACGTGAGTGAAATCATAGTAATCCTGCAGGAACTCTTTCAACTCTTCGATGCAACCCTTATCAAGATAGTCCATCCATACCTTATAGTAGTAGCGTTTCATCACACCCAGGTTCATCAAGTCACCGAAAAAGACGTTGCCGGAAGAACCGTCAAGCTGCCGCAGCCATGCTGATTGCTGATCTGTATCGAAGTAAGTATTTGTCCGAGCGAACCCCCATGCCCAATCGAAATCCCAGACAGGACCGAAAATGTACTTCGTGTTGTTTGATTTGACATCTTCTTTGAAGATGAAGGTACTCTTGGGATGATTGATCTCTACGTTATTTGACAGGTCATTCACCAGAAGGAAGCGGGCGCAGGCGTCAAAATCGAGCAAGTCTGTCACCTCGTCAGCCTGCCGCGAGATCGACCTTGCCAGCCGATTGAAGTCCTCCTCTATCAATCCCATTCTCTCATCACGGTCAGTCGTTGCCCAGACGCTGAAGTCTGGCTCTTTAATGTTCACGGGCAGATTATATGGGACGGAACGGAAGCGGTAGGGTTCATCATACTCTCGGCTAAGTTCCAGAAGACAATCTTCCGTATCATCGGCATCCAGACTGTTGTTTCCGAAGCCTATTTTTTCAGTAAATATATAACTACCTTGATACTTACCATTGATATATAACTCTACGGGAATGGCATGATTGCAAGCGGCAGTCCCTGCGAGTTGTCCGATTTTAAAGGCTAGTGCATTGGTAAATAGTGAACCCTCCAGATAATTTGACAGCAATACCCAACTTTTCCCTCCAGTTAGACCGAAGGGATGGACTTTTTCATCGAATTTCAGCCTGTAGGGCTTCTTTGGCCATCCCCAGCTGGTATTTCCACGTCCCTTTATCCAGACATCAGTTGAAAGAAAATCCTCATACACTCCATAACCTTGGATGCTGAACGAAGCTTTCAGGTACACCTCTTTGCTAGTAACCGTTTTGCCCCCCTCAATATTGATGTCAATGCGTGGCACGTTTTCTGGGTTGTCTGTCAGCCAATTTACATGCACCAGATAGGAGTGTCCGAAAGGAGCGTTGACTAGCTTACCCTTGTCATCAACAGTCCACTGGATATAATCAGGGCGCGTGACCGTGAAAACGATGTCGTGGTCAAATCGATAACGCGAGACTTTGCTCTCAGCGATTTTCCCTTCGGCATACACCACGGCATCAGGTTCGCTCACCTTAAAGCTTGGAGTGAGGCTTTTCCCTATGGCATTGAGCGTAAAATTGATGGTGTCCATTTGCTCTATATACGCATCAAGTTCACCGCCAAGCCCTTCTGCATGTATATCTTGATGTAGCGCGGGATTGTATTTGTTGTTGAATTTGAAAGACGAAAGGAACGGGAGCGAGGGTGCATCCGTGCTCCATTCGTAATATTCGCCAGCAGAGATTATTCTGGCGGAACCGGTAGTGGACTCGACTTGCAAAGCACCGTCAGCCCGCACTACCGGAGTAGCAAACAAACTGGATGAGAATGCCTCAATGCCACCGGAATTCATGCGGACGTAATAAACTACTTCCGCTGTTGTACGAAAATGTCCTGTCAGCATCATCATGAAGAACAGGAGCACTATTCCGATTGAGGTTTTTTTTCTCATTATCAATCACTTCTTGCCTTATTTATATGGCTGTATTCCTGTATTGGGTGGGCGACATTCCCATATATTGTGCAAACACCCTCGAGAAATATAACTGATCCGAATAGCCAACCAGGAAACAAATCTGTCCAATCTTGTAGTTGGAACTCTTCAACAGAGCACATGCTTTTTTGATTTTAAGCATGGTGAAATATGCCATGGGAGCATAACCGGTTTTTTCTTTGAAAAAATGCGACATTTGACTGACACTATACCCGCAATAATTTGCAAAATCCTGTTTGGTCATCTTCCGGTTAATGGTTTCCTCCATATAATGAATCAGTCCGTCCGTGATGTCAAGCATTTGATGCCAGCTGTCACCTGGGAGTACCGAATTTCTAAAGGAAAGCAGGTTTTGAAAAGAACCCAGATAGAGGGGGAGCAGCGAACTGGCATACTGCATATTTGACAATTCGAACCCTTGTTCCATAATCGAAAAGATTTCTTCGAAACATTTGTTTCTGGTAGTGATGCGTGACTGTATACCGGGATCTATGGAGCGAGGTACAAGAAAGCCTTTGGCATATTCCTCAGCCACGGTTCCACTGAAATGGATCCAATAGATGGTCCAAGGATTATTAAAGTCGGACCCATAACCATGTGAACGATTGGGAGGAAGAATGAAGACTTCATTGGTATTTACTTCATAGCGATGACCATCCAACACATACCATCCGGCCCCATCCACACAGTAGATTAGAATGAACTGCTCAGCACCATTTGGACGAGTTACCTTATGGTATTTGGCTCTCGGATAGTACCCGAGAGCGGTAACATGCAATAAACTGAGACGCTTGTCCTGGTTTATTATTTCGAATGCAATCTGCGGGAGCAAAACCTGCCTTTGTCCTTTGAATCCTTCTTTCATGTCGCAAATATAATGAGAATAATATTATGTACTTATTTATAATAGGAAAACCGTTGAATCGTCCATATAAAAACCTCGTTTTATGCTGTAAGGATATTTTTTACAATGCCTACTTTTGCAACAACTGCCAATTACCTAATATTTTTCTGATGCTCTTATGAAATGTTTAAGGGTTGTATTCCTGGCCATTATTTCCATCTCTTGCATGCTGCATACAGCCTGTGTGGAAGAGATATCTACTGAAGCACGCTATACTTTTCGTGGAGAGACCGTCGCAAGTTATCTACAAAAACACGAAGAGACTTTTAGCCATTTTATCAACATTGTTCAACGAGGCGGGTATTTGAGTCTTCTCAAAGCTTATGGCAGTTATACCTGTTTTGCCCCGACCAACGAAGCAATAGAGAGATACATTGTAGAACAGGACAGCATTTGGCGAGCATCAGTCGCAAAAGGGAGTGCTCGCTGGACAGGCATTACTTCGCCAAATCTAGAAGATTTGACAGACTCCATGTGCATAGAAATATCACGTACGCACATCCTTCCTAAAGGACTCCTTACGATGGAAATGGAAGGCGACATTGTGCCGGCCATGAACCTTAATGATCGTTATCTTACATTGAGCTTTGATGTGAATGATGAACTCCGCTCCACTATGTTTATCAATGGTTCTCGCATAATATCCGGTGACAATCAAACGGAAAATGGAGTAGTCCACGTGGTCAACTCGGTTCTTAATCCTTCCACAATGACTGTCCCCGAATTAATTGACGAGACGTCATTCCTTACCCTTTACAGTGCGGCATTGAAGAAGACAAGACTCGATGATGTGCTGACAGCATATAAGGATGTCACCTATACCGAAGGAAATAAACGACTCGGTTCCAAGTACGGTCTTAATGTCTCAGAATATCCTTCCTTTCCGCCAGCGCGATACTTCGGGTTCACAGCTTTCTGTGTGCCCGACGACATCTTCCACGAGATGGGCATCTACACGCTCAATGACCTATACCAACGTGCCAAAGGTTGGTATCCTGAAGCCACAGACGACGATTTTACAAGTGACAACAATGCCCTTAGGAAGTTCATGAAGTACCATCTCCTTGACAGGAAGATATTGTACACACGTATGGTTTGTTACAACATCGTCTGTGGCGGATACTTCAACTCCGAATCGCGCTACGCTGGCAATGCGGACCGTTATGACTATGTGGAGACCCTGCAGGGAACTATACTCAAGTTTGCACGACCATTGAGCAACTTCACATCGGGCATGTGTCGTGATGGTGTTGAACGCACGTTCCGTCAGTGCAATCTGCTTAACTATACGAAGGACGTCATCAACCAAACCGACCCGTTCAACTCGGTAAGTGGCCCCAGGCAGATACCCGTCAACATACGTGTTCAGGATCCACAGACCGTAGACTTCTCCAAATATCCCGATTACCTGCAAGAAGCGTTGAACGGTTCAGTGCTTCTCATAGACCACCCACTTATCTTTGACGAAGAAGTTATGATGGGTTCTGTCCTGAACGAACAGATACGCATTGACTTTTCTTCCCTCTTTCCCGAGCTGACAAACAACCACATGCGCTGGTACGACTGTACGGCAGACCAGTGTGACATCTTCTATATTCCCAACGGCTATTGCAAAGACATGCGATTCTATTCAGATGCCCCGCTCTTTTATTGTATTCCTCGCAATTATTGGACTGACTGGGAGGGGGATGACTTCCATAGCATCGGAAGCACCGACTTTGCCGTCCGCATACCACACATCCCTGCCGGCACCTATGAAGTTCGAATGGGTTTTTCAACAGCCAACAACCGAGGTATCTTCCAGTTTTATTTTGACGATGAAATTGCTGGCATACCCATTGACATGCGCCTTGACGCCACCAATCCCAAAGTGGGATGGGTGGCCGATGCGGATACCGATGACAATGGAGTTACCAACGACAAGCAGATGAAAAATCGTGGTTACCTGAAAGGCAGTAACATTTGTCTGTATGATGGACGGAAGACACGTGACATAAAGGAGTGCATGCGGTTAGTACTGACAACGAAATACCTCGGCGAAGGCGACCACTGGATACGTGCAAAGAATGTCCATGATCAAGACGATGGGCTTGACTACTACCATTTGGACTATCTGGAGTTCGTCCCTGTCGGATGGCTGCGCAGAGAGGACATTTCTCTTGCAGAAAAGAGAAGATGATTTAATAAACAATATTAGTTATATTTTCTTTTATCAACCTATAATTTTACTTCTTATGAAAACATCGTTTTTGAAATGGATGACTGTCATTGCAGTTGTTTGCATGACATCGTCGGTTTGGGCCGATGGCGTGGATGTCACTGACAAGTTGGTCAATGCCGACGGCGAAGATCGAATGCAGGGATGGTCCGTTGACTTTACTATCGAAGATGGTTTCAAAGGTTACACATGGGCTAGCAACTCCCACACCGAACAGGCTTACCGGGACGAAGGCTATTGGGGTATGAAAAGCCGTATCTTTGAGCTATGGAACAGCAGCCAGATCATTCCTGGTCCTAATTCCATCCATCAGGATCTGGCAGGACTTCCTAACGGCACCTATGTCTTTGGTGCTTTCGCTTTGGGCGTACGCAGCGGATATGACGTCAGCAACCCTCAAGACTACCTTGAGTCACAAGGCGTCTATATGTTTGCCAATGCAGATGAAGCACCTGTCGCCACCAATGCTCCCTCTAGCACTTACAGTTGGGGACATGGACGAAAGGTTAATGTGGCCACCACAGTGACCGATGGTACCCTGCGCGTCGGCATGGGTCTGAAGGAGAACGCCACCGCTTTCTGGGCAGCCTTCGACAATGCTACTCTGTACTATTTCAAAGATGCAAGCGTTGAAGCAGCCTTAACAGAGATGCGCAAAATCGACGTTGATTTCGACAACACCGTTGTTGACTCCCTGAAAAAGTATTCTATGTCGGCCGAGTGCTATGCCGATCTTCTGTCAGCAGTCGCATTTGGTCAGGCAGCTACTCAGCTTGCTGAGTATGAAGCGGCCGATGACTCCATCCGCATATGCTGCATGCGAGCACGTCGTTCCATTTCTGATTTCAAGAAACTGACGGACCTCCTTTCAAAAGCCAAAGAAGTTGCCGCAGATAATTGGAGCGAAATGGTAAAAGAGCAGATTCGTCTTTTAAACATCTCTATTGAGAAAATAGAGAAAGAACTATTGAATCATGCCATTAGTTCTGATGATCTTGATAATTACATTTCAAAATTATCTTATGACATGGACATGGTACGGATAGATCGGTTATGGGACGCAATAGACATGTTAGATCTCTTCCTTTTATTTCCCGAAGAAATATCAGAAGAAAACCCATGTTTTGGCATCACAGCTCATCCTGGATTCGGTGATGGTCCAGGTCAATACTCTTTAGATTGGTTTGATAAATTAGAGTTTTTATTTGATGAAACCAACAATATGCTTGCTGATATTGAAATTGGCGTCATCTCTCCATCAGTTGGTTTCGCACAAATCACTAAAATTGAGAATGCGGTGGCAGATTGTATCAATTCGGCAAATCTTTATGTGACATTCCCGTATGAATTAATCCTTATGCACGATGAGAATGACCCCAGCATTCCCTTTGAGTCAAATCATGCATGGGATTACCCCTTCTTTATGGACAATTATTATACAAAGGAAGGTTGGACAAACGGCGGAGAATGTCTTCATGTGGAGAGTCCAATAATTTATACGGAAGACGATATTGACGTCATTGAGATTTCTGTTATTAACTGCCTCCTAACACGTTATGCCACCACAAACGACGGCCCCTATTTCGGAATCCAAGAATTTTATCTTTTTGATGGTCAAGGGAACCGTGTAGAACTGACCGCAGCTGATTTCCTCGTGAATCCCATTGACCCAACCTATCCAGAATCCAACCTCTGCGACAATAATCTTTCTACTCTTTGCCACTCCAGATGGAGTGCTGGGCAGATAGACTATGGACCTCATAAGCTCACGATTACTCTTCCAGAACCTTTATCGAGTTTCAGATTTGTTTATGAAAACCAATGGAACTCTAACCGTATTATTGTAGCTCCTACTAAAGTATCCATCGTAGGTATGAGCAAAGTCAGGGGCAACCTCGCCACTGCAGTTTCTAATGCCTCTCAATACGGAACTACACCTGGTAAGGATCCCGGCTTCTATGGCGAGCCTAACCCAGATTTCGCTGTAGCTCTTGAAAACGCACAGAAGGTACTGGCTGACCCCGAAAGCACCTCAGCCGACTACACCGCTGCTTATGAAGCACTAACCCTTCAGTTCGCCATCAATGCAGAGAAGACATTCAACCTACCTGAACCAGAAAAGGAATACACCATCAGTTGCAAGTATTCCGGTTATCTAAATAATCAAAACAAGATGAAGGCGCTCTCCGTCATGCAGGATTCTTTGGCCTGGTGGGAAGATGCAGACCCTGCCAACAAGTATCAGCACTGGACTTTCGAACCGGCAGAGAACACCTATGGCGATGATGAAATATACTATTACATCAAGAATGTCCAAACAGGTAATTATTTAGGTACCTACCACAACGAGATGGGCTACGATGAAAACGGAAATCCCTTCTCTTGGAGTTCATCTTGGTATGTGAAGATGTCTGACGAACCCGTCGCATGGCGACTGAGCAATATTGGTTCCGGTCAGTTCAATCTCATCAACTATTGCTTGTTGAAGAATGAATGGCTGACGCTCCACACCGAAAACCACAACAATGGTTATGCCTCCTCCAACGTTACTAATCATGTCGGAATTTATGGCGTCAGTGGTGCTTTGGTTTACTGGGGTGACCCGATGCCATACGGATATTCTTCATGGGCCATCAATGAGATGGAAGTACTGCCTATTTCCGTACTTATCGGCAACGACACAACAGACAAGTGCTACCACTTCTCAGCAGGCAGCAATATCTTCACCTTTACCGCCGATAAGGCTTGTGCTTTCACTAATTTCAAAATGCTGGACGAATGCTATCAAGAGATTGCCATCCAGATGAAGCAGACGGCCAACATCCTCACCGTTACCCTTCCCAAGACCTATGCCGACTTCTACTTTTCGTTTGACAATATCGAAGGTGTTCAGAATGTAACCATTGATATATCTACGGGTGAAAAATCGAAACTCGACCTCCTGCAAGAGGCTTACAATGCTGTCGACAAGAGATTTGTGGAGGGCACCGATGTGGGTTGCGTCAAGGACCTCAGTGCCTTCAGGAAGGCTATGGCTAATGCCGAAGTGCTGTTGGAAAACGGTGGAACGGATGATGAAATAGTTGCTGCTATCGCAGCCATTGATGCTGCTGTTGAGGAACTCGAGGTGATTCAGCCCCAAGCCGGCAAACGCTATTTTATCATTGCTGCTTATTCTGGCAATTATGACAACTTCGGTGGCGATGTCGCCATCTGCTACTTCAGCTCTATCAGCAAACCTGGATGGACATTTATTAATAAGAATAGCGACGACTTCGTCTGGGAATTCGTTCCTGCTGAATCAGAGGGGCTGTGGTACCTCAAGAACGTAACCTCCGGACTCTTCTTAGGCAGCAAGGATAATAATGGTAAAGTCGTGATGTCTGAGATAGGTGTTCCCTACGAGGTGCTGAGTGCTTTCGGTGGATCAATTAACCTCCACTGCCTTGCCGAAGGCAATGATGCCTCTTGGACCATTCATCAAAACGGTTGGAACTGGAACCAAAGTTTTAACGGGCTGATATACTGGGAGGATTGTGAACAGTCTCGCTGGTTTATCCGCGAATACAACGACGATGTCAGCGTCGAGTCACTTATGACCGATCCTATTTCAGTTCAGCAGGAAGGCATCTTCGATCTCTTTGGCCGTCGCGTAGCAGCACCAGAGAAGGGACTCTACATCGTAGGCGGAAAGAAGGTCCTCTATAAATAATCTTACAAAGCACGTCTTCGGGAGCTCATGCACAGTATGGGTTCCCGAAGACTTTATTTGTTTGACTAACGCTCATGAGAAAGATATCCTATCTCTTTCTGTCGTTCTTCATAGTCTGTCTTGCAAGCTGTGACAAGAATGACATAGACCTGAGCGGTGAATGGCGCTTTGCCACTGACCCCGATGATATTGGTGTCAAGGAGGCATGGTTCAACTTCACCCTCGATGACCATGTGACCCTTCCTGGTTCCATGCTCACCAATGGCAAGGGAAATGCCGTGGACCTTAATACTCCATGGATTGGGAACATTAATGACCGTTCTCTTTGGCGTGATAGTTTATATGCGCCGTATCGTACCGCTGAGAACTTCAAGATTCCCAGCTGGCTCCAGCCAAAGCTTTATTATCGGGGAATCGCATGGTACCAGCGCGAGATTAATGTACCTCAGAAAGTGAATGATAGTTTCGTGCGTCTATTCTTTGAACGCGTACATTGGCATTCAACCATTTGGGTGGATGGAGAACAAGTAGGCAAAGCTGATGCATTGAGCGCCCCTCAGGTGTTTGACCTTACAGGTCGCCTTACCCCTGGAAAACACACTCTCACTATGCGAATAAGCAATGAAGTGGGGGATATTGACCCTGGAATCAATGCGCATAGTATCTCTGACCACACGCAAGGCAATTGGAATGGCATTGTCGGACGTATGGAACTCGAAATCAAACCGAAAACGGCCATCACCCACGTGGATCTCTATCCCTCTGCCGAACAGCAGAAGGTGGATGTTGTAGCAGAGGTATGGTCTGCAGCCGATTGCGATGAAACGATTCTCTTGCGTGTCGGCAAGGACAACCAGAAGGTAAACTGCCACCTCAACAAGGGCATGAATATCGTCAAGGGCACTGTAGAGATGTCCTCCAAGGTGAAGGAGTGGGATGAGTTCTCTCCCACACTCTACAAGTTACAGTATGCCCTTGCCGAGAGCAAAAACAAGGGCGAGATCACCTTCGGTTTCCGTAAACTGGCCAACGAGGGCGGCGTGCTCTGCATGAACGGCCATCCAGTCTTCATGCGTGGTACCCTCCATTGCGGTACCTTCCCCTACACGGGCTATCCTGCCACCGACAAGAAAGAATGGTTGCGCGAACTGAAGATCTGCAAAGCCTATGGACTCAACCATATCCGTTTCCACTCCTGGTGTCCTCCCGAAGCTGCCTTTGAAGCTGCTGACGAACTCGGCATGTATCTTCAGATAGAGTGTTCAGCCTGGTGCTACACACTTGGAAGCGGGAACCCCACAGATACCTTCCTCATTGAGGAATCAAAGCGTATCGTGCATGAATTCGGGAATCATCCATCGTTCTGCTTCATGGCTTACGGCAATGAGCCTAGCGGTCCGCACTATGTAGATTATCTTACTCAATTCGTTAACTATTGGAAGCAGTCCGACCCCCGTCGTCTCTATGTAGCAGCAGCAGGGTGGCCTAACATTCCCGAAAGTGATTATTACAGTGATCCCGCGCCTCGTATCCAATCATGGGGTGGCGGTCTGAAGTCTATCATCAATGCCAAGGTACCTTCGACTGCCTACGACTGGTTGAGCTATACCTCTCGCTTCGCTGACAAGCCCATGATCAGTCATGAAATCGGGCAGTGGTGCGTCTACCCGAATTTCCACGAAATAGAAAAATACACGGGAGTCTATAAGGCTCGCAACTTCGAAATCTTCCATGATTTTCTGACAAACCATGGCATGGCCGAACTCGCTGACGACTTCCTCTATGCCTCTGGACGGCTACAGACTCTCTGTTACAAGGCCGACATCGAAGCAGCGCTTCGCACGAAGGATTTCGGTGGCTTCCAGCTGCTGGGCATCAACGACTTCTCTGGGCAGGGCACTGCCCTTGTGGGACCGCTTGATGCCTTCTGGGATGACAAGGGGTACACCGATGCCGCTGAATACCGCCGTTTCTGCAACTCCTTCGTGCCATTGGCACGCATGGACAAACTGATCTTCCTGAACGACGAACCCTTCAAGGCAGGCATCGAACTGGCCAACTACAAAAAACCAATGACCAACAAGACTGTGCGCTGGAACCTTCACGACAAGGCTGGGAAAACCATTCAGGAGGGTACATTCAACCTACTGAATATCCCCATCGGCAACTGTATGAAGGTCGGAGACGTACAATGCGACCTCAGTGCCATCTCCACACCTACTGTGCTGGAATTTGAAGTAGCTGTCGATGGCTACGTGAACAGTTGGAACGTATGGGTCTATCCTTCACAGCAGCACCCAGAGTGCGGATCCGTACTTATTGCCGATGAACTCAACGACTCCGTACTCCAGCAGTTGGAGGAAGGTGCCAATGTGCTCCTCTCTATTCGGAAAGGCAAGCTGAGTAGAACAGCAGGCGGTAACATCAAGGTGGGCTTCTCCAGCATCTTCTGGAACACTGCCTGGAGTGGCAAACAACCGCCCCATACTTTAGGTATCCTCTGCGATCCTACACATCCAGCGCTGGCACAGTTCCCCACAGAGGGTTTCAGTGACTATCAATGGCAAGATGCCATGAGCCACGCACAGGCTGTGCGGCTTGACATCTTCGAGACACCACTTACTCCTGTGGTCCGCATCATCGACGACTGGTTTACAGCCCGTCCCATCGCCATGTTCTTTGAGTGTCGGGTGGGCAAGGGCAAACTGCTGGTCAGCGGCGTTGACTTCTTCGACGACATGGAGAACCGTGTGGTTGGACGGCAGCTGCTCAGCAGCCTCCTCGACTATATGAACAGTGCCGACTTTGAACCCAAGGCCACGCTCACCGACCATGACATTGCCACGCTTACCCAGTGCCATAGCGGCATGAGGCCATTCACTTTCAGCGAAAAGGAAACCGCCAATGCTCTGGCAATCATTGTCCCTGGTGGCAAACTGGAAGAATACGGCAACAACGATTACTCACCTGCCTCTGACGCAACCTACCTGCGCGATGGCTACAGCTATGCCGTGGATTGCAAGGGGGACTGGCTCGACGATACAGGCAGCTATTGGTATGGCTACGACATGACACTCAACATCTGGGTGTCTGAACGAAGTGCCATGCGCCTAAAGGTGACTTTCGGCGATCCCAACGAAGCAGACCGCTTGGGAAGCCTCATCTGCGAAGGCAAGCCAGCTGTCCAGCTGGGTAATCACGTCTTGGAGAAGACCTTATCATTCTACATTACTCCAGCGGACTGCCGCGATGGGGTAATCACCCTGGAGTCCCATTGTGAAAGCGGCCCCAACCTGATGATCAAGAAAGTGGTTCTCGAAAAATGTGATGACTAAAGCTAATAATAACTAAGGCTAACCGCTCCGCTACTAAAGCTAATCTGGCTTTGTTCTACACGATAGCTTTGCAGATGGAAGGCCTAACCGCGGAAATTTCATCCAGAGTTGGCTTTGCAGAAGTTGGTTTGCCTTAATAAGCCCGAAATGCTGGTTAGCCTTATTGAAGTACTTATTTGTTAATAAAGAGCAACATCAATCAAAAAAAATCATATCTTTGCAATCATTTGATGAGTTTAACGTGTAAAGTATAAAGTTTAACGTCAAGGTATGAAAACCACAGACATACAGCCGTCACTGTCCACCAGTACGTTGACGTCGTCTTCGTATGTCACTCGGCTTTGCCTAAGCAATCTTAGCTCTGCGCTCGCGACTCCATCCGTTAAACATTAAACATTTTTTAAAAATGACACAATCTTCCAAAAAGCCCTCGCTCTATTTCATCTGTACGGTTGCTGCCCTCGGCGGACTGTTGTTCGGTTACGACTGGGTGGTGATCGGAGGGGCGAAGCCTTTTTATGAGGCGTTCTTCGGCATTGCCGACAATCCCGTGATGCAAGGCATCGCCATGACAACCGCTAACATAGGTTGCCTGTTGGGTGCCATGCTGGCTGGTGCGCTTGCCGACCGATACGGCCGCAGACCTCTGCTAATCATGGCTGCCGTGCTGTTCCTCACCTCGGCGCTCGCCACGGGTGCCTTCAATGACTTCACTGCCTTCAACATTGCCCGTCTGTGGGGCGGCATCGGAATCGGCCTGGCCTCAGCGCTCTCACCCATGTACATTGCTGAGGTGGCCCCCGCAGACAAGCGCGGCAAGCTGGTGAGTCTGAACCAGATGACCATCGTGCTCGGCATCCTCGCCGCACAGATCGTCAATATGCTCCTTGCCCACGACACTACCGACGCATCGGCCATCGCTTCTTCTTGGAATGGGCTATGGGGATGGCGCTGGATGTTCTGGGCCGAGAGCGTACCGGCAGCAACGTTCCTCATCCTGAGTTTCCTCATCCCAGAGAGCCCGCGTTACCTCGCCATGAAGGCAGAGTCGACAAAGGAACAGAAGGGTACGCGTCTAGCCGGCCTGAGCGAGCTGTTCACAAAGAAATATTCGCGGGTGCTGGTGCTGGGATTAGTCATTGCCGTCTTCCAGCAGTGGTGTGGTACCAACGTCATCTTCAACTACGCGCAGGAAATCTTCGTGGCGGCCGGTTTCGACGTGAACATGATGTTCATCAACATCGTCATCACGGGCATCGCCAACGTTGCCTTCACGTTCGTTGCCATCTTCACTGTCGAACGTTGGGGACGCCGCCGTCTGATGCTCATCGGAGCGGGAGGGCTCGGGCTCATCTACCTCACGCTCGGCTTCTGTTACTACATGCATGTCACAGGGTTCTTAATGGTGCTACTCGTGGTGCTTGCCATCAGCTGCTACGCCATGACACTGGGTCCCATCACCTGGGTGCTCCTCAGCGAGATATTCCCCGACCGCATCCGTGGCATAGCCATGGCTGTCTGCACTTTCGCGCTCTGGACAGGCTGCTGCACTCTTTCGTTCACGTTTCCCTCGCTGAACAGAGCTCTTGGCACGTACGGCACGTTCTGGATCTACAGCGGCGTCTGCCTATGCAGTTTCCTCTACCTGCTCCGATACTGTCCCGAGACGAAAGGCAAGCGGCTTGAGGAGAAATAGTTAACAATGAAACATAGCCGCCAAGCGGCATTTAGAAAGATTATGGTAAAAGCTTGGAGAGAAGATATTGTCATACCTACGTATGAAGTCGGAAAAGAGGAGAAGAACCCTGTGTTTGCAGAAAGGCGGGTCTATCAAGGCAGCAGCGGTGTGGTCTATCCCTATCCCGTCATCGAGTCGGTGGCGGAGGAGAAGACCGACCATACCTATCATGCCGTGTGGCTCGAAAACGAGTACATCCGCGTGATGATCCTGCCAGAACTGGGAGGACGTGTACAGATGGCCTACGACAAGATTGCCGGTCGGCATTTCATCTATTACAATCAGGTCATCAAGCCCGCACTTGTAGGTCTGGCCGGCCCCTGGATCAGCGGCGGCATCGAGTTCAACTGGCCACAGCACCACCGTCCCAGCACCTTCATGGAGGTGGACTCTTCCATTGAGGAGAACAGCGACGGCAGCGTCACCGTGTGGTGCAGCGAGCGCGAACGCATGTTCCACCAGAAAAGCATGGCAGGCTTCACATTGCATCCCGGATGTGCATACCTTGAGATACGGAGCAAACTCTACAACCCCACCGAAGTGCCGCAGACATTCCTCTGGTGGGCCAACCCCGCCGTACACGTGGGCGACCACTACCAGAGCGTCTTTCCACCAGACGTCAATGCAGTCTTCGACCACGGCAAACGCGCCGTCAGCACCTTCCCCATCGCGACAGGTACCTACTACAAGGTGGACTACAGTGCCGGCGTGGACATCTCCAACTACCGTAACCTGCCCGTGCCTACCTCTTACATGGTGGCGCACAGCGACTACGACTTTGAAGGAGGCTACGAGAATGATACCCACTGCGGCATGTTGCATGTTGCCAACCATCATGTCAGCCCCGGCAAGAAACAGTGGACATGGGGAAATGGTGACTTCGGCCATGCCTGGGACCGTAACCTCACTGACGAGGACGGACCCTACATCGAGCTCATGGCTGGCGTGTTCACGGAGAACCAGCCTGACTTCTCCTGGCTCATGCCTTATGAAGAGAAGACCTTCGTACAGTATTTCTTCCCCTACAGGGAACTGGGCATCGTGAAGAACGCTTCGCGTGACTTCGTTCTCAACTTGCTTCCATGCGACGGCGGACGGGCTCGTCTTCTGGTGTTTGCCACCTCACGGCAGCAGTGCTCTGTCGTGCTCCGCACACGTGACGGCAAGGTGCTCTACAGCGAAGACTGCGTGCTCACACCGGAAGCCGTCTTCGACCGCACCATTGACACGGGAGGCGTCCCATTCGAACAACTTGAAATGCTTGCCGGTCGTCTGGTAGCGCGAGCAGCAGAACCCGACAACGGAGCAGTACCCGCCCCTGCTGAGCCGGCACTTAAACCCGATGAAATAGCCACCTGCGAGCAACTCTATCTCACCGGCCTTCACCTTGAGCAATACCGTCATGCCACCTGGTGCCCGCTGGACTACTACCTTGAGGCACTTCGCCGCGACCCGATGGACGTACGCAACAACAATGCCGTCGGCCTCTGGCATCTCCGCCGCGGACGTTTCGCACTGGCCGAACCCTATCTGCGCACTGCCGTGCGCGTACTGCAAAAACACAACCTCAACCCCTACGACGGAGAACCCCTCTATAACCTCGCCCTCTGCCTACTCTGGCAGTGGCGTGAGCAACAAGGCACCAAACGTGAACTGAAGACGACCACTCCTCTCCTCAACGAAGCTTATGACTGGTTCTATAAGGCTACGTGGAATGCTGCTTGCCAGGATGCCGCTTTCTTTGCCTGTGCACAAATCAGCCTGCTGCAGGGACGAATCGAAGATGCCCTTGACGAGGTGGACCACTCGCTAGCACGTAATGCCGCCAACCACAAGGGACGTGCACTACGCACTGCCATACTGCGTCTGCAAGGACGCACTGACGAAGCCCTGTTGACGGCTGCAGAGGCACTCCGGCTCGACAGATTCAACTTCGGCTGCCGTCTTGAACGTGTACTCATGGGGCAAGAAAAAGCCGAAGATCTTGTCACTCTCATGCGCAACGATGCCCACAACTATAACGAACTCCTTGGTGACTGCCTCGCTGCAGGGCTCCATGACGAGGCCGACCTCGTGCTTCACCTGGCCAGTGAGTGCGGGGCTGCCGACATTATGACCTTCTATCTGGCAGGTGAGCCTGCTGCGGCCGCAGCCGCCGACAACACCTGCATCTTCCCCAACAGCCTTGAAGCACTCGTAGCCCTCAAGGCGGCACCGGCTGACGATGCCAAAGCACTCTTTCTGCTCGGCAACCTCTGGTACGACAAGCGTCAGTATGACGAAGCCATGGAGTGCTGGGAACGGTCGGCCAAACTCTGTCCTACCCTCCCTACCGTCTGGCGCAACCTCGCGCTAGGCTATTACAACAAAAGAGGGGAAACGGAACGTGCCGTAGCATGCATGGAAAAAGCTTTTGCTCTCGATACCACGGATGCCCGCATCCTCATGGAACTCGATGCCCTCTACAAGAAGCTGGGTCGCCCACATGCTGAGCGACTGGCTCTGCTGCAGCAACATGCCAGCCTCGTGATGCAGCGCGATGACCTTGTCCTCGAGGAGATCACCCTGCTTAATCTCACCGGCGCTCATGCCGAAGCATCGGCACTGCTCGGCAGCCGCCACTTCCACCCCTGGGAGGGTGGCGAAGGAAAGGTCACGGCACAATACCAGTTTGCCCGCATAGCCCTGGCACAGGAAGCCCTGACCCAAGGGAATGCCGACCGCGCCATCGCTCTCCTGGAGCAGTGTTTCGTCTATCCGGAATATCTCGGCGAAGGCCGTCTCATCAGCGCCCAGGAACAGGACATCCACTACTTCCTCGGTCAGGCTTACGCCCTCAAGGGTGACCTCAATGAAGCACGCCGTTGCTGGGAGACTGCCGCTAAGGGTGACCTCGAACCCACTGACGCCCTCTATTACAACGATGCCAAACCTGAAAAGATTTTCTATCAGGGACTTGCCCTGCGTGCCCTCGGACGCGAGATGGAGGCACGGGACAAATTCAGTAAGTTAGCCGACTATGGACGCGACAACCTCGAACGTCACGTCGTCATGGACTACTTCGCCGTCTCAATGCCCGACCTCTTGGTGTGGGACGAAGACCTTGACATCCGCAACCGAATACACTGCCTCTTCATGCTCACCCTCGGGCTGTGGGGCCTCGGGGAGCACGACAAAGCTCGCCGCTACTTCGCACAGGCCAAAGCCCTCTGCCCCTCACACCTTGGCCTGGCAAGCGTGGAAAAGACAATCATGGAATAAACAGTACATAAGGCTTATACTATCTATACCTTAAAAGAAATGAAAAGAACACTGATACTTCTTGCCATCGCCTTTATGGGATGGGCTAATAGCAGTGCAAGAGACACGATGAGCCTGGCTGGTGCCTGGCGCTTCGAAGCAGACCCGATGGGGTTCGGCATGACCGACGGCTCGGAGATCTTCAAGAAGACCGACCTCCCGGAGACCGTCATCCTACCTGGTAGCATGGATACCAACGGCAAGGGATTGCCCACCAGCGTCAGCCGCATCGATCGCCTGACCCGTCTGTTTGAATATGCAGGCAAGGCTTGGTACCAGCGCGAGGTTGTCATCCCCGACGACTGGAAAGGACAGTCCATCGAGCTCTCGCTAGAACGTTGCCACTGGACTGTCACCGTGTATGTGGACGATCATTATACCGGCACGGATGAACGTCTGTCCACGCCAAACCGCTTCGACCTCACACAATGGTTGACACCTGGTCAGCATACGTTGACGCTCTGCGTGGATAACACCATCAAGTACGACATGGACACTTGGGCTCACGGCATAACGGAGTACACGCAGACTAACTGGAACGGTGTGGTCGGCAAAATGACACTCACTGCCCGCCCCAAGGCTCATATTCTTTCCGCCAACATCTATCCCCACCTCGATGTCGCTACAGCCGAACTGCGTCTAACCGCCACGGAGGCTACCCACACCAACGGAAGCTTAAGCGTGCGTGTGAAGGATGATGCCGACGTCACCGTCTATGCCTCACCATCCATATCCTGGATTGGCACGGACACCGTCCTTCAGATACCCATGGGCAAGCACTTCAAGGAATGGGATGAGTTCTCACCCTCGCTCTACACCCTCGAGGTCATGCTGCAGTCAGAGGAAGGCTGCGACACGGTATGGCAGACATTCGGCATGCGCGAAGTCCGTCAAGGCGACCACCATGTGCAGCTCAATGGACACGACATACACCTCCGCGGCACACTGGAGTGCTGCGTATTCCCCCTCACCGGCTATCCTTCTACCGACGTCAGGGAATGGGCACGCATCATGAATGTGCTTAAGGACTATGGCATGAACCATATCCGCTTCCATTCGTGGTGCCCGCCTGAGTCAGCCTTCGTGGCCGCCGATCAGGCTGGTGTCTATCTGCAGGTTGAACTTCCGCTGTGGCTGAAGAATGCAGGAGCTGAACCTGCACGACGCGACTTCTTCGAAAAGGAGTTGCGCGACATCCTCAAAGTCTATGGCAACCATCCGTCATTCCTGCTTTATTGCAACGGCAATGAGCTGGGCGGTGACTTCAACGTGTTGGAAGATCTCATACAGAAAGGCCAGCAGGTAGACAGCCGCCATCTTTACTCCGCATCTACCGCCCGCACACATGTCGCAAGCGACCAGTTCTACGTATCGCACAACACCAGCAAAGGAGGACTTACCGTGTACAACGGTTGGCCCGACACCAGTTGGGACAAGAGCAAAACGGCTGACATTGATGTACCCGCCATCGCCCATGAGGCAGGTCAACGCTGCATGTACCCCAACTTCAAGGAAATTGAAAAATATACGGGTGTACTCCAGCCGCGCAACTTTCTGGTGTTTCAGGAGCGGCTGAAAGAGAACGGTATGCTGTGGCAGGCAGATGACTTTTTCAAGGCAACAGGTGCACACACCGTCCTGCAATACCGCGAGGTACATGAGGCACTGCTCCGCACGCCCAACATGGCGGGTTTCCAGTTGCTCGGCCTCACAGATTTCCCCGGTCAGGGCACAGCTTTGGTGGGCATCCTTGATCCCTTCTGGGACAGTAAGGGACTCGTCACACCCGACGTATGGCGTCGAAGTTGCAACTCACGCGTTCTGCTGGCACGCATGAAGGGCCGCGTATGGGAAGAGGGAACCTCTGTGCCCGTGCAGTTTGACCTTTACAATTTCCGCCCTGAGGCTGTCAAGGGCAAAGTACAGTGGCAGCTGAAGGATGAGCAGGGCATGGTTGTCAGCCATGGCTCTCTGAAGATGCCTGCCGTGGAACCCTACCGAACAGATTCGCTGGGATGCATCACCCTTACCATCCCCACCACGGGCAAGGCCCAGAAGTATGTATTGGAGGCTCATCTGGCCGATGGAACGATGAACGACTGGAACTTCTGGTCCTATCCTTCTGCCAGTGATGGAACGACAGGCACGGAGGTCGTGACCGATTGGTCAGAAGCACGCCGTCGTCTTGAAGCCGGCCAGCAGGTTCTCTTCATGCCTGTGAAGGCCAACGGCCGCCGTACACACTTTGACAGCCACTTCTGGAATCCCATCATGTTCCGCTGGAACCCCATGATCGTTGGTACCCGCATCGAAGCCGGACATCCCGCATTTGGCAACTTCCCCACATCCTATTATGCTGACTGGCAGTGGTATGATATCCTCAACCATGCCACCGCCATCGACCTTACCGACCTGCGCAATATCACGCCCCTCATTCAGAGCATCGACACCTACGAATTCAACCGCAAGCTTGGCATTGCTTTCGAGGCACAGGTGGGCAAAGGCCGTCTTTTCGTACTCTGCGTCGATGCCGTCGCTCCAGACGATAATGTACGTCCTGCCAGTCGCCAGCTCATCCGTTCGGTAAAGGAGTACGTTGTATCCGATGATTTCACCCCAGCAACCACACTCGCCCCCTACCAACTTGATGCTATCTTTGCCCAATGATGAGAAGGGAATAACAAAAAACTACAATCATCTACCACCCTATATCCTTCACTCATGATAAAGAGATTTGCCACCATTACCATCGACATGATTGTAATGCTGGACTCCATGGCACAGATTGGCATCCATTCCCGTGACGGAGCACGCCTTGCCTGTTAACTCGGGGGACGAACTAGGAACAAAATTAGCGGAATAAAAGAAATGAATAAACGTAATGAACGTGAGTTCGGTATAAGTTTAGTCAATAAGTCTTGATTTGTCAATGATTTCGATGTTCATTGAAGGTTTCTTGGGCAGGAGGTTATAGGCGATGAGTCCTGCGAGGAGGTTGGTTGCGAAGTTGTCGACCGATCGGTGCCTGGTGTGCTCTATCTGGCATACGTTCTTCAGTTCGTCGTTGACAGTCTCTATGACGGCCCTTTTCCTGAGCAGTAGTTTGTCAGAGACGCTCATCAGCGCACCTTTCATGTTGTCCCTCAGCTTCGTGATGAGCTGAATGCCGTCGACGAAAAGCCTTTCAAAGAGATTCTTGCCGATATATCCCTTGTCTGCGACGAGCTTCCCGCAGATGAACTCCACAAAAGCCTTGTATTCGAGCGGCTTCCTGTCGTCCACATCCCCCGGCGTTATCATGAAGTTAAGCAGCTCGCCCTTCTCGTTGCAGATAAGGTGCAGCTTGAAGCCAAAGAACCAGCCCATGGAACACTTGCCCCTCTAGCCGATTCCCCTGAAGACCTTGTGTATGTGGATTCTCTGGTTCTTGCATACACGGAGTGGTGTGCTGTCAACGAAACTGATGCCCGTACACTTGCCAAGCAGCACCTTCTTGATAAACAACGCCAGGGGAATTGCCACATCGCGCTCCAACTCCACAAAACGGTTGTATGAGACCACGCGGGGGAACAGATGGCGCATGTGTTTGCAGACGGCTTCCAGATAGAAATACTTAAGGCATCGGTAGCCAGAGTCGTGGAACAGTATCATGATGAGCATCACCTCCGCCTTCGACAGCGTCGAGTCACGGAGATAATCGCGCTTCCCAGTCTCCTTTATGGTATGCTTTTCCATCATGGCGTCAAAAAACTTGCAGAAATCGTCTGCAATACAAAATAATTCCGTAACTTTGTCCTCAGTGAAATAGCAAGAATTGTTTGTCTGGTTTTTGATTTGACATCATATAGTTACAATACTTTTCGCCATTCACCAAATTTTCAAATAATTAAATTTCGTTGAACATTTGTTAGTCACAAAACAATACCCGAGGCGCTTTAACACATCTGTCTTGTTAGTCCTGGTAAACGACAGTGAACATTGAAATGAAAAAGAAACATACAATCCTCATCATAGCAGGACTTTTCCTGACGAGCCTGATGGCTCAGGCACAAGATGCAAACTACGATGAATCCCTTGTGGATTCCTACATATTACCTGATGCGATGACTGCTCTCAACGGCCAGCTAATCACCAAGAAAAAACAATGGGAAAAGACACGCCGTCCGCAGATTCTGAAGCTTTTTCAGGATAACGAGTACGGCACTATGCCTGATGCCAAAATCAAGACAGACTACCGCATCTTGGAGGAAAGCGGGGAAGCCCTTGGAGGGAAGGCCATCCGCCGACAGGTTGAGATTACTTTCAGAGGAAACAACCAGAGCCGTAAGATGCTTGTTCTGATTTATATGCCGAAAGGTATAAAGAAATGCCCTGTGTTCGTGTCTCCCAACTTCCAGGGCAACGCTACCACATCCGATGACCCTGCCGTCATTGAGTCGCAATATAGTACCTACGGAAGGGGTCATCAGACCTCTCGCTGGTCTTTTGACCGCATCGTCAGCTCGGGCTATGCAATAGCAACCTTTCACTACTACGACATCTACTTTGACCAAAATGATAAAATCAGCGAAAGTATATATCCTCTCTTCGGAATAAACTCAAGCACAGACCTGCTATACAACACAGGCAAAGCTATCGCCGCATGGGCTTGGGGGTGTTCACGCGTGCTTGATTACCTGCTCACGCTGAAAAACATCGACAGGAAACGCACCATCGTCATGGGGCATTCCCGTCTGGGCAAGACGGCTCTCTGGTGCGGTGCTCAGGATCGGCGCTTCGCTATGGTTATCTCCAACGATTCCGGTTGCTCTGGTGCTGCCCTCTCTCGCCGCAACTACGGGGAGACGGTATCGCGCATCAACAAGTCCTTCCCCTGGTGGTTCTGCAACAGATATCAGTCCTACAGCCAGGATGTTGCTTCGCTTCCCATCGATCAGCATGAGCTGCTTGCTCTCATCGCCCCACGACTCCTTTACGTAGCCAGCGCAAAGGAGGACTTGTGGGCTGACCCTCTCGGAGAGTTCCTGTCTTTGCAGGAAGCCAGCAAGGTTTATGCCCTTTATGGCTATGATACGCTTGAGGGGTGCTCCTTCCCTGCTACCGACGAGCATCTCTGGAAAGGCCGTTGCGGCTATCATATACGTACGGGGCAACATGATGTTACAGACTTCGACTGGCAGCAGTATATTGGATTTGCAGATAAGTATTTTGACTGATGGTTAATCGATTGCCTGTAAAAAATGGGTCTTTGACGAAGCGTACTTGAACGCCAACATCATCGACTGACCCAATTGCCGAAAGCCCAGTATGAATAAAGGAAGTTTTTTGGTTTATATATTATGAAAGATTAGGATTAAGTTTTTAAGGTTTTTGGTATTCGGTTTTATGCTTTCAAGATTTTTAGGAACCTTCCGCGTTTCCCTGAGCAGTCTCTTTTGTTGCTCAGGGGAATACAAAGAAGGTTAAACAATTAGCGAAGACCGTTCTCCGGAGGGGAAGCGAACGTTATATTTTTTGATAGAAACAGTTATCTTTGTCACAAGCATACTGGGGTGCTTAGAATAAATTTATCACTTTATGGACAGAAGAGATTTCATTAAGCGTATGGCGAGTGGCGGGGCTCTCATCGCCACATCGGCGTTGCCTGTGTGGGCGGATGACGAGGAGCAGACGACAGATCTTGATTTGTTCGCCCGTCGGGGGCAATACGAGCGGCTATCACTCTGTTACGCTACGGTGAGGATAGGGGCGGAGAAACCATTTTCGGTTCTCCACATCTCGGACACACATCTTACGGCGGCCTACGACAGCGAGGATTTGAAAAAACTGCAGTTGCACGAAAGCCGTTCCGTGACCTTCGGCGGACGGCAGGAAGAAGCATTTCGTGACGCCCTTGACTGGGCACGTCAGCACGTCGATTACGTGGTACACACGGGTGATCTGATTGACTGGCAAAGCCGTGCAAACTTCGACCTCGTGAAGCGGTACATGGGGGAGTCTGCAGTAGGCTCTGTAGGTAATCATGAGTTCAGCACGGATATGTGGCTGAGCGAGCCGAAGGAGGAACACTCTGAGGCGTACAAGGACAACACGCGCGCGCTGCTCCAGGAGGTGTATCCCTTTGACGTACGCTTCCAAAGTCAGGTAGTTCACGGGGTGAACTTCATCACCCTCGACGACGTGTACGGATACGTGACGAAGGAGCAGGTGGCGCTGTTCCGTCGCGAAGTGGAGCGCGGGCTGCCCATCGTGCTGTGCATGCACGTGCCCTTCTTCACACCCGATATCTGGCGTGCTTCCATGCGCTTGTGGAGAGATAAGGGGCCGATGAACTCGGGCGAGGTGCCCGAAGCTACGGGCGACTACCGCGTGCAGCAGGACGATCCTGTGACGCGCGACTTTATCAGCTACCTGAAGACAGAACCGCTCCTGCGTTGCATCCTAGCGGGACACGAGCATATCTCCGTTGAGGACCAGTTTTCGCCTTATTGCCGCGAGTATGTCGTTGCTGGCAATTTTCTCTATCACGGGCGGGAAGTGATATTCCTCTAAGGCACTTCGGCACGGACAAAAACAGAGCCTGCCCCTTTTAGGGATGCAGGCTCTTACTATATAAAGGGAAAGGGTTATATGCCCATTCCGTCGTTAATCTGACGTGAGTTCTGTGAGAGCATCGAGAACCAAGCAAGTTTAACTCTCCAAAAAGTGACAACCTTTTTCAGTTAATGTCAAGTATTATTATACAAACGACTGAAAAAATGCCACAAATCACAAAAAAATTGCAAAACTATTGTCGAAACAATATATTATTGTTAAAAAACATACTTTTTATATTAGAAAATATGTAGTTTGAGGAAAATATCGTAATTTTGCATTCGAAATAATATAATTTGTATGGAAAAGACAAAGTTATCAGCAGTAGTAAAGGCTTTACGCAAGGAATATGGCCTTACACAGGAAGAGTTGGCCATGAAGTCGGGAGTCGGCCTTTGCTTTGTGCGAAATCTGGAGCAAGGTAAACCAACGTTAAGGATGGATAAGGTCAACCAGCTACTTGATTTGTTTAACTACGAACTAACAGCAACCAAAAAGCAATGAGACAAGCAGAGATATATCGAAAGGAAATCCTTGCAGGCATTCTGACAGAAGATGGTGGCGAATACCGTTTCTGCTATGACGAGGCGTACCTCAAACGTGGAGATGCACAGCCAGTAAGTCTGACTCTTCCGTTACAGACAGAGGCTTTTGTAAGTCCTGTATTGTTTCCGTTCTTCGACGGACTGATACCTGAAGGGTGGCTGCTTGATGTGGCACTCCGCAATACCGACATCAGCATTCTTGACCGCATGTCGCTATTACTGTTATGTTGTAAGGAATGTATCGGTTCCGTCAGCGTTGTGTCTATAAATAAGGAAGGAGACGACAATGTGTAAATGTCTGTATTGCTACAAAGAATTGGAAGAGGGTCAGAAAGACTTTCATCCACGATGTGCACGGAAGTTCTTCGGGACAAAGGATGTGCCCTTGCTGGAGTATAGACATGAAGAGCTCGACCAATTAGCCGAACAGGTGATTCGCGCCCAAACTTCACTAACGGGTGTACAGCCTAAATTGTCGTTGAACCTCAGCAAACACGATGGTTGTAGCCGTCTGACCATCGTAGGGCTATGGGGTGACTATATATTCAAACCTCAGACAGATAGTTACGAACAACTGCCAGAAAACGAGGACTTAACGATGCACCTTGCCGAAGCTGCAAAGATAAGCGTCGTGCCTCATAGTCTTATCCGTATGGCAGATGGAAAACTGGGGTACATCACAAAGCGTATTGACCGTACCAAGAATGGCGCGAAGATAGACATGGAAGATATGTGCCAACTCACGCTGCACCCTACGGAATATAAATATAAAGGATCGCATGAACAGATTGCCAAGACAATCTTGCAGTATAGCAACACTCCAAAACTCGACCTCACGAATTACATGCAATTGTTACTTTTCTGCTTTGTCACCGGCAACAACGATATGCACCTGAAAAACTTCTCGCTTTACCGACCATCCGAGGATTATAAACTGACACCAGCTTATGACCTCCTTAATATTGCCATAGCCAATCCCAACGACAAAGAGGAACTGGCACTTACTCTTTCGGGAAAGAAAACAAAACTTTGCATGAGCGACTTCCTGTATGCCGCAAAGACGATGGGGCTGGAAGAAAAAGTCGTCCTGTGTCTCATTACAGAGCTTCATAAGGCTCTGCCCAAGTGGCAGACACTCATACGAGAATCTTTCCTCAGCGAAGAGAAGCAACAAGCGTATGAAGAGCTTATAGTTTCACGACTGGACAGATTGAAGATGTCATAAAACGGAAATAGGAAGTTTCTGTGGTCTCAAAGACGGAACAAGTAGGTGAAAGTACCATTGCTGGATTGGCTACGAACCGACAACAACAGAAAGACGAATGGCTTTTTCCGTATTGTTTACGCAGATTCGGGACATAATAGATGGTTTAAGAAACAGACTACATGTAGGTCATAAAAGACCGAATGATTTAATCATAAATCGCCGAATCGTGCTTTGCCAAATAACCAAACAAAAAAACGCCAAATAACCAAACAAAAAAACGCCAAACAACCAAATTGTGCATGAATTATTCTTTCGTTTCAAGATAAACAATTACCTTTGTACCGAGAATCAAACAAGGTTATTCTTATGACTGAAAAAACGCTCAATTATCGAAAGAGAATTGCAGACATTCTTTTAAAAGAGAAATTAGAAGCAATGGGGGCTGTCCTTATTGAAGGACCTAAAGCGTGTGGCAAAACGACTACTGCCGAACAGCAAGCTAAGAGCATCTTGTATATGGATGACCCGGCAAACATACAACAAAACCTCCAGTTGGCAGAAACTAACATCAAACGACTGCTTCAAGGCGAAACGCCGAGGCTTATTGATGAATGGCAGATAGCCCCTCAAATATGGGATGCCGTTCGTTTTGAAGCAGACCACAGAAAGGATGATGGTTTATTTATGCTTACAGGTTCTGCCGTTCCAGCAGATAGGTCAAAGATTCACCATACAGGGGCTGGTCGTTTCGCTTGGCTTACTATGCGCCCCATGACGCTATGGGAATCGGGAGAATCTTCTGGAAATGTAAGTATCAGAGCCCTTTTTGCTAAACCAGAAAAGGTTGATGGAGAAAGTACGCTGAAAATGGAAGATATTGCTTATGCTATATGTAGAGGAGGATGGCCTAAATCTTTAAGCAAGAAAAGCCAGAAGGCATCACTACGCCAAGTCACAGAGTATTTCGAAGCCATAACACGCTCTGACATTTCCAGAGTTGACGGAGTCGAAAGAGATGAGTTTCGTGCCAAGAGGCTTATGCGCTCATATGCACGATTACAAGGAACGATGGCCAGTATACCCACTATCTTAGAAGACATGAAAACGAATGAGCCGGAAGACATGAGCGACGAAACGGTCTCGTCATACCTCAAGGCTTTGAAAAAGATTTTCGTGGTAGAGGACATGCCTGCCTGGAATCCCAATTTACGTTCAAAGACCTCCATACGAACCAGCGACACACGCTATTTTGTCGACCCGTCTTTGGCTATCGCGGCTTTGGGTATTGGACCGAATGACTTGTTGAACGATCTGAACACTTTGGGCTTGTTTTTTGAAACACTCTGTGTTCGAGACCTTCGTGTGTATGCAGAAGCCAACGATGGAGACGTGTTCCACTACAGAGACAAGAGTGGTCTTGAATGTGACACCGTTGTGCATCTGAGAAACGGCAGCTATGGACTCATTGAGATAAAATTGGGCGGCGATACGCTTATTAATGAGGGAGCTGCGAACTTGAATGCGTTGGCAGAAAAGATAGACACAACTAAAATGAAAAAACCATCGTTTAAGATGGTTTTAACTGCAGTCGGACAATATGCGTATATGCGAACTGACGGTGTGATGATTGTTCCTATCGGTTGTTTGAAGGACTGATAAGTCTGATAAAGGATGTCCTCATTAAGGATCTTGAATTCATAAAGGAACTCGCACGACTGCTTGTTGCCATCATTGATAAAAGTGCCATTTGGTACGGTAATATCAACATCCTTGGCTTCCACTCTATTGAAGACAACCTCATCAGAATTAAAAACATAGAGATTGCGTCAGAACTTTAGAGCCGCTACAAAAGTGATGTGGGTCGGGAGAAAATATCAAGATTCCAGTGATTACCATCAGCTTTTGACGAAGACGAGGTGGGTGCCTGTGCCGGAGCGGCGAAGGAGACCTTCCTGGACGAAGGCGTTCAGTTCGTCGCTGGCGTGGCTGCGGGTGAGATGGGTGAGACGCATGTACTGCGATGTGCTGATGTAGCCGTGCGAGCTGAGGTAGCCAAGCAGGAGTGCGCGACGCTCGGCAAGGTCGGGTACATCGGCTTCCTTATTGGAAGGGAACCGTTCGTGGGCTTGCACGAAGGGACCTGTGAGCCGCTGCATGAACGCGGGCTTCGCATCGAAATTCACCCTGCTCACATGCAAGTTCTGCGGTGTCACCTGCGAGGGTGAGGTGATGACAGGCATGCGTCGTGTCTCATCCCTGTCGCAGGCGATGCCGACAGAGAGCGTGCCCAGCCCTTTCAGCTCCACATGCTCGCTATTGTTCAAATGAGAGGCGGCAGCATGAGCCACTGCCTCCATCATTCCCTCCAGGTCGGCAACGGTATAGGTTGTCGTTTTCTCAATTTCTTGTGCCAGTTCATAGAAGGATACTGTTCCGCGCTTGACGGCCTTCGGGAAAAGCCGCACGTTCTCCTCTTCAGCGGATGTCTGAGGAAGTTTTTGAAAGTCGTATTGTATAGCCATATTCTTTGGGTATTTTAATAAAAGGCGGAGGCTTTTATATAAAAGAGGGCGCCTTTTATATAAAAGGGGCTGGTTTTTATAGTTCTTGTAAGACAATAGGGTCATAAAGGAAAAGCAGATACTATTTTTCCTGTTTTTAAAAATCAATCTACACTTCTACACTAGGTGCAACAAAATTACTGATTCTCTTTTGTTTAGGCTGGTGTAGATGGGCAAAATATCTACACTTATCTACACCCATCTACACCAATCCAGGCTTTTTCGGCTTGACAAGATAGACCATTCCTGCTTTGGCACGCTTGGAATGAACGTGCCTGCCGTTCATGACAGCACGGAAGCTGCGCAGTTCCGCTGTCGTCATCGGCTTGCTGATGGTGGGGTGCAAACGGTGGTGAATCTCTGAAGCATAGAGCCATTCGGCTCCCTCCTCACCCTCTTCGGCTGCATCGAAGAAAATGTCGAACAACTCCGCTTCGGCTGGCATACGCACGAAACGCATGTTACGTTCCATAAGAGCCGCCTCTTCTGTTTCGTTCAACCAATAGGGATGTCCCGCAGTAATCTCCCAGACAGCTTCTGCATAGAGTTGCGGGTAGTTGATGGGGCGGTTCATGCTGATATGGCCTGTCACACATGCACAGATGAAACGCCGCGAGCCTGTGAGGTCGGTGATGACGTCGATGTTGTTGCTCGTGCCGATAAGGGAAGCAAAGCGCTGCTCTTGCGCGGAAAAAGAGGCATAGGGCTTAAACTCATCGACGACGGGCAGCTGAAGCATGTTTTTCAGTATCGGCTGCTGACGGTCGGTAAGTCGGTTTACCTCGTCAAAGTTGATGAGCCCATAGCGTGTCAGCATGAGAAGTGCCTTGCGCCGGTCGGCAAGGGCAAAGTTCTCGGTGAAATAAGGAGATAGCTCCGGAGGAAGGATGCTGCGACAGAAAGTGCTCTTGCCCACTCCTTGCACCCCGACGAGGATAGGCATCGATTCGTTGCCCTTACGACGGTTTTTGCCCAACCAGAGTGCCACCATCCCCAAAAACCACGTGTGGACAAGGCTGTACCAATTCTCATCATCGACAGGCACACGTCGAAAGAACTTTTCTATCCGAGGACGCTTATCCCATTGTGGCAGGTTTGAAAGAAACGCCTCAAACGGGTTGTAGGGGACTACCCTGTCGGATTTCAGATACCGTTTCACGTCCCTGTCCCATACATTGATACCCTCTTCCCGTGCATTGAAAGAAATGGAGTTAAGCACCAACTCGTCCACAGGGCGGAAACGAGTATGATACCGCTTACGCTCGCAGTACTCCGTAACGCCTGTCACCTCGTTCCGACGAAAAGAATAGCGACGCCGCATGAAATCATGCAACGCCAATGCCTCACGCTGGGTCTTCGACATGACCTTTTTGTCTCTTTCCTCTGGCGGAGAGGTGAAAACGCGATGGACAAGCTCTCTCACATGCTCTTCGTCCAACACAAAGGCACTATTCTCTACGATCTGCCTCCAGACAGAAGCCTCATCCATTCCCATTGTCATCATTGCTGATGCAAGTCGCGACAGGTAGTCATCGGAATTGCTGGGGCGCATCCCAGGCAAATACTCTTCGAAAGGAGAGAGTACTTCGTTGTAACGCTCTTCCTTCGGATTCTGAATCATAAAGTCTTGTTCGTTAGTCATAGAAATAAAGTTAAATAAGTTATTACCAAATAGTTATTTCTTAAACGAGGAGGCTTTGAGAAACTCCTGTTTTAGAATGTAAAGATACTGAATTCTTTTTTAAAAAGCAAGAGAAAAAAACGAAAAAACACTTTTTCCATTGATTTTTTCCAACCATTGTTTCGCATCAGTAGAATCTAAACAAGTTTCACCCAGTTTTTCTCCATAACGAATACAACTCTGTTGCACTCATGATATTTCTTGGTGTAGACGGGTGTAGATAAAAAAGGCTTCTACACCCACTTAAAGAACACAAATACAGCGTGTTGACTAATAAAGTGTAGAAGTGTAGATGTTTTTTGAGCCAGATTTGAAAAACCCTTCCGATTCCCGGCAAGCGTCACCGCAACCGCCCGTGCCCAATGTCCGACAGCGAGGCTATAATGGTACTGTTCCACGCACTTCGCTTCCGCGACCTGAAGTCCTTCTACCTGGGCTATGTCTGCCACATGCATGAAGAGTTTCTCCGCACTCATTGCCTATGGCCTCCTGCCGAAGAAACCTTCAATGAACTTCAGTATCATTAACAAATCAAGACTTATTGGCAAAACCTATACCGAACTCTCGTTCAAAGAATTAACCGTTTGTGCCGTGAAATACGTAATAAATTATAGAATACGCGCGCATAAAGAATAGCTTGCACTGCTTCTCCCTGCCCATTTTGGGAAAAACAAAAGCAGGAGGGAACCCTAAGGACTCCCTCCTGCAAAAGAATGAGATGAATTATCTATTCAAACTCTGCGAACATTTACTTAACAATAACTTTGCGACCGTTCACGATGTAAACATTGCCCTTGACGGGTTCTGTTACACGCTGTCCGGCTACATTGTAGATAGTGCCGTCTAAGTCACGATCAAGCTCGATTTCCTCGATACCGTTCACGTCGGTGATCTGGATCCAGTAGAGCTGATCCTTCTTAGCGAAGTTGAGAGTAACGACACCGTTCTCAGGAATTGCTTCAAACTCTTCACCATTCAGGTTGTAGACAACGACATTGTCTGTTGCCAGAGTTACTGAAGAGGAAGCATTGAAGTAAATGTAGTTCTCTTCGAAGACATCGCTGGTGTAAACGCGGAGGTTACCGCTACCAACAGTCCACAAGAGACCATCTGCCAAGTTCAGACCATTAGCCATCAGAGGCTCGTCCTTGAGAGCAGAGCCAGTCTTGAAGTAGCCGCTCAGAGTCGTCCACTCCTTGTTCTTGGCAGCTGTGGTAAGAGCTTCTTGCTGTTCCTCAGTCCAATGACGGAAGTCATACGTGTGGAATCTGGAGAGGATAACTGTTACATGACATGTAGCCTTGTATCCGCCATCAACGGTAGTAACCGTAATGTCTGTCTCACCGATTTCGTTGGTAGTAACAACGCCGTCGACAACTGTAGCAACTTCCTCGTTCGAAGATGTCCAAACGAGAGCCTTGTTAGCAGCAGTCTCAGGAGAAACGGTAGCTGTCAGAGTAATCGTCGCATCCTGTCCAACGGTAATGTTGGTCTGATCGAGAGTAACACCTGCAACTTCGAATTCATCGTTGATGTCCATATCAACCAACTCTCTTGGAACATACATACCGAGCAGCATGTAAACAGCATTACGCCACATGGTGTAAGCCTGATCCGTGAGATACTTACCACCCTCACGGCAGAGTGAACCATAGTTCATGCCGAAGATGATAACACGTGCCTGAGTCTTCTTACCATCAAGCTTATCTCCTGCGTGGATGTCGCTGAATGCGATAGAAGCATCAGTTACACCAGTAGGAACAGCGCTGAGAGATTTCTCAGGAACGTCGCTGATGCCGGAAACATAGCTTAAGCCCTTCGTTCCTTCCTCGCCGGTATCTGTTGCCAGACCATAATAGAGAGGAACAGTCGTTCCGTCAATACCATTGAAGAAGCCGCTGATCGGTTCTACTACATCGATGGTTGTTACGTTCTGAGCATCAGCACGGGTTCCGTTTGTGGTACCACGCTTAGCACCCAAGGCATACGTCTTGTTGAACAGCATAGGTACTTTCGTCTCGTAGATGGAGAGAACGCCAGATGTAACAATTGCATTCGCACCGCCGAAGGATTCCTGAACAACGAGAGCATCGTATCCAGAAACATCGGGAGTTGCGTCAGCAGCTACCTCATTGTAAACAACCTTGATCTTCGGGTCATTTGCCAACATCGTGTAGATAGGATCGGAAGCACCTTCTGCCATGCTCTTGCCAGCAAGCGTGAAGTAGCCGACAGTCTTCGGGCGAACGCCCAGATAGTAGAGATGGAAGTTGTCTACCTTGTAGAACCAGCCACCCAGAACACCAAGGGCAAGGGTTCCGCCTTCGTGCTGGAAGTACAGTTCTGTCGGGTATGCCTTCGAAGGACCACCGTAGCAGGTTGTGGTAACAGTGTTCTCACCAGCAAATACCGTTACATCGTGACCGTCGTGAGAAGCTACAAAAGCAGTCAGCTTATAGAAGCCCTTCGGCAGTTCAATGTTCTGAGAAAGCGTGTAAGAAACATCATCACCATTCCAGCTGTTGAACATATACTGACCATCGATAGGCTGCATTGTGTAAGTACCATTGGAGTTCGGTTTAACGCCTTGGTCACCAGCAGTATTTGCAATTGTCCAGCCTGTGAGGTCACCCGTCTCGAAGGATGGGTTGATAATGTACAATTCGGTTTGGTCAACAGGATTGTCAACGGATACCGTCAGCATGTTGTAGTCGTAAACAGCCTGCTTGTAAACCTCGTAAGCAGCGTAAATGTCGTCAAGTGGCAATGTTGCGCTGTTGAGAGCAGTAAGGGCAGCCTTGTTGGCATCTGCCAGCATAGCAACCTTGTCATACTGACGCTCAAGAGCAGCGAATGAGTTGTATACATCCATTGCTGACTTGAAGAATGCAATAGCTTCAGCAAGGCCTTCTACGTTGTTGGCCGCGTTAACTTCAGCAACGAGGTGAGCCTTTGCTTCACCGTTTACATCTGGATTCTCCTCCAAGAGAGCCTTAGCCTCAGCCAATTTCTCAGCCAGAGCAAAGTCAGGATTGAAGGTGTAGAGATGTACGTTGTCGAAGGCTACCCAGTCAACGGTAGAATCAACCACCTTGTAGCCAAGGAGGATGGTGTCAGCCGTTACATCGGAGATTACCATGAAGTGCTCAGGAGCGCCATTGTTGGTAGCAACGAACGTTACGTCATCGTTAAGGAAGAGATAAGAGTTCGTTACATCACCCTTGTTGTTCGACTTGCCTTGGCAGGTAGCAATAATGTCAGCCGTGAGTACATACTTACCAGCGGGCAGTCCTTCGAGCTTACGCTGTGCATAAGCATTTCCGAAGGCTGTGTTAGCGCCCCAGCACTCGATGAAGTTGGAAACGCTTACGTCGCCGTTGGTGTAGGAAGCGCCCTGAGTCTGCCAGTGGTTGTGTCCCCAAGCGTTCTGCTGTGCATAGGTATCCCATCCATTGAGACCGTCGTTCATGTCGCCGTTCTCGAAGTTGATTTCGTTTGCAGCAAGATAAGCGTTGAATGCTGCAACGAGCTCTTCGTCATCAGCTGCGGTAGCCACGCGGTTGTCGTAGTTAGCCTTTGCCTTATCAACAACAGCCTTGAATTCAGCTGCACCGGAAGCACCTTCTACATAGGTAGGACCGTAGAGAGCCAGATCGGCAGCCAGCTTAGCATAGTCTTCGATAGACTTCTTAGCTGCGGCAACAGCAGCGTTGACGCGCTCAGCAGAAGCATTGGAAGCATTTACGTCAACGTCAAGGATTGCATTAGCCTCTTCGAGAGCAAGACGGAGCTCTGCAGCTACGTTGCCATTCTGAGGAGCCTCAGTGTCAACAGTAGCAGCGTTAGCAATAGCGGCACGCAGAACTGCGAACGGATCCTGAACATAGCGCTTCAGCGTTACATTCTCGAAGAGCGACCAGCAGTTGGCGTAGAAGGCAGGCCAATAGAGAGCTATTGTCATTTCGCCGTCTTCTCCAACATAGCCGTAAACTACGTTGTGGGCATTGCCACCATCGAGCCAAACCTTACCGTCGCCCATGCTGTCGGGATAACGATCCTTCGTTGTAGCAGCCCAGTCGACGAGACGAACCTTGTTACCATTGGCCTCAAAACTTGTGGTTACCATATTGTAGCCTTGAGCAGCTACCTCGTAGCATCCGTCACCATAGTGATACGGACGCTGGTAAGCCTCAATCGTTACAGCATAGAAGCCAGGTTCCAGACCAGTAACCGTCTGCCAGAAGCGACCTGTTGTCTGCCAACGTTCAGTACCATTACCATTAGAAGCGGTGCTTCCACCACGCTCCGACTGATCCCAGGTCCAGCCGTCGGTGCCGTTGATGAGCGTGTGGCTCTTCACAGCCTCCGTGCAATCGATGGTTGACCAAGTCTTCAAGCTATCCTGCAGATCCTCCCATGTCTCGGCCATTCCGGCAGCCTTGGCAGCAGCTAAGGTAGCAGCCTGCTCACGAGCCGTAACATATGCCTCGTACTCACTTACAGTCCAGAAGTCGAAGACAACCGAAGTGGATGCTTCACCTTCAATATTAAGGTTGTTGTTGTCGTCAAGCTGAACGTAACCGTCCTTAGCGATGTTCTTCAGGATATAACCTCCTTCAACAGGAGTGGTGATGTAATCACCATTTCTAGACTTATCACAATAGATATAATTAGGAGTATCGTCTGCCCAACCAATTATATCATTTTGATGTGAGTAGTCACGCAATGTAATCTGTCCGTTTTCGGAAGAAACATTAACGGGCACTGCATAGTCGTTCAAGATAGCGCGGGTTCCCCAGTTGTTACCACGAGTCAGGAACTTGCCGGTCTTCGGGTTGTAGAGGTAGTAAACGCCTGACTCAGGAGCCTGGGTGGTAGGAGTATTGCCCAGATAGAAGAGCTGGAACTCATCCATTACGAACCAGTCATAAGGAACGAAGTCGTCCTTACCAATAGTAATGGTAAGCTTACCGCCTGCTACGTGAGCATTAACAGTGTTAACGTAACCGCCCTTCTTGAAAGCAGCAGCAGCATGGCTCTGACGGTCAGGACCATACATCTGCACACTGCCGTCTTCGGCCGTGTAAGCTGTTGGCCAGCCGTCTTCGGCAGCTTCCTTAGCCTCGTCAGAAACGAGTTTCACGGGAACCTTAACATCGTTAATTGCAAAGTAAGCGTTCTGCTTCAGGTCACCAGCAACCATGTGGTTAGCATGAGCAGCGGGATCACCCATACGATAGTAGCCATAGGCCTTCAGCTGATAGTAACCATCGGGAACTCCCGTAATAGTCTGGCTTACGCTGACTGCGCCCTTGTTCCACATTTCAGCATTGATAGCGTTAGTCAAAGTGCCGTTTCCGCCACCTGTCTCGCCGCCATATCCAAGAACACCTGTAGGCTTCCAAGCATCCTGACGGAAGTCACCGACATCACCTCTGTTGAAGTTACGTCCCTGAATCAAGAAGGAAAGGTCAGCAGGATTCTCTGCAGAAGCATTCTCCAGAGCCTCCTCAAGCATCTGATCCTTTGTCAGGATAACCCACTTGGCAGCATCCGTTGTGCCATCAGAAAGATTAACGGCAACGTCATCCGTACCGCCGTCTCCAAGATAGCCAGCCGAACCCTTGATAGTGTACGTATTGTACTCGTCGGTAGGCTCAATGGTCCACGAACCAGCCTGGTCGGTGTAACCGTCGGTGTCGCGCAGTGAGTGGTTGGTAAATGTGCCCAACGTATAAACGCCATTGTTTACGCTTACATTGAAGTCAATACCGAAGTTCTCGGTGAAGACAGCACGTGTGCCCCACCACAGACCGCCGGTGATGTACTTGCCGTTGTTCTTGTTACGCATGAAGTAGGTTCCAGCCTTCAGAGTGGCAGTTGCCTTGTAGACAGCCTTCTTGATAGCCTCAGCAGCATTTAGGCAATCTTCCTTGGTAGCAGCCTCGTTGGCAAGAACTTCCTTGGCAGCGGCAACAGCAGCAGCAACGTCATCCGTTTGAGGAGTCGGAGCAAGCAGCTTGAAGTCACCAAAGGTGAAGAACTTGGTGTTGTTGTTCGTCTTCGACGGATAGATACGCAGATAGCGATAAGCAGTACCGCTCGTGCTGAGAGCCTTCGACGTGTAGTTGAGAACGCTTGCATCAACGGGCAGACCATCGGCCTCCTGAGTCAGGGTTGCGAAGTCTGTGTACGTTGTGCCGTCGTTGCTTCCAGAGAAGATTATCTCGGTAGGACGGTTGTTGTTGTTCTGCGTACGTTTGTGATAATAGATGGCAAAATCCGTAAGAGTGTTGCCCTCGCCCATATCGATGAAGAGATAATGAGGATCATCGATGGACGTGCTCCACATCGTGTGGAAGAAGGTGCAGTTGTTATCATCGATAAGCTGTGCGATTGGACCTTCACGCGGTTCCTGTGCATTTGTCCAAACGTAGTAAGGAGCAGCTGCATCGGTGGTCTGCAAGTCATAGGGCGTTCCGTGTTCGCCCTCATAAATAGCTTGCTCGAGGATGGCCTTGACATCCTTGAACTCAAACTGCCAGTAGCAGTTCTCATCTACCGTTTCCTGAGAGTTTACAACGGTACCGCCCTCAACAGATGCGAGATAACCCGACATAGTGCCATCTCTCCAGAAAGCGTGGATGAGGTAAACAAGCTGACCCTTGTCGTTGTTGACTGGTTCAAATTCATAATAGGAAGTGGTCTGATTCGTAATATCTACATAGAAACCACCTGAATTGTTCGAACCGATATGCTTCTCAGGATAATAGCTTGTAACCATCAAGTAGCGGCCGTTCGCTTTCTTATATAGAGTTACAGGCATATCCTTATCGCCGCGCGAAAGCGTCGTGCCGTAAGCATTACCCTTCGTCATGTAAGTGTCGGTAGCGACATGACGGAAGTAGCCTGTGAAGCCGTCGCCGATTTCGTCACCTGCGAAGGAAGGAGCGGGAGCCGTGTAGGTCAGGCCGTCCCAGCTGTCGGGACAAACCTCCCATGTGCCCTTGTAGTCCTTCCAAACGCCCTGGATGGTACCGGAAACCTTGCCGCCAACTTCCCAGTCTTCGGGAACATTGTAGCAGTAGATTTCAACATCGCGGTCGCCTGCCTTCACATAGATACCGTTGCGGTAGCCCTGAGAGGTAACGTAGATGTCGGTGATTTCCTCATCCGTCAGCGTAACGATAACATCGCTACCCTTCTCGGTAGGAGTAACCTGGCAGAGTTCCTCAAGGCTTGCATACTCGGGAACGACAACCTCGCCCGGAGTAGTGGTAACTTCACCTGCCTTGAAGAGGAACGGAGCTTTCTGCGTTCCCTTGTAGCAAGCAAAGCGCGGGCTGGTAGCGTTGTACTGGAGCTCGCGAACTTCTTCTGCGTCAACGTCGGTAATAACTGCTGCGTTGTCCATGAAGATGATATTCCACTTGCATCCTGTAGCATCCAACGACAGCGAGTTGCCGCTCTGCCAATATAAATACATGTCGCCCTGCTTGAACTTCCAAGCACCTTCTTCGCCTTCAAGCGTCAGGACAACAGCGCCTTCGGGAGCAACAACCTTGTAGTCGGTAACGACTGCCTGGGTTTCGCTTGAACCGAACGTCTTGCCGTCTGCGATTCCCGAGTAGAAGCAATAGTTGCCTTCGCCAAGAGGATAAGCAAGCAGGTACTTTCCGCCTGCAACAAGGTCTTCCTTGCCTGCAATCATCGAGAATACCTCGGGCTCTTCATCCTGAGGAAGTGCCTTGAGCTCTTCTTCGGAGAGGCCACGCTCCCAGAAACTAACTTCGGATACGTAGGTGTCGGTCATCTCGCTGCTTTCGTCGCAGAAGAGGTAGAAGCCCCACGGGTCTATCTCCCAGCATCCTATGCTGGTGGTTTGGCCGACGAGCTCTCCGTCAACATACACGCAGAAGTCACCGTCGCGGTTGAGGATGGCGATGCGATACCAGGTATTGTCCTTAAGATCGCCGTGATAGCCCAAGCCGTTGACGTTGATGCCAATCGTTCCTTTATGGATGAACATGTCGCCATCGTTGGTGTTCTTCTCATTGGTCTGATAGAGCGCATTGTAAGGCTGGACGTCGTCCATCTTGATATCCATCACGATGGTATAGTCCTGCGAGACAGTACCCTTCTGGCGATTAACCTTGAATCCGGCATACTTTGGCACGAAGACAGCGCCGTCGCTAGCGTTCTTACCTGCGATAGCTGTGATGCCTACTGCCTCAACGTTGTCAACCACCTCTACCAGATTGTCTCCCACCTTGATGGGCTGCAATACGATGCCACCTTTCTCAACTTTCAGCAAGTCCGTCGGATCGTCGAAGGTCCAACGAGCATCGGGAGCTGATTCGTCCGAAGCTGCCTCGTAGGTAAATCCGTAGAAGCTAACCTTTGAGCCCGTGCAGAACACGTAATACGTCTTGCCTTCCCCAACAGGGAATGTCAGCGTCGTGTTGCCGCCCGTAACGGAACGGTATGAGCCGTCTTCGTTAGCAGCATAGTCGTCTGCTTCGTTAGCAGCAACTGCAGTAGCGGTAACGTTGTTGCCGTCGCCGTCAACTACGAACAGGGACTTGCTTGCTCCCACTTTCAGGCCAACGGAAATCGTTCCGTCGTTCACGGGTTTGAATACATAGTAGGTTCCAGCGTTGGGAAGGTTGCCCTTTGCCTCGCTGTAGCTACTTCCCTGCGACGTGCCTTCATCGTTAAGGCCGCCGTCCTTGGGGTTTTGCTTTCCGACAACATAGCATGTGTAGTCACCGAAGGAGGTTTTCGAAACCGCCCACTGACCATCCACGCCCAGCGTCAGAGTACAATTGGCAACGGTTGAGACTACATATCCGTCGGCAGCGGTTCCCGTGGGGAAGTCTTCGCCAACAGCAAATGTGCCTTGTGCATTGCCTGCAACAGCCAAGAAGGCTGCTGCCATCCACAAAAGAAATGTCTTCTTCATAGGCTTGAATTTAGTTGATTAAATGAATGAATAAAATAAAAAATTAATTGGTAATTAATTGATTGTTCAAAGATTAGATTTAATTGACTGTTTTCTTCCGGTAGTTCTTAGATTATTAAAGGGTTGATAGATTCTTTTTGTCATACTTGATTATTTGGCATTTTAAGCATGCAAATATACGGCTTTTTCGCGTGCGTGCAAGCGCAAACCTAAAAAAAATAAAAAAAATCTGTTTTTTCCTCAACTGCCTCATCAAGGAAACGGCTCAGGCTCTCTGACTTCCGGCTCTGTGGGGATGTGGATTTCGTCTTGAAAATCAACTTTTATTGCCGGATTGAATATCCCCGAAAAAGAGCACAAAATTTTCGAGAAGGAAAAAAATTTTTTCGAGAAGGAATCTCGCCGTATGAAGAAAGAAAAAAATTTTTTGGAGAAGGGAAAATTTCGGCTGCTCGAGGGATACGTCTGGAAGGGGTTTGCTACTGCTTTCGTCACCTCTTCGGAAAAGAAGGAAGTGAAAGCCGAAATCCGCATTCACCAACCTGTCTTTTTTATATGCTTGGCTCCGTTAGCTTGAGAGGAGGCTGTTTTTGCAAAAATCGCCCATTTCATCGGGGTTTTTCGGCTTTTTCGAAAGGGAGAGAAGGTTCCTTTTCGTTTCGCGAAATGGCTAAAAAAATGTAAGAAACAAGACAATGTTTGGCATTTTGAAAAATACGGCTTATCTTCGCGCCGTCAAAGTAACGAACACATTTATGAAGATACTCGAACGAATCTTTGCCGAAAAGCTTCTGCGCATCAAAGCCATTAAGCTACAGCCTGCCAATCCCTTCACCTGGGCTTCAGGGTGGAAGTCCCCCTTCTATTGCGACAACCGCAAGACGCTCTCCTACCCCCAGCTGCGAACCTTCGTGAAAGTGGAGCTGACACGCATCATTCAGGAAAACTTCAGCAACGTTGACGCTATCGCAGGCGTTGCTACCGGCGCCATTCCGCAAGGAGCGCTTGTTGCCGATTTACTTGGCCTGCCTTTCGTCTACGTTCGCTCCAAACCTAAGGATCACGGGCTGGAAAACACCATCGAGGGCGACCTCAGGCCAGGAATGAAGGTTGTCGTCGTGGAAGATCTCGTCTCTACCGGCTCGAGCAGTCTGAAGGCTGTGGAGGCAATCCGCAACAACGGATGCGACGTCATCGGAATGGTGGCCTCCTTCAGCTACGGCTTCGATGTAGCGAAGAAAGCATTCAAGGACGCAAAGGTGGAGCTTATCACTCTCACCAACTACGACGCCGTGCTTGACGTAGCCCTCAAGACAGGTTATATCGACGCGAGCGAGCTCCCCCTGCTGCAGGAATGGCGCAAGGATCCCGCACATTGGAACGGCTAACTCACTTTTCCCCTCCATCCAAACAAAAGAGCTATGAATCAGTTTGAAAGCGACATAAAACAGATCCCCTACAGCCAGCAGCGCGTCTATGAGAAGCTGTCGGACTTGTCGAACCTTGAGCAGTTCACCGACATCCTTGAGCAGGAGAAGGAAAAGGCAAAGCTCAACATCGAGAACCTTGCCTTCGATACCGACAGCGTAAGCTGCTCCATATCGCCCGTAGGCAAGCTGGAGCTGCGGATTGTCGAGCGCGAGGAGCCGAAGTGCATCAAGTTTGAGGCAACTACCGCGCCCATCCCGCTGACGCTTTGGATTCAGATACTTCCTGTCACCGAGGAGACGTCGAAGATGAAGCTGACGCTACGCACCGAGCTCAACATCTTCATCAAGGGCATGCTGCAGAAACCCCTAAAGCAGGGGATCGACCGATTGGCTGAAGTTTTGTCAAGTATTCCCTATTAATGCATCAGCGCACCCAACGCTTCGTGGTGTGTGCTCCTTCCTTAACGATATAGAAACCAGGAGAAAGCGATGATGCTTTCTCCTTTTCGTTTCCTGCCGAAACGATGCGACGTCCCGAGATGTCGAAGACTTGCGATGCCTCCTTCTCGGCAGCTACTTGCTCCACGCTTGTCAGAGTCTCCCCGTTTGCCTCAAATGTCTTGCAGGGATAGCGCAGGAGATTGAATTCGCGGAAGACAACTTCACTAAAAGCAGGCAGACGCAGCTCCACACCGAGAGACACTTCCTGCTCCTTAGGCACAGCAAAGACAAGCACCCCATCACTCAAAGGAGCACTATATCCTCCTGCTACCAGCCGGCATTGCCAAGTGTTGTCTTCGATAAGCGTGGAAGCCTTCAAAGCATAGAGTCCTGCGGGAAGAAGAGGAGATTGCGTCAGACGACACGAAGTCCACTCGGCAGGTATCCCATACCAGCCCGAAGCAGCAGCTAATCCATACCTTTTCTTTGCATCCACATAGACGCCGTTTCCCTCCTTCGAAAGGAAATCACCTTGCCAAGAAGACTGCGCTGTTCCGTGCTCCAAGACATAGAAACGAGAAGCATCAAACTCGTTGGCAGCCTCCGACGTGTGAAGGAACGGAGCCTTTGGATTCGTCAGATAGTCTGTCGTAACATATTCTACCGAGCCCTGCGCATTTTCGAAGTCAAGGCTGAACACGCCATCTGAAGGCACACGCTTCACATTGTCCGAAACGACTCCGTCACGCGCTTCGGACGTTTGGTCTTGCGCATTTCCTGCCGACTCATCAAATGAATAATACACCCACAAGCCTCTGTCAGACGCCTCCCATTCGGAGATATTTTGCAAAGGAGCCACGCACACCTGGTGCAGCAAATCCAGCTTCAGGTTCTTTTTCCAGCAACGGAACTCGTCTATGACTATCCCGTAACCCTTTACCCGCACATCGCTGTTCCAAGCAGAAAAAGACGTGTTATAGGCTCCCGAAAAGCTGTCAAACAAGCTTCCGTCGCGGTAGAAAGAGATTTTCCCGTAATAGAAGGCTACCGCATAATGATGCCAGCCATCCGTGAGGATAAAGTCTGCAGCCGACGAAGCGCTCTTTCCTCCGAGAGTAACGCTCACAGACCCATCCGCCAACGCTTTCATCAGCCACTCGTTCGTGTCTTCGGTTTGCATCGCAAAAGCTTCATTTTTCTCCGCATTCATCCACCAATCAAACACAAACTGGTAAGAACGTGCCGTAAACGGATTGGGAAATGAAAAAGAAGCCCCTTGGGCTAAAGACAAGCCTGTTCCAGATGCTGCGTTGCAGACGTAAAGCTTTTTGTCTGAAGTTACCTGAAATTGATTATCCAAGTGAACCTGCGAGACAGAATATACTCCCGCAACGTCTGGGGAAAGCGAAGAAGAAGCATACTCCGACGTACCAGACACAAGGTAATTGCTATGATCTCCCGAAACCATCCAAAGCAAATCAGAAGGGTTCTCCGAACTGCGATTCTCCAAATAAACTTTTTGCCCCTTCAATATCACAGAAGGGCTGAAATCAAAAAAATCGGAAACAGACTGCTGCCCGGAAGGGTCGGAAGGAACAGAAGAGGCTTGACTTGGGTCGAACACACACGACCAAACGAAAGGTTCGCCTCCCTTAATCGTATACAAGTTCGCCAATATATCCTGCATAGCGCCAAGCGAGGAGCCAGATGTGATATCCTCGTACATAGGTGAGACAAGCACTCCAGAACCCTCAGCGCTTTTGGGCGTTTCAACGGAAAGGAATACTTTGAATGGTGTTTGGGAGTCTACCGACGTCATTAGGGGAGTAAGATCGAACAAGAGTTCCTGTGATTCGCGCAACAGCGAATTATCGAGCCCCACGACAGCTCCTGCCTCCTTGCTTGCAAAGGGAATACGCCTAATTTGTTGCACATGAGAAGGTTCTGTTGCCTCAAGGTCAAGACTATACCCTATTGTAAACTCCAATTCGGAAGAATGAGAATACTCCATCGAAGCATGTATCATTCGCGTAGGCGTATACGTCTCAACAGGTTTCTCCACATACAAGGCTATGTCAAGAAACTGTCCTCCTGCTGTCTGATGACAATGCGCAGCTATCACATTCTGTCCTTGCTTATTAAGAGCAGCCAAAGCCTCGCTTTTTATCTCCACGTTCTTATAGTCAGTTATATAGCCCGTTGCCGAGAAAGCAAGCACGCCGTTGAAGTAAACCTCGCAATCTTCATCGTAATAAATGCGCATCTTAAGGTTAGCCACATCGTTGTCGCTGAGCGAGAGCTCCACATTCTTCCGAATCCAGATATCCGAAGAAGTCCATCGGGTGCCGTAGTGCATATTGGAAAGCCCGTTTGCCCCAAAGCCTGTCTTTCCTTCCTTCCAGCCCTTATCGTTGAAGTCTGCAACAAACCACTCGTCTGTAGGCGTTGAGGTAGTATACTTCCATGTTTCGCCCTCTTCGTCAGCAGGAGACAAGAGGTATTCGACGGGAGTTCCGACTTTTTCTATTGCCAGCCGGTTGGCTTCGCGAATGCGGTTGATATCGCTTTTGATCACTCTGTCGTACGTCATCAGTCCGTTCACTTCCACTTCCACATCGGTAAGCTGGGTATAGACGGCTGCCGAGAGTCCTTTCCGCGTTTTGAACTGAGCCAGGCGATTGGCATAATCGGTATACGTTGCATCGTATTCCTCCGCGCTTTCTACCGAGGAGTAACCCCAATGGCTTGAGGACCAAAGGTGGCTTGCCAAGACGTATTGTACGCCTCCGTATTCTCCGCAGGCCATTGCCTGCTTTCCAGACGTCGTCGTGTAGGAAGGAGCCGGATAGGGATGTATGTCCTTCATGTCGCCGTAGCCGTAATGATTCCATCCTGAAGCCTCGTTGATAAGGCGCGTAGTGTCGAGCTTGCGCACTAAGTCAACAAACTTCTTCGTATAATCCTTGTTTGTCTGTCCTCCTCCTTCGTTGAAGATAACCCACATTACGATACTGGGAGTATTGATATGCGTGTTGACCATTGCCGTAAGTTCGCGTGTGAAATAGTCGCCGTTGTCAGCGACTCCTCCCATTCCGCCGTAGTTTTCTCCCGGCATATCCTGCCAAACCATAAGTCCCAGCTTGTCACACCAATAGTACCAGCGGCGCGGCTCCACTTTGATGTGTTTTCGCACCATGTTGAAGCCCATTTTCTTCATCGCGACGATGTCGGACTTCAGCGCCTCGTCGGTAGGAGCCGTGTAGATGCCGTCGGGCCAGAACCCTTGGTCGAGAGGACCCATCTGAAAGAGGAATTCGTTGTTGAGCATCGTGCGGTAATAGCCTTGCGAATCCCTTGCTATATGTATCTTGCGCATTCCGAAATAGGTCTGCACAGTATCTCCTGCGTAAACGATTTCCATATCGTAGAGGAAGGGATGATCAGGCGTCCACAGCTCGGGTTCGTTGAGCTTCAGCGTGAGAGAAAGGCTCGTAAAACCCGTTTTCTCCTGCTCCACTTCCCCGTTGCGGAGAACACGCACCGTAAACTGGGCATTATCAACTTTTTCGCCTCCCGCACGCATCGAAACAACAATCGACGAGTTGTCTACGCTCGGAATGATGCGGAAACTCTCGATGTACGACTTCTCTACTGCCTCCATCCACACCGTCTGCCAAATGCCGCTGGTGCAGGTATAGAAGATACCTCCGGGATTGAGGACCTGCTTTCCGCGGGGAACGGCATCCTTGTCGGTAGGGTCATAGACTCGCAGAAGGAGTTCCTCGTCGCCGTTGCCGGAAAGGGCTTCCGTGATGTCGAAGGAAAACGGGTCGTACCCTCCCTCATGCGTACCGACAGAAGTGCCGTTGACGAAAGCCTCGCACTTCCAGTCGACAGCCTCGAAGTTGAGCATCACGCGCTTTCCCTTCCACTCGTCGGGCACTTGAAAAGTACGCCTGTAGGCCATACTCTCGGCGTGAGAGCCTATTCCCGAAAGGGGAGCCTCTGGAGCAAAGGGCACCAGTATTTCGCGCCAATTGTCGGAAAGGGGACTGTCCATCTCCTGCAGCGACTGCCATTCCCACAGCCCGTTCAGGCTCTTCCAGGCAGAGCGGACCATCTGCGGGCGCGGATACTCGGGGTGCACCTTCTCGGGCGATACATCGCTCGCCCAAGGGGTAGTGAGCCGTGCGTTAGCCATTTTCCAGGCCGACACGGGAAGAGACAACAGCGGAAGCAGCATTGCCGCAGCCAGCAAGAGAGCTTTTTTCCTTCTCATAAACGTCATTTTTTTGTTTGCGCCACAAAGATAGCACGAGTCTGTCGAAAAAGAAAAAAATTTTTTGGAGAAGGAATAAAAAATTTTCCCTTCTTCATACGGCGAGATTCTTTCTTCATATCGCGCGCTTCCTTCTCCATATCGGAAGGCGGAAAAAGAAGGCCGACGGATGCCTTTGCCACACAGCTTTTTCGCCCTCGCTCCCCCTCATCAGGGCAGTCAAACTTGTCACAGCCTATTTAAATAAGGTAAAAAAGGTAAAAAACGGCTTTTTTACTTTGCCGTGAAACGAGTTTTCCCTAACTTCGCAGGCTGAAACAGAAAAGGTTCGAACAGATGAAAAGAAGAATCCTCGAAGCAATTATCGTCTTGGCCCTCGCCTTCCCAACACACGGTGCTCTGGCCCAGACACATATCAACACCCCGTACGCCCAAAGCACGCTAACTCCTACCGTCACCTCCAGCTTGCTCCAGCAAGCAAAGCGGCTGTTTGACGACGGAGCCTACACGCCTGCCCGCAGCATGCTGGAGAGACTGCTCCAGAGCAACCCCTCGGCGACGGAAACGGCAGAAGCCAACGAGCTGCTGGCGCTCATCAGCTTCCACGTGAGCCCTGCAACGTCTATGTCCACGCTGGAAGAATACCTCCGCAACTTCCCCGACGCGGGGCAGAGCAACCTCATCCACGCTCTGCTGGCGCAAGCCTACTATGCCGCAGGCGACTACGATCGGACGCTCGACATTGCGAAGGAAGTAGACCTCTCAACGCTGGGCGAGACGGATGCTGCCCATCTCCTCGTGACAGAAGCGATGGTGCTCATCGAGACGGGGCGCGGCAACGAGGCACGCACGCTCCTCGCCAACGTTCTTGAGCAGGACGGCCCCTGCATGGGCGACGCCTTCTTCTACACAGCCTATCTCGACTATGTCGAAGGGCATTATGCCGAAGCCGCTGAGGGATTCAACGTGATGCTCAACGATGCGCGTTTCCGCGAGCAGGCCCTCTACCTGCAGGCTCAGGCTCTGCTCGATGCGGGAGAGTTCGACAAAGCCCTCGCCAACGTAGAAACGTCCATCGCAGAACGTCCCAACGGGCTCTACGCGCTGGGAATGAAGCGCATACAAGGCGAAGCACTCTACGGAAAAGGCGAATACTTGAATAGCGCCTTAGTGCTGGAAGAATACCTTGCCGCCTGCGACACGCCGACAAGGGAAGCGCTCTACCAGCTGGGAATGGCGCACTACAACTCTAAGGAATATCTGCGCGCGCCCGAAGTGCTGGCTATGGTGTGCGACACTACCGATGTGCTGGCGCAGAACGCCGCCCTCCACGCAGGACTTTCCCTCCTGAAGACGGAAGACCTGAACCGCGCACGCCTCTCCTTCGAGCAAGCCGCAGGAATGAAAGCCGACGACAAGCTGCGCGAGCAAGCTATGTACAACTATCTCGTCTGCCTGCACGAAACGGGCTATTCCGCTTTCGGAGAGACCGTTACCGCTTACGAACGTTTCCTGAACGAATATCCGAACTCCTCCTACGCTTCAGCTGCCAGCAACTATCTGGTGGAAGTGTATCTGAGCACCAAGAACTACGAGGCTGCGCTTGCCTCCATCGAAAAAATCAACCGTCCTACGGAAGCTGTATTGAAGGCTAAGCAGCTGCTTCTCTACAAAAACGGGTTGGAAGCCTATGCAAACAATAATATCGACGGAGCTATCCAGAACTTCACACAGTCTATCTCCGTCGGCAACTACGACAAGTCTTCTCGCGCCAACTCCTACTTCTGGCGCGGCGAGTCGTTCTATCAGAAAGGAAACTTCGGAAAAGCCGTCAGCGACTATGCTTCGTATCTCAACGTTGCAACGTCAGAAGCTGACGAGTTCTATCCCGTTGCCCTCTACGGGCTGGGATACGGCCAGTTCCAGCAGCAAAACTACGACGAGGCTTATCGCAACTTCAATAAGTTCGTCTCGCTGGCAAACGTGAAGGAACGAACCAACGAGCAACTCGTCAGCGACGCTTATATGCGCATAGGCGACTGCTTCTTCCAGGCCCGACAATATCCTAACGCCGAAAAAGCCTACGACAAAGCAGTAGCAGCCGATGCTTCTTCGGCTGACTATGCCCTTTACCAGAAGGCCTTCACGCAAGGACTCGCAGGACGCTATCAGGACAAGATTCGTACGCTCACTTCCCTTGTTGCCGACTATCCCTCCTCGGACTATGCCGACGATGCTCTCTACGAAAAAGGACGCGCCTACGTGCAACTCGAGAACAGCACCCTTGCCCTGCAGACATTCCAGAAACTTGTGACCGACTATCCTACGAGCCGTTATGCTTCTGTTGCAGGAAACGAGATGGCGCTCATCTATTATCAGAACGGACAAGTGGACGAAGCTGCCAAAGCCTACAAAAACGTAATCGCCAACTTCCCCAACAGCGAGCAGGCAACAGTAGCGATGCGCGACTTGAAGTCATTGTACGTGGAGCAGAACCGAGTTGACGAATACATCGCTTACGCCGAGCAGGCAAAAGGCTCCGTGAAAGTGGATGTCAACGAGCGCGATTCGCTTACCTACACGGCAGCCGAGCAGACGTATATGCGAGGAGAAACGCAAGCAGCAGTAAAGGCTTTCGCCAACTATCTGAGCCAATATCCCCAGGGAGCCTACGCTTTAGACGCACACTACCATCTGGGATGTATCTACAACAATCAGAAAAACGAAAGCGAGGCAACGGCTCATCTTCAGAAAGTGGCTGAGCAGAAAAATAGCCGCTACGGAGAAGACGCCCTACACATGCTTGCCGATATGGCTTATGACAATAAAGACTACGAACAGGCATTTACCTATTACAAGCAGCTGAAGGCATTAACGGAGAAGGCAGACGTGCGGCTGCAGGCTCAAACCCTCCTTGCTCGCTCGGCATACAATCTTGAGCGCTACGATGCTGTGGTCGAAGAAGCCGACAACCTTCTCTCCATTTCCAAGCTATCACCCCAGACAGCTATCGAGATGCGTTACTACCGCGCCAAGAGCTATCTGGTTCAAAAGAAAGGCAGCAAAGCAGAAGAAGACCTCGAAGCTCTTGCCAAAGACACACGTACCACCTATGGCGCCGAAGGAAAATACCTGCTGGCACAACACTACTACGACAGCAACCAGCTGGCAAAAGCCGAGCAGGAAGTCCTTGACTACATCAACGTCAGCACTCCGCATAGCTACTGGCTTGCTCGCAGTTTTATCCTTCTGGCTGATGTCTACATGAAGGGAGGACGCGATGTGGAGGCTAAGCAATACCTGCTTTCGTTGCAACAAAACTACTCGGGCGACGACGACATCAGCACCCTCATCAACGAACGACTTGTCAAGCTGAAATAAGGGCATGAATATGTTGAATCATCAAAAAAGAACCAGTATGAAAAACTATATAGTCCTTCTCCTCACAACACTTTTCCCCTTGTGCATCGTAGCTCAAACTGCCACACAAGACTCCATCAACCGAAAGGTAACGGTGGAAAGCGTCTACAATCCTGTGCTTACCTCCTCTGAGAAACGGATGTTCCTTCCCGAGGAAGAACAGCAAGAGATAGAAAAAAGCGCTGCTGTCTATGCAGAAGATGTGGAGAATATCCGTCAGTTCAGCCGCACGCCTCTCTTTGCAAAGGGAGTCAAGGTGGAGGAGGCTACAAATTATCCCGGCTACCTGCGTATAGGAGCCGGAAGCCGTTGGAATGCTGATGCCCAAGCTGCTTTCCATCATAACCTGGGACGTCACAACGCTATCGACCTGTGGATGTCTCACGATGGATTCAAGGGAACTGTTCCTTATGAAGAGATGAAATGGAAGGGGATGCTCTACAATCTAGAGACGGCTTTCGGGTTTACACATAAAGGAGAAAAAGGGCCTACGGTAAAAGCGGGAATAGACAGCGAATGGCATACCTATAATTATATCGTCACCAATAGCCAACAAGCAGTTACCGAACGCCAGCAGGCACGCTACCTTGGAGGAGCTGTTGCCATCGAAGGCAATTGGCCTGAGCTTTCCCCAGGACACGCAGCAACGTATCGAACGGGTGTTGACTTCCACCAATGGCACCAGAAAGCCTGGCTGGCTGCTGATGAGCCCGTCAACGAAGACCACCTTTCCGTAAATCTTGGAAGTAGTGTGGAGACAGGTGTGCAGAGTGTTGCAGACTTAGACATTACTAGCGACGTGATGTTCTACAACAATCAAGGAGGATATCACGACTACTTTTCCCTTTCTCTCAATCCCACTTGGAGAGTAAATAAATCGTTTTGGGCTTTCAAGGCTGGCTTGCACCTTGACTTCCAGTTCGACGATGACAGACCTGCACAAGTGGCTCCTGACTTCCGTCTCAGCTTCAAACCGCTGGACTTCATGCGTCTTTCCCTCTCTGCCGACGGAGGTCGCAACGTGCGCACATTCAAAGACTTGTATAGGATTTCACCGTGGTGGGGCAGCACAGAACAACTCCGCCAGTCTTACGATGTACTGAATGCTCATTTGCAGCTTGACGCCCGCATCGTTGACGGAGTTCACGTCGGTGCTTGGGGAGGATACCGCATTGCAAAAGATGAGATTTTTGCTACCCCGCTTGAATCCAACGGGCTTCTCTACACGGGACTTGTCAACCAGGATGCTAATGTATGGAACATGGGAGCTAATGTCGTTGCCAGCTGGAAAGACGTAGTAACGCTCACGACTTCTGTTGACTATTTCAGTTGGCACACAGAAACAAATGTGCTGGATTATGCTCCGGAAGAAGACATGAAAATGAATGCGCGTGTGCATGTGATGGAAAAACTTTACGCTGACGCAACGTTACGTTACGTACGGTTCACTTCCGCTAACGGAGAACGAAAGCCTTCTGTTGTTGATCTGGGCATCGGAGCCCAATACGCCGTACTTGATAATGTATCCGCTTTCGCCAAAATAGAGAATCTGTTGAACCGCCATTCCGGGCTTACGCCTGTTTACCCGCAACAGGGAATATACGCGCTGGTTGGGGCGAGTCTTAAGTTCTAAAATTCACAAAATTCCCTTGTGGATTGTTTTATATCCACTTTTAATTGTACTTTTGCGGCGAATTTCAAGAAGTCACCAAAGAATATGCATTCAAATTTAATTATCGTTGAGTCTCCTGCTAAGGCAAAGACCATTGAGAAATTCCTAGGAACCGACTACAAAGTATTATCCTCATACGGTCATATCCGTGACCTGAAAAAGAAAAGCTACAGTATAGATAAAGAGACCTTTGAACCAATCTATGAAATTCCTACCGAGAAAAAGAAAGTAGTAGAAGATCTCAAGAAAGAAGCAGCTAAAGTTCAGACCATCTGGCTGGCTTCCGATGAAGACCGCGAGGGAGAAGCCATCAGCTGGCATCTGTTCGAAGTGCTGGGCTTGAAGAAAGAGAACACGAAACGTATCGTCTTCCACGAAATCACTCCCGATGCTATCAAGACGGCTATTGAGCATCCACGCGATATTGATACGAACTTAGTGTATGCTCAGCAGGCACGCCGCGTTCTTGACCGAATTGTGGGATTCAAGCTTTCTCCTATTCTTTGGCGAAAAGTTAAGCCTGCACTTTCGGCAGGACGTGTACAATCAGTCGCCGTTCGTCTCATCGTTGACAAGGAACGCGAGATTACTAACTTCAAGAGTACAGCATCGTACCGTGTTGTTGCCACTTTCCTGATTGCCGATGAGCAAAATGCGTTGTCTGAATTGAAGGCAGAACTCAACACGCGATTCAAAACCAAGAAAGAGGCTTTGGCCTTCTTGGAGAAATGCAAGGATTCTTCCTTCCACATTGAAGACGTGCAGACAAAGCCGATAAAGAAATCTCCAGCGCTGCCCTTCACGACATCTACCCTGCAGCAGGAGGCAGCCCGCAAGCTCGGCTTCTCGGTTTCACAAACGATGGCTTTGGCTCAACGTCTCTACGAGTCAGGACAAATCACCTACATGCGTACCGACTCCACCAACTTGTCGAATCTCGCGCTCAATGCCAGCAAGAAGGTCATTCTCACCGAGATGGGAGAGACGTATTACAAGTATCGCAATATTCATGCCCGTATCAAAGGAGCGCAGGAAGCACACGAAGCCATCCGTCCTTCTTATATGAACAAACCCACGCTTACTGGGGGAAATGCTGCTGAGAAACGACTTTACGAACTTATCTACAAGCGCACCCTCGCTTCGCAGATGGCAGATGCTCAGTTAGAAAAGACAACTGCCGTTATTAGTGTCTCGGGGCGGAAGGAGCAGTTCATCGTCAGCGGTGAACATATCGTTTTCGACGGATTCCTCCGCGTCTATCGTGAGTCGGCTGATGAAGAAGAGCATACCTTTGCTCTTGAAAGCGAGAGCATGCTTCCTCCCATGCAGGCGGGACAGGCTCTGAAGCTTACCGAAGCAACTGCAACGGAGCGATATTCCTTAGCTCCTCAGCGATACAACGAAGCAGGGCTCGTTCACAAGTTGGAAGAGCTTGGCATCGGAAGACCTTCCACGTATGCTCCTACAATCAGCACCATCCAGCAGCGCGAATATGTCGCAAAGGAAGATTTTCCCGGCGTTGAAAGAACCGTCAACGTCCTTCATCTTTCAGGAGAAGCTATCAGCGACTCTGTTGTCAAGGAGAGCTTCGGAAGCGAGAAATCCAAGCTCGTTCCTACCGACATAGGTTCTGTTGTCAACGATTTCCTTATGGATTTCTTCCCCGAGATTCTGGATTACAATTTCACGGCAGACATAGAAAAGGAGTTCGACGAAATTGCCGAAGGAAAGAAGCCTTGGATTGGTGTAATTGCCGACTTTGACAAGCACTTTGAGCCTCTTGTCGACAAGGCTCTCAGCGACAGGCCCGAGCACAAGGTGGGAGAGCGCCTGCTGGGCAATGATCCTCGAAGCGGGCGTCCTGTTTCCGTCAAGATAGGTCGTTACGGACCCATCGTGCAGATTGGATCAGCCGACGACAACGAGAAACCTCATTTCGCGCAGCTCAAAAAAGGGCAGACGCTGGAGTCAATCACGCTGGAAGAGGCTCTGGAGCTGTGCGCTTTGCCGCGAACCATCGGGCAGAAGGACGGAAAAGACGTCATTGTGGGTTCAGGGCGCTTCGGGCTTTATGTGCGCTGCGACAAGACGTACGTATCCCTGCCTCCCAAGCTCGATCCTATGACGATGACGTTGGAAGAAGCGGAGGATCTTCTTCTCGCCCGTCAGCAGCAACAGGAAAACAATCACATCAAGTCGTTTGAAGAAGATCCCGAGGTGGAAATCCGCAACGGAAGATTCGGCCCCTACATCGCTTCGCACGGAACGAACTACCGTCTTCCCAAGAGCGTGAAGCCCGAGGAACTGACGTTCGATGAATGTCAGGAAATCATCGCGAAAGCCCAAGATACCTCCACAAAACCCCGAAGAGGACGTCCTCGCACATCCCGTTCAAAGGAATGATACGCCTGTTCCTTATCGGCTATATGTGCTCAGGCAAGACGACGCTTGGGCAAGCCCTTGCGCGCGACTTGGGATTGGACTTCATCGATATGGACCAATACATCGAGGGGCGTTTTCACCGCACGGTGTCGCAACTTTTCAGCGAGCGGGGCGAGGAAGGCTTCCGGCAGCTCGAGCGAACTATGCTGCACGAGATTTGCGAGATAGAGGATGTCATCGTAGCTACCGGAGGGGGTGCTCCCTGCTTCTTCGACAATATGGAATATCTGAATGCGCACGGAGTTACCGTTTGGCTTCAGGCGACGCCCGATGTGCTTCGCACTCGTCTGCTGCTCAGCAGGAACAAACGCCCTTTGGCTGCCAGCATTCCCGAAGACGAACTTTACGATTTCATCGTCCGTTCGCTTGCTGCACGCGAGCCTTTCTATTCGCGTGCGACGTATGTCTTCGACGGAAGCAAGCTGGAAGACAGGGCTCAGATTTCCCAATCCGTAGCCCTCTTCAAGCAGGAAATCATAGAAGCGCTTTGACAAAACACGCTTTGCGGAAGAGGCGGTTCTCATAGAAGAGAAGAAAAGAAAAATCCCCGGTGACAAGCATCGGGGATTTCTTCTTTCTACTAAGAGAATTATTTGTAACACACACTATTTTTTTCTTTTTCCATCTTGCCGTATTCTTTCTTCATACGGCCGTATTCCTTCTCGAAAAAGATTTTTTCTTTCTTCATATTCCGCGCTTCCTTCTTCATATTTCACTTTGCCTTCTTCCTGTCGGAAGATGGGGGGGGAGAAGGAGAAGGGGGATACTTCTTCTTGGAAAAGGGGGTTACTTTTTCCTGACTTTTCCTATGCCCGGGCTGTTGATATGCTCCACTTTCGGATCGCCCTGATAGCTGATGTTGCCGATTCCGTTGTTGATGAAATCGCCTTGTTCCGAAGCGTAGCATTGTACTCCGCCCACGCCGTTGAGGCTGACGTTGGTAACCTTCGAAATCATCTCATAGGCGTAGATGGTACCTACTCCGTCGGACTTATATACGGCGCTGTCGGTGTTGCCCTTAAGGGTTATGTTGCCCACGCCTTCGCTCGAGACGATGACTTTCTTGCATTGCAAGTCGCTGAAGTTGATGTTGCCCACGCCGTCGCTGACTATCTCCAGGATGGGAGTCTCTACGGCCTCGGGCGCCTTGAAGTTGACTACGCCCTTGAATTCCAGGCGCGTGATGGAGGGGCTGTAGATGGTGATCTGCAGCTTCTCGCCTCTGCGGAACTTGATGTTCTCGCCCTTCTCAAAGGCGACGGTCATAACGCCGCCCTTCACGTCGACGTCGGTGCGTTTGATGAGGCGCTCGGGGCCTTTTGCCTCGATGTAGCTTCTGTCGCTTTGGACGAACTTCACACTTGCCACTAAGTCGAGGACGATTTCGTTGAACTCATCTACGTTCATGTAGGCTTCCACTTCCTTCTGGATGGAGGGGACGGCCTCCGCCGTAACGACGGTAAGGTTTGTGGCCTTCGTGCCCGGGATTCCCAGGGCGAAAATTGCTATTGCTGTCAGTAAGATTTTTTTCATGATTGGTTGCTTTTTTCAAATTCTTCACTCGTTAGACGTTGCGAGAATCGGAAAGGTTGCAATCTGACATGAAAATTTTACGAAGTTCGAAGAAAATCACTACAGCTATCAACGCATAGAGGGCCCAGATGTAGGGCTGAGCCTGTTCTCCCAGCGCCTCTTCGAAGGACTGCCCGCTTTCAGTTCCGTAGATATTCATGAAGACGACGGAGAGGGAGTTGTTCAGTATGTGGGCTACGGTGGAAGGCACGATGCTGCCGCTTCGCCAATAGAGCCAGCCTAGTACGATACCCACAAGGAAGGCATAGAAAACCTGCGCGGGATTCATGTGGATGATACCGAAGACGGCTGCCGAAACGAGGATAGCAGCCCAAGGCTTCATCTTGGTAAGCAGATGTCCCTCGATGGCTCCGCGGAACAGGCACTCTTCAAGAATAGGTGCCACGAGGGCTATCGAAAGGATGCCCCACACGTTGCTGCTCATATCCATAAAGGTGTCTTCCAGCATGTCGGGCAAGTTCACGGCAGCGCTCAACTGGTTCAGCAGATACATGACTGTATAGACGAACGGGATGCAAAGTAGCACCACCAGCCAGCTTTTCTTCTTGCGGAAGAAGGCCGTCACCTGCTCGGGAATGCTGATATAATGGAAGTGTATCAGGTGCCAAAGCATCATGAGCCCCGCGAAAATAAGGCCCAGAGCCATAAGTTGGGTATCGGTGGAAAAAGCTGTGGGGTCGAAGCCTTGCAAAGTGGCTTCTGCACCATTCTTAACAATGCCTACAACAAGAGCTCCAGCCATCACGAGGAACGTGAACAGGAACTGATAAAGGAAATAGTAGATAACGAGTTTGATTGTTCTTTTCATCTTATTTATTTATAAGGTAATCTTTTCAGCCTCGACGGCATCGCTCTTGAGCTGCGAAACCAGCTCGTCGACGGATTGGAACGAGCGCTCGCTTCGGAGCCTTCTCACGGGCTCTACCGTCAGCTCTTCGCCGTAGATATCTTCATCGAATTGGAGAATGTGCACCTCGGGAGGGCGAATGCCGTTGGAGAGGAACGTAGGGCTGCTTCCGATATTCATCATCCCCTTGTAGAGCTTCCCCTTCCACTCTACACGCACGGAGTACACTCCCGGGCAGGGGAGCTGCTTGCGAGCATCGACGCGGAGGTTTGCTGTGGGGAAGCCCAGCTTCCTGCCGCGTTTGTCTCCGTCGATGACGGTTCCCTTGAAACGATACGCGTAGCCGAGCATCTCTCCTGCCTCCTCCATTCTCCCTTCGCGCAGCAACTGACGTATGCGCGAGCTGCTCACCTTGCCGAACCGTTTGGCTCGAACCACTTCGATGCCGAAATGGTTGCCCAGACGTTGGTATAACGAGAAGTCACTCTCCCTTTCACTCCCGAACCGATGGTCATAGCCCATCACCAGCACCTTTACGCAAAGCGCATCGCGCAGAACCTGCTGCATGAAGTCGGCAGCCGAGAGTGCCGCCATTTCCCGCGAAAAGGGAAGCACCACACATGTGTCGATGCCCGCCTGAGCTATCTGAGCCAGCTTCTCGTCGAGCGTCAGCAGCTGCGGAGGAGCCTCGTGCCCCAGCACTACCGCAGGATGCTCGGAGAAAGTGACTACCATCGACTTCAGCCCCTTGCTCTGCGCAAGCTGGCAAACAAAGTCTATCAGGTAGCGATGTCCCCGATGAACACCATCGAAAACACCTATCGTAGCCACATAGTTCTGCCCGGATAGTCCCTTTATGTCGGTGACAACATTCATGCTTCGCGATTAATTGGGCACAAAATTACTACTTTTTTTGCATTATTCTTGGTCTTTCTAAATATTTGCTCTACTTTTGCAGCACAAAATCGGGCTTTTAGCTCAGTTGGTTAGAGCAGCAGACTCATAATCTGAAGGTCCTAGGTTCAAGCCCTAGATGGCCCACAAGGAGCGGGATTCGTTCATTCGTCAACCTGACGAGAACAAATCCTGCTCCTTTTTCGTTTCCCTCAAGGCATCCTGCCGGCAAGCCCCTTTGCCTACATTCCTTTTTAAAAAAGCTGCCTCCATCTTCACGGGAACAAGCAAAAAGTCCCATTTCATCGGGGGTTTTCGTTGGGACAGCTCCGTTTTTTTCGAAGGAACAGAAAGTTGTTTTTAAATGCTAACAACTTGCAAAAAAAAGAAAAAGGAGAGTCCTTTTCTTGTAGAGTCAATGTGTCACTTCTATCTTTGTTGGAAAAAACAAGTTCCACTTCAAGCAACTATCATGAAAAAGCTTTTTTCCCTCTTACTCTGCCTACTATTTGTCGCTATTTCCTGCTCTTTTGCTCAACAAATTGACGACACAAACGAGCAGGAATCGAATAGTCTGAAGTGGGCAGAAAAGTATCAGCTGAACGATTCTGTTTATAAGTCTATGGAGGAATTCATTCAATCGGGCCCTATCACCTTGAAAAAGCCCCGTTTCATTGATAAAGCCGTCTTTAATTACATTCAAGACTATCGTGCCACAAAGCAAAGGGAAAAGGAACTCAACGAAACCCTTCAGCAGCAGAAAGAGGATGTCCAGAAGTTCATGCATGAGCATTTTATTTTCCACGATTCGAACCCCGTGCTCTCTTTCCTGAATGAAGATGAAATAGAAACAGGATGGAAGTATCCTTTTTCCCAGACAGAACGGCAAAAGTTCGAAATGAAAGGAAAAGAAATCATCGTTTTAAGCAGCATCTGGGGCAGCGGCATCATTCGAACCACTTTTGATGTGTTTGAGAAAAACGCCGAACGTTGGGAACTGCTCACGTCTTCAACGCTTTGTCATCACGAACGGATAATCCCCGTTGAGATAAGAGCTTCCGAAGATCTGACAGCCCTTTGCTTCACCACTCCCTCAGGCAGTCTTTTAAGCGAGCTGAAAATAGCAGAATAGATTTAGCACAATGTTGAAAATACGCGGAGCTGACAACACCAGTCAGTTCCGCTTCTTTTTGCCCTGTTGGCAGGACCTTCGGGATTTTTTCTTTCTCAAAGTTGTTTATACCTTCGTGAAGGCTAACTCAAGACATCGTGAAGGCACACGTGTTCCTTCATGAAGGCACACGTGTTCCTTCGTGAAGGTACAATAAAAAAGACAAAGAAAAACGCGGGCTTGAGAGACAACCGACATCGCCTGAAGGATAGAGCGGTGCGAGGCGCAACAAATACGTTTGTCTGAAGAAGGAGCTGAAGCTGCCGCAAGGCTCCGCTGCCGGAGACGGGAGCCAAAGGCTGCGGAAGGGAACGAATCGCAGCGCGCCGGATGCTGTTTCGAGGGGTTTTCAAGCCCTTCCGCAAGGGGTTTGTGGGCTATAGACGGGGGGATTTAAAGATTTTTTGTCTTTATTTCATTAAAACAACCTTTTTTAGGCGGAAAAGCAGAAAAATGGTTGTAACTTTGCCGTTGTTTTCGTTTCGTGGGAGCGTGTGGGCAAATCGCTGCCTGCTCTCCGGAGGCGACAACGACGTGCTTGACGATGAACGAATCTTTGAGAACCCTTTTGTAGAAACCAATGAGAAGACATATCCTACTCTACCTATACGTGCTGGCGGGAGCCCTTGTGCTGACGTCGTGCCTGGGCGACGACGATGAGGTGGAATACTCCTCGTCGTGCTCGCTGCTTACCTTCTCGCTGAGCGACTTCACCTATAAGAAGACCATCACGCTCGCATCGGACAGCGACAGCACCTATACGGTGACGGCGGTTGTCTCGCACATCGAGTTCACCGTCGACCAGACAAAGCGCCTTGTCTACAACACCGACTCGGTGGGCTTCGGACTTCCGCTGACGGCTGTTCCCGTGAAATGTACCGCCGACGGCAAAATAACGTATAAGAAGGAGGGCGAGGAGGTGTCCTTCTCGTCGGGCGACACCCTCGACGTGACGCAGCCCCTTGTCTTCACCGTCACCTCCCTCGACAAGAAATACTCGCGCGACTACACGATAACCGTCAACGCCTACAAGGCCGACCCGAAGGCTACCGTCTGGACGAAATCGGCTCAGAAGCCCGACCTCGACGCCCTTCTGGCGGAGCAGAACGCCCTCGCCGAAGCGTTCGTTGCCCAGCATCCTGCCAACTACGCCTACGCCTTCGCCTACCCGCTGAAGACGAATGCCGGCATCACCCGCTACGTCTGCGTCTGCTACGACGACCCATCCGAGCCGGAGAACCCATCCGACACGCTTGCCAACGTATGGACGCGGCTCTCGACGGAAGAAAAGTGGACCGAGATAGTCCCCACACGCGACAACCCCTACGGCTGCCCGCTGCTGAAGAACCTGTGCGTCGTGCGCTACGGAGGTGACCTCTACGCCTTCGGAGGCCGAAGCGTGGGCAACCGCCACACCCCCTCCGAGCCTTTCGGCGCTATGTATGTCTCCATCGATCACGGCATCACCTGGCGGACATCCTATACCGGCAAGCTAACCCTTCCCGAAGAGCTGCTCGGCTACGAGGGAGCGTTCCGCGCTGCCGTCGACGACGAGGACTTCCTGTGGATAGTCCTGGAAGACGGAACAGCCTGGAAAGGACGCATGAACAGTCTCAAACATTAACCTCATACCCACTTGGCACGCTTTCCCATCCCCTTCCGCCCCGCGATTGCCAGCCTGATAGCTGTCATCCTCCTGGCTCTTTGTCCCGCAGAGACGAAGGCCCAGGAAACGGAATATAATATGGAGCTGGGCGTGCTGGGAGGAGGGTGCTTCTACATGGGCGACGCCAACACCAGCAAGCCCTTCGTGGAGACAAATTCAGCCGTAGGAATCCTCGCGCGGTACAACATCAATCCGCGAATGGTTGTGAAAGCAGACCTTGCGCGAGGCATCATCGCGGGCAGCACGGCAAACACGAAGAACAAGTTTCCCTCCGACGAGCCCATCGCCTTCCGGCGCAACATCTACGAGCTGGGATTTCAGGGCGAATACAACTTCTTCGCCTACGGCACAGGAGAAGGCTACAAGGACAGCCATCGGCTCACGCCCTACATCCTTGCAGGCGTGGGGTTCACCTTCGCGCCGAAGCCTGCCGAGAATGTCTTTGCCGCCAACTTCCCCATAGGCGTGGGCGTGAAGTACAAACTCGCCCCCCGACTGAACGTAGGCGCCGAGTGGACCTTCCGATTCTGCACTTCCGACAAGCTGGACGTCACCAACACGGAAGGACTCCAGCTTGCCGACCCTTACGGCATACGTAGCGGTTTCCTGAAAAACAAGGACACCTACTCCTTCGTCATCGCCTACATCAGCTACGACCTGTTTGCCAAAGACTGTCATTGCAACGATTAACGAAACGGATATGTACAAAGAGAAGATAGACAAGAACAACATCCCCCAGCACATCGCCATCATCATGGACGGCAACGGACGTTGGGCGAAGGCGCAGGGAAAGCATCGCGGCGAAGGACACATTGCCGGCGCGCAAGCGCTGCACGACGTAATGGTAGCAGCATCCAAGCTGGGAGTGAAATATGTCACCGTCTATGCCTTCAGCACTGAGAACTGGCGTCGCCCCGACGAGGAGGTGAACGGGCTGATGAGCCTGCTGTTCAAGAAACTGGACATCGACATCTTCATGGATAACGATATCCGCTTCTGCGTCATCGGCGACACCGCCCGCCTGCCTGAGGACGTGCAGGAACGTATGCACTACTGCATCAACCGCTCTGCCGGCAATCAGACAGGAACGCTCACCGTCGCCCTCAGCTACTCAAGCAAGTGGGAGATTACCGAAGCCGTCAAGAAGATAGCCTCGCGCGTGAAGGAAGGTTCGCTCCGCATTGAGGAAATCACCGACAGCACCGTCGACGAGGCTCTGAACACCGCCTTCCTCCCCGATCCCGACCTGCTCATCCGCACAGGAGGCGAGCTGAGGCTCAGCAACTACCTGCTCTGGCAATGTGCCTACTCCGAGCTCTACTTCTGCGACACGTTCTGGCCCGACTTCAACGAAGAAGAGTTGTGCAAAGCCATCTATGCCTACCAGCAGCGCGAGCGCCGCTTCGGCAAGACAAGCGAACAGGTCTCCAACACCCCCGAAAACTGCCATCAATGATGAATACGAACAAACATTCCCTCTTTATATGGCTCCTCTGCGTGCTGATGGTTGTGCCAGCAGTACCTGTTGCGGCTGACGACGACGACAACGTCATCGAAAAGCCCACCATCCTCTACTCCACCACACCCAAGCGCTACGAAATCGGAGGCATCACCGTATCAGGCATCGACAACTACGAAGACTACGTGCTCATCGGGCTCTCTGGCCTGTCGGTAGGACAAGTCATCGACGTCCCGGGCGAGGAAATCAGCAACGCCGTGAGGCGCTACTGGAAGCACGGGCTCTTCTCCGACGTGAAGATTACGGCTGAGCGCATCGAGGGAAACAAGATCTACCTTAACATCGCTCTCGTGCAGCGCCCGCGCCTGTCACAAATCAACTACAACGGCGTCAAGAAATCGGAAAAAGAAGACCTGGAGAAGAAAATCGGGCTCCTCAACGGCAACCAGATTACGCCGAACATGATCAACAGAGCCAAGATCGTCATCTCGCGCTACTTCGACGAGAAGGGATTCAAGAATGCCGACATCACCCTTGTGCAGCGCGACGACATCACCCACGAGGGACAGGTCATCCTCGACATCAACGTCGACAAGAAAGAGAAAATCAAAGTCCACAAGATTACCATCAACGGCAACGAAGCCCTCACGGACAAGAAGCTGAAGTGGGCGATGAAGAAAACCAACGAGAAGGGATTCAACCGCTACCTCTTCCGCCAGAAGAAGTTCATCGAAACCGACTACGAGAACGACAAGGACAACATCATCAACAAATACAACGAGTACGGCTACCGCGACGCCCACATCGTTGCCGACTCTATCGTTCCCTACGACGAGAAGACCGTCGACGTCTACCTCACCGTCGAGGAAGGCAACCAGTATTTCATCCGCGACATCAGCTGGGTGGGCAACACGGTATATCCGTCGAACGCCCTGAGCGAGTATCTGCGCATGAAGAACGGCGACGTCTACAACCAGAAGCTCCTCGACGAGCGCCTGAAGACCGACGAAGACGCCATAGGCAACCTCTACTACAACAACGGCTATGTCTTCTTCCGTTGCTTCCCTACCGAAGTGAACGTAGGAACCGACTCCGTCGACCTTGAGATGCGCATCACGGAAGGCCCGCAGGCAACCATCGACCACGTCCGCATTGCCGGCAACGACAGACTCTACGAGAATGTCGTCCGTCGCCAGCTCCTCACCCTTCCGGGAGCCCTCTTCAACAAAGACGCCCTCGTCCGCTCGATGCGCGAAATCTCGCAGTCGGGACATTTCAACCCCGAAACCATCAACCCCGACGTCAAGGACAACAGCACCAACGGAACGGTCGACGTCAACTGGATGCTCGAGTCGAAGGCAAACGACCAAGTGGAGTTCTCTATCGGCTACGGTATGACAGGCGTCATCGGAAAGATAGCGCTCAAGTTTACCAACTTCTCTATGTACAACCTGTTCCACAAGTCGGACAACTATCGCGGCATCATCCCGCAGGGCGACGGGCAGACGTTCTCCATCAGCGGGCAGACGAACGGAACGTACTACCAGTCGTACAACATCTCGTTCTACGAGCCCTGGCTCGGAGGCAAGCGCCCCAACGCCTTCTCGGTGAATCTCTTCTATACCAGACAGACAGGCGTCAACCAGAACTACTACAACACCGCCTACTACCAGAATATGTACAACTACATGTATGGCTACGGCAACTACAACAACTACTACTATAACAACTACGAATCGTACTACGATCCCGACAAATACATGAAGATGTACGGCGCTTCCCTCGGATGGGGCAAGCGCCTGCATTGGCCCGACGACTACTTCCAGATCTACGGAGAGCTGGCCTACCAGCGCTACGACCTCAACAACTGGGATTACTACTTCATCCTCTCCAACGGGCAGTGCAACAACATCAACGCAGGGGTGACCTTCAGCCGCAACTCCATAGACAATCCCATCTACCCGCGTCGCGGCTCCGAGTTCACCTTCTCGCTGTCGGCAACGCCTCCCTACTCGCTGTGGGACGGTATCGACTACAAGGCCCTGAGCGAGGTGAAGACCACCGACGCCAACTACACCGACGCCCTCAAGAAACGCTACAACTGGATTGAATACCATAAGTGGAAATTCAAAGGAAAGACCTATACGGCCCTCACAGGCGGGCAGAAGTGCTTCGTGCTGATGACACGCGCCGAAATCGGTATTCTGGGACATTACAATCCCTTCAAGAAATCGCCCTTCGAGACCTTCTACGTCGGAGGCGACGGCATGAGCGGATACTCCTATAACTACTACACCGACATGATTGCGCTGCGCGGCTACGATAACGGCTCGCTCACGCCCTACGGAAGCGAAGGCTACGCCTACACGCGCTTCACAGCCGAGCTGCGCTACCCGCTGATGTTCGAGAACTCCACGCAGATCTATGCCCTTGCCTTCCTCGAGGGAGGTAACGCCTGGACAAGCATCAAGCGCTTCAACCCCTTCGACATGAAGCGCGCTGCCGGCGTGGGTGTCCGCATCAACCTGCCTATGGTGGGACTGATGGGTATCGACTGGGCTTACGGCTTCGATCCCGTCTTCGAGTCGAGAACCCACAGCGGGAGCCAGTTCCACTTCATCCTCGGACAGGAGTTTTAACCGAAAATAAACCAAAGCCAAAATAAATCGTCAAATAAGCAGAAACGTGCCGGAACAAATCCGGAAAAAAGAACCTGAATTGTAAACTAAAAAAACACAGTTATGAAAAAGAGTATCATTGTTGCAGCCATTTGCTGCCTTGCTTGCCTCTCGGCAAATGCACAAAAGTATGCGTTGGTGGACATGGAATATATCCTGAAGAATATCCCGGCTTATGAACGTGCCAACGAACAGCTGAACCAGATCTCCAAGCGCTGGCAGAGCGAGGTGGAGGCTATCTCCGCCGAAGCCCAGACGCTCTACAAGAACTACCAGAGCGAAGCCGTCTTCCTCTCCGAAGAGCAGAAGACCGCACGTGAGGAAGAGATCGTAGCCAAGGAAAAGGAAGCCCAGGAGCTGAAGCGCAACTACTTCGGCCCGGAAGGCGAACTCTACAAGAAGCGCGAGAGCCTCATGAGCCCCATTCAGGACGAGATCTACAACGCCATCAAGGAGATTGCCGACGCTAAGGGCTACGCCACCGTCGTCGACCGCGCCTCAGCAAGCTCCATCATCTACGCCTCGCCGAAGATTGACATCAGCAACGAAGTGCTCGTCAAGCTGGGATATGCCGACTAATTGATAAAAATACATAAAAAAGACAATTCGTTTGGCTTTCTCCCCAACGTGGCTTATCTTTGCAACAGATTAACCATAAATGCTAATTTTTTCTACCAATAAGAAATGAAAAGACAAATCATCATCCTTGCCCTCATCCTTGCTCCGCTGACAGTCTTCGGACAGCAGAAATTCGGACATGTCAACTCATCGCTCATCGTGCCCTCCATGCCGGAGTTCACACAGGCACAGACCGACCTGCAGAACCTGCAGAAACAGTATGAGGACGACCTGAAACGCCTCGAAGACGAGTTCACGAAGAAGAGCGAAGAATACAACGCTCAGGCCGAGTCGCTGCCGCAGAACATCAAGGAGCGCCGCGAGAAGGAGCTGCAAGACCTCTACCAGCGCATGCAGCAGTACTATCAGGAAAGCCAGCAGAACCTGCAGCAGGCCAACAACGAGAAGATGCAAGCCATCAACGAGAAGGTCACCACTGCCATCAAGGCCGTAGGCACCGAGAACAACTTTGTCTACATCTTCGACCTGTCGAGCGGCATCCCCTTCATCAACGAAGCCATCAGCGTCGACGTCACCGACCAGGTGAAAGCCAAGCTCGGCATCAAGTAACAGACGCCCACCCGAGGAATAAGCCTCGTTCTATCAATAACAACATTAAAAGGGAGGAGGCATGCGACATACCTTCTCCCTTCTTCATACTAATTTTTGGGAAATGAAAAAACAATTATTCCTTCTTCTCCTCGCCGTATTCTCCCTCGGCGTCAGCGCGCAGACAAAGTTCGGCTATGTCAGCTTCAAGGAGATACTGACATCCCTGCCCGAATACACCGTAGCAGAAAAAGACCTCGGCAACCTGCAGCAGAAGTGCGAGCAGGAAATAGCCCGCTCCGAGAAAGACATCAACCAGCGCTTCTCCGAATACATCGACGGGCAGGAAAGCTTCCCTGAAATCATCCGCGTGAAACGGCAGAAAGAGCTGCAGGAACTCATGGAGAAAAGCCTCTCGTTCAAGAACGACGCCAGCAAAACGCTGCGCGACGCACGCAATGAGCTCATGCAGCCCCTCCGCAACAAAGTCACCGAAGCCATTCAGAAAGTGTGCGAGGAGGGAGGCTACGACTACATCATCGACACGGACCAACGGTCGTACATCGCCATCAACAAGGAGAAAGGTACTGACGTGACGGCAGCCGTCAAGCAGCAGCTCGGCATCGAGTAGCACACCCGCGCCAACGCCTCCTGCCAACGCCTAACTAACAAAAACGTACATACCATGATACAACCAGGACCTATCGGCATCTTCGACTCAGGGTACGGAGGGCTCACCATCCTCTCCCAGATCCGCAACCTCCTTCCCGAATACGACTTCCTCTATCTGGGCGACAACGCCAGGACTCCCTACGGAACGCGCTCCTTCCAGGTAGTGTATGAGTTTACCTCGCAGGCCGTCAACACGCTGTTCGAAATGGGATGCCAGCTTGTCATCCTCGCCTGCAACACCGCCTCCGCCAAAGCACTGCGCAACATCCAGCAGCTCGACCTTCCCAAGATGGACTCGCAGAAGCGCGTGCTGGGCATCATACGCCCCACGGTAGAGGCGCTCGACGAGCTCACCCAGAGCCGCCACGTGGGCATCCTCGCCACAGCAGGCACCATCAAGTCGCAATCCTATCCGCTGGAAATAAAGAAGCTGTTCCCCGACATCACCGTCTGCGGCGAAGCATGCCCCATGTGGGTGCCGCTGGTGGAGAACAATGAAGGACAGTCCGAGGGCGCCGACTACTTTGTCAAGAAGCATATCGACAACCTGCTGCAGAAAGACAGCGACATCGACACCATCATCCTAGGGTGCACCCACTACCCGCTCCTCTTAGACAAGATACGGAAGTACACGCCCGAGGGCATCAAGATTGTCACGCAGGGAGAATACGTCTCCCAGAGCCTGAAGGAGTATCTCCGCCGGCATCCACAGATGGATGAACTCTGCACCAAGGAGGGCACGTGCCGCTTCCTCACGACGGAGTCGGCCGAGATCTTCCGCCAGAACGCCAGCGTCTTCCTCAAGGAAGCCGTGCATGTCCGCTCCATCGCCTTGAAATAAAAGTCTCTTCAGGGAAAACAATAAGCGCTGGGCACCTCCGAACAGGTACCCAGCGCTTTTCTTTTAACCCTTATTGTTTGGCATTTAGTCTTTGGCCCTTAGCCTTTAACCCTTTTGGCCTTGGCCCAGCAGAGTCAGTCCTTAAGGACCTTAAGGACCTTAATGTCTTTAAAGACCTTAGCCCTTTAGCCTTTAGCCCTTGGCCTTTTAGCCTATTTTGTGAGAGGCTACAGCAGAACCACTCGGTAGCATCCTCCCGGCAAGGGCTGCACCAGTCCTTTCATCTCCAGGTTGAACAGCATCGAGCGCAGCCTGCCGACAGGGATGTCTGTCAGATAGACCAGGCTGTCTATCTGCACTCCATTCTCGTTCTCCCGCAGGATGTCCATGACTGCCTTCTCCTCCGACGTGAGGTCCATTTCGGGAAACAGCTGCTTCTGCACCGCCGTCGGCCCCTGGGAGGAGGCATCCCAGCCCATCGCCTTCACCAAGTCCTCAGCCGAGCAGATGAGTGCCGCCCCGTTGTTCTGGATGAGGCAATGACATCCGCGGGAATACTCGTCGCCCACCCTTCCGGGGAAGGCAAAGCAGTCGCGCCCGTAGTTCAGGGCCATATCCGCCGTTATCAGGGCTCCTCCCTTCTGCGCCGACTCCACGACGACGGTAGCGTCAGACAGTCCCGCGATAATCCTGTTGCGCTTGATGAAGTTCGGCCTGTCGGGCGTCGTGAAGCTCATGTATTCCGTCAGCAAGCCTCCCTGCCGCACCATCTCGCTGGCTACGCTCCGATGCGTCGAGGGGTATATCCTGTCGAGCCCGTGAGCCAGCACGCCCACCGTCGGCAGGTTGTTTTCCAGCGATGCCCGATGCGCAGCGATGTCTATCCCGTAGGCAAGCCCGCTGACGACGAGCACATCGGGACACAGCTGCGCCAGGTCGCGCACCAGCACCGCACATAGGTCCTTGCCGTAGGGTGTGGCCTTGCGCGTTCCCACGATGCTGACGATGCGCTTCGCGTTCAGGTTGGCGTTGCCCAGCCCGTAGAGGACGAGAGGCGCATCGTCGCACTCGCGCAGACGTGAAGGGTAGGCGCTGTCGTTGATCGAGAGGCACTGGATGTGATGCTTCTCGATGTACCGCAGCTCCTCGTCGGCACGCTTGAAGGCAGCGGGGCAGTCGAGGACGGAGATTAAAGAAGACCGAACCCCCGGCATGACGTCCGGGAGTTCAGTCCTGTGTTCATAGACGGCCTTTGCCGTCCCCAGCCCGTTGACCAGCCGCCTGCCCAGGATGACACCCACATGCGGTGTGCATGTCAATGCCAGCAGGGCTTGCAGTTCGTCAGAGGCAGTCATCGGGTCTCACACCGCTTATCAAAGGTTGGCCAGAGCGGCAGCGTACTTGACGAACTCGATGTCCTTCTTTGCCTTCTCGAGCAGGCTCTTGTCGAGGGCCACAGCCTTTGCCAGGTTCTCGGCAACCTCGTTGGCCTTGTTGGTGCGGGCACCGAGGATAGCCTTCAGGTAATAGGTGGTAGCGTCGGCAACGTCGATGTCGTTGAGTGTGCTCTTTGCCTTTGCATAGTCCTTAGCCATAATCTGGGCGAGGGCGGCAGCGTTCGACTTCGTTTCGCCGAGCGTAGCAGCAGCGCGGGCATACTGTCCCTGAGCGATGTAGAGGTTACCCAAAGCGGCAGCGTTGTCCACAGCGTCGGCACCCTTAGCCAGGTAAGCCTCAGCCTCGGCGCGGTTGCCGTTGAGCAGCTCCATCAGACCGAGGTTCGTGTTAGCCTCAGCAGCGTTGGGGTTAGCCTTGACGGCCTTCTCCAGATACGTCTTGGCGGTGTCGTAGTCGGCATCCTTGTAAGCGATCTGGGCGATGTTGTTGTAGGCGCGGTAGTCGTTGGGATAGAGCTGGATGGCCTTCTTGTAGATGTCCACCTTCTTGGCATCGTCGTTCACGAGGGTAGCGGCATAGAGCAGCTCGTCCACGCTCAGCACCGAAGGATCGGAAGCGTAAGCCTCCAGAATCTCGTCGTCGCTACGGCCGATGAGCTGGTAGTTGATGGTCAGGCGTGCACGGCGCAGCTGCGGCAGGATCTCGTCGGCCAGATCGGAATAAACCGATGAGATGTTCTTGATCTCACGCTCGCGTGTCTCGGGGTCCTTGTACATGGAGAGCACACGCAGGATGAGGTCCTTGTCCTCGATGTTCGAGGCAGATACCAGCTCCTGGAATCCCTCCCAGTCCTCAGCGGTGTACTTGGTGTCGACGTCGGTAGCCACCTTGGCCTTCTTGAGCTGCTGGTTCACGTAGTCGGTAGCGGTCTTCTGACGGTTCTGGGCCAGACGGTCGTTGAGCGACACGTCACCATCGGGAGAGGCGTAAGCCGAAACCTCCACGTTCTCGAGAGCCAGATTCTTGGTGTCGGCCTTGATCTCCTTCAGCTTCTCCGTGAAGGCCTTGATGTCGGCCGACTTCAGCTCGCTCGAGCGCAGGTTAGCCTGCTGGATGAGGAACATGATGTTAGCCTGCTTAGCCTGGTCAATAATGCGCTGGAAGGCATCCTCAGCATAGGCGGGCTTCGTCGAAGCAGCCGTAGCGAGGTACAGCTCACCAGTGGCGAGCACGCCGTCGGCAATCTTCACGTCGGGCAACGACTTCGACTTGCTGCCCATCTTCACTACGGGGCGCAGGTAGAGTTCCGACTTGGCCATCTCGGGGATGTACTTGAAGTTGGCCTTCATCGTCACGTTGCTGCCGTTCTTATAGGAGATGGTCTGGTTGTTGCCTTCCACCTTCTCACCCTGGAACGTGTAGGGCTCGCTCTTGGCTTCGCCGCCCTCATACTTCAGCACGGGAGTGACGGTAAGGGAGATCTTCTTGCCGAAGAACTTGGCAGGGAACGTTCCGTGGATGGTAGCGGGAACTTCACCGTTTACTGCCTCGAGCACCTCGGGAGACACTGTGAAATAGTCAGCAGCAAGCTGGTTCATCTTGTTGCTGCACGAGCAGAGAGCCACGAGGGCCACTGCCACTAACGAATAATAGAACTTTTTCATTTCGGTAAAAATTATTGAAAAATAAAACTGTTTCTCTTGAGTCTGCAAAGTTAGCGCAACGCCCGAGAAAATGCAAAAGTTTTCGGATATTTATTTTTAAAAAGGAGTAAGCTTTTTTTTCTTTCCGCTATGCACGGACCTCTGCCGAAACCCAACAGGCATTTCGAGTTCCTCCTCCGAACTTCCTCTTTGTTTTACATCAACTTCTTGTAAAAGCCTTTTTCCGTTTTGAGGACTACTCCTTTTTTAAGCAAAACCGCCCATTTCATCGGGGTTTTCCGGGATGTATTCCTTCCTCGCGAGAGCTCTTGTATGTAAAATGAGAGAAAAATGAGAGTTTTTTTCTTGGAAAGTACGTTCGGCACCCTTATTTTTGCCCTTGTGAACAACACTTCCTGGAATATGAACGTGAAAAGCTTCCTTACGAAGTCCCGCAAAAGGGAAAAACGTGTAAACATCCTTCTGAAAAATGAATCTACAAAGATTTGCTATCATCGCTCTCCTTGCCTTCGTGTCGGTTTCAACACATGGGCAACGTTTTACCCCTCTGGGTTTGGGGCTTGAAAAGTGTGAGCGAAAAGGTGAATTTTCCCAACCTCAAATGCATGTTGAAGGTGATATCCTTTATGTTTGCACCAGCCAAGGCCTTTACTCGAAGGATTTATCCAACAGAGAAAGTACTTGGCAATTAGTCGGGTTCGAGGGAATTCCTCTTCAAGACTATGTTCGCAAGGGAGACGACATACTAGCCTTGCGCTATAACATGAATGGTGATTTCCTACTATTGTCGCATGATGGCGGAAAAACCTATGAGGACGTAACGCCAGAGTTGTTTAGAAAGCATACCGATTGGACAAATATTTTGGTAAACCTTGTTCAGCATCCCACCGACCCGAACACGCTACTTATCTTGTCGGCTCCAATGGGCGTTTTCCAATCTTCAGACTTTGGGAAGACTTGGAATCAACTGACAGATGTGATGTTTGGTAATGCAGGTGCCTCATTCATTGGCTTCCACCCCTTGAATCCGAATATTATCTATAATAGCGGTGAGAGTATGTTTATGTCTCCCCAAATTAATATCAGCTATGATTGTGGGCAGACATGGGACTATCTTTCGCCTCCTTTTCCCGGAGATAACTGCGTCCACCGCATCGCCTTCCACCCAACCGACCCAAACAGATGGATTGCTGGTGGTGAAGGTGTTGTGTTCACATCTTCCGATAATGGTCATACCTGGAGAACGCAAAACTATTGGGGTGATGATCAACGTTCGGCCTATTGGTGTTTTACAGCCTATGACGACGAGAATAGCGATGTTGTATATATGGCTGGATTTACGACTGGCGAAAAGGGAGTCATTAGAGTTATGTGCTCCACGGATAGTGGGAATTCGTGGAATATTGTATGTACAGAACCTAAAAAGGAACCATTAGAAACAGAAGCCGTGAATGACTTGCGGCAATACGGGGACAAATTGTTGGTTTATACCGAATCGGATGTCTATGAATCATCAAAAGCTGAATTGATTATGCAAATACCTTTTGTCCGAAGAATTGAATCTTCTGAGATTTACGACCTGCAAGGCCGCCCAGTCACCACTTCCACCCAAGGCCTCTACATCCAAAACGGCAAGAAAGTGCTGATAAAGTAAGATCTCCTTTTTCCTTTCTAATCCTGCTGAGCTGACAACAAATGTCGGCTCCGCTTCGTTTTATACTCAGATGTTGCCTTGGGCCTTTAGTTAGTTTCCTTCTATCGAACCTTCATCCAATAGGAACTCTTGAAGGTTCATGATAAGGATGCCATTCTCGTTATAGTGTTTTATCACGTTGTCTTTGGTGACCAACACCTTTCGGAATCCATCGCCCACGTTTCGCAGCGGGCGTTCCTCCTGCAAACGCTTATCAGTAGTCGGTATAGAGAGTGCCGTTTGCACATACACTCGCTCGTCGGCCTTATTGCAGACAAAGTCTACCTCTATCTGCTTCCTTACGTATTTGTTGTTTTCTTGCCGTTCGTTTATCTCCACCACACCTACATCTACGGAATAGCCTCTCAAGCACAGTTCGTTATATATCACGTTCTCCATCAGATGAGTTTCCTCCAGCTGGCGAAAGTTTAACCTGGCGTTTCTCAGCCCCATATCGGTGAAATAATACTTATATGGTGTGGAGATATATCGTTTCCCCTTGATATCATATCTTTCCACCTGCTCTATCAGATAGGCATCGCACAGATAATCCAGATACTGTTTGATTGTGCTTGCCGATAGTTTTCCCATCCCCGTACTAAGAAACGTGTTTTCCAGTTTTTTTGGATTCGTCAGCGAACCCACTGTCGATGAGACTACGTTCAGCAGGCTCTCCAGCTGCGCATCGTTCTGCACCCTGTTGCGCTCTATGATGTCCCTGAGGAACACCTCGTCGAACAGCCTTTTTAAATACTCCGCTTTCTCCTTTCTCGAGGGCAGCAGTACACAATACGGCAGTCCGCCAAACGCTATGTACTCAGCCCACGCGTCATTAAATGGTTTTTCTTCACAAGTTGTTCTGAATTCCTTATAGCTTAGTGGCCGTAGGTATATCTCGTCGCCACGTCCTCTAAACTCGGTGATAATGTCCTTTGAAAGAAACTTTGAGTTCGACCCTGTTACGAAAGTATCCAGATTCGCTATATGCAAACAACTGTTCAGCACATCCTCAAACTCACCCATCAGCTGCACTTCATCTATCAACAGAAAATATGGCTTCTGGTCCTTTATCTGTTTTTTTATGTATGCCAGACAAGCGTCAGGGTCACGCAATTCCTTGTTCGAGCGATCTTCCAACTGGATTTCGAGAATGTGCGAGGGATGTACTCCTGTCTCTATCAAGTGTCGCTTGAACAGCTGGAACAGCAGATATGATTTTCCGCATCTTCTGATGCCAGAAACAATCTTCACACGTCCGTTGCCCTTATGTGCTATCAACCTTTCGAGATATTTGTCGCGTCGGATTTCCATAGTAGACTCATTTAATTTTTTTGCGATTGTTGCATTTTTGTGAAATATTCTTTCGGCCACAAAGCTAATTGTTTTCCTATAATCCAAAAAATATTTCAGCAGAAATATTCCGAAATCTCAAATAAACACTATGAAAGTTATTCAGCCTTTCTAGAAAAGGACAAATATCACGAATGTATGCGGTGCTTCGCTACGTTGAGGGACAGAAACAATTTGCCATAATCCCTCAGCCAAAGGAAAACAGCCTTGTAGAGAAGAAGCCCGAAGCAGAGCAAGTAACTGCGTCGAAGCGCGCGCGTTCCTGTGCCAGTTAATCCGCAAAAACGCAGAGAGACGCGAAACATCTCTCTCTTCTCCCCATAAGTCGGCCTTTTTTCGACGAAAAACAGAAAATGGAACGTTTTGGGAACGCTTTTTTCTTTTTGAATCGTTATTTTTGTACTTTCTTTGTGCCGTCCAAAGAACAGAATCATGAGAACCACGCTCTGCAAAATCATCATTCTCTTCATCCTGTCGGCCTTCCTCTGTTGTGCCGGCGCGGAGAAGGAAGACCAACGGCTGTCAGAGATAGCCCGAATCCTCGACACCCATCCGAGGCAAGCGCTTGCTGCGCTCGACAGCATAGACTCTTCGTTATTGCGCGAAGAGGACTACGCCTTCTATGCCTTGCTGAAAACCCAGGCAGAGTACAAGTGCTACATCTTCCCGCAGACCGACTCACTCATCCGCGTTGCGACATCTTTCTATGGCGACAAGAAGCGAAGCCTCCGCGCGGCTATGAGCTGGTACTCGCTGGGCTGCGTGTATAGCGAATGGGAAGACGACGCTCAGGCGGTAGAAGCCTACTTAAAGGCCAAGCCCCTCTTCCCCGACACCCTCAACCGATACTACGTCCTCTGCAACCAGAATCTTGGCATCCATTTCCTCAACCGACGGATGTACACCCAGTCGCTGCAGGCCTTAGCCGAGTGCCGAAGGGGAGCGCAGCAGATAAAGGACTCCGCTACCGTAGCCTTCGCCGACTACCACTCGGCACTCAACTACCTCTATCGGTCTGATTACGCCGAAGCCGAAAGACTCCTCCAGCGCGTGCTGGGCAATCCAAAAGCCTCCGCCCTGACAAACAACACCATCTACCTGCAGCTGGCGAAAATCGAGCTCTATAAGAACAAGGACTGCACGAAGGCAAGATACTACCTCCATTTAAATGAGATAGGAACGCGCGACAGCACGACGCTCGGAGCCAACTACAGCCTTCGGGGAGACATCTGCTGCGAGCTCCAGCAGCCCGACTCGGCCTACTACTGGTACCGTCGCTCCCTCTCCTGTCAGAGCGAGCTGTTTACCGACTGCTGGAACTATCACCAGCTCTCCGAGCTCGCTCCCGTGCTCGGGCTCACCGACTCCGTTCCCTCCTACGTCAGCCGCTACACGCTCTTGGCCGACTCCATCCGCGAGGTGGAACGTCAGAGCGAGCTTAGCGCTGCGTACAGCCAGCACCAGATAGAGGAGCACCGCAAGGCCATAAGCCGCAAGACCGCGCGCATCGTGCTGACAGTCGTTGCCTTGACAGTCCTTTCGGCTCTGCTGCTTGGCTTCGGACTCTTGCTGCGCGACAGGAACCGCAAGAACCAGTACCTGAAGCTCCAGGAAGAGCTCCGGCAGAGCAGGAGGCAGTCGCTCAGCATCCCCGAAGAGGACGTCTCCGAGCTGCGGCGCAGGAAGCTCGACATCTGCTGCCGCATCTTCCGCAACACGCCCTCGGCACGTCTGCTCTTCGGGCACTCAGCTAGCAACGCCTCCCTCAGCGCTTCCGAGCGTGCTACCATCTTGAAGGACGTCAACGACTCGTTCGTCGACATCATGCTCGATGTGAAGAACGAGGTGCCGCAGGTCTCCGAGCAGGAGCTGATGCTCTGCGCCTTCAACGCCCTCCATTGCCCCCCGCAGATTGTGGCCGACTGCCTCATCCTCTCGCCCACCACGCTTCGGACGCGGAAGTACCGCCTGAAGGAGAAGCTCCCGAAAGAACTCTTTGAACTTTTCTTTGAAGATAATTCATCTGAAACTAACAATTAAAAAAAACATACGCCTATGAAACGTTTTTACCTCACCTTACTCCTTTGCCTGCAAGCCGCCTTCCTGATGGCGCAGGCCGACAGCACAATTGTGCGGATAGACTTGGATTCCTGTTCCATCAATAGCATCCTCACGCCGCAGGTGCAGTCGTACGTCAAGAAGCTCATCCTCTCGGGCCACATGCAAAACGAAGACTTCCCCTATGTCAACGACTGCCCCAAGCTGAAGATACTCGACTTGACGGATGTCATCACCGACAGCATCCCCCAGTACAGTCTCATCAAGGACAAACCCCTTACCGACATCTACCTGCCCAAGAAGAAAACTCTCTTCAATGCAAATGCAGTAAAGAATACAGAACATTACACTACTATTGTTGGGGAAAATGTAGAGCACAATAATATAACCGTTCATGTTCCAGGCGTATTTCCATCGCTTGATGGAGATTATTCGAGTGATTACGACTACGAAAGAACTGATTTTTTATGGTCGTTGTTTTTTACAGTTGGAAAAGGTAATGAGTATTGCATAAAGACAGAAGATGGTAAAATCCTTTCTGCCGATAGAGACACGCTCTTTAAGTTCTCTCCTACAGAATCAGATGAACACTTTCACGGGAGTAATTTTACTTGGAACTATTATTCTGGTGAACATAAAATTTTCGATGTTAAGGTTGTGGCAACGCACGCCTTCGGTTTTTTCCGTTTTGCAGGAGATTTCTATTTCTCCGATAAATTGGAAACTATTTGCTGGAGAGCTTTTCAAGGAATACTCGCCGTTCCTGTAGCCACAGGAGGAAGTTATGCCAGTTATTCTTGCTCTTTCCATTTATCAGAAAACCCGCCACACTTAGAAGACCCCATGTTTTGTTCGATTTGGGAAGTTCCAATTATTTATGTCCCCAATGTTCAAGCCATGCACCGATATCTTGAATCTTCGTGCGTATGGGCAAGTACATGGTTACTTTCAGAAGGGTATGATGGTTGGAATTCCTACAATAACTATCATTATTTATGGCATCCATATTTCAATAAAGACAAAGAAAAGTTATTCTATCAACCACCTTACGTCGTGAATAATTATTGGTCCTATAGATTCATGAACACATCTAACATTGTTTTCAGGGCAGAAGAAGATGGTTCAGCCATCACAACGGATATGGATATTGAGTACAGTCCTTACTTTATGTTCATCATCTGTTGGAAGGATATTGTAGAAGACGAATACGATGATTCGTATGGGTATTATTACCGCTATGAAGAATACCGCGATACTGTCTATAGCCCCATTACCGACTGGGAAGACCTGATAGGCGAAATAGAGATTGTCGACGACAACGGAAACGTCTGCTTCTCTGCCAACAAGAAAAGAGGGAAGGAAAGCTCGGAGCACTTGAGCGGCGTGCTTACCAATGTTCCCTCGACGGAACAAGGCGAGTTGAAGAGTCGTACTAACGGCAGGCGCTTCGGGACATCCCCTTGGAACACACAGCGCATCAGCTTCGATGGAACAGGCATCCGCCCGCTGAAAACTTCCTTACCCAACAAAACACTCTTCGACCTGCAAGGTCGTCCCGTCAGCCATCCGAAAGAAGGCATCTACATCCAAAACGGCAAGAAAGTGCTGATAAAGTAAGCCCTGTTTTCCTTTCTTTTTTGTGCGGATTTGGCAACGAAAGCCAAATCCGCTTCTTATTGTCTTGTTGGCAGGACTTTTGGGATTTTTTCTTTTCGAAATTGTTTATACCTTCGTGAAGGCACACGTTCTCCTTCGTGAAGGCTAACGTGTTCCTTC
>JAGAAS010000077.1 GCA_017615125.1 Bacteroidaceae bacterium
CTCGACGGCATAGTCGGTGGTGCCTCCTCCGGGGAGGGTGACGTTGGAGATCAGTCCCGGGAAGCGCACCGAGCGGGTGTCGACGCCGTACTTGTGGAAGTAGTAGTCGGAGAGGAGCTCTGTGGCTACCTTCGTGACGCCGTACATGGTCTGCGGGCGCTGGATGGTGTCCTGCGGGGTGTTCTTGTGGGGGGTGTTATGCCCGAAGGAGCCGATGGAGCTGGGGGTGAACACGGCGCAATGATACTGGCGGGCAACCTCGAGGATGTTGATGAGTCCGTCCATCTGGATGTGCCAGGCAAGGAGGGGCTTGGCTTCGGCAACAGCAGAGAGGAGGGCGGCAAGGTTGTAGATGGTGTCGATATGATAGCGTGAGACGACGTCGGCGATCTGCGGGGCGTTGGTGACATCGACGATCTCGGCAGGGCCGCTCTCGAGCAGGATGCCCTTGGGCTCGGCACCGGGGATGTAGCCGGCGACGACGACAGAGCCCTCGATCTCTCTTCTCAGTTTCATGGTGAGCTCCGAGCCTATCTGCCCGGTAGAGCCAATAACCAGAATATTCTTCATAGATGGCGTGATGTTTTTAAAGTCATGCAAAAATACATTTTTTTTGCCAACGCCAAATCCTTTTTCAAAAAAATTTGCGGTTGGCGGAAAAGAGTTTTTCTGCCTGCCCGGATTCGGAAACGAAGAAGGGATGAGAACCTGTCGTCATCATCCCTTCCAACTCATTAACCCATAGGCTTTTGCCGTTGGTTTCCTACATGAACCAGCGTACGTAGCAGAAGTCCTGACGATGGGCGATGTCGGCGTGACGGGGGAACATGCGGTAGCAGGTCTTGAACATGCCGGCGTTGCTCAGCTCGTGGGTGCCCTCGAAGGTGTAGATGTTGTTCTCGCGGCGCACGAGGTTGAGCGGTTCAACCTTATAGACATGCTCGTTGCCCTCGTTGTCGGAGACGATGGTCACCAGCTCGATGCCGACGGCGTCGTCGAGGCCTTTCTCGTCGAGGATGACCTGTATCTTCGTGCCCGTGCCGCTGATGTTCTCCTGCATGTCGTCGAACTTGGTGAAGTTGACCACCTCGATGCTGTCCCAGCGCTCGGCAACGGTCTCCTTCCAGGCAGCCAGCTCGCGGGCCTTCTGGTGGTTGTTGTCGTCGAGGTAGTGGAAGCGGGCTGCCAGAGGCACGTAGAGACGCGAATAGTAGTCGTCGAGCTGACGCTTCATGGTGTAGTGAGGAGCGATCTGGGCGATGCTGTTCTTGATGACCTTCACCCAGCCCTCGCTGTAGCCCTGAGCGTTCTTGGCGTAGTAGAGGGGCAGGATCTCGTTCTCGAGGATGCTGTAGATGGTAGCTGCGTCGAGCTGATCCTGATAGTCCTGGTTGGCATAGGTGCGGTTCTCGGTAAGGGCCCAGCCGGCACCCTCGCGATAGCCTTCGTACCACCAGCCGTCCTTGACGGAGAAGTTGACGACACCGTTCATGAGCGCCTTCTCGCCGCTGGTGCCGGAAGCCTCCTGCGGGCGCGTGGGCGTGTTGAGCCAGATGTCGACACCGCTGACGAGACGACGTGCGAGCGTCATATCGTAGTTCTCGAGGAAGATGACCTTTCCGAGGAACTCGGGACGGCGGCTGATCTCGATGATGCGCTTGATGAGCCCCTGCCCTGCTCCGTCGTGCGGGTGAGCCTTGCCCGTGAAGATGAACTGCACGGGGAACTGCGGATTGTTGACAATCTTCGACAGACGGTCGAGGTCGGTGAAGAGGAGGTGTGCACGCTTGTAGGTAGCGAAGCGACGTCCGAAGCCGATGAGGAGGGCGTTGGGGTCAATCTTGTTCATGAGGCTGACGACGCGCGAGGGGTCTCCCTGGTTCTTGAGCCAGCTGGCGCGGAACTCTTCGCGGATGTAGTCGACGAGCTTGCGCTTGAGCGTCATGCGCGTGCTCCACACCTCAGCGTCGGGAACCTGATAGATGGCCTCCCAGATGGACTGATTCGACTGGTCGGACATGAAGGAGGCGTTGAAGTACTTCCTGTAGAGCTTGAGCCATTCGCTCGACACCCATGTGGGGAAGTGAACGCCGTTGGTGACGTAGCTCACGTGGTTCTCTTCGGGGAAGTAACCCTTCCAGATGCCGTTGAACATCTTCTGCGAGACGCCTCCGTGAATGAGGCTGACGCCGTTCACCTCGCCGCAGGTGTTGCAGGCGAAGACCGACATGCAGAACCGCTCGCCTGCATCGCCGGGATTGGTGCGTCCCATATCCATGAGCTCACCCCAGGTGATGCCGAGCTGCTGTGCGTAGCCGCTCATGTACTTGCCGAAGAGGCCTTCGTCGAAGTAGTCGTGTCCTGCGGGAACGGGGGTGTGCACAGTATAGAGTCCGCTGGCGCGCACCAGCTCGAGGGCTTCGGTGAACGTGAGCCCCTGCTTCACATAGTCGCACAGGCGATAGAGGTTGCAGAGCGCGGCGTGTCCCTCGTTGCAATGATAGATGTCCTTCGTGATGCCGAGTGCCTTGAGCGTGAGCATGCCTCCGATGCCGAGCAGGATCTCCTGCTTCAGGCGGTTCTCCCAGTCGCCTCCGTAGAGCTGATAAGTAATGGAGCGGTCGAACTCGCTGTTCAGGTCGTTGTCGGTGTCGAGCAGGTAGAGGGGAACGCGTCCCACCTGTGCCTTCCACACGTAGGCGTAGACATGATAGTTGATGTACGGAACGTCGACCACGAGGGGCTGCCCGTTGGCATCGAGCACGCGCTCGATGGGCAGGTGCCCGAAGACGCTTGGCTCGTAGGTGGCAATCTGCTGGCCGTCCATCGAGAGGCTCTGGGTGAAGTAGCCGAAGCGATAGAGGAATCCCACGCCGCACATGTCGACGTTGCTGTCGCTGGCTTCCTTCATATAGTCGCCTGCGAGCACGCCGAGGCCTCCGCTGTAGATGCGCAGGCAGGAGTGCAGGCCGTACTCCATGCAGAAGTAGGCGACGCTGGGGCGGCTCTTGTCGGGCTCTACCGACATGTAGTCACGGAATTTCTTATAGACGCTGTCGATGCGGCTGAGGACCTCCTCGTCGTTCGACAGCTGCTGAAGCTTCTCGTAGCTGAGACGCTCGAGCAGGTACACGGGGTTCTTGTCGCACGCTTTCCAGAGCACGGGGTCGAGGCTCTTGAACATCTCGCGTGCCTCGTGGTTCCAAGCCCACCAGAGGTTGCGCGAAAGCTCGTTGAGGTGTTCCAGACGCTCGGGGAGCTGGGATTTCACGTTTATCTCCTTCCAGTTAGGAGTGTTTGAGTTGCTGGCTTTCAGTTTCATATCTTGTCAGTAATTAAGTTGTTTCCTTTTTGATGCATTTCAAAGTCTTCGCGTTGCGGAGGGCAACGTCGTAGGCTTCTTGATACCAGACGATGAACTTCGTCCAGAGCGCCTTCTTCGAGAGCGTGGCAGCGCTGTTGCGCATGCGGTTGATACGCTCGGGAGTGCACTCGGCAAACTGGCTGATGCAGCGGGTAATCTGCTCGGCAGCCTCGTCGAAGTTGCTGTCGGTACGGTGGATGACCTCCACGCCGAAGTCGTTGTCGGCCAGGAGCTTCGGGCTCGCCTCACGCTGCGACTTTGCCCAGAGGCCGAAGCCCGCAAGGTCTGTCGTGATGGTGGGCACGTGGAAGGCGATGCTCTCGAGCGGCGTGTAGCCCCAGGGCTCGTAGTACGAGGGGTAGATGCCTATGTCGTTGCCGATGAGGAGGTCGTAGTAGTTGAGGTTGAAGAGGCCGTCCTGCCCGTCGAGGTAGCAGGGCACAAAGATGATGTTCACTTTGTCCATCACCTCGGGCCACGCGTGCCAATGGGGGACGTTGATGAAGGCTATCACCTCGCGCTTCAGCTCCCTTCGCTCGCCCAGACGGCGCAGCGACGCGAGCAGCAGGTCGAAGCCCTTGTTGCGGAACTCGAAGCGCCCGCCCGTGCCGATAATCAGCGTGTCGTCGGGGAACTCCTTGCCCAGCAGATGCTCGGCCTTGTCGATCATGCACTTGCGCGCCTGCCGGCGACGGGCTGTGAACGCAGCGCCCTTGGGCACGAAGTCATCCTCGAAGCCGTTCAGCAGCACCACGTCGGCTGCCTTCTCAAGCAGCTGGGCACACTCGCGGTTGGTAATCTCGCTTACTGTCGTGAAGCAGTCGGCACGATGTGCTGCCTGCTTTTCCACAGAGTGCTTCGACTCCACGTTCAGCTCCCGCGCCATCTGGTCGCCGAAGTAGCCGGGCAAATAGTCGTAGAGTGGCTTGTTGTTGCCTGCGATGCTGCGCCCAATGCTTGTGGCGTGCGTGGTGAACACGGTGCCGATGGCGGGGATGTGGTGCTTGAGGAACATCATCCCCATCGCCGTCATCCACTCGTGGGCATGATAGACGGTAGAGGGGGCGGCGTCCGTGCTTCCCTTGCAGATGACGTGACGGTAGAAACTGCCGGCAGCCATCGCTGCTGCGCACGAGAACATGCTTGCTTCGTCGTAGTCGCCGTAGCCGTGCAACGAGTCCACACGGAAGAGCTCCCAGGCTCGTGCAAAGATGTCGTTCTTATGGGAGAAGAGGGGCTTGAAGTCAACCAGGATGGCAACGGGCCTTCCGGGAATCTCCCAACGGCCCACTCGGACGGGCAGGCCCTCGCGGGTGAACCCCGCACGCCAGTCGGCAAAGAGGGTGGCGTCTTCCGTAAACAAGGCGTTCTTCTTCCCTTCCCATACGTCAGGACCGATGAACACCAGATTGCCGCACACCTGTTCCTGAAGCGTCTTGGCATGCGTCGAAAGCACGGTGTAGATACCTCCGACCTTGTTGCATACCTCCCAGCTGGCTTCCATCACCCATGCGGGTGACAGCTTATTGTTGTCTGATATACTAGTTCTCATTTTTTACAGGGCGCAAAGGTACTTCAAAATGCTGAAAAATTCAAGAAAAATCGTCTTTTTAAATAAAGGAATTTGCGCGCGCAAGGGAATCGTCTGAAAAAGCGCCGTCGGCTTGCTGCTTTCGCGGAAAAATGCCTACCTTTGCTCCGAGAAACAATCTTTTCCTATGGCAGACAACTATCTGGAGAAACGCTACGAAGAAGTCTTCGGCAACGGAGGAGCGCAGAAGAAGGGCTCGCATCGCCCCACGCCCTCCATCGACAACCTTTTGGCAAAGAACCGCAGCCACAGGGGCTACGAGAAGAGCCGCGTCGTCACACGCGAGGAACTGGAGCGCATCGTGCGCGTCAACTACTACATCCCCTCGGCCCGCAACCAGCAGGCGCTGCGCTTCCGACTCGTCACACGCGACACGGGTGCCGATATAGTATTGAAGAACATCCGCCTCGGGGGTGCTCTTCCCGAGCTTCACCTCCCCTTCGAGGGCACCGAGCCCGAAGCGTTCATCATCGTCTGCAGCAAGGAGCCCGAGTCGAGATACGTCGATATGGATGCCGGCATAAGCATGCAGAGCATGTTGCTGAAGGCCGTCTCGATGGGCTTGAACGGCATCATCATCTGCGCCTTCAACCGCGAGGCGCTCACCGAAGCCTTCGCCCTCCCCTATCCTCCCATCGCCGTTGTCGCCATCGGAAAGGGAGCCGAGCGAATACAACTCGTCCCCATCCATGAAGGCGAAAGCCAAACCTACTACCGCGAAGACGGCACCCACTTCGTCCCCAAAGTCTCCCCCGAAGAGCTTATCATATAGCCCCAGGCAAGGATTCTCCAGAAAGAATCTTTTATACTAAATCTCACGCGCAGAACGAGGAGGCGAGCGAAAGAGAAGCTTTGCACAAACCGATAAAAACAGCAGAGAGCCACCCCACAAGGTTGCTCTCTACGTGTTTCCGCGTCTGCTCCTTTCGCTGAAGGGGAATCAGACGACACGAAAGGAAGGCATCAAGCGACAGCAGCCTGACCCATGAGGAAGACGCCTGCGAGGGCTACGATGGCGTAGAGCTCGGGGAAGACGGCAAGGATGAGGGTCTTGCTGAACACGTCGTGTCCCTGTGCGATGCCGGCGATACCGTTGGCGCAAACCTGTCCCTGACGGATAGCTGAGAACAGACCTACGATGCCAAGAGCGATACCTCCGCCCAGCACGGTGCAAGCCTGGAACGTCGTGATGTCGGGCGTAAGCAAGCCGAACATGTTGGCAAAGATGAAGTAACCGGCAAAGCCGTAAAGGCCCTGCGTACCAGGAAGAGCCGTCAGCACAATGAAGTTACCGAACTTGTTGACTTTCTTCAACGCACCCACAGCTGCGTTTCCCGTGATTGTCACGCCAAATGCGCTACCGATACCCGAAAGACCGATCATGATGGCAACGCCCAAATAGGCTAAAACTAAATTTCCCATACTTTTTAGATTGACTTTTGTTGATGATTATTGTTTATATTTTGTTATTCCTTCTCCAAAAAAATTTTTTCTTTCTTCATACGGCGAGATTCCTTGAGCATAATTGCTCTTCCTCTTTCGCGACTCGGCAAAGCCTGAGCAAGCTCCACTTTGCTCTCGCTGCTCCATCGGTTCTCGAAAAAAATTTTTCCCTTCTTCTCCCTGAATCATGCTTTCTGCACCTTGCGGAAGGGATGATACTCCTCGCCTCCTCCCGTGTAGCCGGCGTTCTTGAAAAACTCGACGAACGTGAGTCGCATGGGGTGTACGATAGCTCCCAGGATGTTCATGAAAATATTGAGCGCATGCCCCACACAGAAGATGAGCGCGGTAACGAGGAATCCGATGACGGGTGTCTTCGGGCTCATGCCCACAGCCATACTGTTGAACACCTGCCCCAGGATTCCTCCACTCAAGCCCAGCGCAAAGAGGCGGACGTACGAGAGCACGTCGCCCAGCAGGCCTGTAGCCATATTGTAGGTATCCCACAGGCCCAGTCCTACGTTGAGCAGCGGATTCTTGCCCGGGCTGTTGAAGAAGAAGATGCCCACAGCAGCCAGCGCCAGCAGGGCTATCACCACAGGATGGTGGAAGCCGATGCCCGTGAGGGCAGCTACCCCGACGGTGACAAGCAGCACTATCCACCCTATCGTGCTCAGCGCGTGCTTGATGCCGCATTGGATGCTGAGGTTCACAGCCTTCAGGATCATTCCGAAGAGAATCTGCACGACACCGATGCCGAGCGAGACGGTAAACATCTTCGAGCTATCGATGTAGAACAGTTCCTTCATCTTCTGGATGAACGGAATGTCGAGATCATAAATCTGGAATCCGAAGAACGTGCCCGAGAGCGCCCCGCAAAGCATCGTGCTGATGCCGAAGAGGACGACGAGCCCTTTGCTGAACTCGGGGTTGATGAGCTTGAACAACTTCACGAAAATCGGAAGCGCCACTATCATCAGCAGCCCGTAGCCCATATCGCCCAGACAGAGGCCGAAGAACAGCATGAAGAACGGCGCGAAGAAAAGCGTGAGGTCGAGCTCGCGGTACGAGGGCAGCATGTAAAGCTTGGTGAGTGGCTCGAAGAGCTTGGCAAACTTCTTGTTGCTCAGCTCGATGGGGATGTTATCCTCGGGCGTGGGGTCGTCGATCTGATAGAACTGCCCCGACTCGTCGAGCGTCGCGCGGATGTCGTCGACCTGCTTGGCAGGAACCCAGCCCTGCAGCAGGTAGAGCTTGTCGGCAGCTACGGGCTCACCCGTGAGCCGCACGCGTGTGAAGTCTATCGTATCGGAAAGGGTGTCTCTGGCTTCATCGAGCACGGGAACGGCAGCTGCCGCAAAGGCAGAAACCTGCGCGTCGACGGAGCTTATCTCTGCCTGCAACGCCTCCACATCGCGGTGAAGGGCTTTCAGCGAGCTGTGGGGCAAGCGGCAGATGTCGGCATCTACGTCGGGCTCCACATCGGGAGGCGTGACGGTGATGAAATAGACGTTCTGCTTGTCGTGACGGATGACGATGGCGTTATACTCCTTCTCCCACGCCTCGCAGTATGCCTTCTGGAGGCAGCAGAAGAAGTGCATCCTATAGCCTGCAGCAGCCAGCTTGTCTATCATCTCGGGGTCGAAGTCGCCCCAGGGCTCCAGCGTCTGGATATCCTTCGTGAGAACAGCCAAACGCTGCTCGGCAGCACTTCGCTGCGCCTGCAGGTCATCGTAACGGGAAAGGATCTCCTCTGCCGAGAGGCCTTTCAGCGATGCCTCGTGCGAGACAGCATCGGAAGCCTTATCAGCAACGGCAGCAACCTTCTTGGAAGCTTCGGAAGCCTTTGCTGCAGCAACGAGGGGTTCGAGGGCATTGACGACAGCGTTGCTGCGACTCAGCAAGGTGACGTCGCGCTGCAGCGCAGTATCCTCAATCTCGCTCTCCTGCTTCACCTCCACGTGGACGACGCCCATATCGCGGAGCTTTTCCAGGAACTCTTCGTACTCTTTATAGAACACCAGGAAGGTGAGCTTCTTCATTCGCGTAATCATACGGCACCCTCCTTTCTTTCATTTTCTTCTTCCTCGCGCTTCTCAAGGATCGTCTTGAGGATTTTCTGCGACGACTTGGAGAGGTTCTCCTCGTCCTCGATGAAACGCTTTATCTTGCGGATGGCGTCGGCATAGCCTGGGATCTGCACCTTCTCGAAGAGGTTCACCTTCTGTGTCGTCTTCTTGCGTGCATGCTCCAGGAGCCCCAACTTTGCCTGCAGGAACTCGCAGTTGATGGCTGTCGTTGCCAGCCCTTGCAGCAGCGTGATGCCGTCGTAGTACCATTTAGGGCTGTTGAACAGGCTGAAAGGCTTCACCGAGAAGGAGACGTCGCCGAGCACAGGAACGCGCACGCCGGCAATCTTCTTCACGTTGAGCTGCACGTCCTCTACGCGCACGAGCGAGTCGTCGAACTCGTTCCACAGCTTGAACATGTACTGGTAAGCCTGTATCTGCTTCTCCAGCTCGCGCTCGAGCCTGTTCACTTCCACCTTGCAGCGCTTCACCTCCAGCCGCAGGGCACTCTCCTTGTTCTTGATGATAGGGAGCGTGCGCTGCCTCACCTTGAGTTGTTTCTCGAGGTGCTGCAGGGATGTCTTGTTATACTGAAACTTGATGGCCATGAATTATTTTCCCCAATAGGTGTCGACAAATTCTTTCTTGATGTTCACCTCCTCGGGCTTGAAGTACTTAGAGAAGAGCCCCCAGGTAGTGTCGAGCATCTCGGTAGTGTTGAGGTTCACGTCGATGGCGAGCAGCTTGTCGGAATAGTCGCGAGCAAAGTTAAGGGTACGCTCGTCGTAGTCGGTGAGGTCGAAGCCGTTCTCCATCTTCGTCTTGGCGTTGGCGGCGTCGGCGTAGAGACGCACGGCAGCGTTCATCACCTGCGAGTGGTCCTTGCGCGTCTTCTTCCCTGCCACGAGCTGCTTCAGACGGCTGAGCGAACGGAACGGGTCGACGATGACCTTACCGATGTCGCTGTCGCGACGGAGGAAGAGCTGTCCCTCGGTGATGTATCCCGTGTTGTCGGGTACGGCGTGCGTGATGTCGCCTCCCGAGAGCGTGGTAACGGCAATGATGGTAATGGAGCCTCCCGAGGGGAACTGAACGGCCTTCTCGTACACCTTCGCCAAATCGCTGTAGAGCGAGCCAGGCATGGAGTCCTTCGAAGGAATCTGGTCCATACGGTTGCTCACGATAGCCAGCGCGTCGGCGTAGCTTGTCATATCGGTGAGGAGCACGAGCACCATCTCGTTCTTCTCCACAGCGAAGTACTCGGCAGCCGTGAGCGCCATATCGGGCACGAGGAGTCGCTCCACAGGAGGATTCTCGGTGGTGTTCACGAAGGAGATGATTCGGTCGAGGGCACCGGCGTTGGAGAAGACGTTCTTGAAGTAGAGGTAGTCGTCGTTGGTCATACCCATGCCTCCGAGAATAATCTTATCCGTCTTGGCACGCAGCGCCACGTTGGCCATCACCTGGTTGAAGGGCTGGTCGGGGTCGGCGAAGAACGGTATCTTCTGTCCCGAAACGAGCGTGTTGTTCAGGTCGATGCCGGCGATGCCCGTAGCTATCAGCTCGGAGGGCTGCTTGCGGCGCACGGGGTTCACGGAGGGTCCTCCGATCTCCACCTCGCGTCCCTCGATCTGCGGGCCTCCGTCGATGGGGTTTCCGTAGGCGTCGAAGAAGCGTCCTGCCAGCTGGTCGCTGACCTTCAGCGTAGGAGCCTTGCCGAGGAAGACGACCTCAGCGTTGGTGGGAATGCCGCCCGTGCCTTCGAACACCTGCAGGGTGACGTTGTCGCCGTCGATCTTAACCACCTGGGCCAGCTTGCCGTTGATGGTTGCCAGCTCGTCGTAGCCCACGCCCGTAGCCTTTAATGAACACGTTGCCTTTGTTATCTGGCTAATCTTCGTATATATCTTCTGAAAAGCTGTTGTTGCCATACTTATATATATTCACCTATTGTCGTTGGTTGTCATTTACTTTCTCGTTGCCACGAAGTCGTCCAGTTCCTTGCGGTACTTGTAGTACTCTTCCGACTTGTATACACAGTAGTTCACCTGCTTGCAGATGTTGATAACCTTCTTGAAGAAGTCCATTACCTCAAGGAAGTTGTCGAAGACGAAGTCGGTGCGGCAGATGTCCATCACCATATTGAGAATCTCCTCCTGGCGCTCCATCGGGCAGAGGGCGTCCACCTCGTCGAAGGCGTCCTGCTGGAGCACGACATAGTCGAGAAGCTCCGACTTCCAGAACGTCACGTGGTACTCAACGGGCACGCCGTCGTCGCCCAGAATGTTGATCTGTTCGGCAATCTCCTTGCCGCGCAGCAGGCGGGTCTTCACCTCGTTGACCTTATCGAGCCACTCGCCGTTGATGCGCTGAGCGATGTACTCCTGGAACTCAGGATACTCAAGGTATTTCGAGTATGAGTCAATGGGGTTCACGGCTGGGTAGCGCTTCCTGTCGGCACGCTCCTGCTCGAGGGCATAGAAGCAGCGGGCCACCTTCTTGGTGTTCTCGGTAACGGGTTCCTTCAGGTTACCACCTGCGGGGCTCACGGTACCGATGAACGTGATGGAGCCCTTCTCGCCGTTGCCGAGCGTTACGTAGCCCGCACGGCCGTAGAAGTTCGATATGATGGCAGAGATGTCCATAGGGAAGGCATCCGGTCCGGGAAGTTCCTCCATACGGTTCGACATCTCGCGCAGAGCCTGTGCCCAGCGGCTTGTGGAGTCAGCCATCAGCAGCACGCGCAGACCCATAGCGCGATAATATTCGGCCATCGTCATAGCGGTGTACACCGAAGCCTCACGCGCAGCCACAGGCATGTTGCTGGTGTTGGCGATGATGATGGTGCGCTCCATAAGCTTGCGTCCCGTGTGCGGGTCGGCAAGCTCGGGGTACTCGGTGAAGATTTCCACCACCTCGTTGGCACGCTCTCCGCAGGCAGCCATGATGACGATATCGGCAGCAGCCTGCTTCGAGATAGCATGCTGGAGCACGGTCTTACCTGTTCCGAAAGGACCAGGGATAAATCCCGTACCGCCCTCCACGATGGGGTTCACAGTATCGAAGGTGCGCACGCCTGTCTCCAAGAGCTTGAAGGGGCGAACTTTTTCCTTATAGTGAGTCATAGCCACCTTCACGGGCCAGTGCTGCACCATATCCACCTTCACGTCGTTGCCCTGCTCGTCGGTGAGCACAGCTATGGTGTCGCGGATGGTGTAGTCGCCTTCGGGAGCGATACTCTTCACCGTGCAGGTACTCTCCATCTGGAAGGGAGCCATGATCTTCAGCGGCTGGAAGTTCTCCACCACCTTGCCGAGCCAGTCGGCAGCCTTCACCTTGTCGCCTGCCTGTACGAGGGGCTCAAAGTGCCACAGACGGTCATCGTCGAGAGGGTCGGTGTATTGTCCACGCTTCAGGAACACGCCCTCCATCTTGTCGAGGTCGTTCTGCAGGCCGTCGTAGTTCTTCGACAGCATGCCTGGTGCGAGCTGCACCTCCAGCATGTGCCCGGTGAACTCCACGTCGGCGCCTACCTTCAGTCCGCGCGTGCTCTCGAACACCTGCACGTACACTTTCACGCCCACCACTTTGATGACCTCCGCCATCAGGCGCTGGCCTCCGAGCAGGATATAGCATATTTCATTCTGGGCAACGGGGCCGTCCACCGTCAGCGTCACCATGTTGGCAATCACGCCACTAACTTTTCCTTTTGTCATATAGAGTTATAGAGTTTTTTATTTTGATTTGAATTCGTCGGGAACGTCCACGTCCTTCAGCTCATTGATGAGCCTGCGAAGCAGCTCGGCGCCTTCGTCGGCATCGAGCGTGAGCCAGCGCTCCACGATGCTTTCCTTGACGAGGAAGGCGAAGATGGGCTCAATGGTGAAGTAGTGGAAGAACGACTCGTCGTCGAGCCACTTCCAGCGCAGCGCGTCAATCATCCTCTCGCGCTCTACCAGGTTGGTCTGCTCGCTGATGGGCTGCACGGCGTTCCACACGTCGGTGGTGTCGGCAAGCCCGAAGTCGCGGCTACCTCCCCGACGGAGGGCGTCGGCCACCTCGTTGTCGCCCACCACGTAGGAAGCGATATCCAATCCGTGCTTGCGTGCGGTAAGGGCGGTGAGGATGTTGTTCATGTCGAGGTTCATCTCAAACCAGCGGCTCACCAGCTCGTTCTCGGTACTCATAGCGTAGCTGTAATAGCGTGCTGCCAGGCTGTCCGACGGCATCGTCTCTGGCAACGTTCCTGCCATCCAGTCGCAGATAAAATCGTGCATGTAGCGGGGGTACGCGCTGTCCCACTTGTCGTCGTCGCGGCACACCCGTATCATCTCCTTCAGCTCGTCGGCGCTGTACACGCCCTCCTGCTCCACTGCGGCATCGCGGTCGCGGAGCAGCGCCAGCAGGTTGCGGTTGTCCTGCTCCATCCAGAGCAGATCCACCAGCCGCTGGTCCTCCTGAGAGAGCTGCGGGTAGTAGTCCTCGCGGAACTGCGCGCGCGGACAAGGCACACGTGTGCTGTCCATAGCGATGACGGGCAGCCCCGCAATCAGGTAGTAGTACTTACGGCTCATGACTTATCCGAAGAGCATGTCCACGAGCTGCGGGCGCAGGAACGACTTGAAGAAATTCTCGAACTCCTCGTCGCCGAACTCCATCTTGTAGGCGCCGTCGGCGGGGCTCACGGTAAAGAGCGCCTGCTGTCCGTTCACCTCGCGGATGGTCACGCCCTTGTCGAGCAGGTCCTTGACCTTGCTGGCGAAGAGTGCTTTCAGCCCTTCGGCATCCTTCGTGCCGATGGTCACGGGCTCGTTCTGTGCGAAATTCTTGGCGAGGGCAACGATGAACTGCCCCATCACCTCCTTGTCTGAGGTCACGCCCTTCACGGCGTCCTTCACCACCTTGTCGCTGACCATCGTGGCTACTTCCGACTTCAGAGCCTCAACGGCCTGACGTGCGAACAGCTTCAGCTCGGCACGCGTGTGGGCATCCAGCTCGTCGGCCTGCTTGCGGGCAGCGGTGCCCACCTCGTCGGCCTCCTTGCGTGCGGCGCTCACAATCTGAGCAGCCTCTGCGCGGGCTTCCTCCACGATACGCTTAGCTTCGGCCTGACCCTTCTCCACTCCGTCGTGAAACATTTTCTCAGTAAGTTCCTGAATATTTCTTTCCATTTGATATTTAATTGGTTAGGTTTTCCTCGTAATTTTCCGCTGCAAAGGTACAAAATCTTTTCCACACATCCGCATAATCTTTACCTTTTAAAAAAGATTTTTTAAGGCTCTTTTTTCGCTCCCCGTTTTTGCGATGCTACCCCCTCTTCGCCTGGCTCTCTACGGCAAGCCCAAAGGCTCAGGCGATGAACGTAATCTGAAAAGGCAGTCAAAAGATCCCTTTATGAAGAAAGTTACAATTTGATAGTTAAGTGATTTGACAATCCGGCTATCCATCTCTCCATTTTTCGTCTCCCGCAAAGAAGAAATACCATTTCCATTACTTCATGAAAAACAGGCAGTTTCGTTGATGTACGAATATAGGAAGAAAAGATTGTTACATCTGTTACGCGTTACACGTTATTTCTTTAAGGGGGTATATGCAGCAAAAAAGGGGGTTTTTGGAAAAAGGTAGAGTAGTAGAGAAGTATAATACTTATAATATATAATTAGCATTTACTCTCACTATTTACTGCGCTACGATATACCCCTTAAAGAAATAACGTGTAACGCGTAACAAATGTAACTAAATTAACGTAAAATCGCCAATGAGGTCGGATGGGACAGGCGTCTTTTCCCTGATGAAAAGCCTTCTTCTCCCCGAAGGATTATGGAGAAGGGAAAATAATTTATGGAGAAGGGAAAAAAATTTTTTCTTTCTACATACGGCCGTATGAAGAAGGGAAAAATGACATATCTCTTTTCTTTTCGCTCGCTTTACCCTATCTTTGCACAAAGAAAGAGAAACAAGCGCAGCAACATTATGGAGATAGCGAATTTGCTGGACTTTGCACGGAGGGAGCAGCTCTACGACTGGCTGAAAGCGAACCACGCGACGGCGAAAGAGTGCTGGGTAACTACAAACCGCACGAAAAGCCCTCGCAACGATGCCATTCCCTACGTGGAGGTGGTAGAGACGGCTCTGTGCTTCGGGTGGATAGACTCCACGTACAAGAGACTGCCCGACGGCAGAGGAGCTCAGCGACTATCACCCCGACGGAAAGGCAGCCACTGGACAGAGCTGAACATCGAGCGCTGCCACAAGATGATAGCCGCCGGGCTGATGACCGAAGCCGGACTGAAGGCAATGCCTATTAACACGAAAGGACAATGATTAGAAGTGCAAACGAAGAGGACATCCCGCGTATCATCGAACTGCTGCATCAGGTGAATATGGTGCATCACGTGATACGCCCGGACTTGTTTAAGCCCCACACCACCAAGTATAACGAGCAGGAGCTGAGATCCTTGCTCCTCGACAGCAGCAAGCCTATCTTTGTCTACGTCAATGGGGAGGAGCAGCTTGAGGGCGAACAAGACAAGGGGAAGGTGCTGGGCTACGCCTTTTGCCAGATTTCCGAGGTAAAAGACGACCTGCTGCTTGAGGATATCAAGACGCTGTACGTGGATGACATCTGCGTGGATGAGAACGCGCGCGGCAAGCATATCGGGAAGGCTTTATACGAATTCGTCCGCAACTATGCCAAAACCATAGACTGCAACAACATAACCTTGAATGTGTGGGAAGGCAACAATGCGGCATTACGTTTCTACCAAAGTATGGGAATGCACGTGCAGAAGACAACAATGGAAGAGGTTCTGTAGATAATCAAATAATCAGATATTCAGGGAATCAAACAATTAAATTAGGGTTATAGGCGAAAAGGCTGAAAAAAGGAGCAGGGTTCTTCCCTACTCCTTTTTCAATATACTCCTAACGATGTGCCGAGAAGTCAGTCTCAACTCTTCTTTGCCGGTTTCTTGGCGGCTGCCTTCTTAGGAACTGCTTTCTTGACAGCAGGCTTGTCGGCTTTCTTAGGGGCGGGCTTCTTTTCAGCAGGCTTCGCGGGAGCCTTCTTTGGAGCTGGAGCTTTCTTTGGTTTAGCAGGCTCTTCGGCTTCCTTCTCCTCGAGCTGTGCATGAAGGGCGGCTATCTCCTGATCCTGATTGCGGATGGTGGTGAGAAGGGCATTGAGCTGGTCATTGTCAATCTCGGAGGGATAGAGGTTCTTCACGCGGCTGATGAAGTCACCGAGGATATTCATGTAGTTGGTAAACGCATCGTAGGGTCCGTCGTAGATGCTGCGGTTCATGCCAACGCTGTTGTGCTTGGTGGTCATGAAACGGAAGTTGTTGGATGCCTGCAGGTAATCCCAATCCTGCTTGAGACCTGCATCGTTGCCTATCATCACACGTTCGGCTACACTATAGAGTTTGTCAAATGCCTCGCGCTGCATGACGTTGCCGAGCCAGCAGGAGCAGTCGCGTTCTTCGTCGACCCAGCTCATCGGATAGGGAACCTCAACTGGGCCTACGGAAGTGTGGTTCTTTATAACCTCAGAAGGCGTGCTGAAGGTGATGCCACGCTCGCGGGCGCACTCGGGCAACGCTTTGAGGAAACCGAGGATGCCGGAGCTGAGAGGCTGGTAGATGCCGAGGGCAGAGAGTTCCATGAAGATGTTGATGATGTCCTCGCCCTCGGGCGTGTTGGCAATCCAGTCCACGTAGGTATCGGCCATAAGGGGGTACGACTCCCACGAGGTGTTGGAGAAGCGGAGGGAGATGTCGTCGCTAAGCTTGAAGTCGCGCAGGAGCACCTTGAGGGAAGGTGCTGTGACAGCGTGGTAGAGGTAGTGAGGACTCTTCCATCCGAGCACGTGCTTAGCGCCTTCGGTAAGCACGCCCTTGAAGCCCATAGCTGCTACCTGCGCTGCGATGTCGTCGCTGTAGATGAGTGAGCTGTTGCGGAACACCTTGGGTGTCTTGCCGAACATCTCCTTCACCTTCTGCTGCATGCGCTGGACATCGTAGCGGAAGAACTCCTCGTTGGCAAGCGACGAGAGGCCGTGACTGTAGGGCTCGGCGAGGAACTCGACGCAGCCAGTCTTGTTGAGTTCCTTGAGAAGGTCTACAACCTGTGGAGCATAGAGCTCAAGCTGCTCGAGGCCCACGCCGGAGAGCGAGAAGGCAACGCGGAAGTAACCCTTTCCCTCGCGCACCATCTCGAGGAGAGCGGTAAGCGCAGGGATGTACGAGCGGTTGGCAATGTCAGTGATACTCTGCTCATTGGCATAGTCATCGTAATAGTAATGATCGGTGCCGATGTCAAAGAAGCGGTAGCGGCGGAGATGCACTATCTGATGTATCTCGAAATAGAGACAGATGGTTTTCATAGGGCGTGTATTTTTAGTTGTTTATAGTATCAATTCGGTTTGTTCCATAAAAAGCGGAAACATTATGGTTAACGAGGTGTGAATGCATCAACGTACGTACTGATCATAGATGGCACGTATGCGGTGTCCCACCTTCTCCCAAGTGATGCTGTCAACCTCCTTTTTTCCTTCCTCACGCAGGTAAGTGTAGAGGGCGTTGTTGGTACAAATGGAGTAGATGGCATCGGCAAGGGCATGGGTGTCCCAGTAGTCGACCTTGATGCACTTGTCGAGAATCTCGGCGCAGCCCGACTGCTTGCTGATAATGGAAGGACAATTGCACTGCATAGCTTCGAGGGGGCTGATACCGAAGGGCTCGGAGACGGAAGGCATTACGTAGACGTCGCTGGACTTGAGACATTCATATACCTGTGCTCCACGCATGAACCCCGGGAAGTGGAATCGGTCGGCGATGCCGCGCTGAGCAGCCAGGCGTATCATTGCGTTCATCATATCGCCCGAGCCAGCCATACAGAAACGTACGTTGTGGGTACGCTTAAGCACAAGAGCCGCAGCCTCAACGAAATACTCGGGGCCTTTCTGCATAGTGATGCGTCCGAGGAAGGTGACGATTTTCTCGCCCTCGTGCTTGATGGGCTCGATGGCCTCATATTCAGGAGCGAGCGGCTCGACGGCATTGTGCATAGTGCTCACCTTAGCGGGGTCCTGATAGTACTTGTTGATGACTGTCTGGCGCGTAAGCTCGGAGACGCACATGATGTGATCGGCGTGGTCCATACCGTTCTTCTCAATAGCGTAGACGGTGGGGTTCACGTTGCCGCGCGAACGGTCGAAGTCGGTAGCATGGACGTGGATGACGAGAGGCTTACCGCTGACCTGCTTGGCGTGGATGCCAGCGGGATAGGTGAGCCAGTCGTGACTGTGAATGATGTCGAACTGCTCCTTGCGTGCAACGACGCCGGCAACGATGCTATAGTTATTGATTTCCTCCTGCAGGTTATCGGGATAACGTCCCGAGAATTCAATGCAGCCAAGGTCGTCGGTATGCATATAGTTGAAGTCGGCATAGATATGGTCGCGGAAGTCGAAGTAGTCCTGCGGATTCATGTAGTGCCCCACACGGCTGTTGACGTGGTCCCATGTGACGTTGCGCCAGGCGATGGGCACGCTGTTCATGCCAACGATGCGCATGAAGCTCTGGTCCTCGTCGCCCCAGGGCTTGGGGATGCAGAAGATGATATCCATATCGGGCTGCTTGGCGAGACCTTTTGTCAAGCCGTAGCTGGCTGTCCCCAGTCCTCCGCTGATGTGAGGGGGAAACTCCCATCCAAACATTAAAACTTTCATGGTACGTATAACGTTTTTATCAGTGTTCGTATTCTTTCAGGAGGTCAAGCGTGCGCAGGATCTCTGCCACATTCATAGCGAAAGCGATGGCTCCCCTTCCGCGGAAAGGCGGGTTGCCGTCGAACATCTCGGCGATGGTTCCCAGGCAGTGAGTAGTCATCTCCTCTTCGAAGCCCACAAGCTGCCGCTCGCAGAAGCTGAGCCCGCTGCGCTTGTAAATCCTCAGGTAGGCCTCCAGATAGAAGCCCTCGAGCCAGGGCCACGCGGTACCCTGATGGTAGGCGTAGTCGCGCATCGTCTGCACGCCCTGATAGATGGGGTTGTATCCGAAACTCTTGGGGCTGAGCGAACGCAGTCCACGAGGCGTGAGGAGCTCACGCGTAACGAGGTCGAGCACGCTCTTGCGCTGCGAGGGCGACAGAGGACTGTACTCAAGCGCGGAAGCAAGAATCATGTTGGGACGCACGGAAAGCTCGGAGGTGTCGCCGTCGACATAGTCGTAGAGATAGCCGAACTCATTAAAGAATACGCGCGCGAAGGAGCTTCCGCACTGAAGGGCGATATGCTCGAGCTTGGCAGCACGCTCCTTCTCGCCTACCTCGCGATAGAGGGAGGAAGCGAACTTGAGAGCGTTGTACCAAAGGGCGTTGAACTCAACGATATATCCCGAGCGAGGAATAACGGGCTTGCCGTCGACAGTACTGTTCATCCAGGTGACAGCTCGTTCACGTCCGTCGGAGTAGACGAGTCCGTTCTCATGAAGGAACAGGTTGGGATGCTTGCTCTGCCGCAGGTAGTCCATGATGTGTGTCATGAGCGTGCCGTAGCGCTGCCAGCACTCGGAAGGCGAGGTGTAGCGGGCATACTGCTGCAAGGTCCACATAGCCCAGAGCATGACATCGGGCTGCTCTATCTCGTAAATCTTGCACTCCGAGGGGCGCTTCTGCATGAAGTCCTCAAGAGCCAGCGCAGCGGTGTCCATAGCGCTGTGGAACTCGTCGAGCTCATGGGTTGCCAACGTCAATCCGGGCAGGGAGACAAACATATCCCTTGCACGACATTTGAACCAGGGGTAGCCTGCGAGCACATAGTGCTTGTCGCCCTGCAGGTTGTGGAACTGATGCGCTGCAACGATGAGGCTATGATGGAAGTTATCGCGCGGGGTGCGGATGTCGTACTCGTGCTGGAACGACTGGCGGAGCTTGTTGGTGGGAGCTTCGGAGATGCCGCCCGAGAAGACGACAACGTCGCCCTTCTTCATGGTTACCTCGAAGTAGCCGGGCACGTAGAGGTCCTCGGTGAACTCGTAGCCGCGCTCGCGCTCCTTCGGGTACTCCATGCGGCGATACCAGTCGGGGTGATAGATGAACTCGTTCTTCTTGTTGAGCTGCATGAACAGCTCGGGATAGCCCGGGTACATGCAGGTCTTGATGCCGTTCTCCACATACTGGAAGCTCTTGTCGGCCTGCCAGTTCTCGTGCGTGTACTGCCTCACGCTGCGAAAAGCAAGGAAGGGACGCAGACGCAACTGAATGGGCGAGCCGGCGTCGACGAGGGTATAGCGAATGAGGATGCGGTTTTCGTGATGAACGAAGACTTTCTCCTTGCGGAGCATGACGCCTCCCACACGATAGAGCGTCGTCGGTACCTTTTCCCACGTGAACTCACGGATATACTTGTGCCCCTGAGGAGCGAAATTGTCGCCCTGATACTTGTGGAGGCCCATGTTGAACTCGGCGCCGTGCTGCACTACTGTCTCGTCGAGCGAGCTGAGGAGCACGTGGTTCTCGTCGTCCATCTCGGGGATGGGGATGACGAGCAGGCCATGATACTTGCGCGTGTTGCAGTCGACAATCGTCGAGCAATGATACGCTCCTGAGCGGTTGGTGCGCAGTATCTCGCGGGGCAACGATTCTTCAAGGTTGATCATCAACGGTTTTTCGAATCTCAGATATCCCATATAGCGATAGGTTTAATGGATTGTAAAACGATTAGATTTTTGCCAAAGATAGTATCTTTATACCATCAAACAAATTTTTGCCCCTTCTTTTTCACAAGTATGCGCTTTTTTATTCAAAAAAATGCAGAAATCGCATTTTTATTTGTACTTTTGCAACCAATCAATCACAAAACACCCTACGAACTATGTTTAAAATAGTAGCCAAAGAGGCTTTTTCCGAGAAAGTTTTCAAACTTGAAATAGAGGCTCCCCTCATTGCCAAATCGCGCAAGGCTGGACACTTCGTCATCGTGCGCACTCACGCCAAAGGCGAGCGCATCCCCCTCACGATAGCCGCTGCCGACACCACGCGCGGCACCATCACCCTTGTGGTACAGAAAATCGGCGTGAGCAGCACGATGCTCTGCGATATGAACGTGGGCGACGAGCTGAAGGACGTTGTTGGCCCCCTCGGGCAGGCAACCCACATCGAGAACTTCGGCACCGTGCTCTGCGCGGGAGGAGGCGTGGGGGTGGCTCCCATGCTTCCTATCATTCAGGCATTGAAAGCTGCTGGAAACAAGGTCATTGCCGTCCTCGCTGGGCGAAGCAAGGACCTCATCATCCTTGAGGAAGAAGTCAGATCCTCAGCCGACGACGTCATCATCATGACCGACGACGGCTCGTATGGGCAGAAGGGCGTCGTCACCGTCGGAATGGAGCAGGTCATCCAGCGCGAGAAGGTGGACAAGTGCTTTGCTATCGGCCCAGCCATCATGATGAAGTTCTGCTGCCTCCTCACGCAGAAGTACAACATCTCTACCGACGTGTCGCTCAACACCATCATGGTTGACGGCACAGGAATGTGCGGAGCCTGCCGCGTGGAGGTGGACGGACGGACGCGCTTCGTCTGCGTCGACGGCCCTGAGTTCGACGGGCACAAGGTTGACTGGGACGGCATGATGCGCCGCATGGGCTCCTTCAAGACAGAGGAAATCGCTGCCTTCGAGAAGTATCTCTCGGAGGCACAGAAGGGGCATGAAATTTTCGAGAAGGAAAAAAATTTTTTCGAGAAGGAATCTCGCGAGATGAAGAAAGAAAAAATCGCGCTCGAAGGCTCAAATTCTGCACAAGAAAAAACATCCTCTCAAAAGGAGCATTTTTCCGACGGAAAAACTCCCCTTTCCGAGCTGCTTGACAGAAAAGCCATCTGGCGCGAGGAACTGCGCAAATCCATGAAGCCGAAGGAGCGCACAGCCATCGAGCGATGCCCGATGAACGAACTTGATCCCGTGTACCGCGCAACAACTCGTACGGAGGAAGTCAATCAAGGATATACACCCGAGCAGGCTGTAATGGAGGCACACCGCTGTCTCGACTGCGTCAACCCCACCTGTATGGAGGGATGCCCTGTAGCCATCGAGATACCTTCGTTCATCAAGAGCATTGAGCGAGGAGCCTTCCTCGACGCTGCTCGCGTGCTGAAGCACACCTCTGCCCTACCCGCTGTCTGCGGACGAGTATGCCCGCAGGAGAAGCAATGCGAGAGCCGCTGCATACATCTGAAGATGGGCGGAAAGGCCGTAGCTATCGGAAACCTCGAGCGCTTCGCTGCCGACTACGAGCGCGAAAGCGGACACATGTCGCTGCCCGAGAAAGAAGAAGCCAACGGCATCCGCATCGCCGTCGTCGGCTCGGGCCCTGCAGGGCTGAGCTTTGCAGGCGATATGGTGAAACACGGATACGACGTCACCGTCTTCGAGGCTCTTCACGAGATGGGCGGCGTGCTGAAATACGGCATTCCAGAGTTCCGTCTGCCCAACAGCATCGTTGACGTAGAAATCGGAAACCTTGAGAAACTGGGCGTACGCTTCGTGAAAGACTGCATCATCGGAAAGACCATTACCGTTGACGAGCTTCAGAAGCAAGGCTTCAAGGCCATCTTCGTTGCCACAGGCGCAGGCCTTCCCAACTTCATGAACATCCCCGGGGAGAACAGCATCGGCGTGATGTCGTCGAACGAATACCTCACCCGCGTCAACCTCATGGACGCTTCCAATCCCGAAACCGACACGCCCATCAGCCCTGCTGAGAACGTGATGGTTGTCGGCGGAGGAAACACGGCTATGGACTCGTGCCGCACGGCAAAGCGTCTGGGAGCCAAGCATGTCTTCATCGCCTACCGTCGCAGCGAGGCAGAGATGCCCGCTCGTCTGGAGGAAGTGAAACACGCCAAAGAGGAAGGAATCGAGTTCCTCACCCTTCACAACCCTCTCGAATACATCGCCGACGAAAAGGGACACGTCCGCCAGGTTGTGCTCCAGAAGATGGAGCTGGGCGAGCCCGACGCAAGCGGCAGACGCAGCCCCATTCCCATGATGAAGGAGGACGGAACGCCTGACACCATCACGCGGGACATTGACCTCGCAGTAGTAGCAGTTGGCGTAAGCCCCAATCCCATTGTGCCGAAGAGCGTGAGCGGGCTGGAGCTGGGAAGAAAGAACACGATTGCCGTCAACGACAGCATGCAGTCAAGCATACCCACGCTCTTTGCCGGAGGAGATATCGTACGCGGAGGAGCAACCGTAATCCTTGCTATGGGCGACGGAAGGCGCGCTGCGGCAGCTATGCACGAAATGCTTTCCCGCTAAACAAAAAAAAGCTTATTTCCTGACGGGGCGGATGGTATGTCCTGCGGAACGTTCCCAAGTATAGACGCGGATTCCGCCGTCGGAGTAGAATATCATCCCCTGAGCCTGATCGGGTTTCTCTTCGCTGCTTGACGAAGACCAATAGTCGCCGTAGGTATCGATGCCGTAGTGCGTTGTCCCGTCGATGTCGCCCGCAGCAGGGATGAAGATGTGCTGCCCGTTAGGGCCGGTGATAAAGTAACCGTTCACCTTTCCCGTCTCGCCCCACATGGGAAGCCATCGCCACGAACAGGCATTTATAAGCTCCGTCCATTCATCAGCAGTTGGCATGCGCCAGCGTCCTTTCCATCGCCGTCGGGCAACATCATTCCGGCGTCTCAACGTCTGTTGACGAGTCTTGAAGCGGTAGTTATCCTTGGTGTAGGCCCGTTTAGTCCTTGTCTCACCCCAAGCGTAATAGTTGCCGAATTGCTCTGGACTCTGGGCTCCGACATTGCAAGTGGCCCAGAGCGTTCCGCTGGGAAGCCCTAAATCAACGTACTGATGTACTTTGCACGAAGAGAGAAGGAAGAAGAAAGGCATAAAAAGGCAAAGATAGCTGACATATCGTCGGCTATCTTTTACCTTTATAAATGCTTGTCTGATGTTTCGGCTCACAGCGTGTTTTGCTTCAGCTTTTCCACATATTCATCTATGCGACGCAACTGACGCGGAATGTCAATATCTTGCGGGCAATGCTCTACACACTGACGGCAACCGATACAATGGTCAGCCTGACGAAGGGCAGGAACAGCCTTGTCGTAAGCATCAAGGAACGATTTGCGAAGCTTTCGGTAATTCTTGTTCTCACGGTCAGTGGGTATCGTCACCTCATTGACCCGCTTGTTGTAATAGACGAAAACGGAAGGGATGTCTATTCCGTAAGGACAAGGCATGCAATACTTGCAGTCGTTGCACGGGATGGTCGGATACTGCTGCATTAGTATGGCTGTCTCAAAAAGGAAATCACACTCCTCGTCAGTTAGAGGTACCAGCGGGCTGTATGACTTGATGTTGTCTTCAAGATGTTCCATATATGTCATTCCGCTGAGTGCTGTGAGCACACCTTCGGGAGTGCCGGCAAAACGGAAAGCCCACGATGCCACACTCTTCTCTGGCTCACGCGCCTTGAGTCGAGCCACAATATTATCAGGTACCTTCGAAAGACGTCCTCCTTGCAGGGGCTCCATGATAACGGCAGGGATGCCGCGCTTGTGAAGCTCCTCGTAAAGGTATTCGGCACGAGTGTTTCGCCCGCTTGCCAAACGCCAATCAGAGTAGTTGAGCTGTATCTGTACGAAGTCCCAATGATATTTGTCGTGCAGAGCCATCAATTCATCAAATCCCTCTTGCGGGCCATGAAATGAGAAGCCAAGATTTCTCACACGCCCTGCTTTTCGCTCCTCAAGCAGGAAATCCATCATTCCGTTATCCACAAATCGACGGTTGAAATTGTTAGTACCATCGTTGAGCGAATGAAGGAGATAGTAATCAATGTAGTCGGTCTGCAACTGCTCAAGAGAGTTATAGTACATACGCTTCGCTTCCTCCTGACTGGGATCGCCGAAATTGGATAGCTTGGTAGCGATATAATACGATGCGCGAGGATGACGCTTCAGAGCCGTTCCTGTCGTATATTCGCATTGTCCCTGCAGGTACACAGGCGCACAATCGAAATAATTTACTCCGTGCTCCAGCGCATAGTCGACGAGAGTGTTTACCTGCTCTTGGTCAACAACGTCGCGCCCGTTCTCATCTTTCTTCATTGGCCAACGCATACAGCCATAACCCAAGATAGATACTTTGTCGCCCGTATTCGGATTGATGCGGTATGTCATCGTGCCCTCTCCTGGAACGGATGAGGAAGAAGCGGAAGCGCCTGTCTTCTTATCTCCACAGGATGCAGCAAGCAGTGTTGTAGCGCCAGCTGCCGTCTTTGTCAGAAATTCTCTTCGATCCATAGTATTAAATCGTTTTATGTACCTGATGGCCTTCAACATAGATGGCACTGAAGGGACGTGCCGGACATAGATTCTCGCAAGCGCCGCATCCTATGCAACGCTCTTCGTCAATGACGGGTATCAGTCGCTCATTGTTGTTACCCGAGTCGCCCCAACGGCGATTCTCATTTCGACGTCTTTCGGGCTTCGTACCATCAAGGCGTACCATCTGAATGGCTCCTGTAGGACAGTGACGCTCGCAGTTGCCGCAAGTCACCTCATCTGTAAGCACCACGCAGTTCTCTCGTATCCACACGGCGTGCCCTACTTGCGTAGATGCTTTCTCCTCCACGCTAATAGGCTTGATAGCACCTACGGGACAAACCTCCGAGCAAATCGTGCACTCAGGACGACAGTAGCCCTTCTCGAAGGACGATTCGGGCTGCATGAAGTGAGCCAAATCAGTAGAGGGGCGCAACACGTGATTGGGGCAGTTCGACACACATAGCTGACAAGCCGTGCAATGCTGATACATATTGCGTGCACTTCCCGATCCAGGAGGAGTGATACGCGTCTGACGCTTGGGAACCTCCTTGTCGATAATCTCAGCCAAACCTCCGTCAACTTTCATCTCCTGTGCTTTGACGATACCAGCACCGACAGCCAACGCGGCGCCAACGACAAAAGCTCTGCGGCTGGCATCTACGCCAGCATCATTCGCTGGAGCTTCAGCAGGAACTGGCTGATTTTCAGCAGGAGTTGCATTACTCTCAGCCAGGACTGATTTCTTCTCGGCTGATGCAGGACTGCTCTTTACTGGAGCAGGTTTGTTCTTCCCCACAAGGGCAAGTTTATAGCTGATAGCATGCTGATTGCATTGGTCGATGCAATCCATACAATCCACGCAGCGACTATAATCAATCGTATGCGTTTCGTAATTGATGCAGGCAGCTTTACAGTTTCTGCTGCATTTGCGACAGCCGTTGCACTTCGAAGTATCAATCACCGGCTTGAATACGGAGAACCGGCTCAACAAGCCCAGCAGGGAACCGACGGGACAGATAGTGTTGCACCAAGTGCGCCCGTTGCGCCAAGCCAGCACGGCAATCACAGCCAACGTGACAACAGACACTACGGCTGGTATCCAGCTTTTCGGGTGCGAAACGCTGCTGACCATACGCCCGTAGGCGCTGTATGGCTCAATGAGAGAAGCCAACGCAGAAGCGCCGGCAACGAGGGCGATGATGAATAGCAACAAGACGCCATAGCGGAGCCAGTTCTTCGCTGGGCTGTAGCTGTAGCGGTTTTTCTTCTGCTTGCGTCCCAGCCACGAGATGCTGTCCTGCAGCACGCCCAGAGGACATATCACCGAGCAATAGACTCGCCCGAGAAGAACGGTAAGGAGCAACACAACAATGAAGGCTCCTACGTTGAGGGCAAGCACTGCCGGCATGAACTGCAGGCGCGCCGTCCAGCCCAGATAGTGCGGAAGGACATCGCTCACTCCGAGCATCAGCAGCGTGATAGCAAGGAAGAAGAGCGTTGCCAGCACGATGCGCGCCACCCGTAGAGGGTTGGATTTCTTTTTCTTCGACATACGATTCACTTTTTGGTGTTTTTACTTTTGAAACCTTCCTCAGCGCAGAGCCGGAAGGTTCTCAGATATCAGAACTCATAGGTTCTCTCAGGAACGGGCTTCGGCAATGTAGCCGAGAGCCTCTTTACATTTTGCAGTTACTGCAGCCCAGTCGCCGGCAGCAACAACCTCCTTCGGGAAGAGCTTGCTGCCCATACCCACGCAGAACACCCCAGCCTTGAACCAAGACGTCAGGTTCTCCTTCGTTGGCTCCACGCCTCCCGTGACCATCAGCTTCGACCAAGGCATAGGCGCCATCATCCCCTTCACAAGCTTCGGCCCCAGCACATCGCCCGGGAACACCTTGCAGAGGTCACAGCCTGCTTCCTGCGCAAAACCTACCTCGCTCACGCTGCCGCATCCGGGCGTGTAAGGAATGAGGCGACGGTTGCACACCTTTGCCACATCGGGGTTGAAGAGCGGGCCCACCACGAAGCAGGCGCCCAGCTGGATGTAGAGGGATGCCGTTGCGGCATCGACTACCGAGCCCACGCCCATTGCCATCTCGGGGCACTCCTTGACAGCATATTTGACGACTTCGGCAAACACTTCGTGTGCGAAATCGCCCCGATTGGTAAACTCGAAGGCGCGCACGCCTCCCTCGTAGCATGCCTTCACCACCTGCTTGGCAGTCTCGGCATCCTTGTTGTAGAACACGGGCACCATTCCTGTCTGCCCCATCTTGGCCAGAACGGCCTGTTTATCAAATTTTGCCACGTTAGAAATATGTTTTTGTCTGATGAATTTTTCGAGAAGGGAAAAATTTTTTTTCTTTCTTCATACGGCGAGATTCTTTCTTCATAATTTTTTCTTGAAGGAGAAAAAATCGAGAGCCCTTGAACGGGATGTTTTTTTCTCAAGCAAATTGCCGTTTTTCCTTTTCTCAGCGTTGCACTCGTCCGTTGGCGCTGCCTCCTGCCAGAGCCTCCACTTCTTCGGCCGAAACCATATTGAAGTCTCCGGGAATGGTGTGCTTGAGGGCACTTGCTGCGACAGCGAATTCAAGCGCCTCGCCTTGCGTGGGCTTTGTGAGCAAGCCGTGAATGATGCCTCCCGAGAAGCTGTCGCCTCCTCCCACACGGTCGATGATGGGGTTGATGTCGTAGCGCTTTGACTCGTAGAACTCCTCGCCGTTGTATATCATTGCCTTCCAGCCGTTGTGCGTTGCGCTGAACGACTCGCGGAGGGTGCTGATGACATACTTGAATCCGAACTCCTGGGCCATAGCGCGGAAGATTCCCTTGTAGCCCTCGGCATCGGTATTGCCCGACTCCACATCAGCATCCGGCTTGAAGCCGAGACAAAGCTCAGCATCCTCTTCGTTTCCGATGCAGACGTCGACGTACTGCATCAAAGGGCGCATAATGCTCTGGGCTTTCTCCTTCGTCCACAGCTTCTTACGGAAGTTAAGGTCCACGCTCACGGTAACTCCGTGCCGCTTGGCAGCCTCGCAGGCGAGACGGGTAAGTTCTGCCGCCTTGTCGCTGATAGCTGGCGTGATGCCGCTCCAATGGAACCAGTCGGCGCCTTCCATGATGGCGTCGAAGTCGAAGTCCTCGGGCACAGCCTCAGCAATAGCGCTGTGTGCTCGGTCGTAGATAACCTTGCTTGGGCGCATCGAGGCACCCGTCTCGCAGTAATAAATACCCACACGGTCACCTCCCCGGGCAATGTAATCCGTCTTCACCCCATAGCGGCGCAAAGCATTCACTACGCTCTGCCCTATCTCGTGCTTGGGAAGTTTCGAAACAAAGTAGGCATCGTGCCCATAGTTGGCACAGCTAACAGCCACATTAGCTTCGCCTCCGCCGAAAATAACGTCAAACTGCTCAACCTGTACAAACCGGTAGTTGCCGGCTGGAGACAGGCGAAGCATTATCTCACCTAAAGTAACAATCTTTGCCATTGAATATGTCTTGTAAATTAAACTGTTCCGTTTCTGCTAATAGGCAGGATGAAAAGTGTCTTCCATCCCAATTACCGCACAAAGATATATCAATAAACGAGAAAAAGAAGACTTTTTCCAACATTTTATTTCAAGAATGCAAAAAAAGTTGTAATTTCGTGCACGAAAAGAAAAAACAAGCCAACGAGCATCACGATGAAAACGAAGTATTTGAGAATCAACCCCGCGGACAACGTTGCCGTTGCCATCGAGCCGCTGAAGAAGGGAGAATCCCTCCTTGTCGACGGTATCGTTATCAACGTCATCGAAGACATCCCCGCAGGACATAAGATAGCCCTGAAAAACTTCATTCAGGGCGAGAACGTCATCAAGTACGGATATCCTATCGGGCACGTCGTCACCGACAAGGCAAAGGGAAGCTGGATCAACGAGAACCACCTCAAGACGAACCTTGCGGGATTGCTCGAATACACCTATAGCCCTAAAACCGTCACCCTCGACATTCCCGACAAAGGACTCACTTTCAAGGGCTACCGTCGCAAGAACGGTGACGTGGGAATACGCAACGAGATTTGGATTATCCCTACTGTGGGTTGCGTCAACGGCATCGCCAACCAGCTTGCCGAGAAGCTGCGCAAGGAAACCGACAGAAAGGGTGTGGATGCTATCGTTGCCTTCCCTCACAACTACGGGTGCTCGCAGCTCGGCGACGATCACGAGAACACAAAGAAGATTCTCCGCAATATGGTGCTTCACCCCAATGCAGGAGGCGTCCTGGTGGTAGGACTTGGCTGCGAGAACAATCAGCCAGCCGTCTTCCGCGAGTTCGTAGGCGAAGTGGATGAAAGCCGCGTGAAGTTCCTTGTAGCACAGGAAAGCGACGATGAGATAGGAGACGGAATGAAACTCTTGCGCGACATATATAAAGAGGTAAGGAAAGACCAACGTACCGATATCCCCCTGAGCGAATTGCGCGTGGGGCTGAAGTGCGGAGGAAGCGACGGCTTCTCGGGAATTACCGCCAATCCGCTGCTCGGCATGTTCAGCGACTTCCTCGTAGCTCAGGGGGGCACAAGCGTTCTCACCGAAGTGCCCGAGATGTTCGGCGCCGAGACAATCCTTATGAACCGCTGCGCCGATCATGCCCTCTTCCAGCAGACGGTTAAGCTCATCAACGACTTCAAGGACTATTTCCTCTCGCACGGAGAGCCCGTGGGCGAGAATCCTTCTCCCGGCAACAAGGCAGGAGGTATTTCCACGCTCGAGGAGAAGGCGCTCGGCTGCACGCAGAAGTGCGGCAAGAGCCTCGTCAGAGGAGTAATGGCGTATGGAGAACGACTGACGGTGAAAGGGTTGAGCTTGCTTAGCGCTCCCGGTAACGACTTGGTGGCTTCCACAGCGCTGGCAGCATGCGGATGCCACATCGTGCTCTTCACCACAGGGCGCGGAACGCCCTTCGGCACCTTCGTGCCTACGATGAAGATAAGTACCAACAGCACCCTTGCCAAGAACAAGCCCACATGGATTGACTTCAACGCGGGAGTCATCGTCGAGGACGAGCCGAAGGAAGCGGTGCTCGAGCGCTTTGTCGACTACGTCATCGGCGTAGCCTCAGGCGAGCGCGTCAACAACGAAAAGAAAGACTACCGCGAGATAGCTATCTTCAAGAACGGAGTAACGCTCTAGCTGGAGAAAGTATCTCACGATATGAAGAAAGAATCTCGCCGTATTCTTTCTTCATACGGCGAGATGTAGAAAGAAAAAATTTTCAAGGAGAAAAAAGCGCAGAATAAAACGGGTTGACACTCCGGGGAAAACGGAGCAACCGACGACATGAAAGTATTAAACTTATCAACACAGAAAGATGGATCTCATCAGTAAATACTTCCCCAACCTGACACAGGAGCAAGAACAGCAGTTTGAGATGCTGGGTCCTCTCTACACCGACTGGAATGCGAAAATCAACGTCATCTCGCGCAAGGACATCGGCAATCTCTACGAGCACCACGTGCTCCACTCGCTGGCGATTGCAAAGGTTATCCGCTTCCGCGCCGACACCACCGTGATGGACCTCGGCACAGGAGGGGGATTTCCCGGCATTCCGCTTGCCATTCTCTTCCCAGATGTAAGGTTTCATCTCGTCGACAGCATCGGTAAGAAAATACGCGTAGCGACTGAGGTGTCGCAAGCGCTGGGGCTGCAGAACGTCACCCTCAGCCACACTCGCGCTGAGGAGGAGAAGCAGATGTTTGACTTCGTTGTCAGCCGTGCTGTGATGCCTCTCGCCGACATCGTGAAGATTGTGCGAAAGAACATCAACAAGGAGTCGCACAACGCCTACCCCAACGGGCTCATCTGTCTGAAGGGGGGCGAACTGCAGAACGAGATTTTCAGCTTCCGCAACGTTGCCGACATTGTGCCCATCGACGACTTCTTCGAGGGCGATTACTTCAAGGGGAAGAAAGTCGTCTTCGTCCCCATCAAGAAATAGAAAAAGCCGGATAGCTCAAGCCAGACGCGACTAACAACGAGAAACAAGCCCAGATGGAACTTCAATGTTTTGAATTCAATCCCATAGCGGAAAACACATATATCCTTTGGGACGACAGCAAGGAGTGCGTCATCATCGACGCAGGCTGCTTTTTCCCTGATGAATACGAAACATTGCGCCGATTTGTCGAAGCGAAGGAGCTCACAGTCAAGCATCTCCTTTGCACGCACTTCCACTTCGACCACGTTTTCGGAGCACGCTTCGTCAAAGAGGAGTGGAACGTGCCCGTTGAAGGGCATTCGGGCGATGCTTGGTGGGAGACAAACAACGCTTCGGTTTGCGCCTCGTTCGGCATCCGCTTCCGCGGAGAGCCTCCTACAATAGATAAGTATCTCGCTGATGGGGATACGATTACCTTCGGTAACGGAACGTCGCTCCAATGCATCCACCTTCCCGGGCACTCAAAGGGAGGAATGGTCTTCTACGACAAAGAGGATGGGGTTGTCTTCGTTGGCGACAGCCTCTTTGCGGGCGGAGGAATGGGACGCACCGACTTGCACGGGGGCGACTACGAGGAGCTGATGACATCGCTTCGTTCGCGCCTTTTCTCTCTCCCCGACTCCACCATCATCTACCCCGGGCACGGGCCAACAAGCACCCTGCGCACCGAGCGCTGGTACCATAATCTGTAGCGTATTTACTTTTGGGTAAAATTACTTAATCGTAAAATCGCTTAATCGATTCCACTATTCCACAGTTCCACAATTCAACATCTGAAAAAAGCATGACACTCCAAGAGTTTCTCAACGAAGGCGATAAGTTTGCGCTGACTTCCGGCATACAGATTACAGAACTACGCCCGGGCTACTGCCGGGCAGAGATGACTGTCGAAGAACGACATCTCAACGGCGGAGGCGTTTGTCAGGGAGGAGCTCTATTCACGTTAGGAGACTTGGCTGTTGCCGGATGCGCCAACGCCTACGGGAAGCTATGCCTCAGCATCAGCAGCCAAATCCACTTCGTCCGTTCAGCCAAGCTCGGAGAACACCTGAAAGCAGAATGCACCGAGCAACACATTGGAAAAATTCCCCTAGTAGAGACTCGCATCACCAACGACGAAGGCACACTCATCGCCCTCATGACAAGCGAGTGCTTCCAAAAAGACACACCCCTCCCCACCGACGAACTCATGTAGCATTTTTCAGAACAAGGAACAGAGTTTTAATGCAACATACTGGCGTTAAACGACAGTATCTTGGCATCAAAGAATAATTCCTTAAAGTTTAACAATAATTCCGCGAAGTTAAACTTTAACGTTTAATTGCAGGAAACAAAAAAAATTGGACTAGGAACTGTAGAATCGACAAAAACGATTAACCGATTTTACAATTAAGCGATTAAACACAAAGGAAACACTTATCCGAATCAGCGAGCTATCACCTTTTGGGTAAGGACTCCTTCGGACGAGGAGAGGGCTACCAGATAAATGCCCTTTGAGAGGACGATGTGGGAGGTGCCTTGAATGGCAGCTCGCAGCACGGGCTCTCCTGTCAACGTATAGACGGAGAGCTCGGAACCTAACGGGGCGTCAACAACGCTAAGGTTATTGCCCTGCATGCCGATGCGCTGCGATTGCTCAAGATATACCGACGTAAAATCGGGAACGCGCTTCTGCGCCTGGGTAATGTCCTTCACAAGGTAGTTGAGGTACAGCTCCAGATTGGTGTACCCCTCTGAATTGACTTCATTGATGTCGGAAGCATCGGTAGGGTCCATATCGAGGCGATACTCGTAGTAGTCGGGCACGCCGTCGCCGTCGGAATCCTTCTTTATCCGCGTCAGCATCTCCTCGTCGTAAGGGATGTTCACCCAAGGGGACGACTCCCCGTCGAGAACTGCATCGCGTTGCGAGTTGATGATTCCCGGCTCGGTCCATCCTGCAGGATGCGAAACGCTATACTGCTTGCCCTCGTACTCTCCGCTCCACGAATAGGCTGCGGTGTATGACTTGAAGGAACCCTTGCGGTTCACCACATCGTCGATGATAACCGAGTCGTATTTGTCACGATAGTCGCAGGCTCCGCTGTAGGCGAGCACCTGCTGATAGGCATCCTCGGCGCTGAAGGTGACGATATCACCGCAGTCAAAAGGCTCCGACATACGCGCTGCTTCCTTCTGCGCTGCTGTTGCAGACATCTGGGCGGCAACGCCCTTAGGCCAGTTGTCGGCAGAGACATCTGCGTGCCCTTCCACCACGTTGCCGTCGACATACGCTTGCACGTCGGCATCGGCAGCGAAGATGCGATAATGCTGCTGCTTTCCCGCATAGTGTTGATCTGTGGCTGGGCCTGGCTTAATATAGTTGTTCACCATATTGATTTTCATCTGGGAGCCTCCATAACACCCTACTCCACACCAATTATACACTACGCAGTTGCGCATATCAGTAAGGTCCTCCAATCCTCGCTCCTGCATCGTATATCGGCTGCCGAAGCGCGGTGTGCGGCTCACAGCATGCGCGATGAGGTTGTGATGGAACGTTGCATGATCTCCTCCCCACACTCCTCCGTAGCAATGAGGCTTTCCATCCGTATAAAGCGTTTTCGGATGGACGGAATAGTTGAGAGGCTGGCTTACCAGACACCATTGAACTGTCGTATAGTCGTTTGCATAAGCCGTAAGGCATTCGTCCACACTCCAGCTCACGGAACAATGATCGATAATGAAATGCCCGTGATCGAAACCTCCGAAGCCATCAACTTCCGTTCCGCACACATCTCCGGGACGAATGCGCAGGAAGCGCACGATGACATTCTCGGCACGAATGCCGAAGCCATAATCCGCGATACAGATTCCGCCGGGAGACGTCTGCCCAGCTATCGTCAAATCTCCGTTTCGCACATAAAGGTCCGACTTGAGATGAATGGTTCCCGCTACATCGAAGATAATGGTGCGGGCTTCTTTCTGGTTCACAGCATAGCGGAACGAGCCCTCCTTGCCTGTATCCTCCAACGTTGTCACGCGATAGACCTTTCCTCCTCGTCCACCCGATACGTACATGCCGAAGCCTTCGGCTCCTGGGAAAGCGGGAGTTTGGGCTGCCATTTCCGCAGGAACAAACACTAGAAGGAGGAGTATGAAACTCAGCAAAAATGGGGTATTTCTTTCGATTTGTAATCTCTTCATTTTCAAGGGGGAAAAGGAACGTGATTTTTGGAGAAGGAAAAAAATATTTTCGAGAAGGAATCTCGCCGTATGAAGAAAGAATAAATTTTTTTGGAGAAGGGAAAATTTCCGTTTCCTTCTTCTCTTGATCTTTTTCGAGTTAAATCCGCTATTTTTCTCTTCGTTCATTAATTAAAAAAACTCTTCTCGCAGATATGAAAAGAGCAGAGAATTCCTCTTGCTTCCGCCGACAGGAATCCTCTGCTTCTCGTGTGACTATTTCTCCTTGAGATCGACTTTTATCTGCAATTCATCAAGTTGCACATCGTCGATGACGCCAGGAGCTCCCAGCATCACGTCGCGTCCCTGATTGTTCTTCGGGAAGGCGATGCAGTCGCGGATGCTGTCAAGCTCAGCAAACAGGCTCACGAAACGGTCCAAGCCGTAGGCAAGACCTCCGTGAGGGGGTGCTCCGTACTTAAAGGCGTTCATGAGGAAGCCGAATTTCTTCTGTGCCTGCTCGGGCGTGAAGCCGAGGATTTCAAATATCTTCTGCTGGAGCTGGGCATCGTGAATACGGATGCTTCCTCCGCCGACTTCCACTCCGTTGATAACCATATCGTAGGCATTTGCGCGCACCGAAGCAGGATCGGTGTCAAGCAAAGGAATATCTTCGGGCTTGGGACTTGTAAACGGATGATGCATAGCCATCAGGCGCTGCTCCTCGTCGCTCCATTCGTACATAGGGAAGTCGATGACCCACAGGCAGCTATAAGTGCTCTTGTCGCGCAGCCCGAGCTGGCTACCCATCTCAAGGCGCAGCTCGCTCAGCTGCTTGCGCGTCTTCATAGCGTCGTCGCCGCTGAGGATGAGAATCAAGTCGCCCGGCTCAGCGCCAAAGGCTCCCTTCATCTGCTGAAGAACCTCTTGCGAATAGAACTTGTCAACACTCGACTTGACGGTGCCGTCTGCCTCCACGCGGGCATATACCAATCCCTTGGCGCCAATCTGAGGCTTTTTCACAAACTCGGTGAGCTGATCAATCTGCTTACGGCTGTAATGGGCGGCACCCTTCGCACAGATTCCCCCAATGTAGGCAGCGTTGTCAAACACGCTGAAGCCGTAGCCCTTCAACACATCCATCAGTTCCACGAAACGCATACCGAAGCGGGTGTCGGGCTTGTCGCTGCCGTAGTACTTCATAGCGTCGGCCCACGTCATGCGCGGAAGCTTGGGAAGGTCGATGCCCTTGATAACCTTGAAGAGATGACGGCTCATGCCCTCGAACATCTCGAGGATATCCTCCTGCTCCACGAACGACATCTCGCAGTCGATCTGAGTGAACTCGGGCTGACGGTCAGCACGCAAGTCCTCGTCGCGGAAGCACTTCACAATCTGGAAGTAACGGTCGAAGCCGCTCACCATAAGCAGCTGCTTCAGCGTCTGAGGGCTCTGAGGCAGAGCATAGAATTGTCCCGGGTTCATACGCGAAGGCACGACGAAATCACGTGCACCCTCGGGCGTACTATTTACAAGAACAGGCGTTTCAACCTCGAGGAAGCCTTGCTCGCTCAGATAGCGCCTTACCTCGAAAGCCATCTTATGCCTCAGCTCAAGATTCTTACGAACGGCAGCGCGGCGAAGGTCGAGATAACGGTACTTCATACGGAGGTCGTCGCCCCCGTCGGTATTATCCTCGATGGTGAAAGGAGGTGTCAATGCGGTGTTGAGCACGTTGAGCTTCGTTACCACGATTTCAACATCGCCCGTATCCATCTTGGCGTTCTTGCTTGAGCGCTCCTCAACCTTACCTGTCACCTGAATGACGTACTCGCGCCCGAGACGATTTGCCTGCTCGCACAAGTCGGCGTCTTTCTCTTCGTTGAACACCAACTGTGTGATGCCATATCTGTCGCGCAAGTCGACGAACGTCATTCCTCCCATCTTCCGGCTGCGCTGTACCCAGCCAGCAAGCGTCACTTCTTCTCCCACATTGGCAAGCCGTAGCTCACCGCAGGTCTTACTTCTATACATGATTCTGTCGTTATGTTAAATTAGACTATTCTTATTATTCCCGTTGACGGACTTCTTTCAATCCGTTGCAAAGATAGGGTGAGCTGAGAGAAAAACCAAATTTATTTGAATTTTTCCGAGGCGATCCCTATCTAAAACCAGAGGTTAAAGATAGTGCGAGGCGAGCGAAGAACAAAATAAATGGTATTTATTTTTTCGTCCGAGCCGATGCCTATCTAAAACCGTAAGCTACAGATAGTGCAAAAATACGCAATTAAACTGAGAAAAAGAATTATTCATAAAAAAACATGAAGGTATACGCTTACATATCAAAAAAACCTGTATCTTTGCACCCGCTTTCCAATAAGAGAGGGAGCTTTCGGGATGTAGCGCAGTTGGTAGCGCATCTGGTTTGGGACCAGAGGGTCGCACGTTCGAGTCGTGTCATCCCGACGAAAAAAAGAGGTGCAAATGAATAGTTTGCACCTCTTTTTATTCCGTTCTATTTCGTTTTTTCTTCTTAAAAGAAATGAAGATAGAGCTGTTTCAGCACTACTGATTTGTAGTACAAGTTCTTATATTTAGAGAAAAACCTATTCTGTTCTTCCCGTATAGGCATCAACTCCAGATTTGTTCAAAGGCTGCGAGAAGAACTTCTCAGCTGCCTTATCCACATCTGCGCTCCAAGGTTGTCCTCCTCCTGCACATTGAACAACCCACAATTTGAGTTCTTTCTTATGCCAGTTGACGGAACAATTGGTTCCCCAAGCTCCTCCGTGCCCAAACCAAGCATCTTCACTATCCTCTTCGGGTGCTGACAGGCCGAGGGAATAGCCGCCCAAGCCTTTGGGGCGAGTGGAAACCGCAAGAAGGTTCTTCACCGTCTCCTCTTTTAATATACGCACGCCATTCTCTCCCACTCCGAGATTCATCAACATCTTATAGAACTTCAGCTGATCATTTGCCGTTGTCCAAAGACCTGCACCCGCTGAAGCAAACACATGGGAATCGTTATAAGGACGTTGCTCCATATCCATTTCCTCGCGCCATTCAGCTGGTGCATCTTTTTTGGTTGCATAAAGCTCTATTTTTTTCTTGAGTTGCTTGTCGGTAGGCCAGAACCACGTTGATTTCATACCCAATGGATCCAGCACCTCCTGCTTGAGGTATTTTTCCCACTTCATCCCAGTAATCGTTTCAACGATAGCAGCACCAATGTCTATGCCCGTGTTGGAATACGTCTCGCGTGTACCAGGCTCAAAAAGAATCGGAGAAGCGGCAGCAATAGAGGCTGTCTGCCGGATGGGAGCTCCTCCCGACCATCCTCCGCCGCGCACATCGCCTCGCTTGGCACTTATCTCAAAAGGAAAACCTCCCGTATGGTTGAGCACCATTCGTACAGTAAGCACATTCTTTGCTTTATGAAAAGTCCTCACGCTATCGTTTTGCCCATCCTGCACCCAGAGCTCCTTGAATTCGGGAAGATACTTAGAGACAGGATCGTCAAGTGAAAGTTTCCCTTCTTCTACTAGCTTAGCGATTGTCACACCGCAAAAGCCTTTCGTCTGAGAACATTGCATGAATACATTGTCCATTTTGATAGGGCGCTTTTTTGCAACATCAGCATAACCGATGCAGCAGGTCTCCTGCACACCATCCTTATAAAACACGCTGATAGCACCAGCCAGCTGGCCACTATCCACATAGGGTTGTAGCGCTTCTTTAGCAAACGTTGTCTTGGAGTCTTTAGGCCCCGTTTTAGCTGTCATCGTCAAACAGAACGATGCAACCAGCAAGATAATAACTTTTTTCATCATATTAAACTTTTAAATAATCATGCTTTCTTCAGAAAGAGGAAGAAACAGCTTCCTCTACGCAATATCTTCTACTATTTTTTGTAACACTCAAATATCTGATTCACCTTTTCCTTCGGCATTTTCTTCGTGAATAGGCTTGTCAGCGCTACAACAACAAAACCTCCCACCATAGCGATAGCGCCGCAGTTGATAGGGTTGATAGGATTGCCTAGCAACATATTTATAACTGTAAGCCCAACGCCCCATACGAAACAAGCCCAGACGGAAGCTGTGGTTACGCCGCGCCAGTAGAGCCCCAACATAAACGGAGCAAGAAACGCACCAGCCAAAGCGCCCCACGAGATACCCATCAGCTGGGCAATGAACGTGGGAGGATTGAGGGCTATCATCAGCGAAATGACGATAAAGAAGACAATAAGCACACGCATGACGACAACTTTGCGCCGCTCGATCTTTTCTGCCACAAGATCGTCGATGCTACCCTCTTCCACTTCGCCTGGTTCGGATTTCTTATCGCGATAGATAAGGTCGAGCGTCATTGTCGACGAGGAAGTGAGAACCAGAGAGGCCAACGTAGACATAGATGCCGAGAGCACCAGCAGAACCACAAGAGCAATGAGTATATCGGGCAAGGTGACGAGCATTGACGGAACGATGCTATCGAAGTCGAGTTTTCCGCTGGGTAGCATTGGAGGGGTGCCGAAAAGGCGTCCGAAGCCCCCGAGGAAATAGCATCCGCCAGCTACGACAAAGGCAAAGATGGTAGAGATTATCGTGCCGCGATGAATCGCCTTCTCGTCGGTAATGCTATAGAACTTACCCACCATCTGCGGAAGGCCCCAAGTGCCGAGCGAAGTGAGGACTACTACCCCAAGCAGGTTCCAAGGATCAGGCCCAAAGAGCGAAGTATAGCCTCCCGAACCTTCTACCGTAGGCGTTGAGTCGGCAGGAAGAGCCGCTAACTTGTCAACAGCAGCCACAAGTCCCCCTTGCGAGTTAAGAACGGCTGCAATGACGGTGATAATGCCGAAGAGCATGATGACTCCCTGCACGAAATCGTTCATAGCCGTTGCCTTATAGCCTCCAAGGATTACATATACGGCTGTTAGGATAGCCATGATGATGACACAGTATTCGTATGGAATGCCAAAGCCCATCTCGAAGAGTGTTGAGATGCCTTTGTAGACGCCTGCCGTGTAGGGGATAAGGAAGACGAAGGCTATGACGGAAGCAACGACGCGAAGCCCCTGATTATCATATCGGGTACCGAAGAAGTCGGGCATCGTGCGGCTTCCAATGTGCTGTGTCATGAGTTTTGTACGTTTTCCCAGCAACACCCAAGCCAAGAGAGAGCCTATTACGGCGTTGCCGATACCAATCCACGCGGAAGAAAGGCCGTATTTCCATCCGAACTGCCCCGCATATCCCACGAAGACGACTGCTGAGAAATACGAGGTGCCGAAGGCAAAAGCTGTCAGCCAAGGACCGACGTTTCGTCCACCGAGAACAAAACCATCCACACTCCTTGCCTGCTTGCGCGACTTGATTCCAATCAGCACCGTAACAGCCAGGAACACAATTGTCAAAAGAATCTTGATTAACATGTTTACTTATTTTCGAATTTGTTTTCTTCTTTCGCGTACCAAAGCACGCATACCTGAGGTTTTTCCTTATTATAATTAGGCGGAAGTGGAGAAAGCACTCAATGACTTCCTTCTATTATCGCTACCCGTCTACTAGAATGCCATTTGTATCTGCGACTGGAACCAGTTTCTGTCGCTGCCTAGATGACTGCCGCAGAGACAATACGTGTATTGCAGTTGCCAACGACATTTCTTGTAGAACCAATACTGCACGCCTGCCGTAAAGTTGCTCTGCTGCCAACCCTCGACACTCGTGTTTCGGTTGTAAACATCGGCACTTGCTATCATGTCGAAGCCGTTTTGGACAGGCACGCAAACGGTTACGTAACCTCCCTGACTGTCAACTCTTCCGTCTCTTCCGCCCAGCCATTCGGCACGGATGCTTGCAGGACGAGCCTCCTTGTATTTGCCTGGGGCATACTGTCCTGATTTATATTCTACGCCGAAGCTATAACGATCTCGTGTGTAATCTTCGCCAAGAGCTATCTCGGGATTCCACGCAGCTCTTCCTACAGCATGTCCCTTGCCCTTTTGCCCGCTGACAACCAAGCGAAGGCCATCCATCGGGCGCATTTCCAGCTTGCCGAGAAAGTCTTTGTCGTTGTTACCGTCACGACGGTTGATTCCCTGCCCGTTCATCACAGCAAGCTCGTAGTGAAGCTTGCCTTGCGCCAAGTCTCCATAAAACATCGCACCCAAATCGCGCCCGTAGTTGACGCCGTGAAGAGGATCAGGCCCTTCTCCAGCCAAGTAAAGCACGGCTTGCGAATAGACGTCAATCAGCTCGAGCATCGTGGGAGAAAGCGGATTCTCCATCGAATAGGAGTGCTTGAACTGTCCCAGACGGAAAGTGAGGGCCTTGTCGTCGGTAATACGATAATCGGTATAATACTCTTGCACGACGCTCGAAAAGTCGTGCATGAACAAGAATGACCAACGATCCGTGATGCGGGCTTTTGCCCACAGCAACGTACGTTTCAGGTTGAAGTCGTTTCGGATATTCCCGTCGGTACTTTCCCAGGAATAGCCTGCCTGCGCATAGCCGTTAAAGGTGATGCGGCTTGTGAAATCTTTCGCCCAGTCAACGTCCTCTCCCGAAGCCTGCTGCGCAAAGGCGTTACCCCAACTCAGCACGCTCAGCACGAAAGCCAGCGCGACAACAACCTGTTTCCTTTTCTTCATTTTTACCATTGTTTATAATGATTGCTCAGTTTTTGCGCGACAAAAGTACTATTTTATCATCAAAACCCCTACTTTTTTCGACAAAAATGCAATGAGCAACAAAAAAACAACAGTAATTCCCGCGTATCCTGACGTCTTCCTTTTGCGGAGTACCCCAAAGGCTCTATTTTGTCAGAGTATCCAACAGCGTCTGCACCCTAATGCTGTAGCTGAGAGAGAATTCCATGAAGGAATCCTTCGAGGGAATGTAATTATATCCCAAGCCCACACGCACATGATTGCAGATGTTTATTCCTGCCCTACACGTAAGGACGGGACAAAGCTGATATTCCACATGACGCCAAACGGAAAGCGTATGATAATCACCCGCGCCAACTCCTGCTCCCACGAAGAAAGAGCATTTCTTTCCCTGCCGGAAATTGTAGTCAGCATACGCCTTCACATACGAAAAAAGATGAGCATAAACCGTTCCTTCGGGGAAATCATCCGTATCCTTTGTATCACAAATGGTAGCCATTCTCCATCGGACGCCGAAGTCAACAGGCTTTTCCTTCATGCAGTAACGCAGTTCTATATCGTAGCCGCCGCCGTCTTCTGTCGTTACCTGAGCCAGTTCCCCTTCCAGATGCTCCAGCACCTGAGCCTTCAGCCCCAACGTGTTAAATAAGGTAAGGAACGAAAAGGTGAAGAAGAAAAATGCAATATTCCGTTTCATAGTCGTAGTCTTTTAGATTCAGTTTTTCTTCAAGCCTCCGCCTAAGACAACTCCCACGCTGATCAAGAAGAAGTTGGGAGCCGAAGGAAGAAGCTGACACTCCATCGTGAAGCGCAAATGGTGATAGAACTCGCCTCCTACGCGCGGCGCAAGAACGGGCCTCAGCGTATGCTTTCGTGTATCCGGGTAATAGTCCTGCATGAAGTCGGCAACCCCTACTCCCACTCCGGCAAAGAAGGCATCGTCGTGCTGCTGATGAAAGTTGTAATCCACATACACTCTCGACGAGACAAGGCCTCCCCAGATAAGCGCTCCAGGCTCATAGCCGAACGTCTCCCCGATTGTCCCAGCAGCTGATACCTGAAGACCTACATCCACAGGACTTTTCTGGCTGTTGAGCCGAGCCTCACATCCCATCGAAAAACCGATGAAATCATTTAATGCATTTCCTGTCATCCCGAAGGGGAATTCCACCTCGAAGCGCTTCACATCCTGCGCCCAGCTGGAGGAAAGGCAGAGAAAACTGACAGATAATAAAAGGAGTTTCTTCATAAGCATTAGTATTTTTTGCAAATTAACGACTTTTCGTAGAAAAAAAAAAAAAAACGGGATTTTAACATTTCGGGAAACCCTTTTTTGGAAAAATGCATACTATCCCGAAATACTGCATATATGCACAACATTTTTTCGCGGTTCTGCTCACGTTTTCGCCCTTTTCAGCACCTTTGCGGAGCCCTCAAAAAGCGGTGCGAGAAGGCATTCTGAGAGGGGCAAATTTTCGAGAAGGAAAAAAGAATTTTCGAGAAGGGAAAAATTTTTTTGAAGAAAGAAAAAATCTTTTTGGAGAAGGAAAAAATTCGGCTTCTTTCTCTTCCTCTGCGGCGCGGGATAAAAACTGTTGAAATTCCGGCTTCGAAAATGCATAAAAAAGGAATGTTTTGGGTGTGAGAATTTAGATAGGAAAAGGCTTGAAAAGGAAAAAATAGTTTTAAGCGCCTCGCACTATCTTTAACCTTCGGTTTGTGCAGCTCACCCTATCTTTAACCTTCGGTTTTAGATAGGCTTCGGCTCGAAAGAAAAAATAAAACTTCGTTTTTATTTTGTTCTTCGCTCGCCTAGCACTATCTTTGCAGAGTGAACCGACAGAAAATGCCAGACAATAGAAAAACAAGCCATAACTCCTAATCTGATATGCCGCACAGTTTAGTTACAATCGCCAATCTTTCAAAAGAAAAGATTCTCTCCCTGCTCGACAACGCAGCCCGCTTTGAGGCCCAGCCAAACAGGAGGCTCCTCGAAGGGCACGTCGTTGCAACCCTCTTCTTCGAGCCTTCCACCCGCACGCGCCTCAGCTTCGAGACAGCCGTCAACCGCCTCGCGGGACGTGTCATCGGCTTCAGCGATGCTGCCAACACCAGCACCTCGAAGGGCGAAACGCTCAAGGACACCATCATGATGGTGAGCAACTACGCCGACCTTATCGTCATGCGCCATCACCTTGAAGGCGCCGCGCGCTACGCCAGCGAAGTGTCGCCCGTGCCTATCATCAACGCCGGCGACGGAGCCAACCAGCACCCCTCGCAGACGATGCTCGACCTCTACTCCATCCAGAAGACGCAGGGCACCCTCGAGGGACTCGACATCTGCCTCGTGGGCGACTTGAAGTACGGACGCACGGTCCACTCCCTCATCATGGCCATGAGGCACTTCCGCCCCCACTTCCACTTCGTTGCCCCGCCCGAGCTGGCGATGCCCGAGGAATACAAGCTCTACTGCCGCCAGAACGGCATCAGCTACGAGGAGCACACCGAGTTTGACGCCTCCGTCATCAACAACACCGACATCCTCTATATGACTCGCGTGCAGCGCGAGCGGTTTACCGACCTGATGGAGTACGAGCGCGTGAAGAACGTCTACATTCTGCGCGCCAGCATGCTGACAAGCACCCGCCCCACGATGAAAATCCTCCATCCCCTGCCCCGCGTCAACGAAATCGCCAACGACGTCGACGCCTGCCCGCAGGCATACTATTTCCAACAAGCCAAAAACGGGCTCTTCGTCCGCGAGGCACTTATCTGCGACTGTTTAGACATCCAAGTATGAAAGACAAACTACAAGTAGCCGCCCTTGAGAACGGCACCGTCATCGACCATATCCCCTCGAAGCTGGTTTTCAAAATCGTCGACCTGCTCGGACTTCAGAACCAGGAGTCGAGCGTAACCATCGGCTACAACCTGCAAAGCAAGAAAATCGGCAAGAAAGGCATCATCAAGGTTGCCGACAAGTTCTTCACCGACGAAGAGATAAGCCGGCTTTCCGTCGTCGCCCCGAATGTTGTCCTGAACATCATCCGCGGATACGAAGTGGTGGAGAAGAAAACCGTCGTTATGCCCGACGAACTGCACGGAATCGTGCGCTGCCCCAATCCGAAGTGCATCTGCAACAACGAGCCGATGCCTACCTTCTTCCACGCCGTTGACAAAGAGGCACGCATCCTCAAGTGTCACTACTGCGAAAAAGAGCTGCACGTATAAACGGATACGCCTTCCTCTGACGTCAAGCATTCACGACAAAGAACCCCTAACCGAGAATCCAGATGAAACACAGCTTCAAGCCCGGTACGATGATCTACCCCCTGCCTGCCGTTATGGTAAGCGTGGGAAGCACGCCCGAGGAGTATAACATCCTCACTATCTCCTGGACGGGAACGCTCTGCACAAACCCGCCCATGTGCTACATCTCCGTCCGTCCCGAAAGGCATTCCTACGAGTTGCTGAAGAAGAATATGGAGTTTGTCATCAACCTGACTTCTGCCGAGCTTGCAAAGGAAACCGACTGGTGCGGGGTTCGCTCGGGAAGGGAATACAACAAATTCTCCGAGATGCACCTCACTCCCGCGCCTGCCGAGATAGTCAACGCGCCCATCATCAAGGAATCGCCGCTGAGCATAGAGTGCCGCGTGAAGGAAATCATTCCGCTCGGCTCGCATCATATGTTTGTTGCCGATGTGGTAAACGTATTGGCTGACGACCGTTTCTACAATCACGAAACCGAGAAGTTTGAGCTTGCTGGATGTGACCCTCTCGTCTACGTTCACGGAGGATACTACCATCTGGGAGAGGAAATAGGCAAGTTCGGCTGGTCGGTAGAGAAAAAGAAGAACCAATAGCCGACAATTCCTCGTCCCCATGAAGCGATTCCTGCTCTTCCTCCTCAGCACGCTGCTCCTGACAAGTGCTTTCGCACAGTCGGAGCGAGTGGTGAACGTGGGTGTGAAGGCAGGCTTCAGCTCCGCTACCTACAACGTGCTTGCGCTGCGTGTGAACGGGAAAGAGATACGCGACTTCACAACGAAATCGGAAGTGAGCAGCTACTATACGCTCTTCCTCCGCCTCAACAAAGGGCGCCACTACCTGCAGACGGAAGCCTCGTACGACATCAACCACTACTCTGTTGTGTTCCCCACGCAACAGTGGTACGAGCTGGCGAAGTCGACAGACAGGACTGTAATCGGCACCAACCTCACCAGCATAGGTGTTCCGCTCCTTTACGGCTACCACACGCGGAAGGAGAACTTCTACGGGATGTCGTTCTATATCGGGCCTAAAATCAACTTTATCCTTCCCGCGCTCAGCAGCAACAGCTACGAGAACTTCACGCAGGAAACCATCGTCGAGCACATCTCTCCCGTATTGCTCAGCACTGTGCTGGGATACGGAATAAACATCAAGAACCTCTTCTTCGACTTCTCCTTCCAGATAGGGCTGAACCAAGTGAGCAACGGATTCATTACCCATCATGACCAAATCAAAAATGACGCTAACGACATCACCTTCCAACGGAGGAGGAACGACATCTGCTTCTCGGCAGGATTTATCTTCTAAACCCTTTTCATATCCATCCACAGCCTCTATAGCATAACTTTTTCACACTTTTCTTTCGAATTAACATTTTTCTGCCTATTTTTGCAGCATCAATAACACTTCATCACATTTTAATACTAAGAAAAACAATGAGTACAAAGATAAAATGGGAGAATCTGATATTCCGCATCATTGCAGCTTTGGGAATCATCATGTTTGTCGCAACTCTTGTCTTTTTCAATGAAGCACTCACAAAAAAGGACACGATTCTCATCTTTGCCGGAATAGTGATTCTGATTGTTCTTTTCTTCTTCTGCGGAGGATCAGTCTTCCGGAGGAAGCGCCATCGTCATCATCATCACCACAGTTCTTCCTCTTCGTCTTCTGGGAATGGAAGCCATCACCATCATAGTTCCTCCCATTCGGATACCTCATCCTCTGAATATCATCATCGTCATCACCACCACTCGTCTTTCTCCACGCAAGAAGGAGAATCCAAGTCTGACGAAAAGGCTTCTTCCGCTCCCGAGATAGTTACCATCTCTTCAGAGGGACAAGAAGAATAGGTACAGGATAATTAGTGCACTAAAAAATATCATAACATGATTATCATAGGCATCGCAGGGGGAACGGGCTCAGGAAAAACAACTGTAGTCCGCAGAATTCAGGAATATTTCAAGCCGGGAGAAGTAGTCATCATTCCGCAGGATTCCTATTACAAGGACAGCAGTCACGTGCCTGTGGAAGAGAGGCAGAACATCAACTTCGACCATCCGAATGCGTTCGACTGGGATCTCCTTTCCGAGCACATCGCTATGCTGAAAGACGGGAAAGCAGTCGAACAGCCCACCTACTCCTATCTCACATGCACACGCCAAAAAGAGACAATTCATGTTGAGCCGCGCGAGGTAATCATCATTGAAGGAATCCTTGCTCTTTGCGACGAAACATTGCGCGACTTGATGGACCTGAAGATCTTTGTTGACGCCGATCCTGACGACAGGCTTATCCGCGTTATCCGACGTGATGTAGTAGAGCGCGGGAGAACTGCCGAAGCTGTCATCGACCGATACGAGAGAGTACTCAAGCCGATGCATATGGAGTTCATTGAACCCACAAAGCGCTACGCCGATGTCATCATCCCACAAGGAGGACACAACCGACGCGCTATAAATATGCTCCGAATATTTATCCGCAAAATCCTGGATCAAAAAGGCTGACATATCTCCCCCGGAGCACGGAGAGTCGGCCCTTCATATGAAAAAGGCACACACGATAATCATCTCCATCGTTGCTGGCGTATCGTCGTTAGCTGCCTGCTACTTATGGGACAGAAAGACGGTGACCATTGAAACGATTCCTCCTGTCTTTGATACCATCATTACGCAAAGGCCCTATCCGCAATACAGCATCAGCGCCTACGATAACCTTTTCCGCGAATACGGAGACACCATCGGATGGGACTGGAAATGGTTAGCAGCTATTGCCTTTGTTGAATCGCACTTCAATCCTGACGCCGAGAACGAATCAGGAGCGTCGGGTCTGATGCAACTGATGCCGAAGACTGCAGAAGCGGTGGGTATTGATTCACTACACCGCAACGATCCTCGCGCAAGCGTAAAGGGAGCCTCTATTCTCTTCAAACGTCTGAGCGATAGATTTCAGTCAGTCCCTATGCCTGATCGTGTCTGCTTTGTACTTGCCTCATACAATGCCGGGCACGGGCATGTGCTTGATGCTATGCGCCTCGCTGATAAATACGGAAGTGATAAACATCTATGGTACGGGAGTGTTGATAAGTTCCTACGACTGAAAAACGAACCGCAATACTACAACGACACCATCTGTCACAATGGGAAATTCACAGGAATTGAGACGACGCTTTTTGTGGAAAAGGTGCAGACAAAATACGATGAGTATTCGCAACTGGAAAACTTAGACAAGAGAATCCACCATCCTGACACGATACTCGTTCCGCTTAATGAATCAGCACGTCACGAACTTCACTTGAAAGCTAAAGAGACTATTCTTCGCCAACAACGCCTTCAGGAGGAACAAGACAACAAAAAGAAACGGAAAGCCAGTATGCTTTTCCTTCGGGAAGACAGCGTTTCTCAACAAGCACAAACAGAAGTTACGTTATCTCCGCAAGGAAACAATCCCTGAGAGTCTTATATTTTTTCGGTTACAGACACAGCGTTTCCAGCTCACTGTACTTTTCAAGCGCATACTCCAGAAGAATCTGCGTCTCAGCATCCATAGGAGGAACTTCCACACAATGGTAGTTGACATTAGCAGGATGAAGTACCACTAAATACATATGCGCCAGCTCAATATCATAATGACGTTTCAGAATATATCTATATAGATTTTGCTGCAAGCAATAGTGCATATAGGCTGTATCTCCTAAATGGCTTAGCCTCCCTAAAGCTTGCCGTCCAAATTTGTTATCACGCTGAACGACAAACTCTCTAACGCCCTCATATCCTATCTTATTACTCCGCTTCCAGTCATACATAATGAAATTTCCTTCCGCATCCGTTGCCAAATAGTCAATGGTTCCAGCAACTCCGTGTTCCTCGTCACAAATACGCCATTCCGTACGATACGACAAAGGGCATTCTCCCTGCAGAAACTCATCAAACAAAGATAACTCATGCGAAATGCCTATCTCCTTCTGACATTTCACGTAAGCTCCGTTATATTGGAAAGAAAAAGACCTTTCCACCTGTAAGCCTAACAGTTTCCGCTCGATTTGCTGGTGCATGAACGTGCCCGTATCACGTGCCTCCTTTCCCTGGGATTCCCACTCCTCCAGAATTTGCTCTTTCGGATGAGAAGGGGAAGACAGTCTTTCGGCCTTTCTTTCGCAGTCAAACACAGGAAAGCACTCGGAAATAAGTGAGCTGACAGATATCTGCAGCTGATTGTCAAATGTGTAAATATGTTTTTCAGGAAAGAAATGAACATGACTGTCACGCTCGTTTGCATGCTCCAAGTTAAATGCTATAGGCTCGCTACACTCCTCTTTTCCTAATGTCTCCAACTCAAGGTTCATCGTTTTCTTCCTTCTAATCATCAAATATTAGCAATGCTCATGATATCGGCAAAGACGCCTGCAGCCGTTACTGCAGCGCCTGCGCCATAACCTTGTATCATCATAGGATACTCCTTATATCTTTCCGTAGTCAATAGGATAATATTATTGGAACCCTCTAAGTTATAGAGCGGATGCCAACGATTCACTTCTTTTAATCCTACGCTTGCATGCCCTTGATCCAACGTAGCCACGAAGCGCCATCGTTTGTTCTCACGCACCAAGCGCTGACGTTCCTTCTCAAATGGCTCGTCAAGCTCTTCCACTCTCTCCCAGAAATCATCCATACTGCCTTCGAACATCTCCTGCGGAATAAAGAGGTTCCTTTCCACATCGTCCTGCTCAAGCGCATACCCAGCCTCACGCGCCAAAATGACCAATTTACGTATCACGTCTTTTCCACTCAAGTCGATGCGAGGATCTGGCTCGCTGAATCCCTTCTCCTTAGCCAGATGAATGGTATCTGAAAGAAGGCAGTCGGCGCTGATAGTGTTGAAGATAAAATTAAGCGTACCACTCAAAACAGCCTCTATCTTCAAGATGCGATCGCCAGAGTTGATGAGGTCGTTTATTGTGTTTATGATAGGTAAGCCTGCTCCTACGTTCGTCTCGAAAAGGAATTTCACGCCTTTGCTTCGCGCCATATCTTTCAGATAGCGATAATTCGCATAATCTGAAGAAGCCGCAATCTTGTTTGCCGCAACGACACTAATATTATGTTCAAGGAAATCGCCATATAAAGAAGCAACTTCATTGCTGGCAGTACAGTCGACAAACACGCTATTGAAGATATTCATCCCTATAACCTCGTCACGCAAACGTTGGATATTCGAAGGTCCGCCTTCCTTCAAACAAGTGCGATAGTTGTCAAGCGGAATCCCCGCACGGTCAAACACGCCATAATGTCCCGTAGCAATACCAACCACATTCAGTTGCAAGCCACGTTCCTTCATCAGTTTCTCGCGCTGGGCACGAATTTGCTCGAGGAGGCTGCTTCCTACTGTCCCTACGCCACAAACAAATAGGTTAAGTACGTTATACTCCGAGAGGAAGAACGAATCGTGAATGACATTCAGCGTCTTGCGCAGCCATGTTTTTTCTACGACAAACGATATATTCGTCTCGCTAGCCCCCTGAGCCGTTGCCATCACGTTGATACCGTTACGCCCCAGCACGCCAAACAGTTTGCCAGCAATTCCTGTATTGCCCCGCATATTCTCTCCGACGATAGCTACGGTAGCAAGGTCACGAACAATCTGCATGCGATTCATCTCTCCTAACGCTATCTCCTTAGCAAACTCCGTATCCAGTACTTGAGCAGCTGCTTCGGCATCGACAGCACGCACACCTATTGACGTACTGCTCTCTGAAGAAGGCTGAGCCACAAGGAACACGCTGATACCCGCAGCTGCCAGCGAGCCAAAGATGCGCTGGTTGATTCCGATGATGCCTACCATTCCAAGCCCCGTCACATTGATAAGGTTCGTATCACCAATGCTCGAGATTCCCTTAATCGGACGGCTGTTATCCTGCAGTTTGTCGCGAATGATAGTACCGGGAGCTGAGGCGTTGAACGTATTCTTAATAAGGATAGGAATATTCTTGTGGAATGCAGGGTAAATGGTTGGCGGATATACGACTTTCGCACCGAAGTTGCACAATTCCATCGCCTCCACATAGGATAGTTCCTCTATCACATAAGCTGTGGAAATGACTCTCGGGTCGGCAGTCATGAAGCCGTCCACATCCGTCCAGATCTCAAGGACGCTTGCATTCAGCACGGCAGCAAGGATAGCAGCCGTATAGTCAGAACCTCCGCGCCCAAGATTTGTTATACGCCCCGTTGCTACATCCGTTGAGATAAATCCAGGAACAAGGGCTATGCGTCGCATTCCGTCTGACTCTTCGTTCTTCATCTTGTCGAAATGCTGCGACACCAGTTCTTCGGTCTGTTCTTTGTTTACCAGATGTTTGCCGCCCTTGTCCTCCGTCTTCATAAACTGCCGCGAATCGTATAGTTCAGCGCCATCAATAAGCGTAGAGGCAATCAGGCTTGACAGACGTTCTCCGTAACTCACTACTGTATCCATCGTATGAGCCGAGATATCGCGCAGCAGATAGAGTCCGCGATAGATATTCTGCAATTCGGAAAGCAGCGCGCGCACTCTCTTGTAGAGCGTAGCTTTCCGGCTGGTACCCGCGGGGATCACCGCGCGAATCATCTGCTCGTGACGCTTCACCAGCGCCTCGAACTCCAGCTCGTAGCCGCTGTCGCCTGCCGACGCCATCTTAGCCATCAGGATAAGCTTGTCGGTGACGCCTCCCAGCGCCGAGACTACCACGATGACCGATTCCGTCTGTGCCTCCACGATCCTCTTCACTTGCAGGATGCTCTCCACAGAGCCTACCGACGTTCCGCCGAATTTCAATACTTTCATCTTCCGAACAGTTTATTACGGTTCCTTTGTCAAGGGTTCTGGCACCTTCAGCAAAGGCTTTTTCCACTTTGTTTGATAATTTGCGAGCAAAAATACGAATTATTTGATAAAAATCCTTACTTTTGTGCATAAAAACGATGAAATAAAATGGCAAAGGGAGTCAACAAGATAGTTTACATGTGCAGCAACTGCGGCAACGATCAGCCCAAGTGGTTCGGACGTTGCCCTTACTGCGGTGAATGGAACACTTGCGTCGAGAAGAGCATTCCCCTCGCATCGAAGGGAGGCCCGACAAAAGCATTCTCTTCTGGCAGTTTACAAGGAGAATCTGTTCCTCTCGCTTTGGCAGAGATAGAGACCGACAGCGAAGCGCGTCTTGATATGTGCGACGAGGAGCTCAATCGCGTCTTGGGAGGCGGACTTGTACAAGGCTCGCTGGTGCTTCTGGGTGGAGAGCCGGGTATAGGCAAGTCGACGCTCGTGCTGCAGACAGTCCTGCGCCTGAAGGGGAAAACAGTGCTCTATGTATCGGGCGAGGAGTCTGCCTCGCAGCTGAAGATGCGTGCCGAAAGGCTTGGCGCCGGGCAAAAAAACTCCGACGGCCTGCGCATTCTCTGCGAGACGCACCTGCAGCAGGTGCTTGAGCAATGTACGGCGCTTCGTCCCGACTTGCTCGTCATTGACTCCATTCAGACAATGTGGACCGACCTTGCCGAGTCGTCTCCCGGCAGCATCACGCAGGTGCGCGAATGTGCCGCAGCTATTCTCAACTACGTGAAGGAGCAGAACATTCCAGCCGTCCTCATCGGACATATTAATAAGGAAGGAACCATCGCCGGGCCGAAGATTCTCGAGCACATCGTCGATGCCGTTCTTCAGTTCGAGGGCGACAGGCACTACATGTACCGCATCCTTCGCGCGCAGAAGAATCGTTTCGGAAGCACCGCCGAGCTTGGAATCTACGAGATGCGGCAGGATGGGCTGCGTCAGGTAAGCAACCCAAGCGAGCTGCTCCTTACTGAAAGACACGATGCTATGAGCGGAATATCCATCGCGGCAGCAGTCGAAGGCATCCGCCCCTTCCTCATCGAGGTGCAGTCGTTAGTGAGCACAGCTGCCTACGGCGTTCCGCAGCGAAGTGCCACAGGCTTCGACATCCGGCGCATGAATATGCTGCTTGCTGTTTTGGAGAAACGCGTGGGCTTCAAGCTTGCCACAAAAGATGTGTATCTCAACATCGCAGGAGGCTTGCGCGTCAGCGATCCAGCTATTGACCTTGCTGTCATCAGCGCTGTTCTCTCGAGCAATCTTGATGTCGACATCAACCCGACGGTTTGTATGGCAGGCGAAGTGGGGCTCTCGGGGGAGATACGCCCTGTGAGCCGCATCGAGCAGCGCATCCAGGAGGCTGCCAAGCTGGGTTTCCACGATATGCTCATTCCGCAGCACAACTACGCGCAGCTCCAGTCTCTCTCCTCCTCTTCCCGCGTCGAAGGCAGCTCCTCCATTCAGCTTCATCCCGTTCGAAAAGTGGAAGAGGCGTTCCGTTTCCTCTTCGGCTGACGGGAGGCCCCAGAGAGGTTTCTCAATGGGCCAAAATTATGAAGAAAGAAAAAGAATTTTTCGAGAAGGAATCTCGCCGTATGAAGAAAGAAAAAAAATTTATCCCTTCTCGAAAATTTTATTTGGAAAAAGAAAAAATTCGCATTGAGAGCTGAACCTTTCAAAAACCCGAAATTTTTCTTCTCCTTGCGAAGAAAATCGTCTTTTTCACAAAAAAAAGAAAAATAGGAGGATTTTTATTTTGACTTACAAAAGGTAGTTCCTATCTTTGCCAAAAAGGATAACACACCCCAACGAATGACAGCAGAGCTTTTCTATACGCCCGATGAGCAACTTCAACTGCAAGCACTCACAGCCCAGCTGAAGGCGCTGACGCACGACTTCCTGAGCGAGAGCGATGTGCAAAGCATCGCTGCCCATCGCCAGAAGGCCGTCGAGTCGGGAGAGCTGAAGCGCGACGTTTTCGGGCTGAACACTATGCTCAACGAGCTCCGCACCGCCATCATCGTCTGCGAGGAGATGGGCATGAAGCGCACCGCTGTCATCAGCATTCTCCTGCGCAGCACCATCGAAGCTGGCATCCTGAGCCAGGAAGCAGCCGCAAGCCAGTATGGGGAAGATGTGGCACGCATCGTGGGGGGCATCATCAAGACAGAAAAACTCTACGAGAAAACCCCAGCTATCGGCACCGAGAACTTCCGCAACCTGCTCCTCTCGTTTGCCGACGACATGAGGGTGATACTCATCATGATAGCCGAGCGAGTAAATCTGATGCGGCAGATCGGCTCCATCGACAACGACGAGGAAAAAACGCAGGCCCGCATCGCCACAGCTCACGAGGCAGCAAACCTCTACGCCCCTCTCGCCCACAAATTGGGACTCTACTCCCTGAAATCGGAACTGGAAGACCTGGCAATGAAGTACACCGAGACGGATGTCTACTATCAGATAAAGGAAAAGCTCAACCAGACGAAAGCCTCGCGCGACAAATACATTGCGGAATTCATCAAGCCTATCGAAAAGAAAATGGCTGAGGCAGGACTCAAGTGTCACGTCAAAGGGCGCACGAAGAGCATTCACTCCATCTGGCAGAAGATGAAGAAACAGCGCTGCCCCTTCGAAGGCGTCTACGATCTGTTTGCCATCCGAATCATCCTCGATAGCGCGCCTGAACGGGAAAAGCAGGAATGCTGGCTCGCCTATTCGCTCGTGACAGATATGTACCAGCCTAACCCGAAGCGCCTGCGCGACTGGCTGAGCATCCCCAAGAGCAACGGCTACGAGTCGCTTCACACGACTGTGATGGGCCCCGAAGGCAAATGGGTGGAAGTGCAGATTCGCACGGAGCGTATGGACGAAATCGCAGAGCGCGGATTAGCTGCCCATTGGCGATACAAAGGAATCAAGAGCGAGTCGGGACTTGACGATTGGCTCACGAGAATTCGTGAAGCGCTGGAGAATGCCGACGACGACAAGGACTTGATGGATCGTTTCAAGATGGAACTCTACAAGGATGAAGTTTTTGTCTTCACTCCCAAGGGGGACCTCTACCGTCTGCCGCACGGGGCAACGGTTCTTGACTTCGCCTACAGCATTCACACGAACCTGGGCTATCATTGCACGGGAGCAAAAGTCAACGACAGGCACGTACAACTGAAATACGTGCTTTGCAACGGAGACCAAGTGGAGATTCTCTCTTCAAACACGCAGACTCCCAAACAGGGCTGGCTGAATATGGTGACAACGACCCGAGCACGCACCAAGATACGCCAGGCATTGAAGGAAATCTCTTCTGCACAAGCACGCACAGCACGCGAAGAGATAGAGCGGAGGCTGAAAAACAGGAAGATAGAGCTCAACGAAGGAACGATGCTTCATCTAATCAAGAAGCTGGGATACAAAGACGTTATCGAGTTCTATCAATCGGTAAGCGAGGGACGCCTGAAGACAGACGAAGTGATTGAGCATTACGCTTCGCTCTACAACGTGGAGCACGGATTAGCCTCAGATGCAGGCTCAAGCGAAACGCATAGTGCTGCCAGCTACCAGATGAATCTTGACACAGGAAGCCAGACAGCTGTCGGCGCCGATGAGGGAGCAAACTCCAGAAGTCTCTTCTTTGTCGACCCGAATATGGTAGGCATCGAGTACAAACTGGCACGCTGCTGCAATCCTGTCTATGGGGATAACATCTTCGGATTCGTTACTGTGAGTAACGGCATCAAAATACATCGTCAGGAATGTCCTAATGCGCGTGACTTACGGAAAAAGTATCCCTACAGGCAGGTAGAAGCCCGTTGGTCGGGCAAGCCTGCCAGCTCCTTCTCGCCTGTCACGCTTTCTATCGTTGGAATGGACGACATCGGCATCGTTAACAACATCACTTCCGTCATTTCCTCCGACGAGCACATGCAAATGCGCAGCATCAGCATCGACACGCACGACAAGCTCTTCTCAGGGCGCATCACCATTATGATTGACGATACAAGCCGTCTGGAGTCACTCATTAAGAAGTTATCTCGCGTGCGAGGCGTAAAACAAGTGAAGAGAACATAAGAAAGCCTTCTTTCCGCGCCTCTCGTTGGCGTTAGGAATCCTTTCCTTATTTTATAATGCAGGGAACAGCTAATAAATGGTGCGGGGAGCCGCGCCAAGTTCTTTTACCCACTGGAGCACAAGAGATGCAGGGACCGTAATGCGCTGATTGTCGAAGTTATACACCATATCAGCTCCCTGCGAGGCTGCATTAGTAAGATAGGCGTATTCCCAAGAACGCAAGCCGTGATGAAACTCATTGTAAAGCCAACGAGCATCACGTCCCGAGAGGGTTACTATCTGCCCGTCAAACGAATAAACGACGTTCTGATCTTTTTCCGCCTTTTCCGCAAGCAGCTTCTTGACGAAGTACTTCAGTTCCGAAGCATAAGCCGTATTATATCTGTCGATACGGAAGCTATGCGTCATTCCCACAAGCTGCTCAAAAGAAATCTCGCTCGATGATGTAGGCCCTCCAGAAGCAAGCACCGTTGCCAAGCCCAAGCTATTGTCGTAGATATGCCATTTGTCAACGACAGGAATATATACGTTGACGAGATTGTCGATTCCAGCAATATAACGTCTACGCACATCACGTTCAGGCACAAAATGTCCTCCTTCCTGCACTCGCTGCTGCACACGCGCCACAGCCTGATCGGCATTCGGAAGCCAGAAGAAAAAGAGCTCCACGCGGAATCCGTGCTCGTGGGCACGCTCGGCAAGGTTGTGGCGCGCATTCCCCGAGAGCGTCGTCTCGATACAAAAGCTCTTGTGCCCGCGCAGATGCACCTCGAACGACTCGCTGTTGACGCGCCCTGCCTGGAAGCGCACGCTATAGGGGTCCTCAGGGCGCAAGGCGTAGGCGACGTCATCGGCATTCAGATAGTCGGGATTGCCCAGTTGCTTGCCCAAAAGCGTGCGGAAGGCAGTTGTCTTGCCCGCACCGTTACAGCCTGCCACGATGTAGAGAGTACGGTGCCGGAAAAGATGGACTATCTTGCGCTGGAAAGCGGACTTCTTCATAACGGGATGCGCTTTTTACGATGCGAAGATAAGAAAAAATCGGCACACGCCAACAATCTGCCCCATAAACTTGGCATTTTCTCCTATTTTTATGCTTATCTTTGCCGGGCAGACGAAAAGGAACCATCCGTACTGGAGCTATTTCCCCTTTCCGAAAAGAAACATTCAACCCACATCGCCCTATGAAATCCAAATCTGAAACCTACGCGCTTCTCTACCAACAAGCATGCTCCCTCGCTGAAGGCGAAAACGACTCCATCGCCCTTATGGCCAACATTGCCGCCCTTCTCCACGAAGGCATGCACTTCTGGTGGACAGGTTGGTATCGTGTGAAGGAGAGCATGCTGGTGCTCGGCCCCTTCCAAGGTCCTCTCGCCTGCACGCGCATCCCCTTTGGAAAAGGTGTATGCGGAACAGCCTGGAAGGAGCGGAAAACACAGGTGGTTCCCGACGTTGAGCAGTTCCCCGGGCACATTGCCTGCAGCAGCGCCTCAAAGAGCGAGATTGTCGTACCAGTAATGAAGGAAGGAGAAGTCATTGCCGTCCTAGACATCGACAGCGAGTTCCTCAACACCTTCGACGACACCGACCGTGAATGGCTTGAGCAAATAGCAGGGCTGCTGAAATAGCTCCTCGGGCGCGTCTGAAAGAGGATGCCGAGCGTTTTCGGCATTTTAATCTGGGAAAACCCACCTGCTGCATAATCGCCCTTCCCGACTTGGATTACAGCAAAGAAACGGGAGAAGAAATCACTTCTTCCCCCGTTCCAACCTTAAAAACTCACCTTAGCTTGAATTACTACATTCCGTTATGAAAAAACTTTACCGATGCAAAGATATTTCATACGGAAGACACCAAGAGGGACTTTTTTGCGCAAAAGGAGGATTTTTTCACTTTTTGGTGCCAACCAACCGAAAATTGCAGAAAATGCACAAGAATAGAGAAATACATCCTATAGACAAGACAAG
>JAGAAS010000078.1 GCA_017615125.1 Bacteroidaceae bacterium
TATTAATTATTAATTAATTATAATATAAAAAGGGGAGTTTTCGCTTTTTGCATACCCTCTTTTTTTCTAATTGGAACTGTCCTAACTGGAACGCTTTCCCCAACAGCTTGCTTCGGGCTTCTTCTCTACAAGGCCGTTTTCCGCGAAGAGCGCGGAATTTGTTTGTACCTTCACGAAGGAACACGTTAGCCTTCACGAAGGAGAACGTGTGCCTTCATGAAGGAGAAGTTAAGCCATCGTGAAGGTATAAACAATTTCGAAAAGAAAAAATCCCTAAAGTCCTACAAACGTGAAAAAAATCCGCGGAGTCGACATTCGCTGTCAGCTCCGCGCAGTCAGAAAGGAAAAAAGGAAAGGAGAGAGGCAGGGCTTACTCTCATGTCTGGAAGTGGGTATTCTCTTCTTTTGTAGCGTTTATGAAAAAATCCGACTTGCCCTGCCTCTCCGTTTCTGCAAGGTTACTTTATCAGCATTTTTTTGCCGTCTTTAACTATGATTCCCTTTTGAGCATCATCAGCAGGTCGTCCCTGCAGGTCGTAAACGGATTCGGGTGCTGTGAGGGAGTCTGCTTCGGGAAGGGCTATAGGAGTGAGGTCAAAGTAAAGGGTATGAAGGCCTAGCTTGTACTCCATTGCGCAGGCTGCACAAACACTCTCTGTTTTCTGGTAAGGCCCGAACTTGAAATCGACATAATGGAGTCCTTGACAGTCGCATTGTTCATAATAGCCAGCCTGTACGGTCTCTATGTAGACAGAATCCTCATAGATCTCATAATAGCAGTAATGGTCCATACAGCATGTGTAGTTAAGCCAGCCAACGACATGCAGGCTGTCACCCTCTGCTGTGATAGTGAAGTCGGGGATATAGTCGCTGAAATTCACGATTTCCTTTCCCCTGATATGACCGTCGGTACCACTTACGCGTACTAGCCCGCAGGGAACGGATACCGGGTTTTCCTTCACAGTGAATGGAATCTCCATTGGTGTAGCCGAAAACTCACACGCTTCGTCAACAGCAGAAAGAACGATTACGTAATCTCCCGGATTAAGGCATCCCAATAGTGTTGCCGGCTCGCCCGAAAAGTTATAAAAGTAATCATTTTCTTTAGCAGAGTCACAAATAAAATTCACGAAAATGTTATTGTCTTGTATTACATCCACCTTAAGTACACCATCATGAAAAGCCTTAGGTAAACCCTTCCAATGTGGCTTGAACCAGATATCCACTCCAGAGACCAATGCTTCGCTGCGAGAATTGAATTCTGCTGATAGACCTTCTTCCAGATTCATACGTGCGACGAACTCGTATGGAAAATCTTTTACTAAGTATTCTTGAATGTTTTTACCCTGTTCTTGGGCAAAACAAAAAGAAACACTTACAAATGCAAAGATAAGAATCAAAGAAAGATAAGACCTTTTCATGGATTTTCTTTATTTCGTCAGAATCATGCGCTTCGTGTCGATGACGTTGCCGTCGGCAATGAGGGAGTAGAGGTACATGCCTGCATCGAGGCTGCCGCCTTCGATGGTGACGGCTGTCTTGCCTCGTCCGTCAACGGGATATTCGCTCAACTGCTTGCCGCTCATGTCGTAGACATAGAGCGTGGCCTTCTTCACGCTTTCGGCGATGGTGCAGGGAATCTCGGTCTTCTCGTTGAAGGGGTTGGGCATGTTCTGGAACAGCTCTGTCTGCAAGAGTCGCATACCCGGAGCATCCGAAGGAGTGGTGTCTCCTTCCATTATCCGTCCTCCCGTCTTGGCTTCGTCGAGTTCCGTCTTCAGCTCCTGAATGGCGCGGATGAGCACGGGGATAAGCTCCGTGTAGGATACGGAAAGGTAACCGTTGCCGCCAAGACCTCCCTCGTACACCAGGTTGGGGAAGATGTCGCGCAGTTCCTGGGCAATCAGGCCGAAGTGCTTTTGCAAATAGACAGGTTCGTCCCCTTCGTACATATACATGGGATTGCCTTTTTCGTCCTCACCCATCTGAAGATTTATTAAGTAGTACTCAATGGGGTTCATCAGCATGATCTGTTCCAACGAGTGCTGGGTGTTGGCAAGATACTGGATGTCTTTCTTCAACCGGTAGTCGGAGTGGCTCAAAACGACACCGTTGACAACGTCTGATGAAGACGACCCGCTAAAGTCGTTCACTACTTCCTGCGCAAAGGTAAACGTTGCGCAAAGCATGCAGGCAAAAAGTAAAAATGTCTTTTTCATAATAGTTATGTTTTAGTTAAAAGTTAAAGATATTTCTTTCTTTGCGTGATTATTCGCCGATGTCCTCTACCTTGCCGATGAAGAGGATGTTGTGGCTCACATTGTCGCGCACGCAGAAGACGAAGGGATGATTGGCGTTGAAGTCGAATTCGGGCTGAGGTAACGCAGTATTGTCCATACCAATGATGGTTACAGCAGCCATTTCTGCGCCATCTTCATCAATTCTGACGGAAACGTCTTGATTGATGAATTTTATAAATAGCTCTGGGTTAATGCCGCTTAATGCCCCATCGGCGAATAGCTTGTTAATGCCGAGTTGCTTTATAGGATTGATGAGTTGGTTGGTTGTCTTGAAGTCGAACTTGGGCAGGTAGATTTTTCCATAAAAATTTCTCCCTGTAATATTCCAGTCAATATTGGCAAGGATGTCATTAGGCGTGTAGCCAGCCTTCGGGAGGGCGACAATCATGCTGAAAGGCAGGTCAACACAGACGTCTTCTTCACGGCCTTTTGAATTACTCTTTTTTTCAAAAACACCGAAAGGAATGTCGATAATCTGATAAGTGGGGCGATTATCATAGAGGTATTCACCTGCTTTGTCCATCATGTTAACAGTTTTTTCTGTTCCATCTGTCTGGATGAAAGGCTCCGGCTTGGTTGCACCTTTGAAGAAGGGCTCTGCCCAGTTTGCCCCGAACCACGTGGCGTTGGCAAGCACCAGCCTGGTGTCGCTGGTAATGGGAAGATTCAGCTCGCGGATGTTGCCGTAGGTGTGGTCGTAGGCCCATTGGCAGATGGAGTCGTAAGCTTCCTGCGTCTTTGTGAAGTCGAGGTTACCCACTTCAGCGTCGTAGAATGTCTGGTTCGTTTCGATGAAGTCGGGGTTAATATAGTAATCCTTTTGCGCCCACATGGCGTTGGCGAGGCGCACGCAGTTGGTAGCCTCGAGGGCGTCGCGCAGCTTGTGGTACCAGACGTTGAGGCTGTCGGCAGTAATGCCCTCGCCTGCGATGATGTCGAGCATCTCCTTCCGCGCCTCGGGCTCGATGCCGTTGGCCAGCATGCCGAGGGCTATTTCAAGGCTGAGGGGCGAGATGCAGACATTTGTTCCCGGGTCGGCCTGCAGGCAGAGCTTGTTGAAGAGGTTCTGGGCAAAGTCGGCACCCGTCTGCGAGTAGGACATCTGGTTGCTGCTTGGCGCAAGCACGAGCGGAGCGGGGTCTTTTCTGTCGAAGATACGGTCGACGATGCCTCCGTTGCGGATGTAGGGCTCCTCGGGGAGGTCAGGCTTGTCGTCGGGCTTGATGGGCGACGTATCGCAGCCAACGAGCAGGAGCATCGTCACGAAGGAAAGGAAAAGGAATGACTTTTTCATATTCTTAGACATGAGAGTAGATTTGATATTATTGTAAAAAAAGGCCGTTTATTCGATATTCTCCACTTTACCGATAAAGAGAATATTGTGGCTCACGTTGTCGCGCACGCAGAAGACGAAGGGATGATTGGCGTTGAAGTCGAACTTAGGATCATGCATACCCGTAGACATATCAATGATGGTTACAGCAGCCATTTCTGCGCCTTTTTCATCTATTCTGACGGATACATCCTGATTGATGAATTTTATAAATAGCTCTGGGTTAATGCCGCTTAAGGCATCTCCGCTGAACAGTTTGCGAATGCCGAGTTGCTTCATGGGTTCAATGAGTTCGTTGGTTGTCTTGAAGTCAAACTTGGGAAGGTGGAGGAATCCCCATGCGCTTTCTTTCACATCCCAATTAATGTCGGTAATGATGTCGTTAGGCGTATAGCCATCCTTCGGGAGGGCGAAAATCATGCTAAAAGGCCAGTCAACACATATGTTTTCTTCATAGCCATCTGGATAACTCAATTTCTCAAAAACGCCAAATGGTAGTTCGATGATTTGATAGGTGGGGTACTCTTGATACATGAAACCACCGTATTTAAGCATCATGTTTACCGTCTGTTCCGTTCCGTTTGTTTGGATGAATGGCTCTGGCTTAGTCGAATATTCATTAAAGGGGTACAACCAGTTTGCTCCGAACCACGTGGCGTTGGCAAGAACCAGCTTGGTGTCTTCGGTAAGCGGAAGGTTCAAGTCGCGGATGTTGCCGTAGGTGTGGTCGTAGGCCCATTGGCAGATGGAGTCTTTTACAGCTTCTGTCCTCGCGAAGTTGACGACTCCTACTTCGGCGTCGTAGTAGGTCTTGCTCGCCTCGATGAAGTCGGGGTTGATGGGATAGGTGTACTGCGCCCAAAGGGCGTTGGCGAGGCGCACGCAGTTGGTTGCCTCGAGGGCGTCGCGCAGCTTGTGGTACCAGACGTTGAGGCTGTCGGCAGTAATACCCTCGCCGGCGATGATGTCGAGCAGCTCCTTCTGTGCCTCGGGCTCCACACCGTTGGCGAGCATGCCGAGAGCAATCTCAAGGCTGAGGGGCGAGATGCAGACGTTTGTGCCCGGGTCGGCCTGCAGGCAGAGCTTGTTGAAGAGCTTCTGTGCAAAGTCGGCACCCGTCTGCGAGTAGCCCTGCTGATTGCTACTTGGCGCAAGCACGAGCGGAGCGGGGTCTTTTCTGTCGAAGATTCGGTCGACGATGCCTCCGTTGCGAATGAAGGGCTCTTCGGGCGTGTCGGGCTGAATATCGGGCTTGATGGACGACGTATCGCAGCCAACGAGCAGGAGCATCGTCACGAAGGAAAGGAAAAGGATGGACTTTTTCATAGGTGTCATTATTTAATGGTTTCTTGTTTACAGTTTGAAGATGCTGAGGTAGGGCTCCTGCAGCTTTGAGCGCAGGCGGTGCTTGTAGGAGCGGACGGTATTGTCGGAGACGTTCAGGCAGATGGATTGCGTGTAGGTGGAGAAGCCGAGGCGGCAGAGGAGCAGGCTGGAGATCTCGGCGTCGGTAAGCTGGGGCGCACGGGTGCGTAGCTCGTCGACGACGGGGCGGAACAGGCGGAAGAGGTCTTGTTGAAGGGCTGTGGCGTGCTCGGGCGCAAAGGCGTCGTGCCCGCGGGTGCGGCTGTGGTGGATGGCGCTGAGCTCGTCGTTCCAGGGGCTCTGCATGAACTGGTTGATGCAGGCTCCCAGCTGCTCTTCGAACAGCAGGGTGTCGTTTTCCCTTTCTTTGTTGCGCCGACGACGTATGAGGAGGAGGCTTGTGAGCACCCCTGCGAGCAGGAGAGCCGCAGCGATGCCGATGAGCAGGCGGCGCGTGTGTGTGGCGCGTGCCACGCTCTCCTGATAGTTGCGGAGCACGTCGGTCATGCGAAGACGGTCGACGGAGCTGGAGAGGGAGCCCTTCAGCTCGGCATAGTGCTGCATGTGGGTGTAGGCGCTCTCGAAATGGCCCGACAGGGAGTCGAGGGAGGCAAGAGCGCTGGTAGCGGAGGCTTCGAGGTTGTCGTTGTCCGTTGCTCCCTGACAGAGGCGGAGATAGTAGGACGCCGAGTCGGCAATGCCGAGGGCACTGAAGGCTTGTCCTTTTAAATAATAAGGAAAGAGCTTCTCCTCACCCTCGCGCAGCGACTCGGCCAGCGAGGCATAGGCAAGGGCGCTGTCGACATTGCCTCTCCAACGGGTGAGGAGGGAGAGCTGCTCGGCAGCGAGGGCTGTGCCGACGGGGTTCCCGATGGCGCGGCTCAGCGAGAGGAGGGTGAGGTAGTCGTCGTAGGACTGCTCGTAGTGTCCCAGCGCCATCGCGCACTTGGCGATGCCCTCGAGCGGCATAATCATGCGCAGGCTGTCGCCCACGCTGACAGCGGCGTCGTAGGCCTGGCGATACCACGAGGAGGACTCGTCGAAGAGGTGCTGACGGAAGAGATGGTCGGCGATGTTCTGCGACGTGCGGCGCAGCATCACGAGGTCGTTTTGTCGGCGGAAGGCGTCGGCAGCAGGCAGGTAGGCCTCGACGGCGCGGAAGTCGTCGCCCAAGTCGCGGCAGACAGAGCCGAGGTAGAACTGCGCGAGGGCGCGGAGCTCTTTGTCTCTTCCCGCGTGCGAGTAGTAGTCGACAGCCGTCAGGATGAGTGAGTCGGAGGTGTGGGTGATGAGGCACTTGTCGGCAGCCTGCGTGAGGAGCACGGCATAGAGGGCTGCGTCGCCCTCGGAGAGGGAAGCGGCATCGATGGCCTCCAGCTCGTGCAGGGCGCGCGGAGGGTCGGCGCTGACATACGAGCGGATGTCGACAAGCTGCTGGCGCGTGCTGGAGTCGTTCTTGCCTGTCAGGGGAAGGAAGACCAGCCCGGCGACGAGAAGGGAAACGAGGGACTTCTTCATCATTTTTCCGTTTTTCTGCTGCAAATATAACACCCTCGGGAATGCCGTGCAAGAGAAAAAGCGTTGCAAAACCGTTGCGCAACGAAGAAAAAACGGTAAAAACGCTGAAAAAAGAGAACCCCAGGCGTGTGCCCGGGGTTCCCTAATGAACAGAGAGGGAGAGGATCAGAACATCTTCTTTTCGCCGTTGATGATGTAGATGGTTCCCTTCTGCGGGTAGATGACGCGACGTCCGAAGAGGTCGTATACCTCGCCGGGATCGTCCATCTGGATGCTCTGGATGCCGGTAGCGCCGATGTTGAAGCGCGTGGGGTTCTTCACGCCGCCGATGACGTCGTTGTCGCGGAACGAGAGTCCTTCGAAGGTGTAGGTGTTGCCCTCGGCCTCGATGACTACGCGCAGCGGGGTGCCTGCGCCTTCGCCCTGAACGGAGATGAAGTGGATGTCGTCGAGGACGGCGTCGCCGGAGAATCCGCGGAGCTCGTCACCCGCATAGACGGAGACGACAGCATCGCTGATGATGCGCTCGCCGTCGGTAACCTGGGCGATGATGCTCATGTCGCCGGCATAGCGGAAGGGCTCAGCCTTCGCATGGCTGCGACGGGCGGGGCTCTGTGCGGCGAGCGACGAGCTGGAGGCCTCGGGATAGTGGAAGGTCTTGCTCTTGGTGCTCAGCGAGCGGTAGATGTAGCCGCGTCCCGGCACGAGCGTGTTGAGGGTGCCCACCCACTCGTAGTCGTTGTAGACGGAGAAGAGGCCTTGTCCCTTCACGATGTCGCCGTCTTCGGGATTGAGCTCGGCGAAGGCTTCGTTGACGGTCATGTAGCTGCGTGAGTTGAAGCCTATCCAGTTCCAGTCGTTGGCGATGGTGACGGGGCTGCTCGACGGGTCGACGGGTACGCCGATGAGGTCGACGGTGACAGACTCGCTGGCGTTCACCTTATACATGACGCCTGTGCTCATGCTGGTGAGGTCGCCGGCCCAGTTGCCGTTGGAGTAGTTGGTGAACGAGCTCTTGTCCTTGACGGTAGTGAGCGTGGTGACATTGCGGAAGATGGTGCTCGGCTTGCTGTCCTGCGGAACGACGTTGAGCGAGATCCAGTTCCATCCCTCGTCGAAGACGAGCGACTGCTCCTGCTTGTCGTCGGGAGTCCAGATGAACGGGCTCTTCACGGTGCCCTGGATGTCGTTGCGCGTGAAGGTGATACTCTTCGTGGTCTGTACCGAAGGATAGAGGATGCCTGTGGAGGCGTCGAACACCTTGAAGACGACTTCTTTGCCCTCGTCGCCGGCATTGCCGAAGATGCAGAGCATCACGAAGCAGGCATCGTAGCGCGAGAAGTAGACAGGCGAGGCGACACCGCGGCATTCGCCTCCGATGAAGGCGGCAACCATATCCTCGGGATCTTCGCTGAAGACACCGTCGATGCGTATCTGGCCAACCATATTCATGTCGAACTCATAGCCCTTGGCGTTGACGGTCCAGTCGGGTTTCTCGCTCACGGAGGTGAGGGTGACGACGAGCGGAGCGCTCACGCCGTTGCTGCCCGTGAGCAGCACGGTAGCCTCGTAGCGCCCGATGGCGGTAGCGCCGTTGACGGTGAAGTTGATGCGGCGCGTGCCCGTAGCCGTCAGCGTGCCAGCCTCGACATCGGCGCTGAGCCATGTGGGCAAGCCGCTGATGGCCCAGTTGTCGGTGTTGCCGCTGGCATTGTTGATCTCGACGGAGAAGGTGACGTCGTCTGTGCCTTCCTTGCGCACGTCGATGCTGCTCTCGCTCCAGGTGAGGCTGTTCTGCTTGACGTAGGCTGTCCAGGTGACAGGCAGGATGTAGTTGCCGTTGACGTCGGTGATGTTGCGCAGGGTAAAGCTGATGGTGCTTCCCTCAAGCCGTGCGGCGTTCTCCTCAAGGGTGATGACGATCTGACGCTCGTTGGCTACGAACGAGAAGGATACGTTCTCGGCCGAAGGTGCTGTCTTGAGCGCGGGTGCCGCGTTGTCCTGCCAAGCGGGCTCGGAATTGCTGCTGTTGTAGATCTCGGCACTCAGCCCGGAGCCTGTGTGGTCGGCCTTGTCCTTGGTGACGACGATCTGGTTGTAGGAATCGAGCGTCATCTTCTCGAAGGGATAGTATGCCTCGAGGCCTGCCTCGTTGCCGGACAGGCGGTTGTGCATGTTCTCGACGAAGGTGGCCTTGGTGAAGGTTCCCTTCCAGTAGCGGAACTCATCGACCGTTCCCTTCCAGTACTGGCTGTAGGAGTAGGTGATGCGTCCACCGCTTGTGGTGCTCTGGCGGCGTGCGCCCAGGATGATACGGTCGGCCTGCACGGCGGGGTAGAGGTCGGCAGAGAGCTGGTGGACAGCGGTGCCGTCGACATAGATCGTGGCGAAGCCGCTGGTGCCCTTGAGCACGTTGACAGCCAGGTGGTGCCAGCTGCCGTCGGCATAGTTGGCCGACGACACCTCGTAGGTGGCGCCCTTGAGCACTACCTGCATGGTGCCAGCTGCTGTCAGGCGCAGGTCGAAGTCGGTGTCGCCGAAGTTCACGAGCGTGGCGGTAGCCGTGGGTTTGGTGCCCTTGAACCAGAGCTCGATAAGCCAGTTGTCGTCGTTGATGGATGAGCAGCCGCTCACATTGATGGCGGCATACGACTTGCCGTCGAGAGCTACGCCGATGTTGGCAGCAGCCATGCGCCAGTCGCCCGGCGAGGCGAGCGTGAGATGGCGGCTGCGGGCGATATCCTCGGCCAGCACTCCATGTCCCTCGCTGAGCTTCCAGTAGCCGATGAGGCCGTCGGTGGAGGCAGCCTTCCCGGTGTACATAGTGCTCTGGGCTTCCTCGAAGGTGCGGGCGTAGTTCCAGAGCGTCAGCTCGTGTATGGCTGCGGTGATGCCCTCGCCAACGGTGAGCGTGCCGTTGCCCGTATAGACGGGTGTGGAGGCTTCGTCGAACAGACTCTTAGTGGTAGCATCGTAAGCCACAGCGGCAGAAATGACGGGCTTTCCGGCATTGTAGTTCATAGTTACGCCCACATAGCACCACTTGTCCTTGGGGATGGCGGCGCTCGAGGTGTGTGTCTTGCTGCCGTTGGTGATGACAAGATTGCCGCTTGCATTGACGGCAAGGGTGAGGGCGTTGTTTGCCGTTCCGTGCCGCAGGATGGTACCTTCCTTCGACCAGTTGATCCAGAAGTTCCATGTGAAGGAGCGGCTTGCCAGGTCGATGGCTGCGGAAGTGTGGGCACCGCTGCCGCCAGCGGAAGCGAAGACGCCGTCGTGAGCGATGGTGGCATCGTTGAGGTCACCCTGTACGATGAAGTTGTCGGCAGCATTGAGGCCCGACGAGCGCAGGTCTTCGTTGAAGAGGACGCTGATCTGGTCGCCAGCATTCAGGATGCCGTCGGTGGGTGCGGGCAGCGTCAGCGGCTGCGGACGAGCCATATCCTTGGTGAGGGTGATCTCCTCGGATGTGCGGAACACCTCGGACGTGCCGTAAGTGCTCACGGAGAGCACGCGGAAGGTGTACTGTCCGTCGGCAAACTGCTCCATAGGCAGGGTGTAGGTGATGTTGGCACCTGCGGGCAGGAGCTCGTTGCTTGCCGTCTTATCCTTCTGGTTCACAACGTATTCGCGCACGAGCGTCCAGCTGGTATCGCCCGGACGACGGTACTGGATGCGGAACGCCTTCAGGTTGTTGTAGTTGCGGTCAAAGTCCTTGAAGGTGATGCTGAGGTCGGCACCCGTGGAGGTGTTGAGCACGGTGTTGCTGAGCACCATGTTGACCTCGGACGACGAGGGCACGAACTGGGCGGAGATGTAGACCGTGTCGGCAATCTGATCCCATGTGGAGGTATTGTCGTACTGGGTCTGCGAGGCGAGCACAATGCCGATGTTCTTATACTCGAGGATTCCCGTGTTGGTTTGACGTAGCTGCAGTGCCTTGGTGATGGTCTCGCCTGCGGGAATCTTGATGATGCGGTTGTCGGTGAGCGTCTTGCCGTCGATGGAGATCTGTGCTCCGTGGGGGTTGCTTTCGTCGATCACGAGGAGCTTGTAGTAGACATCCTCGTCGATCTCGGAGGCGTTGCTCAGGCGCAGCGTGTAGTTGGCAGCGCTTCCCGAGGGCACGTCGCTCACGTTGGGCTCGTCGACGGTGATTTGCGGAACCTCGATCTGCATGGTTGCCTCCATGATGGTGGTGCCGGGCTGGTAGTACTTGGTGACTACCTTGCCCTCGTACGGGCCACAGGTCTGCCCGCCACGTGTGCGGAAGATAGGACCGAAGGCTCCGTAGTTGAAGACGTCGACGGTGATGGCATCGTCGTCGCCCTCCTCGGCCAATGTATAGGAGAAGGCTGTGGTCTCTGTCGTCTCCGTGCTCCCTTGATCGTGGGTGCCTCCACCTGCCTCGACGTTCAGCTTCCAAAGGCAACCGAGCTTGTTGATCGCGAATCCCATCTCGTTGTTGAGTACGGCTCCTGCGCTCACGGTCTTTTCGTACGATGTACCGTGAGAGTTGCTGGTCTCCTGCGAATAGGTGACGCGTGTGCCGCTATCGAAGGAGATGTTCTGTGCCAGACAGTTGCTGCGATCCTCGTATGCCTTAACCTTTTCAGCTTCGTTGCGACGCATCTCCTCCTTCCAGTTAGCGATTTGTGTATTAATCCAGTTGACGGAGTCTTCATACACAGTCTGCTTCATGCTCTTGGGAGCCACGCAACGATAGCTAGGACCCTCGACGCTGTTCTTCACAGCTTTGTTGCCCCAAACAGTCTTGTCGGTGTTGGAAGAGCCGAACTTGGGATCGCTGGGGCTCAATGTGGTGAGGTAAACCATCTTGTCGGTATTGTTCACATAGCTTGACATTTGGCTTGCGGTAACCGTCTTCAGCATGGAGTTCCTCATGAGCTCAAGGTTGGGGATGAGCACGTTCTCGATGTAGTATTCCGTGTAGCTGAATGCCGTGCTGAAGCTCAAGCCTGTGGTGACAACGTCTTCCATTGCGATAGCGACCGTATTGGTAGTGCCGCTACGTTTGAAGCCTACGTTGCGGGCTTTGCCGAACAAGATGTTGGTGGCAGAACCGATGAAGACGTCGCCCATAGCGCCTACATATTCGGGAGCATCAGAAGTTGCTATGGTCCGGGTGGTAGTTGTAGAGTAGGAAGCCGTTGTGGCCGATTCATTCTCCACGTTCACATGAACGCCAATTTCCAGGTCGTCCACCGATTCTACTTGGTTCACAGATGCGAATCCGACACCTACAACAGTCTCGATATTAACTCCAAGCTTGAGTGTCATTGTGGTCTGGTCGTCGGTGTACGCGGTAGACCCTTCAGAGCTCATTTCCGTATAGGAGGTTCCCTTCGTCCATTCAGCGAAGGAGTTGGTCCCTGGGGGGTCGCGGAGAATCATGGTCACAACATCAGGTCCGCTGGTCACGAAGTTGTTGCCTGTGGGCAGCGAGCCGAGGATGATACCTGCCAGACCGTTGCCGCTCCACTGGTAGGCGCGCCCGTCGATGTCGTACGAGATGCTGATGGTACGCGTGTAGGGCGTACAGATATTGGGCAGACCTGCTTTCCATGAATAGGTAGCCTTACCCTCGTCATCAAGGGTTAGCTGGTTGCTCTCCAGCTCAACCACATCGCCGGCCTTCTTGCCGTTCCTGTCTTCGATATATACTTTCTGATCGGCAGAAAGGGCATTGTTGATGGTGACAACATTGCCTGCGAGGGGCACATGATCGGTGACGGGATTCTGTTTGTTGTCGCTGTTGACATACTCCTCATAGCCCTCTAACAGGAAAGTGTAAGGATCTTCCATAACGAAGAGAGGACCGCCGTACTTGTAGACAGGCTTCCCTGACTTAATTTGATAGATGTCCTTGACGGAAATCTTGCCTATCTCGTCTTCGTAGTTATAGGCATTGATACCAAAGCTGCCGTCGGTACGTCCCTCCTGCTGCACGGTGAAGGTAGGCGCGCTATGGTAGACTTGTATGAGCGAGCCGTTGTAGTCGTAGGTGACGGTGGCTCCGTCGCTGTACGTCGTGCTGTCGGAATAGACGACGGAGGGATTCGTGAGGTCTACCGATGTGGATTCGCCCACGCTGAGCCCTGTGCTGATGACTTTCATGCTCTCTATCTTGTAGTAGAGCGGGGGAATCATAGCGGAGAACTCGCCCGAGACGGGGTCGGTGTGGATGTAGAGCTTCTTCACGTTGTCGCCCGCGCCGCGCCACGAAGAGCTGCTGATGGCGGTAGTGGCAGACGGACACTCCAGCACGCTGGTGTTGGTCTCGTAGGTGTAGGAAGTGCCGTTCTGCTTCAGATAGACGTTCATCCGATAGTTGTCGTTCATGGGCGTCATCACGATTTCGGTGACACCGATGTTGTTCTTGCTCAGGTTGAAGCCGATGGGGAGGTCGCCCTGGATGTTACCTCCGACGATACGTCCTGAGAAGTTGACGAGGGTGTTGTCGTAGAAGGTAAGCGGGGGCAGCTCGTGGTCGAAGGTCTGGTAGGTGCCCACTCCCTTTGGATCGGCGGGGTAACGGCCGTTGTTCACAAAGGTGTGCCCGTTTTTCTTTATGGTGATGGCATGATCGCCGATGGGAACGCTGATGGTGAAAGCACCGTTGGCATCCGTCGTAATCATCTCGCCTTCCTTGCTGCAGATGGTGCCGTCGACATAGAGGTTGCACCCTTCGACGGGGTACGTGGTGTTTTCGTAATAAACGACACCGCTCAAGGGGAAGGACGAGACATCGGTGAAGTCGACACCGCTGTGGACGAGCGACGAGGCTCCCACATAGCGCGAAGCATAGTTGGGTGAGAACTCATGGATGCCAAGAGTCGGGCGTACGGTGTAGTTGGTGCCGTCGCCGGAGAAGGGTACGCCGCGGATGACGTAGTTGCCTTCCACATCGGTGAAGGCGAAGAGGCTCAGCTGATCCTCGGTGGGCAGCACGTCGCTGACAGCCGAGGTGCCAACGCCGAAGTTACCATGATGGCCGTTGGCAACGCCGGAGTTCTTCGAATAGTCGTAGGCGACACTTTGTCCCGGGAAGCCCTCGTCGATGGGCCAGTAGGCGATGAGTCCTGCCTCCACGCCTGAGAGCGTGTGGCTGTAGGAGCTCTTGATCTGGTCGCTGGTGAGGCATACGCCTGTGAAAATACGTATCTCATCGACGAATCCGCTGAAGGCCAGCTTGCTGTTCGATGTGTAGGAGCCGCCCACATTTAATCCTAGCTTGTCGCCCGTTCCCTGATAGGTAATCTTGGCGGTAACGGCTTTGCCTGTCTGGAGGGTTCCTTCCTCATTCACGGTATAGACTACGATGGAGTTGCTGCTGTTCTTCGTTACGGTAACGGAGGTGTATTTATCAGCTGGAATGTAGAGCCCTGTGCTGGTAGAAGTGGAGCCGTTGACGACGTTTACGGGGAATCCCTTGTTGTTGACGAAGGTGCCGAGGGAAATCCTCAGCTTGTCGGCGATGTCAAAGATGACTGGCGTGGTGCTGCTGGCCTGTGTAGCATTGGGGCGTACGTAGAACTGTGCCGACCAGGAGGCATCGGTGAAGTACTCCTTCAGCAAGGCGTCGGTCAACGGAAGTAAGATTCCGCCGCCTGTTCCGGCAATCTTCGCGGCATAGAATTGTGCCACGCTGTTGTCGTCATCGCTCTTGATGAGTGCTACCTTTACATTAGGCACGGCGGTTCCTGTTCCGTAGGTGATGCGGCCTGAGATGATGCCAGTAGCGCGGCAGAATCCCTCGGCGAACTCGCTGATGTCGGTGTAGCTGCCGTCGCAGATGGTTGTGGAGGTTACTTTGTAGTCGTAGTATTTGCCCGGGAGTGCCGTGTTGTCCTCGAAATAATAGTTCTCGGCTGTGCCGCTGGTCTTGTAGATAGAAGCCCAGCTGTTGCTGCCCTTGTTGCGGCGGAAAAGCTGGTACTGTGTAGGATCGGAGCTCACCTGTATGGCTTCCCAGGTGACTTTTACCAGCCCGGCATAGTCGCCCTTCGTTGCGCTCACGGATGTTACGCGGGAGTTTCCTGTCAGACGACCGCCGCGGATGTCGGCGTTGTTGGTATCGAAAAGGTGGTTCTCGAGCATTGTCACCTGTACCTTATAATAATAGGTAGGGCAGAGCTCCAGATTCTTCTTGTCGGTATACGAGTATTTGGTCTTAGACTTATCGGAGACGTTGACGGTAGCAATCTCTGTCCAGTCGGTGAAGTCGGCCTTGGTGGTGCGCAGAATGCTGAACCGGTAGCTTTCCGTGCCTTCAAAGGCGGGACATTGCCAGTTAAAGGTAAGTGAACTCTCGCCGTTGACGACGCTCAGGTTCGTGAACTTGAACTCGCGATCTACGCTGGTGGTTATCGACGTCTTCAGCTCGTTGAAGATGGTGCCCGTCGGGGTGTTGGTAGGCACGAACACTACGTCGTAGGTGTATTTCGTCTCATACTCAGGTACCGAGGTGTCGGTATACTTCAGCGTGCTTGCCACGATGCCGCTTTTCAGCAGTTCTTTGGCAGAGGCGTCGTTAGCCGGATAGCGGTATACGCTCCAGGTGCCCTGCTTGCTTCGTCCGGAAGCTTCGGCTTCCCAACTTAGTTCTACCTGTTTTTTCCACATGTTAGGTGTGGCTTTCAAGCTCTTTGCTTTGGTGTAGCCAATCACGTTTGTGGTAAACGGCTTCCACAGAGTAATGGTGGGTCGGCCTGAGGAGGCGACGGCTAAGCTGTACTGCAGTCCTGCCGTGCCTTGGTTCCAGTGGTTGAGGCTTGCGTCACGATTTGCCGTGAGGGAGAAGGAGGAGTCCCCTTTGGGACAATCCTTGTTGCCTACGCTGGAGCTGGAGAGGTAGGTGCTGGAGCCTGTGCTGTTGCCCGTGCCCACAACGCGGATGTTGGTGGCGCCGTAGCTGGTATTCAGGGTTCCCTCGTATTTGGCCTGGTTGTAGGCAGACCAAGTGGCAGTCGTGGTGCAGTTGCTCCAGATGTCGGGTACCGCGTTTATTTTGTACGTATATTCCTCATACTGATTGCTTATACTGTTTATTTTCCACTTACCGCGGACTTTTATCTCATGGCTCACTCCTACTTGCATAGGTGTCATGTAGACAACCATCGTCACATAGGCTCTGTCGTTCGACCAGTAGGGATCCCAGAACTTGACGGTATAGGTGATGCCGTCGATGGTTTTTGAATATCCGTCACCCCACCAACTGTCATTGTTGTTACATGCACTTTTGCAGCCCGAGCCGTTACCTGTCTCGTCGCTGTCGGGCCAGGCAAGCTCATAGTCGGGATTACAGATTTTCTTTCCGTCGACGTACACGGCGGGGCCTTTGGCTCCGTCGGTGTTGTCGTGCAGGAAGAAGCCGTCCTTGCCGTCTGAAGAGTAGAAAAAGACTTGCACCTCGGCCCACGGTTTGGCAGCGCTGGGCTGCTGCTTGATAGTAGCCCCGTGGCCTGAGCTGAAGTGTGGCGAATCGGCCTGCACGGTGAGGCTGAGGCTCATCGAAAGCAGGAACAGGATAAGAACTACGAGCGTTCGGCTCGTACGGATGGGGATTCTGTGATTCGTGTCCATAGCTTTTTGGAAATAAATGATTATGTTTTTTGAATAAGTATTTTCGTGTGAAAAGGGTTAAAATAATTATGTAGAAAGAACAGTTTTTTTTCGAGAAGGAATCTCGCCGTATGAAGAAGGGAAAAATTTTTTTGCTTTCTCGAAAATTTTTTTTGGAGAAGGAAAAATCCGGAGGCTCTTCTGCGGCTTCGGGCAGATGTTATTTTCCGAACACTTTTTTGCCGTTCACGATGTAGAGTTGTCCTTTCACCATGTGGGAGACGCGCTGTCCCAACAGGTTGTAAATCTCGTCTTCAGCGAGGGGCTTGTCCTTGAGGACATTTCCCACGCCCGTCCATTGGCTGATGTTCAGCTTGAAGGGTTCTTGCTCGCTGCCCAGGCTGCTGTCGTTGACAAACGTGACGGTTTCCGGGCAGGTCTCCTCGCGGTAGTCACCTGCATTCCCGTAAACTACCTTGAATGTCAGCTTCTCACCGCTTCCCTCGCCCTGAATGGTGAGGAACACCAGGTTTCCCTGCTGGGGGTCGTTCAGACGGCTGCAGCGGCACTCGCCGTTGGCGTCGAAGACGGCTACTTCGCAGTCGTTCACCACGTTCCATCCCTTGTCGACGACAACGGCAGTAATGGTCATGTTGCTCTGATACTTATGCTCGTCGCAAGCCGTGTACTTTTGGGTACGAGTCTGAGCTGTGACGGCTGGGCAAAGGAGTACAAGAGCCGTCAGTAAGGTGAGAGAATGCTTGTGAGCCATAGGTGTAAAGGTTTTTAGTTTTTAAGGAGATGAAAGAAAAATGTATAATATACAAACATTCCATAATCTCTTTGCAAAGAAAACAAAAAGAATACAAAAAACAAAGTTTTTTCGCAAAAAAATTAAAAAACATGAAAAAAGAGGGAAACCGTCTTTTTTGCCCGTTCATTAACGGTTAGTAAGGAGGAATATCCGAGGGAAAAAGAAAAAGGAAAAGGAGCGTCTGGCAGGTGCTCCTTTTGCTGATTTTTGCTTGGCAAACGAGGGTGTTTCTCGCTTTGCCCGGGAGGGAAAGGTTACCCTTGCGGATGGCTCTCGGCGAAGAGGCGGCAGCGCTCTTCGAGGAGCGGATAGTGATGTTCCTGCATGCAGCTGCAGCAGGCGCGGATTCCTTGACGGGTGCTGCCGGTAGTGCTGAGAACGATGCCCGTGATGCCGAAGTAAAGCAGCTCGCGGAGGAAAGCGCCGCCTTCCATTCCCGCGTAGCCGATGGTGAAGAAGAGTCCGTCGGAGACAGGCTCGTCCTGATCCTTGTCGTAGACGACAGAGAAGCCGTAGCGCTGCATGATCTGCTTGATGCGCTGGGTGCGGCGGGCGTACTCGCGCACATCGTCCACAAAGCGGTATGTTCCGTCGGAGGCAGCACGCATCATCGCCGCCATAGCGCATTGAGCACTGTGGCTCACGCCCGAGGAGAGCGTGTAGAGCATATTATAAGCGAAGACAGCGCCGAAGCGGCTGAAGCCGTAGCGCTTGTGGAGCGTGGCGTAGCTGCGAACGAACAGCTTGTCGGAGATGCATGCTACGGCGATGCGCTGGCCTGCGTAGGAGAACATCTTTGAGCCCGAGAGCATGAGGATATAGTTGTCGGTATAATGGCTTACGGAGGGCTGGTAGGGGGCTTGGAAGGGACGGCCCAGAGGACGTCGGAAATCCATTGTCATATAGGCAAGGTCCTCGATGACGATGACATCGTACTTCGTGGCAAGCTCTCCTATCACCTGCAGTTCGTCATCCTTCAGGCACATCCACGAAGGGTTGTTGGGGTTGCTGTAAATGAGGCAGCAGACGTCTCCTGCGGAGAGGATCTCTTTGAGCTTGGCTCGCAGCGCCTGGGCTCCGCGGTAGTCGGCGACGTCGAACGAGCGCATGTCGGCTCCGATGACGGCGGCCTGCATCTTTTGCACGGGGAAGCCTGGGTCGAAGTAGAGGATGGTCCTTCGCTGGGGGTCCAGCTGTGTGCAAAGCATGAAGGAGGCGAACACTCCCTGCATGGAGCCTGTGGTAGGGATGCAGCCCTTGGGGGCAACGTCGGTGTTGATGAAGGCTTTGACGAAGCGCGAGGCTTCGGTCTTCAGCTCGGCGATACCCTCAATGTTGGGATACTTGGCTGCCACGCCGCGCCGAAGGGCTTCTATCTCGGCTTCTGTGCCGACGGCGGAGGGGGGCAGGCCGGGGATGCCCATTTCGAAGTGGATGTACTCTTCGCCCGTCTCCTCCTCGAGTGTTCGGGCTATGGCGCCAATCTGGCGTATGGAGGCTTTGTTGAGATCGTCTATCTCCATGTCGCGAAGCAGCTCGTCGACACGTTCTTTGCTGAATACGGTTTTCATTTGCGGATGTTGTGAAGTCAAAGTTCAGGGAAGGGTTTGCGGAGAAGAACTCATCTCTGCAGAAGTAGCATTCGCGGCACGCGGGAACAGATGGATAGCTATTTCGCGCTGCTGTTTGCTCGGCCTATCTCAAGGGCGCGGATGTTCATCTCCACGACGGCGTCGCCCTTCGCAGCGAAGACGGTGCGGACGGCTTGCTTCAGCGTGTCGAAGTCCATCCCCAGCGCGTCGGCGGCAGCTCCCAGCAGAATCATGTTGGCAGCCTTGGGCATGAGGTTTGCCTTCGCGAGTGCGTCGATGTCGATGCTCACGACGTGGGGAAGGCTGGCGAGTGCGGCGTGAATCTTCTCGATGTCGGGATAGTTGGGTATGTTCACGAAAGGAGCGCTCGCGGTGATCACCCAGCCGTCGGCCTTCAGCCAGGGCTGGTAGCGCAGCGCCTCCATTGGCTCCATTGCGATGATGATGTCGGCGCCGCCCAGGGGGATGAGGTCCGACTGGATGACGTCGGACGAGATGCGCAGGTTGCTTTGCACGTCGCCTCCGCGCTGGCTCATGCCGTGCACCTCGGCTTGCTTGATGAAAAGCCCCTCGTTCAGGGCTGCCTGCCCGATGATGGTTGCGATGGAGAGGATTCCCTGTCCTCCCACGCCCGCAAGGATGATATCTGTTTTCATGAATCTCGTGTTATGGTTCTTTGTAGATAATGGTTTTTTCTTTGTCGAGAAAAATTTTTCCCTTCTTCATACGGCGAGATGTAGAAAGAAAAAAATTTTTTCCCTTCTCGATAATTTTTTATTCTTTCTTCTCCGCAGCGGCACGTTTCTGCTTGGCGTGACGCGCAAGGGTCTGGATGCACTCGCGACGAGGGATGATGACGGAGACTCCCCGGTATTCGATCTCCTCGCGAAGGATGCGCGTGATTTCCTCCATGTTGGCAGGCAGGGGGACAACGACTTTCAGGTGCTCGTCGCTCACGCCAAGCCCGCGACAGATGGCCTCGAACTTGTTCGTTCCCGCTGAGTCTTGCCCTCCTGTCATCCCCGTCGTGAGATTGTCGGAGATGATGACGGTGATGGGGGAGTTCTCGTTCACAGCATCCAAGAGGCCCGTCATCCCGCTGTGCGTGAACGTGGAGTCTCCGATAATGGCAACGGCGGGGAACAATCCTGCGTCGGAGGCTCCTTTCGCCATCGTGATGGAAGCTCCCATATCGACGCACGAGTGCAGCGCTTGGTAGGGAGGCAGGGCACCGAGGGTGTAGCATCCTATATCGCCGAAGACGCGGCTGTCGGGATAGTCGGCAAGTACGCGATTGAGCGCCTCGTAGACACTTCTGTGCCCGCATCCTTGACAAAGTGCTGGCGGACGTCCTACAACCGTCTCGCAGGGTTTGAAAGTCTGTGCCGAGGGGAGCCCAAGGGCCTGTCTGACATTGTCGGGCGTGAGCTCTCCTGTGCGGGGCAGCGTGCCGTCGAGACGTCCGTGCACGGTTACTTCGTGCGAGATGATGCCGATGAGTTGTTCCTCGACGAAAGGCTGTCCATCCTCTACGACAAGCAGCTCACGGTGCTTGGAAGCCAGCTCGGCAAGGAGTTTCTTAGGCAGCGGGTACTGCGACAGCTTGTAAACGGTGAAGGGGAGTTCCTCGGCGCAGTTTTCCATCAAGTAGTTGTATCCGATTCCGCAGGCAACGACGGCGCGCGGGCTGTCGACCTTCGTCAGGCGGCTGAAGGGCGATGCTGCGCTGAGCTCCTCGAGGCGCGGTTGTAAGGCGCAGAGTTCCACGTTCTTGCGCCGGGCGTTGGCAGGAAGAAGCACCCAGCCCTTGGGGTCGGCAGGCGCGGAGAGATGGTTTTGCGGGCGAGGCGTGTCGGCAATCTCCACCACAGCGCGGCTATGCGCCAGGCGGGTGACGATGCGCATCAGCACGGGGAGACGAAGCTCCTCCGACAGGTCGAAGGCGTAGGATATCATGTCGTAGGCCTCTTGCTGCGTGGAGGGTTCGATGGTCGGAATCAAGGCGAACTTCCCGTAGAAGCGGCTATCCTGTTCGTTCTGGGAACTATGCATGGAAGGGTCGTCGGCAGCAAGAACGATCAGCCCTCCGTTGACGCCCGTGACGGCGCTGTTGATAAAGGCGTCGGCGCAGACATTCATGCCCACGTGTTTCATGCAAACCAGCGCGCGCTTTCCTGCGAACGACATGCCGAGGGCTGCTTCCATCGCTGTTTTCTCGTTGGTGCACCAGCGGCTGTGGACGGGAGCGTGCGATACCTGAATATACTCTGTGATTTCAGTCGAGGGCGTGCCAGGATAGGCATACACGCCCGAAAGTCCTGCATCGAGCGCGCCTTGAGCAATAGCCTGGTCGCCTAAAAGTAACTTCTTCATACGTTTTTTTCTTTTTACGCTACAAAAATACGAAGAAAAGACAAAATATGAATTATAAATGCGTATATTTGTAGCAACTTTTTTAGGTATAAGGTTGAAAATAGCATTCTGTAAGCAATAAATCTAAACTATAATCGAATTATCTATGAAGAATCGTTTCCGTTTCGCTCTCGTGATGCTGCTGATAGCCGCATCGGGAGCCTTGTCTGCCCAAAATGAAGAAAAAGTGGCGTATATGGTGGCTGACGCACACCTCGATACGCAATGGAACTGGGACATTCAGACGACCATCCGTCAGTATATCCCCAAGACCATCCGCCAGAACCTGCATCTGCTGCGCACGTATCCCGACTACATCTTCAATTTCGAAGGTGCCATCAAGTATTCGTGGATGAAGGAGTATTTCCCCACAGAATATGAAGAGGTAAAGAAATATATAAAGGAAGGGCGCTGGCACTTGACGGGCACCAGCTGGGACGCCGACGAGGTGGTGATTGTCTCGCCCGAGTCGTGGCTGAGAAATACTCTGATGGGACAGACCTTCTATCGTCAGGAATATGGGCTGGAGAGCACGGATGTCTTCCTTCCCGACTGCTTCGGCTTCGGATACGACCTTCCCACGTTGGCTGCGCATTGCGGGCTGATAGGATTCTCGTCGCAGAAGCTGGGATGGCGCAACAATCCTTTCTACGACGGCAAGCTGAAGAAGTATCCCTACTCGATAGGCGTCTGGAAAGGCATCGACGGGAACTCTATCCTTATGGCTCACGGATATGGCTACACGCAGTCGTACGACGACGTGGACATCAGCCAAGATGAGAGGCTTTACAGGAACATGAGCGAGAGTCCCATAGGAATAGGTTATCAGTATTACGGAACAGGCGACACGGGCGGCTCTCCTAACATCAAGTCGGTGCGTGCTGTCGAGAAGGGACTGAAGGGAACGGGTCCCGTGAAGATTGTCAGCGCAACGAGTGACCAGCTTTACAAGGACTTGATAGCTTCGGACCGTGTGAAGGAGTTGCCTGTTTGGGACGGTGAGTTGCTGATGGACGTTCACGGCACAGGCTGCTACACGTCTCAGGCAGCCATGAAGCTCTACAACAGGCAGAACGAGCACTTGGCCGATGCGGCAGAGCGTGCTGCCGTTGTTGCCGAGTGGCTGGGGGCTTCGGCTTATCCTCGCCAGACGATGCATGAAGCTTGGAGCTCCATTATCCTGCATCAGTTCCACGACGACTTGACGGGCACAAGTATTCCTCGTGCGTACGAGTTCTCCTGGAACGACGAGCTGATAGCTTCGAAACGGCTCGCTAACGTGCTGACGGATGCTGTAAACGGCGTTTCTTCCCGTTTGAATACGGCTGTGAACGGCATTCCCGTCGTATTGTACAATACGGAGTCCTACGAGCAGCGGGCGGTAGCGGAAATCACGTTGCCCGACATGCAGGCATCCTATTCGGTGAAGGGTCCCGACGGCAAGACACTTCCTTCGCAGGTGGTGCAGGATGCTCAAGGGAACCGAATCCTTTTGGTTGACGCTACGGTTCCAGCCACAGGATGGAGCGTGCTGAGCCTCAAGGCTGCGGGAAAGAAAACGACAGCCGAAAAGGACGTAAAGAAAGTGGAGAATAGCATATATGCCGTTACGTTTGACGGGAAGGGCGATATCTGCTCTTTGGTAGACAAGCGCGTGGGCAAGGAACTCGTGCAGGAAGGCAAGACCTTCGGCCTGGTTGTCTTCGACGACGCGCGTAGCGTCAGCTGGCCTGCATGGGAAATCCTGAAGCGCACGCTCGATAAAGAACCGCTGCCGGTCGCTTCAGAAGCAAGCGTGACGTTAATCGAGCAAGGCCCCATCCGCACGACAGTGAAGATAAGCCGCACACTTGGCGAGTCGGTGATAAACCAGTATGTGCGTCTCTACGAAGGCTCTTTAGCCGAGCGCATCGACATTTATAATGAGGTAGAGTGGAACTCGGAGAACGCGCTGCTGAAGGCAAACTTCCCGATGAACATAGCTAACGAGGAGGCAACTTACGATTTAGGCCTCGGAAGTGTTCTTCGCGCCAACAACAGGGACAATCAGTATGAGGTTTACTCGCACGAGTGGACAGACTTGACGGATGCCGACGGCTCGTACGGAATAACCATCCTCAACGACTGCAAATACGGCTGGGACAAGCCGAACGACAACACGCTGAGGCTTTCGCTGCTCTACACGCCTTCCACAGGGCGCGGCTACAGCTATCAAAGCAAGCAGGATCTTGGACATCACGCGTTTACGTATAGCATTGTCGGTCATCCGGGCAAACTTGACAAGGGTGCCGCCGTATGGCAAAGCACGCAGCTGAACAGCCCGGTGCGGGCATTTGTGGCTCCGCGTCACAAGGGTGAACTTGGCAAGAACTTCTCTTTCGTTTCTTCTGATAACAAGAACGTTACCATTCGCGCGCTGAAGAAAGCCGAAGTTTCCGATGAGTATGTGATCCGCGTCTATGAGAATAGCGGAGCCGGAGAGCAGCATGCGCGCATTACGTTTGCTGCAGCCCTTGCGAATGCGGTGGAAGCAGACGGCACGGAGAAGACAAAGGGCGCTGCGAAGGTAAGCGGCAATGTGCTGGAGGTGGATATTGCTCCGTTCAGCGTGAAAACGTTCAAGGTGACTTTTGCTGACGCGAAGAAGGTTTCGGAACCCGTTCAGGAGAAGCTGGAACTGGCTTACGACAAGCGTTGTGTCAGCTCCAACGAGTTCCGTTCTGGTGCAGACTTTGAGGGAGGCAACAGCTTCGCTTCGGAATTGCTTCCTGCCGACGGACAACTGGTTGTCGACGGTGTGCATTACGTTCTCGGAGACTATGACGGCTACAACGGAATGGTTTGTCGCGGGCAGGAGGTGAAGCTTCCCGAAGGCATATATAATAAGGTATATCTGTTGGCTGCTTCCACCCGCGGGGATCAGAAGTTAGACATCGTCTGCGGCAAGAACAAGGCTACGGTCGAGGTTCCATCCTACACGGGATTCCTGGGACAGTGGGGCCACACAGGACATACGCACGGATTCTGTAAGAAAGCCGATGTGGTGTATGTGGGAACGCATCGCCACACTTCGACGGAGGACCAGCCGTATGAGTTTACCTATCTGTTCCGTGTGGCAGTCGACGTGCCGAAGGGAGCAACCAGCATCGTGCTTCAGGAAAACGCCAATGTGGTCGTCTTTGCCGCTACGGCTGTCAACGAAGCCGAGCGTGTGACTCCTGCCTGCAGCCTGTTCAAGACGGGAAACAAGACGGATGCCGTTTCATACGAGGCTGCGATGCCGGCACGCGTCAACATCCTGAAGGATGCAAAGATTATCGGTGTTTCGGGTGAGGTGAACAGGCGCGAAGTGGGTGCCAACATCAACGACGGCGATCTGGAAACCAAATGGTGCGACACCCGGAAGACTCCTCACTGGATTATGTTTGACTTCGGCAAGTCCGTCGAGGTCAGCGGCTGGCGTCTGGTTAGTGCAGGACAGGAAGATGCTTCCTACATCACCCGTGCCTGCTTGCTCATGGGACGCGAAAAGGAAACCGACGAGTGGACCGTCCTTGACATGCTCGACGGGAATAAAAGCGACGATGTGGAGCGCTCCTTCGATGCAGCCAAGGTGCGCTTCCTGCGCCTGATGGTGACAGGTCCTGAGCAGGATCTGGGTGACGGAGCCACCCGTATTTACGAAATGGAGGTTTACGAGTAGGCTTTCCCTGTCCGTCTCCTCAAGCCGGAAAAAGCAAAGGAAGGGCAGCGTCACGCGATGCTGCCCTTCCTGTTTTTCGAAGAGAAGGAATCAGAAATTATTCTTTCTTCATCTCGCCGTATGAAGAAAGAATCTCGCGAGATGTAGAAAGAAAAAAAATTTATCCCTTCTCGAGCGCGCCGTATTCCTTCTCGAAAAAATCGGCTTATTCTTTCTCCCAGGTGTTGTAAGGATTGCGGCTGATGAATCCGTTGTAGTAACGATGGTCTCCCGTGACTTCCTTGCCGAGAAAAGCAGGCTTCTCGTACGGTTCGTCGACGGCGCCAAGCTCTATTTCGGCAAAGACAAGTCCGTCGTTGTCGCCGTGAAATTCATCTACCTCGACAACGTGCTTTCCTGCCTTCACCAGCCAGCGGGTCTTCTCGATGCGTCCGGGCTGACAGATGCTGAGTAGCTGCCGGGCCTCTTCAAGAGGGATTTCCTTCTCCCACTCGAAGCGTGCAATGCCGCTGGCGTCGGATGGGCCCTTGATGGTGAGGTATCCCTTGTCGTCGCGCAGACGCACACGGACGGTACGCCCGTTTTGTCTGCAGATGTAGCCCTGAAGTATCTCGGAGCGGTTGTATGCGAGCGACTTGTAGCTGTCGTCGTTGACTAAGAACTTTCTTTCTATCTCCATTTGCCTGGCTTTTGGCGGCTTGCGGTGCAGAGCCTTGTTTTCCTATCGTTCTGTTTCCTGACTGCCCATGAGCCAAGCCTTGATGAACCCGTCTATCTTGCCGTCCATCACGCCTGTAACGTCGCTCGTCTGGTATCCCGTGCGATGATCCTTCACTCGTCTGTCGTCGAAGACGTACGAGCGGATCTGCGAGCCCCATTCAATCTTCTTCTTGCCGGCTTCCACCTTGGCTCGCTCTTCCATACGGTGCTGAAGCTCACGGTCGTAGAGCTGCGAGCGGAGCAGGCGGAGGGCGTTCTCCTTATTCTTGGGCTGGTCGCGCGTTTCCGTATTCTCGATGAGGATTTCCTCCTCCTCGCCGGTATATGGGTCCTTGTACTGGTATCTCAGACGAACTCCCGACGACACCTTGTTAACGTTCTGTCCTCCGGCGCCTCCGCTGCGGAAGTAGTCCCAGGAGAGGCGTGCCGTTTCGATTTCCACCTCGATGGAATCATCAACGAGTGGTGTGACGAAGACACTTGCAAACGAAGTCATTCGTTTTCCCTGCGCGTTGTAGGGGCTGACGCGCACCAGGCGGTGTACTCCATTCTCTCCCTTGAGGTATCCATACGCGTAGGGGCCGTCCATTTCGATGGTTACTGTCTTGATTCCGGCTTCGTCTCCGTCCTGAAGATTCTGGATGGAAGTCTTGTAGCCGTTGGATTCAGCCCACCGTAGGTACATTCGCATGAGCATCGAAGCCCAATCCTGCGCCTCCGTGCCTCCTGCTCCGGCATTGATTTTCAGAACACAGTCCATGTTGTCGGCTTCCTCACGCAGCATGTTCTTGAGTTCAAGTTCCTCAATGGCCTTGACGGCTTTGGCGTAGGAGGCGTCAACTTCCTCTTCGGTGACGAGCTCGTCCTTGTAGAAGTCGAAGGCGAGTTCTAGCTCGTCGGCAAGGCTTTTCACTTCCTTGTATCCATCTATCCAGCTCTGGATGCTTTTCACCTTTTTCATCTGAGCCTCGGCTTTCTTGGCGTCGTCCCAGAAGCCCGGCACTTGAGTGCGCAGCTGTTCTTCCTCTACCTGTATGAGCTTCTCGTCAATGGCGAGGTAGCGGTAGAGAGCATCCACACGCTCTTTGATGTCCTTCAGTTGATCCTGTGTAATCATCGCTCTGTTGTTGTTTAGGACTGCAAAGGTAGTGCTTTTCGGGAGAAGGAGCAAATTTTTTGGCGTAAACATCGAGGGAGATTTGCCGGAAGGCTGTATAGAGGAAAAAGTTTGCCGACGGCTCAATAAAAAAAGGAGAAAAAAAGCGAGGCTGTTAGTTTTTATTGTTTACCTTTGCGATGTCAACGTATCTTTCACCGCAATGAAGCCGTGTGAACCGAATGTGTTGCCATGAAAAAACGGAACAGAACAAATATGTTTTCCTTTATTATTAACCATCAAAAAACAATTAGTCACATGAAGAAAAGACTGCTTCTTCTATTGATGCCGCTTATGCTGGTATCAATGGGACTGTCGGCCCAGAACGCCTCCGTAAGGGGAACGGTTGTGGACGCCACAGGTGAACCTGTAATCGGAGCCAGCGTCAAGGTGGTGCAGTATCCCACCATCGGCGTGATAACCGATTACAACGGAGATTTTGCCCTCGAAGCTCCAGCTGACGCCAAGCAACTGGAGATCAGCTACGTGGGTATGGCGACAAAAAGAGTGAACATCCAAAGAGGAGCACTGAAGGTGATCCTTGAGGAAGACGCTGCCAACCTCGATGAGGTAGTGGTGGTGGGCTATGGTGTTCAGAAAAAGAGCGATGTTACAGGCGCTTTGGCGCGTGTTAATTCCGAAGAGCTGAACACTCGTCCCGTCAACAATGCCTTTGAAGCCCTGCAGGGTAAGGTGGCCGGTGTTGATATCACTTCCAGCGAGCGTCCTGGTACCGTAGGTTCCATCCTCATCCGTGGGTCCCGTTCCATCAAGGCAAGCAATAGCCCGCTTTACGTTGTGGATGGTGTTCCCCTCAGCGCTGGTGGAATCGAAACCATCAACCCGCGCGACATCGAGAGCGTGGATGTGCTGAAGGATGCTTCCTCAACGGCCATCTATGGTAGTCGCGGTGCCAACGGTGTTGTTCTTATCACCACGAAGCGTGGACAAGCAGGCAAGATGAACCTCAACTACTCAGGTGCCGTAACCTTTGAGAAGCTTGTCGACAAGCAGCCCGCGATGACGGCTAGCGACTATATCACTTGGCGTCGTTGGGCATACTATAATAGTGCTCCCGACGTGTATACTCCTGGTGACAAGCCTACCAAAGAGCAAGATCAGAACTTCTTCTCGGGCGATGCCGCTGCACTTGCCAATGTCAACAAGGGCTGGGCAGGCGGAAGCTGGAACGGAAGTCTGGTAAGCGATACGCAATGGGAAAACTTCGTTACCCAAACAGGCATTACGCAAGAACATACAGTCAGCGCCAGTGGCGGTACGGAGAATGTACAGGCTATGGCTTCTGTGGGCTATCTCAATAACGAAGGAACCCAGAAGGGTCAGCAATATCAGCGTTTCACCTTTGCTAGTAACGTTGACGTGAAGGCTAAACCCTGGTTCAAGATGGGAGCAGGCTTCAATGCCAGCTATGGCGAGCAGAAGTACGGTTATAGCCGTACGGGACAGAGCACAAGTTCGGGTCCTACCGATATTTATAGCGCAGCAAAGGCTCTTCCTCACTACACAGTTGCGTATGATGAGAACGGTGAGATCATTACTAACCCCGGTGGGTCGGTTGTTAATGCCTATACGGTTATTGATGAATGGAACAAGTCCAATGATAATCGTGAGAGCTTCCGCGTACTTGGCAGTTTCTACGGCCTCGTTGACTTCGGCAAGATTCTTGAGCCACTTGAGGGATTGACCTTTAAGACAAACTTCGGTCCTGATCTCCGCTTCTATCGTAACGGAATTTTCATCGATTCCAATTCGGCTGTTAAGATGGGTAGTAAAAACTACGCTTCTGTCAAGATGGAGCGCTCCTTCAGCTGGACTCTTGACAATATGCTGAACTACGACAAGGAGTTCGGTGTAAGCAAGATCGGTCTCACCTTGCTTCAGAGTGCTTCCAAGTACAATTTCGAGAATATGTCGGAAAGCGCCAACATGATTCCCGATGCTAACTATCTGTGGTATTATATGAGCTCTATCGACATTACCGATAGCGGCACGTACGGTGCTGGAATGAGCACGGGGCTCAGCGAATGGCAGTTGGCCAGCTACATGGCTCGCCTTAATTATTCGCTTCTCGACCGTTATCTGTTGACTGTCAGCGGACGTTACGACGGTTCCTCTGTGTTGGCAGAAGGACACAAGTGGGATTTCTTCCCCTCCGCTGCCTTTGGATGGCGCATCGACCAGGAGGAATTCATGGCTGATGTCAAAGCGGTAGACTTGTTGAAGCTTCGCTTCGGCTTGGGTACCACTGGTAACTCTTCCGTATCTCCTTACAGTACCTTGGGTAATATTCAAGGATTCTTCGTGCCGTTTAACGGAGGCAACGAGCAGGCTTTTGCCACCAACGAGCCGTATTACACCTCGAAGATGATTGAACTTGCCAACAAAGAGCTCAGCTGGGAAAAGACCACGCAGTACAACCTTGGTCTTGACTTCAGCTTCCTGAAGGGGCGCATCAACGGTAGTATTGATGCTTACACAAGCCGTACGAACCGTCTTCTCCTCCCTATGTCTATCCCCACGCTGACGGGTTATGAGAAGACAAGTGCTAACGTCGGCAAGACGGCGAACAAGGGTATTGAAGTGGGACTTAACGTTATCCCCGTGCAGACAAGGGACTTCCAGTGGCTCAGCAACTTGAACTTCGCTTACCAGAAGAACCGCATCGTCGAGCTTGCTACTGGCAAGGAGGACGATATTTCCAACGAGTGGTTCATCGGAATGCCCATCGGCGTGTGGTACACATACGAGGTGGACGGCCTTTGGCAGGCTGAGGACGCTGAGGAAATGGCTAAGTTCAACGAGAACGGCGCCAACTTCGAGGTCGGAATGGTTAAGCCCGTCGACCAACTCGTGCTCAACGAGGAGACAGGCGAATACGAGAGGGACTATGTCATCAACGAGAAGGACAAAGTCATCGTCGGACAGAAGAGTCCTACGCTTACCTATGGATGGAACAACACGTTCTCTTACAAGAGCTTCGAGCTGGCTGTTGAACTCTACGGGCGCGCTGGTTATATGATCAGCACCGGCGGTGAAGGACAGTACGGTATGTATGCACAGCGCCAGATCGACTACTGGACTCCCAGCAACACCAACGCTGAGTACCAGAAGCCTATCTACAACACCTCCGGAGGTGATGCTTACTCATCCCTGCTCGGTTTCCGCAAGGCTAGCTTCTGCAAGCTGCGCAACGTTTCCCTTGGATACTACATGCCGAAGAAAGTCTGCAGAGAGCTCGGCATTCAGAACCTCAAGGTCTATGCTCAGGGAAAGAATCTGGGCGATGTATTCTCGACAGTCGACTTCCTCGACCTCGATCTTGGTACCAGCTACTACAACCGTGGCTTTACTATGGGCGTACAGATTGGTTTCTAAACGTATGAGAAGAAAGAATATACGCACATGTATAATAAATAATATGAAAAGAACAATGAAAAAGATATTTAGTCTAATCCTGGCGGTGGCATTGCCTATCGCCGCCCTGGTAAGCTTGTCTTCCTGCAGCGATGAATTCCTCGAGGAAAACTGCCGAACCGCGCAGACCACACAGTGGTTTACGACGGAAGAGGGAATTCAAGACCTGGCTGACGCCCTTTACGGGAACATCCGCTGGCACTTTGGATACGAATGGGCTTATGGAATCACCATCTACGGATGCGACGAGTTTACATCCGCAGCCGACCTTACCGCAGAGCCTTGGAATAACTACGACAACCGCCTTCAGGCTGCAAACTGCACCCCGAACAACGGAGCAGCCAACAAGAACTGTCCTCCTATGGACGGCCTTTGGAATCAGATGTATTTCGGCATCAATACGGCCAATACCATTATTGAAAGCGCCGAAAAGGTAACTAACGAGGATGTCCGCAAGCGCTGCCTTGGCGAGGCATATTTCCTTCGCGGATATAACTTCTATCGCCTCTTCGCCCAGTACGGCGGAGCCGTTCTGCAGACCAAAGTTGCAGGCGGTGTTGTTCGTTCATTCGAGCGTGCCACTGAGGAAGAAATGCTCAATCAGGTAATATCCGATTTCGAGCAGGCTTATGAACTGCTTCCCGCTACCTCTCCGCGCGGCGCAGGCGAGGGATGGGACAAGTATACGGCTGCCCACTTCCTGGCAAAGTCTCTTCTCTACCGTCAGAGCGAAAGAGCTGCTGAGTTCAATGCTAAATACGACAAGGCGACTGATTTGGACAAAGCCATTACTCTTTGCGACGAGGTAATCAAGGCTCACCCCCTTACCGCCGACTATGTAGACCTCTATGCTCGTTGGACCGGAACGGATTGTGCAGCCGAAAGCAATCCTGAAATATTGATGGCTTGCCCTCATAGCGACAGCAACTCGGGACGTTTCGGAAACCGCACGTACAATTACTTCAACCCCCAGTTCTCCAACTTCTCCGGCGGCTATGTTCAAAGAGGCCAGTACATTGGAGGAATGGACTTCCAGCGCTGTCGTCCAAACGAGTACGCTTATGCTGTATTCGACAACGTAAATGACTCCCGCATGTGGAAGACATTTAAGACTATCTATGGTTATAACAACTATCAGAGTCCCGAGACAATGCAGGGCGTCGGCTGTCCTGAAGGCGCTGAGCCCGTCCTTGGCGATCCTGGCATCATGTTTATCCTGAACAAGAAGAGCGATGCCCGCTTCATCACGGGGCAAGACGGCGACACGCAGTATGGAACTCTCGGACGCGGCGCTATTGCTCATACCTTCGTGAACCCTGAGAACGGCAAGTGGGTGCCCAACGTTGCTTCCGTTTACGCCAACGGAAAGTATGATATGTACAATCACGGCGTCAGCGGCAATTCGGCAACCTGCAACTTCTTCTGCGGAATCAACAAGACCGACGACGGAAGCCGTACCGCCGAGAAGGGAGATGCTCACCGCAACGTGACAATGGCTCGTACGGGTGAGACTTACCTCATCAAGGCTGAGTGTCAGGGCCGTCTGGGCAAGTATTCCGATGCTCTCGCTACTATCAACACCCTTCGCGCCCGTGCAGCCTTCAAGTCGGGTGAGGATCGTGAGGCTTACTGTGACGGATCGATGGCATTCGCTATTTCCGCCGGCGGTGACGCTGACAATTCTACCGCAACGGCTTCTCTCGGCAAGTGCAAGGATGCTGCAGGCAACAAGCTCACCAACATGGAAGCCTTCAATGTTTCCTATATCCCCAAGAACACTTATTATCTCTCCACCGGCATCGAGAAAACGACTGCCAGCACGGAGTCAGCCATGAAGGTGACTTCTCTCAGCAACCTTCCCGCTGAGGATAAGTGGGTTATGGATAAGCTCGGCGTTACTCCCGGTGACAATCTCGACTGTTTACTCAACTTCATCATGAACGAGCGTACTCGCGAGCTTCTTGGTGAGTGGAACCGTTGGGAGGAGCTGGCTCGCACCAAGCTGTTGGTTAAGCGCGCAAAGGCTTTCAATCCTGAAGCTGCCGCAAATGTTTCCGAGCGCCACAACTATCGTCCTGTTCCGCAGACGTTCATCGATGCACTCTTGAACGAGGATGGAACAAACCTCTCCGATGCTCAGAAAGCCGCTTGGCAGAACAAGGGATGGTAATCAGTCGTCAGTATGAAGCGGAACCGGATTTGTAATCTCTGCCTGCTCGGAGCTCTCGCGCTTACGCTTTCGTCCTGTCTAAATGGCAGTGACAAAGAGTATTACGAGCTGGCCGGCGGAAATCCCGACATCGACTTCCTGGAGTTCCTCAGCGACAGCACTTGTCTGTTCGTTGCCCCAGGACCGGTGGAGATGACTTGTCCCTATGTCGAGAAGGACGGCGTCATCACAGTCTCTGTGATAGGCTTCGTCAAGGGAAAGCTCTACCGCGAGGACAAAAACACCTTGCGCGGAGAGGCGCCCTTCTTCGAGGGGACGTGGAAAAAGACCCGCCCGCACCGCGAGTCAGGCATTACATCCAAAGGTTCCGACTGACGAATTGCCCTCCAGGCAATCTTCACGGCAGCGCTCCAGCAATGGGGCGCTGCTTTTTATTGCCAATCAGTTCCTTTGCTTCTCCCTCGCGCGCGCGAATACCTTATTAAATTATCACGCACGCGCAAGCCTTCGCCGGAAAGGGCTGAAAAAATATGGAGAAGGAATCTCGCCGTATGAAGAAAGAATCTCGCGAGATGTAGAAAGAAAAAAATTTTTACCCTTCTCCATAATTTTTTCTGAAGAAAGAAGCGCGTGGGCTTGCTTATCTCGAAAAAGAGCAGTAAGTTTGCAACAGAAACCAATAAGAAGAAAAACAGATATGGACAACAATCAAAAACCTGAGAATCAGTTCCAAATCGAACTGAAACCTGATGTGGCAGAGGGGACATACGCCAATCTTGCCGTCATTTCCCACTCGTCGAGCGAGTTTGTACTTGATTTCATCCGCGTCCTTCCCGGCGTGCCGAAGGGGCAAGTGAAGTCGCGCGTGATCCTTACTCCCGAGCATGCGAAGCGCCTCATGCTGGCGCTGCAGGACAATGTCAGCAAGTACGAGAACGCGTTCGGCACCATCCAGCTTCCTGAAAAGAAGGGGATGTTTGTTCCCAGAATGTCGGATTTCAAGGGCGAGGCATAGCGCTTTCTTCCCGTTGTACAGAGCCAGTCAGGGGCGATGTCCAAGAAAGGATATCGTCCCTGACTTTTTCGCGTTTTTCCCGCGTTTTTGAGGGAAAAGGGAGCGAAAAGGCTTTTTTTATATTTTTTTAACGCTATTTTCCAAAAAAAGGCAAACTTTCTTTGCTGGATAAATATTTCTTCGTAACTTTGCACCCCAAAATGTAAAGACCGGACTTTCGGGAAGGGCCGCAAGACAGTGAAAAAAGGCCGGAGTGTAGTTGAGAAGTGAGCGAGGAAGGCCTTTACGGATAGAAGGATTATACATTATAACAAAATAATTAAAAACAAAACAAAATGCCTACAATTCAGCAATTAGTAAGGAAAGGCCGTACGGTGCTGGTAGACAAGAGCAAGAGCCCTGCTTTGGATTCGTGTCCACAGCGTCGTGGCGTATGTGTTCGTGTGTACACTACCACCCCTAAGAAGCCTAATTCGGCAATGAGAAAAGTTGCCCGTGTTCGTTTAACCAACCAGAAGGAAGTGAACTCCTACATCCCCGGTGAGGGCCACAACCTTCAGGAGCACTCTATTGTACTCGTACGCGGCGGACGTGTAAAGGATCTCCCTGGCGTTCGTTACCATATCGTACGCGGTACTCTCGACACTGCAGGAGTTGCTAACCGCACGCAGCGCCGCTCGAAGTACGGTGCAAAGCGTCCGAAAGCTGCAAAGAAGAAATAAATTAACCGCTGACCGGTTGTTGAAGAGGTGCTTAGGCATCGGTGTCGCGAGGCACTCACAGTAAACGCCAGTCGTAAAACAAAGAATATTAACCGTTTTTGGTTTGTTGAGCTAGAAGGTTGAGTAAATGTCTCGGTGGAGACGTTGAAGAACAGCAGCCTCAAACAAAAGACAAAAAAGTTTTTCGGAATGAGAAAAGCAAAGCCCAAAAAACGTGTGATCCTGCCGGATCCGAAGTTTAACGATACGAAGGTATCGAAGTTTGTGAACCATCTGATGTACGATGGCAAGAAGAACACATCCTATGAGATCTTCTACGACGCTCTGGAGCTCGTCGGAAAAAAGATGACCGACTCAGAGATGTCAGCACTGGAGATTTGGAAGAAGGCTCTTGACAACATCACTCCTCAGGTAGAGGTCAAGAGTAAGCGTATCGGCGGTGCTACCTTCCAGGTGCCCACTGAAATCCGTCCCGACCGCAAGGAAAGCGTTTCGATGAAAAACATGATTGCCTATGCCCGCAAGCGTGGTGGAAAGACTATGGCCGACAAGCTCGCAGCAGAAATCATGGATGCCTTCAACAATCAAGGCGGCGCCTTCAAGCGTAAGGAAGACATGCACCGTATGGCAGAAGCCAACCGTGCATTCGCTCACTTCAGATTCTAACCATCAGAAACTGATCAGAACAACCAGCGAGTCGATTAGGGAAAATGGCAAAGCAGGATCTGCACTTGACGAGGAATATTGGTATCATGGCTCATATCGACGCCGGAAAGACCACTACTTCGGAGCGCATTCTCTACTACACGGGGCTTACCCACAAAATAGGAGAGGTGCACGACGGAGCAGCCACTATGGACTGGATGGAGCAAGAGCAGGAGCGTGGTATCACTATTACGTCCGCCGCAACGACTACGCACTGGGCTTGGAATGGCAATCTGTACAAGATTAACCTGATTGACACTCCGGGACATGTGGACTTCACGGCAGAAGTAGAACGCTCGTTACGCGTGCTCGACGGTGCGATAGCTACCTATTGCGCAGTCGGCGGGGTAGAACCTCAGTCGGAGACTGTTTGGCGTCAGGCAGACAAGTACGATGTTCCGCGCATCGGTTATGTCAACAAGATGGACCGCAACGGAGCAGACTTCTACGGCGTCATGAGCCAGATGAGGAGCATCCTGCACGCAAATCCCTGTGCCGTCGTTATCCCAATCGGAGCTGAAACCCAGTTCAAGGGCGTTGTCGATCTCATTCGCATGAAAGCCATCTATTGGCACGACGAAACGTTGGGCGCCGATTATTCTGAGGAAGAGATTCCCGAGGGAATGGTAGCCGAAGCCAATGAATGGAGAGAGAAGTTGATCGATGCGGTTGCCGAGTTCGACGATGAAGTCGCCATGAAGTACTTGGAAGATGTGTCCACTATTACCGAAGAAGATATCATCAAATGTGTCCGAATCGGTACGCTCAAGATGGCCATCACTCCCATGCTTTGCGGTTCTTCTTTCAAGAACAAAGGCGTGCAGACCTTGCTGGACTACGTTTGCGCTTTCCTTCCTTCGCCTCTGGATACAGGCCACGTAAGTGGAATGAATCCCTATACAGGCAAGGAGGAAGACCGCAGACCTGATGAAGGAGACAAGACGGCAGCGCTTGCATTCAAGATTGCCGTTGATCCTTATGTGGGACGATTGGTGTACTTCCGCGTCTACAGCGGATGCATCAAGTCGGGCATGTCGGTGCTTAATCCCCGCTCTGGAAAGAAAGAGCGCGTTTCACGCCTGTTCCAGATGTTCTCCAACAAGCAGAATCCCGTTGAGGAGATTTCTGCCGGAGACATCGGCGCAGGAATCGGATTCAAGGATATTCACACCGGCGACACATTGTGTGATGAGAGTGCTCCCATCGTACTCGAGTCGATGGACTTCCCCGAACCGGTGATCGGCATTGCCGTAGAGCCGAAGTCGCAGAAGGATATCGACAAGATGGCGAACGGGCTTGCCAAGCTGGCAGAAGAAGATCCGACGTTCACGGTAAAGACGGACGACCAGACAGGCCAGACCGTCATCTCGGGAATGGGAGAGCTTCATCTGGACATTATCATCGACCGCTTGCGTCGGGAGTTCGACGTTGAATGCAACCAGGGAAAGCCCCAGGTTGCTTACAAGGAAGCCGTCACGGAGGAAACCGAAGTGCGCGAAGTGTACAAGAAACAGACGGGAGGAAAGGGCAAGTTCGCAGATATTCTCGTGAAGGTGAGCCCCGTTGACTCCGACTGGACACAAGGCGGGCTTCAGTTTGTGAACGAAGTGAAGGGTGGAAACATCCCAGCCGAATTCATTCCTTCGATTCAGAAGGGTTTCCAGACGGCAATGCGCAACGGCGTGCTGGGAGGTTTCCCTCTGGAGTCGCTGAAGGTGACGCTGCTGGATGGCTCGTACCATCCCGTGGATTCCGACCAGCTCTCGTTCGAGATTTGCGCCAGCCTCGCTTTCAGAGATGCCTGCATCAAGATGAAGCCTGTCGTGCTGGAGCCGATGATGCAGCTTGAGGTGGTGACACCTGAAGAGAACATGGGCGACGTGATCGGCGACCTGAACAAGCGCCGCGGACAGGTGGAAGGAATGGAAACGAGCCGCTCGGGCGCTCGCGTCATCAAGGCGAAGGTTCCCTTGGCAGAGATGTTCGGCTACGTCACGGCGTTGAGGAACATCACCAGCGGGCGGGCTACGAGCAGCATGACGTACGACCATCACGAGCCCGTGAGCAGGCAGATTGCCGAGGGGATACTCTCGGAGTGCGGAGGAAGAATTGAATTATTGTAAAGAAATTATCAATCAACGGGCGATTCGTTAGTGAATGACTCTTAGCGAGTCTCCCAAAGTTTAATATTAAAAGTCATGAGTCAAAAAATTAGAATTAAGTTGAAATCTTACGATTACAATCTGGTTGACAAATCAGCCGAGAAGATTGTGAAGACAGTAAAGAGCACAGGTGCAACAGTAAGCGGTCCGATACCCCTTCCCACGCACAAGCGCATCTACACCGTGAACCGTTCGACGTTTGTCAACAAGAAGGCACGCGAGCAGTTCCAGCTGGCTTCCTACAAGCGTCTGATTGACATCTACGGCTCCACGGCCAAGACCGTTGACGCCCTGATGAAGCTCGAGCTCCCCTCAGGAGTAGAGGTTGAGATCAAAGTCTGATTTATAATCGATAAGAGAAGGAGAGTTATTCATTAATTATTAAATTTAACTGAAATGCCAGGATTATTAGGAAAGAAAATCGGAATGACATCCGTTTTCGGTGCCGATGGTAAGAATGTTCCATGCACCGTTATCGAAGTAGGTCCTTGTACAGTTACCCAGGTGAAGAGCGTGGAGAAGGATGGATACGCAGCCGTTCAGGTTGGTTTCCAGGAGGCAAAGGAGAAGCACACGAGCGCCCCTTTGCTCGGCCACTTCAAGAAAGCCGGCGTAACTCCCAAGAGACACTTGGCCGAGTTCAAGAATTTTGAGAAAGAGTACAATCTGGGCGACGTGATCACCGTCGATCTGTTCAGCGACGCTGCCTATGTGAACGTTATCGGAACGTCGAAGGGCCACGGATACCAGGGAGTAGTGAAGAGACACGGTTTCGGCGGCGTAGGCCAGAGCACACACGGCCAGCACAACCGTCAGCGCAAGCCGGGTTCCATTGGAGCATGCTCATACCCCGCTAAAGTATTCAAGGGAATGCGCATGGCAGGCCAGATGGGTAACCAACGCGTTACCGTTGCCAATCTGCAGGTTTTGAAAGTAATCCCCGAACAGAACGTATTAGTCATCAAAGGCTCTGTTCCCGGATACAATGGTTCAATCGTAATTGTTGAGAAATAATGGAAGTCAGTGTATATAACATCAAAGGTGAAGACACCGGGAAGAAAGTCGTTCTGAACGACGCTGTTTTCGGCATTGAACCCAACGACCATGCTATCTGGCTTGATGTGAAGCAGATTATGGCCAACAAACGTCAGGGTACCCACAAGTCAAAGGAAAGAAGCGAGATCGCCGGTTCCACAAAGAAGCTCGGACGCCAGAAAGGCGGCGGCGGCGCTCGTCGCGGCGACATCAAGTCCCCCGTGCTGGTAGGCGGAGGCCGCGTATTCGGTCCCGTTCCCCGCGACTACAGCTTCAAGCTCAACAAGAAAGTAAAGCAGCTCGCCCGTCGCAGCGCCCTTTCTTACAAAGCACAGGCTGGCTCCATCGTTGTAGTCGAAGACTTCAGCTTCGACGCACCGAAGACCAAGCAGTTCATCGAACTGACAAAGAATCTGAGCGTTTCCGACAAAAAAACACTTTTTGTTTTGCCGGAAGCAAATAAAAACGTATTTTTGTCGGCTCGTAACTTACAGCGCCAGGAAATGGCAATCGCCTCTGACGTCAATACATACCAAGTATTGAACGCAGAGACTATGGTCGTTACCGAAAAGGCACTGCAGGCTATCGAAGAGGTATTAACCAAAAATGTGGAGGCATAAAGACTATGGGAATAATTGTAAAACCTCTTGTAACGGAAAAAATGACTTCCATCTCAGAGAAGTTCAGCAACCGCTATGGATTTATTGTATCTCCCAAGGCAAACAAGGTTGAGATCAAGAAAGAAATTGAGGCTATGTACAACGTGACCGTCATCGACGTAAACACTCTCTCCTATGCAGGGAAGAACAAGTCACGCTATACGAAGGCCGGCTTCGTGAAGGGCCGCACAAATGCCTACAAGAAGGCAATTGTCACCCTTAAAGAAGGTGATGTTATTGATTTTTATAGCAATATTTAAGAGAAATGGCAGTACGTACATTTAAGCCCACGACACCAGGGCAAAGACATAAGATTATTGGTACCTTCGAGGAAATCACTACATCGGTACCAGAGAAGTCTCTTGTATGTGGCAAGCGCTCTACCGGCGGACGCAACAACAATGGCAAGATGACCATGCGCTACATCGGCGGCGGCCATAAGAAGAAATATCGTTTTATCGACTTCAAGAGAGAAAAGGATGGTGTTCCCGCAACTGTTAAGACCATTGAGTACGATCCGAACCGTTCGGCCCGCATCGCCCTCTTGTTCTATGCAGACGGAGAGAAGAGATATATTATTGCTCCCAACGGACTTCAGGTCGGCATGACCCTATTGTCCGGAGAAGGCGCCGCACCAGAGATTGGCAACGCCCTTCCTCTTAAGAACATCCCTGTTGGTACTGTTATCCACAATATTGAGCTTCGCCCCGGACAGGGAGCAATCCTCGTTCGTTCGGCAGGCAATTTCGCTCAGTTAACCTCTCGTGAGGGAGACTACTGTCTTGTAAAGCTTCCTTCTGGTGAGTTGCGTAAGATCTTCAGCGAGTGCAAGGCTACCATCGGCAGCGTCGGCAATTCAGACCATGCACTGGAGCGTTCGGGAAAAGCAGGCCGTTCGCGTTGGCAAGGACGTCGTCCTCACAACCGCGGCGTTGTTATGAACCCAGTTGATCACCCAATGGGTGGTGGTGAAGGTCGTGCATCCGGAGGTCATCCTCGTTCCCGCAAGGGCCTCTATGCAAAGGGCCTGAAGACGAGAGCTCCGAAGAAGCACTCATCGAAGTATATCATTGAGAGAGCAAATAAAAAGAAGTAAAACTTTAACTTGAGTAAATCATGAGTCGTTCATTAAAAAAAGGTCCGTATATCAACGTTTCACTCGAGAAGAAAGTTCTCGCAATGAATGAAAGCGGCAAGAAGTCCGTTGTTAAGACTTGGGCGCGCGCATCCGTGATTTCCCCCGATTTCGTGGGACACACGATAGCCGTTCATAACGGAAAGAATTTCATTCCTGTTTACGTTACAGAGAATATGGTTGGTCATAAGTTTGGTGAATTCGCTCCAACTCGTACCTTCCGTGGTCATGCAGGTAACCGCAAGAAATAAGCAGGGTAATAAAGTAAACAAATAAAAGAAGAAATAATGGGAAATAGAAAACAATTATCGGCTGATGCTAGAAAAGCAGCCCGTAAAACCCAGTATTTTGCAAAGCTGAACAACGTTCCTTCTTCTCCCCGTAAGATGCGCCTTGTTTGCGACATGATACGCGGTATGGAGGTTAATCGTGCACTCGGCACCCTGAAGTTTTCCACGAAAGCAGCTGCTGCTGACGTTGAGAAGCTGTTGCGTTCCGCTATTGCTAACTGGGAACAGAAGAATGAACGCAAGGCTGAGGCCGGCGAACTATTCGTTACGAAAGTTTATGTTGACGGTGGTGCAACCTTGAAGAGAATGCGTCCTGCCCCACAAGGTAGAGGCTATCGTATACGCAAGCGTTCAAATCATATAACCTTGTTCGTTGACACCAAGAGTACTAACGCTAAAGAAGATTAACAATGGGACAGAAAATCAATCCAATAAGCAACCGTTTAGGAATTATTAGAGGTTGGGATTCGAGTTGGTATGGTCAGTATAGCGATCGTCTGGTAGAAGATACCAAGATTCGTGAGTATCTGAACGAACGCTTGGCAAAGGCTAGCCTTTCCAAGATTGTCATCGAACGAACCCTTAAGCTTGTGACTATCACTATCTGCACAGCTCGTCCCGGTTTGGTAATCGGTAAGGGCGGACAAGATATTGACAAGTTGAAAGAAGAATTGAAGAAGGTCACCGACAAGGATATTCAGATTAATATCTTTGAGGTTAAGAAACCTGAGTTGGATGCAAACATTGTTGCTAACAATATTGCCCGTCAGCTCGAAGGAAAGATTGCCTATCGTCGCGCTGTGAAGATGGCTATCGCCAATACCATGCGTATGGGTGCAGAGGGCATCAAGATTCAGGTAGCTGGCCGTCTCAATGGAGCTGAAATGGCACGTTCTGAGATGTATAAAGAGGGTCGTACTCCCTTGCATACACTTCGTGCTGACATTGACTACTGCCAGGCAACGGCTGTAACAAAGGTCGGTGCAATTGGTGTTAAGGTTTGGATTTGCCGTGGTGAAGTTTATGAAAAGAGAGATCTTGCTCCTAATTTCACCCAGTCCAAAGAGTCGGGTCGCCCTTCCAATGGAGGCGCACCTCGTAAGTTCAATAAGAAGAGAAATAACAATCGTTAATTCAGAGTAAGTTATGTTACAACCTAAAAGAACAAAATATAGAAGAATGCAGCACCGCGCGCAGAAAAACAATGCGCAGCGTGGCAACCAGCTTGCATTCGGTTCCTTTGGCATTAAAGCCATGGACACTATTTGGATTACCGGTCAGCAGCTTGAGGCTGCACGTGTGGCTGTGACTCGTTATATGCAACGTCAGGGACAGCTCTGGATTCGCGTATTTCCGGACAAGTCATTTACGAAGAAACCCGCCGATGTACGTATGGGTAAAGGTAAAGGTGCTGTTGAGGGATACGTTGCTCCTGTTACTCCCGGCCGTATGCTGATTGAAATTGACGGCGTTCCTTTTGCTGTTGCAAAGGAGGCTCTTCGCCTCGGTGCGCAGAAACTGCCGATCAAGACCAAGTTTGTGGTACGCCGCGACTACGATTTCTCAAAAGAATAATCCGGTAGAGTACGAACCTGATAAAAAGCATTGTTATGAAAATAGCAGAAATAAGAGAATTGTCAACCAGTGAACTGGCAGAGCGCCTTGAGGCAGAGCGTGCCAGCTATAAGAACATGGCTATGAACCATGCAATCTCTCCGCTGGAGAATCCTTCGCAGATCAAGAAGCTGCGCAGGACTATTGCGAGGATGAAGACGGAGTTGCGTGAGAGAGAACTTAACAACAAATAAAACAGTCCATCATGGAAGTTAGAAATTTAAGAAAAGAAAGAACAGGTGTCGTAGTTAGCAATAAGATGGACAAGACCGTTACGATTGCTGCTAAGTACAAGGAGAGACACCCTATCTACGGTAAGTTCGTTACAAAGACGAAGAAATACCATGCACATGACGAGAAGAATGAGTGCAATGTCGGTGACACTGTACGCATTATGGAAACTCGTCCCTTGAGCAAGACTAAGAGATGGAGAGTAGTAGAAATCGTTGAAAAAGCCAAGTAAATTATGATCCAAGTAGAATCTAGACTCACAGTTTGTGATAATAGCGGAGCAAAGGAAGCTCTCTGCATCCGTGTGCTCGGTGGAACCAAGCGTCGTTATGCTTCAGTTGGCGATATCATCGTGGTTTCCATCAAGAGTGTCATCCCTTCGAGTGATTTGAAAAAAGGTACAGTCTCAAAGGCTTTGATTGTACGTACTAAGAAAGAGATTCGTCGCGCTGATGGATCGTACATCCGTTTCGACGATAATGCGTGTGTACTTCTGGCAAATACAGGTGAGTTGCGTGCCAGCCGTATTTTCGGCCCCGTTGCCCGTGAACTTCGTGCTGTAAACATGAAGGTCGTTTCCTTGGCTCCAGAGGTACTTTAACCCTTAAAAGTAAAAGTAAAGTAATGAGTAAGTTACATATTAAAAAAGGTGACATGGTATTTGTCATCGCCGGCAATAGCAAAGACCTTGAGCATTCACATCGCGTGCTTAAGGTAGATGTTGAAAAGCAGCGTGCCCTTGTTGAAGGTGTCAACATGGTTTCGAAAAGCACGAAGCCGAGTGCAAAGCATCCTCAGGGCGGCATTATCAAGCAGGAAGCTCCTATTCATATTTCCAATTTGATGGTTGCCGACCCCAAGACGGGTAAACCGACACGTATCGGTCGCCGTATGGGTGAGAATGGTAAGTTAGTTCGTTATTCCAAAAAGTCAGGAGAGGAGATTAAATAATGGCAAATACTGCAAGTCTTAAGAAAGAATATGCCGAGCGCATTGCTCCGGCTTTGATGGAGAAGTTTCAGTACTCCACTCCTATGCAGGTGCCTGTACTGAAGAAGATCGTTATCAATCAGGTATTGGGAATGGCTACCCAGGACAAGAATATCATCGACTCTGCTATTGCAGAGCTGACCGCTATTACTGGCCAGAAGGCTGTTGCCACAATATCCAAGAAGGACATCGCTAACTTCAAGTTACGTAAGAAAATGCCCGTGGGCGTTATGGTAACACTTCGCCGCGAGCGCATGTATGAGTTCCTGGAGCGCCTTGTACGCGTCGCCCTGCCTCGTATCCGTGACTTCAAGGGTGTAGAGAGTAAGTTTGACGGTCAAGGGAATTATTCTCTTGGTATTCAGGAGCAGATTATTTTCCCTGAGATCAATATCGACAGCATTACACGTATCCTCGGTATGAACATCACGTTCGTTACGACGGCTAAGACTGACGAAGAGGGATATGCTCTGCTGAAAGAGTTTGGTATTCCGTTTAAGAACGCAAAAAACGATTAATCTATGGCAAAACAGTCAATGGTAGCACGCGAGGTAAAGCGTGCAAAGATGGTTGAGAAGTATGCTGCAAAGCGTGCTGCTCTGAAGGAGATTGTTCGCAAGGGTGATCCCGCCGAGGCTTATGAGGCAGCTCGGAAGCTTCAGTCGATTCCAAAGAATGCCAATCCCATCCGTAAACACAACCGTTGCAAGCTCACCGGTCGTCCAAAAGGTTATCTCCGCGAATTCGGTCTTTCACGTATCCAGTTCCGCGAGATGGCTTCCAAGGGACTCATCCCCGGCGTGAAGAAAGCTAGCTGGTAAGAAAAACAAGAGAGTGTTGTTAAATATTGTCGGGAGCGTCCCGATTAATTTAATTCAAAAAATTTATGACAGATCCTATTGCTGATTATCTGACGAGGTTGAGAAACGCAATCAGTGCAAAGCACAGAGTCGTTGAAATTCCCGCCTCGAATCTCAAGAAGGAAATCACGAAGATTCTTTTTGAGAAGGGTTACATCCTCAACTACAAGTTCATGGAGGATGGTCCACAGGGCACTATCAAGATTGCCTTGAAGTATGATGCTGCTAACAAGAACAGCGCCATCAAGAAGTTGATAAGGGTTTCTACGCCCGGTTTGCGCAAGTATACCGGCTACAAAGAAATGCCGAGAGTAATAAACGGACTGGGTATTGCCATAATATCCACATCCAAAGGTGTAATGACAGACAAGGAAGCAGCAGTCCAGAAGGTGGGCGGCGAAGTCCTTTGCTACGTCTATTAATAATAGGAGGATTTTACTATGTCAAGAATTGGAAAATTACCGATCTCTATCCCCTCAGGCGTCAGCGTTAACATCAGCGATGACAACGTAATCACCGTAAAAGGTCCCAAGGGCGAACTGACACAGAAGGTAGATCCTTCAATCACGGTTAAGATGGAAGACGGCCAGCTTCAGGTTTCACGCAGCAGTGACGAGAAGCAGGAGCGCGCATTCCACGGATTGTATCGTGCGCTGCTTCACAACATGGTTGTGGGCGTGTCCGAAGGTTATAAGAAAGAACTGGAACTCGTAGGCGTTGGCTACCGCGTGTCCAACACGGGCAACGTAATGGAGTTCGCATTAGGTTATACCCATCCTATTTATGTAGTTCTTCCTCCCGAGATGTCCGTAGAGACAAAGACGGAGCGCAATAAGAACCCGCAGATCATTCTCGAGTCTTGCGACAAGCAGTTGCTGGGCATGGTATGTGCCAAGATTCGTTCATTCCGCAAGCCAGAGCCTTACAAGGGCAAGGGCGTTCTGTTCAAAGGTGAGGTCGTACGCCGCAAGTCAGGCAAATCGGCTAGCGCTAAGTAATAAATAACATAAAAGGAAGAAACAATGATCTCAAAAGAAGAAAGAAGAACGAAGATAAAGTTCAGAGTACGGAACAAGATATCGGGAACCCCCGAGCGTCCCCGCATGACCGTATTCAGAAGCAACAAGCAGATTTACGTTCAGGTAATTGACGACCTGAGCGGCAAGACTCTGGCAGCAGCCTCGTCCCTCGGCCTTGAGAAAATGCCTAAGAAAGAACAGGCATCGAAGGTGGGAGAGCTCATCGCCCAGAAGGCACAGGAAGCAGGAATCCAGACAGTCGTGTTCGACCGCAATGGCTACCTGTATCACGGGAGAGTAAAGGAAGTGGCTGACGCTGCACGTAAAGGTGGACTTAAATTTTAAATCATCATGGCTGTAAATAGAGTTAAAGTAACAAACGACGTCGAACTGAAAGACAGACTCGTCGCAATCAACCGTGTTACCAAGGTTACCAAGGGTGGTCGTACATTCACGTTCGCTGCTATTGTAGTAGTCGGCGATGGAAACGGCATCATCGGGTATGGTCTCGGTAAAGCTGGTGAAGTAACTGCAGCCATCGCCAAAGGCGTAGAGGCTGCCAAGAAGAATCTGGTACGCGTACCCGTCCTTAAAGGAACTATTCCCCACGAGGTAGAAGTCCGTTACGGCGGTGCCCACGTTCTGCTTCGTCCTGCATCAGCAGGTACGGGTGTAGTAGCCGGTGGCGCAATGCGTGCCGTTCTCGAAAGTGTAGGCATCACTGACGTATTAGCTAAATCAAAAGGTTCCTCTAACCCTCACAATCTGGTCAAGGCTACAATCGTTGCCCTCGAGGAGCTTCGCGATGCCAGAACCATTGCTGAGAGCCGTGGCATCAGTATGAGTCGTGTATTTAATGGATAAAGGATATCGTTATGGCAACTATTAAAGTAAAACAAGTAAAGAGCAGAATCGGTGCTCCGAAGGATCAGAAACGTACCCTCGATACACTTGGCCTGACCAAGATCAACAAAGTGGTTGAGCATGAAGCAACTCCTTCAGTGTTGGGCATGATTAACAAAGTAAAACACTTGGTTGTCGTTGTTGAGTAATAATTTTTAAAACGTTTGACTATTATGGAATTACATAATTTAAAACCCGCTGAAGGATCAACCAAAACCCGCAAGAGAGTCGGCCGCGGAGCCGGTTCGGGACTGGGAGGAACTTCAACCCGCGGTCACAAAGGTGCCAAGCAGCGCTCTGGATATTCAAGGAAGATTGGTTTTGAAGGAGGTCAGATGCCTTTGCAGCGCCGTGTGCCCAAGTTTGGTTTCAAGAACATCAACCGTGTAGAGTACAAAGCTGTCAACCTTAACGTTATTCAGGCTCTCGTGGACGCTAAGAACCTTGAGAAAGTGACTGTGGCTGATTTGGTTGAAGCAGGATTCGTTTCATCCCGCCAGCTTGTCAAGATTCTTGGCAACGGCGAGCTGACAGCCAAGGTCGATGTTGAAGCAAATGCTTTTTCCAAGAGCGCTCAGGCTGCTATCGAAGCTAAGGGTGGAAACGCAATTAAACTCTAAAAAGTAAAGTATGAACAAACTCATATCACTTGCAATCGTATTAGTGCTTATTGCTCTTTTTTATCTTTGGAAACGTAAGTTCTTTACGAATGTATTCAAGATTGAAGACTTAAGGACTAAGCTTCTCATCACGATAGGCTTTGTTGCTATCTACCGCTTTGGGACGACCGTTGTGCTTCCTGGTATCGACTCGTCCGCATTGGCAAAGCTTCACGAGCAGACAGGCGGCGGTCTTATGTCGTTGTTGGATATGTTCTCGGGAGGTGCCTTCTCGAATGCTTCTGTATTCGCGCTGGGTATCATGCCTTACATCTCCGCATCGATCGTTGTCCAGCTGTTGGCGATGGTTGTGCCCTATTTCCAGAAGATGCAGCGCGAGGGTGAGAGTGGCCGTCGCAAGATCAACCAGATTACTCGTTATCTGACGATCATTGTGCTCATCGTCCAGGCTCCTGCCTATCTGCTCAACTTGCAGTATACGGCTCCCGGCGCCATCAATCCCGGCATCAACCACACGGCATTCATGCTCACCTCGACTATCATCCTTGCTGCAGGCAGTATGTTCATCTTGTGGTTAGGCGAGCGCATCACCGACAAGGGAATCGGCAACGGTATTTCGTTCATCATCCTTATCGGTATCATTGCCCGTTTCCCGCAGGCCTTCACTCAGGAGTTCACCTCCCGAATGAATGAGCCCGGTGCAGGAGGTCTGATCATGTTCCTTGCTGAGATCGTGGTATTGTTCTTTGTCTTCATGGCAGCGATCATGCTTACGCAGGGCGTCCGCAAAATACCTGTACAGTACGCAAAGCAGATATCCGGCGGCCGTCAGTTCGGAGGCGCGCGGCAGTACCTTCCCCTGAAGGTCAATGCTGCTAACGTGATGCCTATCATCTTTGCACAGGCCATCATGTTCATTCCCCTGTCGTTCATCAACTATTCAAAGCTGGAGAACGCAGGCAGTTTCGTGCGCCTGATAACAGATACCGACAGCTGGCTCTATAACCTGGTGTTCGCTATCCTGATCATTCTGTTCACGCTGTTCTACACCGCCATCACGGTGAACCCCACCCAGATGGCTGAAGACTTGAAGCGCAACAACGGGTTCATCCCCGGCATCAAGCCAGGAAAGGCCACGGCAGACTACATTGACACCGTCATGTCGCGCATTACATGGCCCGGCGCCCTGTTCCTTGTTGTCATCGCCATCCTGCCTCCCTTCGCACGTCTGTTTGGCGTTTCACGTGAGTTCGCCCAGTTCTTCGGCGGGACCTCGCTTCTCATCATGGTAGGTGTTGTTCTCGACACCCTCCAGCAGATAGAAAGCCACCTGCTCATGCGCCACTACGACGGTCTTCTCAAGACAGGAGGACGCATTAAAGGACGTTCCGGCTCGGCTTATTAATACATAATTAGCTCTTATTAATACATAATTAGCTAATGATTATACTTAAGACTCCGGAAGAAATCGAGCTCCTGCGCCAAGCAAACCTCCTCGTCGGGCGAACACTCGCCGAGGTAGCGAAGCTCATAGAGCCAGGCGTGACGACCCGTCGACTCGATACCGTCGCTGAGGAATTCATCCGCGACAATGGGGCAATCCCCACATTCAAGGGATTCCCCAACTTCGAGCCCGGCCTTCCCGCCTTCCCCGGCAGTCTGTGCACGTCAGTCAACGGCGTAATAGTGCACGGCATTCCTAACGACGAGCCGCTGCGTGACGGCGACATCGTCAGCGTAGACTGCGGCACCTACCTGAACGGCTATTGCGGAGACTCCGCCTACACATTCTGCGTGGGAGAGGTCGACGAGAAAGTGAAACACCTTCTCCAGACCACGAAGGAAGCTCTCTACCTCGGCATCGAGCAAGCCGTCGTCGGGAAACGCCTTGGCGACATAGGCAACGCTGTGCAACAGCACTGCGAGAAGTACGGATACGGCGTAGTCCGCGAATTTACCGGCCACGGCGTAGGACGCGAGATGCACGAAGACCCCGCAGTCCCCAACTACGGCCGTCGCGGCAACGGAGTGAAGCTTAAATCCGGCATGGTCATCGCCATAGAACCGATGATCACGATGAAAAGCCGGCAGATAGTCTTCGAAGACGACACTTGGGGTGTTAGTACGTCCGACGGACGCCCTGCAGCCCACTTCGAACACACTGTCGCCATCGGCCAGACAAAAGCCGACATCCTCTCGTCGTTCGATTTCGTAGAAGAAGTATTAAGAAACAAACAGAACTAATATGTCAAAACAGTCAGCGATTGAACAAGACGGAACCATTGTGGAAGCATTGTCCAATGCAATGTTTCGCGTAGAGTTGGAAAACGGTCACGAAATCACGGCTCATATATCCGGAAAGATGCGCATGCACTATATCAAGATCCTTCCCGGAGATAAAGTAAGAGTCGAAATGTCTCCCTACGACCTGACCAAAGGAAGAATCAGTTTCAGATACAAATAAAAAACAGATACAACAATGAAAGTAAGAGCATCCTTAAAGAAACGTTCCGCCGACTGCAAGATCGTGCGTCGCCACGGAACCCTGTATGTTATCAACAAAAAGAATCCCAAGGAAAAACAACGCCAGGGATAAATAAATGAATCGTAACAAAATCAATTAGTATATGGCTATAAGAATTGTCGGAGTAGACATCCCTCAGAACAAACGAGGAGAAATCGCATTGACCTATATCTTTGGTATCGGTCGTAGCAGCGCCAATAAGATCCTTGAAAAGGCCGGCGTTGATAAAGACATTAAAGTAAAAGACTGGACCGACGATATGGCAGCAAAAGTCCGTGAAGTCATCGCAGCCGACTACAAGGTAGAAGGTGACCTTCGCACGGAGGTTCAGTTGAACATCAAACGACTGATGGACATCGGTTGCTATCGTGGCGTTCGTCATCGTCTTGGCTTGCCCGTACGCGGACAGAGCACGAAGAACAATGCTCGTACCCGCAAAGGTCGCAAGAAAACTGTGGCTAACAAGAAGAAGGCTACGAATTAATTTTCATGCATTAATAATTCAAATGAAGATATGGCAAAGAAATAAGTCGTAACAAAAAAGAGAAATGTGAAGGTTGGAGCAATGGGACAGCTTCATGTCCATTCATCCTTCAACAACATTATTGTTGCCCTTGCCAACGATGAAGGCCAAATCATCAGCTGGTCTTCCGCAGGCAAGATGGGCTTCAGAGGTTCTAAGAAGAACACTCCTTATGCAGCTCAGATGGCAGCAGAAGATTGCGCCAAGGTAGCCTATGATCTTGGTTTACGTAAGGTAAAGGCTTTCGTGAAGGGTCCCGGCAACGGACGCGAGTCCGCTATCCGTGCTATTCACGGAGCAGGAATAGAGGTTGTTGAGATTATTGACGTTACTCCGTTGCCCCACAACGGCTGCCGTCCTCCGAAGAGAAGAAGAGTCTAACCTTAAAAGTAAAAGAAAATGGCAAGATACACAGGTCCTAAGTCAAAGATTGCTCGTAAGTTTGGCGAGCCTATTTTTGGAGCAGACAAAGTCCTTTCAAAGAAGAACTACGCTCCTGGACAGCATGGCAACAATAAGCGTCGCAAGACATCGGAATACGGAGTAATGTTAGCAGAGAAACAGAAGGCAAAGTATACTTACGGTGTGCTTGAACGTCAGTTCCGCAACTTGTTTAACAAGGCTGAACGTTCTAACGGTATCACCGGTGTCGTATTGCTTCAGCTCCTGGAACAACGTCTCGATAACGTTGTCTTCCGTCTTGGCGTTGCTCCTACTCGCGCTGCTGCCCGTCAGCTTGTCAGCCATCGTCATATCGTTGTAAACGGCAAGGTGGTGAATATTCCCTCCTATGCAGTGAAACCAGGCGATATTGTCGGTGTTCGCGAACGGTCAAAGTCCCTTGAAGTCATTGAAAACAGCCTTGCTGGTTTCAACCACGCCAAGTATTCTTGGATTGAGTGGGACGAAGCCCAGAAAGCAGGCAAGTTTATGAATGTCCCAGCTCGTGAAGATATTCCCGAGAATATTAAGGAACAGCTGATTGTCGAATTGTACTCTAAGAATTAAAACCAAATGGCGATATTAGCATTTCAAAAACCTGACAAAGTAATAATGTTGAAGTCGGATCAGAAGTTCGGCAAGTTCGAATTTCGTCCACTTGAGCCGGGCTTTGGTATTACCATCGGTAACGCCCTTCGCCGTATCCTCCTTTCTTCTTTGGAGGGCTTCGCAATCAACACCATCAAGGTTGAAGGTGTTGAACACGAATTCTCTACTGTACCGGGCGTGAAGGAAGATGTTACTAATATCATTCTCAACCTTAAGCAGGTGCGCTTTAAGCAGCTTGTCGAGGACGTGGAGATTGAGAAGGTGACCATCAACGTTGAGAATACTACCGAGTTCCGTGCTGGAGATATTGGTAAACAGCTGAGTGGATTTGAAGTGTTAAATCCCGAATTGGTTATTTGCCACTTAGACGCAAAGGCAAAGATGCAGATTGAGATTTCCATCAATAAAGGGCGCGGCTACGTGCCTTCAGACGAGAATCGCGTTTTCTGCACCGAGGTTAACACCATTCCAATCGACTCCATCTACACTCCTATCCGTAATGTCAAGTACGCTATCGAGCCCTTCCGTGTTGAACAGAAGACGGACTATGATAAACTGGTGCTTGAGATTACTACCGATGGTTCCATTCACCCGAAAGATGCCCTGAAGGAGGCTGCAAAGATCCTCATCTATCACTTCATGCTCTTCTCCGATGAGAAAATCACGCTCGAGACGAACGATTTCGACCGCAATGAAGAGTTTGACGAGGAAGTGCTCCACATGCGCCAGCTCCTGAAGCAGAAGCTCGTTGACATGAACCTTTCCGTCCGCGCCCTCAACTGCCTTAAGGCTGCCAACGTTGAGACACTGGGCGACCTGGTTCAGTTTAACAAGACCGACCTCCTTAAATTCCGCAACTTCGGTAAGAAATCGCTCACGGAGCTTGATGATTTGCTCGAGAGTCTGAATCTATCGTTTGGAACCGATATTACTAAGTATAAACTTGATCAAGATTAACATCCAATGAGACATAACAGAAAACTCAATCACTTGAGTCGTACTGCATCCCACAGAGAAGCCATGATGGCCAATATGGCCTGCTCTCTGATCAAGCACAAAAGAATCACTACGACTCTCCCCAAGGCAAAGGCGCTCAAGAAATACGTCGAGCCCCTCATCACAAAGGCCAAGAACGACACTACAAACAGCCGTCGCGTTGTATTCCGCTATCTGAAAGACAAGCACGCCGTCACCGAACTCTTCAAAGAGATCAGCGTGAAGGTCGGCGACCGTCCCGGAGGCTACACCCGCATCATCAAGCTCGGTACCCGCAAGGACGACGCTGCTCCCATCGCTTTCATCGAGCTCGTAGACTACGATGAGAACATGGCAAAGACCGCAAAGAAGGCTACACGTACCCGCCGTTCCAAGAAATCGGCCCCCAAGGCAGCTGAAGCAGCTCCTGCCGCTGAAGCACCCGTGGCCGCTGAGCCCGTTGCCGAAGAAACCGCTCCTGCCGAAGAGGCAAAAGCTGAGTAATCATAGCCAAATACTAATAAGAGCCAGGCGCACAGTGATGTGTGCCTGGCTTTCGTTTATAGACGGCGGTCAGGACGTTGGGGAAGCGGCTGGCTCGAGTTCTTGCCGGCGGTATTCCTTCGGCGAGAGGCCCGCGTGGCGTCTGAAGTAGCGGTAGAAGTCCATCTGGTTGTTGAAATGCAGACTGAAGGCTATCTCCTTCACTTGCATGTTGGTGTGTTTGAGGCTGTATTTTGCCTCCAGGATGATGTACGATGCTATCCAGTCCGTCGCCGTTCGCCCCGTGACAGAGCGTATGAGCGAGGAGAGGTACTTGGGCGTGAGGTGCATTTGCAAGGCGTAGAAATCGATGTCGCGGTGCTCCATGTGATGCCTCGCCACGAGCGTAACGAATGTGTCGGCCAGCGAGCCGTTCCTCCCTGCGGCTCTCTCGGGAGCTTCCACGAGGTGCTCCCAAATGTGCGCGATCTCAATGTTCATCGCCCTGAGCAGATACCCAAGGCTCTTGGTGCTTTCGTTATGTTCAGCCAGTATGATGGACCGGAAAAGATTCCGGAAGTGGTGTATCATCAGCTTGTATTGCTTGTTGGCCTTGATGACGCGATGACGGAAAATGATGTTTGCCCTGGAGAGGTCGAACTCCATCTCCTTGAGCAACCGGTCAGATACGGCCATGATGCGCACGATGCCTTCCAGCGTGCAGGGTTCCTTGGTGAGCGAGACGATATCCCCGGGCAGGGCGATGGCGAAGTTGTCCTTCGCGACGGCGTAGTTGTTGAGCCCGATGGTGAGGCTGAAGTTCCCCTCGATGCAGTAAAGGACGACGACGCCCTCGAAGCTGCAGGGCGAGACGGGAGTAACACTCTCGTGCGGATGATACTCCAAGTCCATGATGAAGAAGTCGTTCCCTTGCTCCATCGCAGGGCGCTGCGGAAAGAAGTCTCGGAACTCCTGGACGGTGATGGTCTTCATGCCGGCAAAAGTACGAAAAGTATAATAAATTGCCAATGAACGGGGAAAGTTTATTCTTTTTCGGCCGAAAAGTATAATTTTCGGTTTGCGAAAACAGCACTGTTGCGGTATCTTTGCAACAGACGAGGGCGACTTTATTACAGATATGGATTTCTCGATTATAGATATGGGATTATCTGTTGTAAAAGGCGCATCGTCCGTCACCCTCGGCACGTGGAAAAGAGGAGGTGATCCAGGGAGGACGAGCAGCGGAACCAAGTAATTAAGAATCTAATATTTATCCTATGGAACATTATCTTTCCCGACTGCAGAGCCAGATGGCTGCCCACTGGGACAAGCTGGCTTTGTGTGACTACGGCAAAAAAGGCATCACCTTCGGCGAACTTGCAAAAGAGATCGCTCGCCTTCACCTGCTCTTCGAGCATCTGGGCATACAAAAGGGCGACAAAGTGGCCATCAGCGCACGCAATCAGGCACGCTGGGCCGTCACTTTCCTGGCCCTGAACACGTATGAGGCCGTTGCCGTGCCCATTCTTGCCGACTTCACGCCGGATAATATATGCCGGCTCGTCACTCACTCAGAGGCCGTCGCTCTTTTTACCGACCCCGACATGTGGCAGAAGCTCAGCATCGAACTTATGCCCATCACCAAGCGCGTTCTCTCCGTTGCCGACGCCAGCCCGCTCTACATGCAGCCCGGCGATGAAGAAATCTTCAGCGCTCTGGACCGTCTTTTCACCGAGAAGTATCCTCACGGCTTCAGCATCGCTGACGTCAACTATCCGACGAACAACGACAAGGAGCTCGTCGTAATCAACTACACATCGGGAACAAGCAGCGACCCGAAGGGCGTTATGCTGCGCTACGAATGCTTTTCCGCCAACACCACGTACGGCCAGAAAATGTGCCCGTCGACTCCCGACGACTCGCTGCTCTCAATCCTCCCCATGGCGCACATGTTCGGCATGGCCTTCGAGCTGATATATCCGCTCTGCGGAGGAGGCACCGCTGTCTACTTCCTTGGCCGCACGCCCAGCCCGAGCGTACTTACCGCCGCGATGCAAAAAGTCCAGCCGTACATGTTTATCGCCGTGCCCATGGTCTTTGAGAAAATCTACTTCAAGAAGCTTAAACCCGTGGCCGAGAAGCCTGCAATGAAAGTGCTTCTCCACATTCCCGGCATAAAGAATATACTTTACGGCAAGATGTGCAAGGCAGTGAACGAGTCGTTCGGAGGAAAAGTCCGTTACTATATTATGGGCGGCGCCGCCGTCAATCCAGAAGTCGAGAAGTTCTTCCGAGCCATGAAGCTGCAGTTCACAGTAGGCTACGGGATGACTGAAGCCGCTCCGCTGCTTGCCTATTCCGACTGGCGCGAGTTCAAGCTGCGCTCGTGCGGAAAAGCCATGGACTTCGTTTCCTTGCGCATTGACTCTGAAGATCCCGTCACCGTGCCGGGAGAAATACAAGCCAAGGGATTAAACATCTTCAGCGGCTACTATAAGAATGACGAGGCCACGCGCAACTCCTTCACGCCCGACGGATGGTTTAATACCGGCGACATAGGTACTATCGACGAGGCCGGGAACGTTTACATCAAGGGTCGCAGTAAAAGCATGATTCTCAGCTCGAACGGTCAAAACATCTACCCCGAGGAGATAGAATCCATTATCAACGTTCAGCCTTACGTGGCCGAGTCACTTGCCGTCGGCCGGGGCGACAAAGTCGTTGCGCTCGTCTATCTCGACCCCGATGCCGTCAAGGAAGCCAACCTCACCGCTGAGGATCAGTCCGACCTCTCGGAAGTAATTCTGCGCAACGTCAATGCCGTGCTGCCCAAGTACAGCCAGCTTGCGCAGGTGGAAATCAAAGCTGAGCCGTTCCTGAAGACACCCAAGATGTCCATCAAGCGATATCTCTACAAGTAATCCCCGCGCCCCGTCGAGGCTGCTGTCTGCGACGGCGCAAGCCCTCCATCCGCCATGCTCCTCCATCTGGAGTGCGGCGGATGCTGACTTTGCAACCCGGTTGCGAAAGAAGCCCCGTATCTTTGCAGCGAAAACGAAAAAATCATCCCGCAATATGGCAAAAAGAGACGTACATTCCACCTCCTGTAGTTGCACAGATCACACGATGAATAATACATTCTGCGCAGCCGAGAACACATCCCACTTGCACGACAATACATTCCACGAGCATGAGCATCAGCACCACTCGCACGAGCATCATCACCACGAGGAGGGAGGCCTGCGCGAGACCATAGTCAAGATAGCCGCCGGCGCCCTTCTGCTTGCCGCTGCGGTGGCAGTGGAAAAGACGTGCAACCTCCCTGCATGGGCCCTGCTGCTTGTTTATCTGGTGCCCTATCTTGTGGTAGGCTTTGACACGCTCAGGGAAGCCGCCGAGGGGATAGTCCGCGGCGAGCTGTTTGACGAACACTTCCTGATGGCTGTAGCCACCGTCGGAGCCCTGTGCATTGGGTTCCTGCCCGGCGCGCAGACGCAGTATCCCGAGGCCGTTTTCGTCATGCTTTTCTTCCAGGTTGGCGAGCTTTTTGAATCAATCGCCGAGGGGCGGAGCAGAAAGTCAATTGCCGAGCTGATGGATATTCGTCCCGATGTGGCCCATGTAGAACGCGCGGGCGAGGAGCAAACTGTCGGCCCCGATGATGTATGCGTCGGTGAGACCATAGTCATCCGGCCGGGAGAGAAAGTCCCCCTCGACGGAGTAGTCGTGGAGGGCGATTCCAGCTTGAACACCGTGGCGCTTACGGGCGAGAGCATGCCGCGGGGAGTACACGTGGGCGACGATGTAGCCTCCGGCTGCGTCAATCTGACTGGTCTGCTGCGCGTGAGAGTTACAAAGCCGTTCGGCGAGTCAACCGTTTCGAAAGTGCTGGAGCTTGTAGAGAACGCGGGCGACCATAAATCGCGTCGCGAGAGTTTTATTACCCGCTTTGCGCGTGTTTATACGCCTGTGGTGGTCTTTGCAGCCGTTGCGCTCGCTTTCATTCCACCTCTTTTCAGCGGCTCGGGCTATCTGCAAGCCTTGCCCACGTGGCTCTATCGAGCACTTACCTTCCTGGTTGTGTCCTGTCCCTGCGCATTAGTCATATCGGTGCCACTCACTTTCTTTGGGGGCATTGGAGGAGCATCACGCAAAGGCGTGCTTGTAAAAGGCTCCAACTACCTTGAGGCGCTCGCCCGCGTGGGGATTGCAGTCTTCGACAAGACGGGAACTCTCACCGAGGGTGTCTTCTCAGTCGGGCTCGTCCACCCGCAGGAACTGACGGCGACGGAGCTTCTTCACATGGCCGCGCACGTTGAGCGTTACAGCAATCATCCTATTGCTCTGTCGCTGCGCGAGGCTTATCCCGATGAGGACGACGGATGTGCCGTGGAGCAGATTGAGGAAGTGGCCGGGCAGGGCGTGAAAGCGCGTGTGAACGGGAAACAAGTGTGCGTGGGCAACGGCAAACTGATGGAGACCGTCGGAGCACAGTGGCACGAGTGCAGCACGGCAGCAGGGGAGACGACTTGCCACGTGGCCATCGACGGTGAATACGTGGGGCATATCCACATATCCGACCATGTGAAGGACGATGCCGTCCAGGCCGTCAGCGAACTGAAGGAGATGGGTGTACGGCGCACGGTGATGCTCACGGGAGACCATCGGGCCGTAGGAGAGCAGGTGGCCGCGCGGCTGGGAATCGACGAGCTGCATGCCGAACTGTTGCCCGCCGACAAGGTAGCCTGCGTGGAGAGGCTGATGGCGGAGAAGGATGCCCGGCAGACGCTGGCGTTTGTGGGCGACGGCATCAACGATGCGCCCGTCCTGGCACGCGCTGACGTGGGCATCGCCATGGGAGCCTTGGGTTCCGACGCGGCCATAGAAGCCGCCGACGTGGTAATCATGGACGACCGTCCGTCGAAGCTTCCCGTCGCCATCCGCTCGGCAAGGCGCACGCTGCGCATCGCCAATGAGAACGTCTGGTTCTCCATCGGCGTCAAGGTGCTCGTCCTTTTGCTCGCAGCCTTCGGCCTCGCCGGCATGTGGATGGCTGTGTTTGCCGACGTGGGAGTAACCGTCCTGGCGGTCCTCAACGCCATGCGCACCTTGCGGTAAGGGCGGCTCAGCATCTTCCTGGAAAGGGAAAAGGCGGGGAGGGGAGAGCCTGCCGGCTGGAAAACACATATTGCAGTCTGAAGGACACATCCTGTCCTTTGAAGAACGCATCCGGTTGCCTGAGAATGGCGGCCGGATGTGGTGTTTTCTTTCGCTGGAAAGGAGAAAGATGGAACTAATCGGGATTTATTTTGGTAATCAAGAAACTCTTGCTATATTTGCAACTGGTATAAGTCGCACGGTGTGGCGGAGGCACGAACCCATCGACTAGTGGAAGGGAATCGCTCGGCCGGTGACGGAAAATGTGCGCTTGACACCTTGACAAAACGATGATAATGAAGATATTGCTATGAAAAAGGCTTTTTTAATCTGTATGGCTTTAGCTCTCCAGTGCATGGGGAGCATTGCGCAAGTGTGTTGGAATATTTCGGATGAGGACAACGGCATCCAGCTGAGGCTCGACGGCGATGGCGGTGGCGCGGAGGCGCAAGCGCGTGCTGTGCCCTACAGCGACCACATCGAGATGAGCGGAGAGCAAATGGCGGTCGTCCTCCGCTGGGGCGTGACGGAGGAAGGCGCCTTCCGCGAGGAACGCTCGCTGGTGTTTCCCATGCTCCGCACCGTGCCGAACAACACGCACGCCTCGCTCATGCACCGCGTGGGCGTGGACGTGCCCTCGCTCATCAGCGTGAACGGACTTTCGCTCGGCGGGGAGAACGTCCTTGACGTGCGTATCAACGGACTTGTCGAGGTCGCCAGCTCATTCACCGTGGGAACGCCCAACATCGGGACGGGAAGTCGGAACAGCGCGAAGCCTGCCATAGTGATATGCCGCGAGATAGCACCCTCGGTGGACAAGCCCTTGATGGTGGAGCACTATACGCTGACGAACGTGAGCCAGCGACAGCTCACCGTGTACGTCCCCGAATTCACCCAGACGTTTACCACCTTGCCCGAGAAGGGCGTGGAAGGCGCCTATGTGGTTGAGTCCTCGTTGACGGGCGCCGGAACCTACATCGTGCAGCCGGGAGCTGTCGTCACGTTCGGCGCGGTATTTCAAGCGCGGCGCGAGAAGGACGAACCCATTCAGGTGGACGTTGCAGCCGAGCTGGACGCTCGTCGGGCCTTCGTGGAGGAGATGGACGGCAGCCTGGTGCTTGAGACTCCCGACGAGGTCATCAACCGCGAGTTCCGCTTCGCCAAGATACGCGCCTCGGAGAGTATCTTCAAGACCAGCGGCGGCTATATGCACGCGCCGGGCGGTGAGTCGTACTATGCCGCCATCTGGGCAAACGACCAGGCCGAGTACGTAAACCCGTTCTTCCCCTTCACAGGCTACTGGAAGGGCAATGCATCAGCCCTCAACTCTTATCTCCACTTCGCGCGCTTCATGAATGACGCGTACGAGCCCATTCCAAGCTCCATCATCGCTGAGGGGAAGGACATCTGGAACGGAGCAGGCGACCGCGGCGATGCTGCAATGATTGCGCATGGCGCATGCCGGTATATCATGGCTAGGGGAGACATTGCGGAGGCCAAGCAATTGTGGCCGCTCGTCAAGTGGTGTCTCGAGTATTGCAATCGGCACCTGAACGCCGAGGGCGTAGTGACGTCGGACTGTGACGAACTGGAAGGGCGCTTCCCTGCAGGCGATGCGAACCTCTGTACATCCACGCTTTACTATGATGCCCTGCGTAGCGCCGCTATGCTTGCCCGCGAGCTGGGTGAGGGAGCCGCCGTGGCCAAGAACTATTCCCAGCGGGCCGACAGACTGGCCGATGCCATCGAGAACTACTTCGGCGCTGACATGAAGGGATTTCATACGTATCGTTACTACGACGGCAACGAGAAGCTCCGCTCGTGGATTTGCATGCCTCTAATCGTGGGGCTCGAGAACAGAGCCGACGGCACCATCAAGGCTCTTACCTCGCCGGCGCTTATGACCGACGACGGGCTCCTGACGGAAGAGGGCAGCGAGACTTTCTGGGACCGCTCCACTTTGTATTCGCTGCGCGGCATCTACATTGCCGGCGACACCGAGACTGCAAACAGTTTCATGCATCACTACTCCACGCAGCGCCTCCTGGGCAGCCACGTGCCTTATCCCATCGAGGCGTGGCCTGAAGGCTCGCAGCGGCACCTTTCTGCCGAGAGCGGGCTCTATTGCCGCGCCATCATCGAGGGAATGTTCGGCCTGCGGCCCACGGGACTGCGCTCCTTCACGCTCTCGCCGCGTATGGCCGACGGCTGGGAGCACATGGCGCTGCGCCGAGTGAAAGCCTTCGGCGCCGACTTCGACATCGACGTCACCCGCAAGGGCTCCTCGCTCAAGGTTGCCGTCACCAACCTGCGCACCGGCAAGACGCAGACGCGCACCATGAAAGCCTCGTCGACAGCCAGCCTCGCCTTCAAGCTTTGAGCCGTGACCCCATCGCCTCCCCCGCATCTCCTCTGGCCATCACGTACCGACAAGCACCATGAGCAAGGGATCAGATGGGAGGAGTTATATATATGAAAATCAATGCAATACATATCAAATTATCTACAATGAAACGAACATTCTACCTGCTGACTATCAGCCTTGTCCTCCTCGCCGCGTGCAAGCCGGCCGAGAAGGAAGTGTCGCTAACCGACTTCCTCGAGGAAGGGACCGTCGACGGGGATGCCTCGCTGGCATTCCGCAATGCGCTGGATTACTGTAAATCTCACAAGGCCAAGGCGTTGGTCATCCCCGCGGGGACATACAACGTGTTCCCCGAGTTTGCCTACGAGCGCTATGTGTATGTGAGCAACAACGATGCTTCGCTGAAGCGTATCCTGCTGGATGTGAGCGACATGCACGGATTTGAAATCAAGGGTGACAGTGCCACCATCGTGATGCACGGATTCATGACGCCCTTCATCATAGAGCGCAGCTCGGACATCAAGATAAGCGGCATCAACCTTGACTGCGACCGCACGTTCCATTCGGAAGGCCGCATCGAAGGCGTGGGAGACGACTACATCGACGTGCGCTTCACGAGCGATTATCCCTACAGGGTGGAGGATGGAAAAATCCACTACTACGATGCGCAGGGCGTGGAGTACCCGTCGTCGCACATGCTGGAGTTTGATGCTGTCCGCCGCGAGCCGGCATACAGGGCCGTGGACTACTGGACTGGCGAGAACGTGCCGGCGGAGCATCGGCCCGACGGGATTGTCCGCTTCACGGTGCGGAACATCAAGGCCACGGTGGGCAACGTGATGGTGATGGGCGCGTCGAACCGTTATTGCCCGGCGTTTGTGCTCACGCAGTCGGAGGGGATTACGCTCACCGACGTGAACATCTGGCACGCCGGCGGCATGGGAGTCATCGGGCAGTTCTCGAAGGACATTGAGCTCAGGAGGGTTCACGTAGTGCCCTCGCCGCGCAAGGAGCGCATCATCAGCATCACGGCCGACGCCACGCACTTCGTCCACTGCAGCGGCTACCTGAGGCTGTTGGACTGCGACTTCTTCAACCAGATAGACGATGCAACGAACATCCACGGCATCTATGCCCCCATCAGGCGCATCCTTCCCGGCAACCGGCTGATGGTAACGTTCGGCAACGGCGCGCAAGTGGGCCAGGAGCTCTTGCAGCCCGGCATGGACGTGGAGCTTGTGAGTCAGAAGAACTTGATTACCTTAGCCACCGGCAAGGTCAAGGCAGTGCGCCGGATCAACGAGTCGTGGATGGAAGCCGAGATTGAAGGCAACCTGGAGGGTGTTGAAGCAGGCAATCTGATAGTGCCCGTCATAGCGCCCGAAGTACTCATCAAGGGCTGCCGTCTGGGCAACAACCGCGCGCGCGGCTTCCTGCTGGGCTCGCGTGCAGGCATGGTGATAGAAGACTGCTGGTTCCACTCGGCCGGAAGCTCCATCCTGTTTGAGGGAGACGGCAACTACTGGTATGAACAGGCCGGCCCGCGCAATGTAACCATCCGCCACAACACTTTCTCCGACTGCATGTACGGGGCATGGACGTGGGGCCAGGCGGTGATAGCTTCCGGCGGCGGGCCGAGAAACGACCGCGAGGAGTGCGCGTATAACCGCAACGTGGTGATAGAGGACAACCGCTTCGTCCTCACCGACCCGCGCCTGCTGAACATCTACAGCACCGACAGCTGCATTGTCCGGGGCAACACGATAGAGTTCTCCACCGCGTACCCCGAGGACCCGGTCAACAAGGAAAAGGAGATGTTCATCACGAGAGACTGCCGCCGCATACACATCGACCAATAAGTCACCCATACAAAGAGGCTCCGTACGTGCACTGACGGCGGAGCCTTTTTTATATGCTCTTTACAATAGTCCAGCGCATTGCGCAATGGCTACTCAAGCGCCTGGCGGATGTCCTCGATGATGTCGTCGACATGCTCAATGCCCACGGAGAGGCGGATAAGGTCGGGTGCGATGCCGGCCTCGCGCAGCTGCTCGTCGCTAAGCTGGCGGTGCGTATGGCTTGCCGGATGGAGCACGCAGCTTCGCGCGTCGGCCACGTGGGTGACGATGGCGATGAGCTTGAGCCGGTCCATGAAGCGGACGGCATCGTCGCGCGTGCCCTTGAGCCCGAAGGCGATGACGCCGCAGGAGCCCTTCGGCAGGTACTTCTGCGCCAGCGCGTGGTAGGGACTGCTCGGCAAGCCGGAGTATCTCACCCACGCCACCTTGTCGTTCGCCTCGAGCCACTCGGCAACGCGCTGCGCGTTCTCGCAGTGGCGCTGCATGCGCAGATGGAGCGTCTCCAGCCCCAGGTTGATGTAGTAGGCGCTCTGCGGCGACTGCGCGCAGCCGAGGTCTCGCATCAGCTGGGCCGTTGCCTTCGTGATGAACGCGAGTTTTCCAAACGCCTTCGTGTACGTCAGCCCGTGGTACGACTCGTCGGGCGTGCACAGCCCGGGGAACAGCTCCGCGTGCTCCTCCCAGGGGAAGTTGCCGCTGTCGACAATGGCGCCGCCCACGGTCCCTGCGTGCCCGTCCATATACTTCGTCGTCGAGTGCGTCACGATGTCCGCCCCCCACTCGAAGGGCCTGCAGTTCACCGGCGTGGCAAACGTGTTGTCCACGATGAGGGGCACGCCGTGGCGGTGGGCAAGGCGCGCAAACTTCTCTATATCAAGCACCTCGCAGCCGGGATTGGATATTGTCTCGCCGAAGACGCAGCGCGTGTTGGGACGGAACGCCCGCTCCAGCTCCTCCTCCGAGGCATTCTGGTCCACAAACGTCACCTCCACGCCCATCTTCCTGAGCGTCACGCCGAACAGGTTGTACGTCCCGCCGTAAATGGCCGCCGTGCTCACCAGGTGGCTCCCCGCCTCGCACACGTTGAACACCGCGTAGAAGTTTGCCGCCTGGCCGCTCGACGTAAGCATCCCGGCCACGCCCCCTTCCAGCGCCGCAATCTTGCTTGCCACCACGTCGCACGTCGGGTTCTGCAGGCGCGAGTAGAAGTACCCCGCCTTCTCCAGGTCAAACAACTTGCCCATCTCGTCGCTGTCGTCATACTTGAACGTAGTGCTCTGATAGATAGGCAAAACCCTCGGCTCACCATTCTTCGGCGCCCAGCCGGCCTGGACGCACAGCGTCTCGCGCTTTAACTCTTTTTTCATCCTGAAACTTACAATTTGAAACAAAAACGCCCCAAAGGTAGACAAATTTTTTCAAATCCGCGCGCCAATCCCGCAAAAACATATTTTTCTCCCGACGAAAAGCCGTCCCCTCCCTCCAGATTACCATCCCCCTCGGCCATCACTCCTTATTATATATAATACATATCACGAAATCCATTGTCCGCCGCACCCGATTTCTTCGAAAAACCGCCCATTTTGCCCTCATCCTCCCAAAATCGGCAAAAACGATGAAAAATCGTAATTTCGTAACGCTTTGATAGACAAACAGTAGCAAAATCAGCCAAAAATTTTTTCAAAAAACAGCAAAAAAAGTCACTAAAAAGTTTGGCGGTACAAAAATTTCGCTCTACCTTTGCACCCGCTTTTGAGAGGAACACACGATTTCTCGATGAGAAAGCACGATCTTTGAAACGATTTCCATACAGACAAGTAGTACAAGAAAGCTGCCGTCCGCGTGCGCGCCGGGAAGATTCCCGGAGCAGTCACTGCAGGGCGGCGGGTAGAAGATACGAACCGTCGATTCGAAGTCGCCCTCCCCTGCGGGGA
>JAGAAS010000079.1 GCA_017615125.1 Bacteroidaceae bacterium
CCGAATTTAGTCCCACTGGACTTCTGCAAAGGTACGAAAAAGGCGTGATATCTCCAAACGAAAAACGGACTTTTTTCCCACTTTTTTCCCACTTTCTTTTATCGCGCTGAGGGTCAGATTCTTGGGGCAATCAGGCAAAAATCCCCGTTTCCGCGAGAGGAAACAGAGCGTCTACGAGCATCGGCTGAGCGGGCCGTTTGCCGCAAAGCGGAAAACATCGAAAAAAGTTGAGGAAGACACGAAAAAAATGGCTGAAAAATTTGCACATTCCAAATGATTTTCATATCTTTGCATAGAAAAGAGAGGATTGCGGCGCGTAAGTTCTGCCTCCTATCTCAGACCACGAACAACAACCAACAAAAACATAATTACCATGAAAAGAAAAATTCTTTTCTTTTTCTTTGCGATTGCATTCATGTCAGCAAAGAATATAATCGCTCAGCAGGCAGACGATGATCTTATGTCGGAAGAGCCGTGTCTCGTTGTGTGGCAAAAGGACGGTTCTCAGGTCCTGTTCCGCTTGGCCGAAGAGCCTAAGATTACAATCGAAGGCGACACGGTTGTCATAGGATCGTTGACCACGGTGAAATATGCTTTTCAAGCCATAAAGAAAACGACTTATTTGAACAGCGACCTAGGCAATCGTATCAAAGACATATCATCTGTGAAAGAGAGACCGTTTAAGAGTAATGGAGAGACCATCACCTTTCAGCCCTCCGATAAGGATATGCACGTAAGGGTTGTGCTGATGAACGGTTTAGTTGTCAAGGACTTCTCAGTTGAGAAAGGCAAACCTGCATCTATCTCACTAACGTCATTCGGGGCGAAGCAATATTTGATAAATGTCGATGATGTAACCTATAAAATCAGTATTCGATGAGAAGGCTAATTTTTTTAACTTGGATTACCTCGGCTTTGTTGTCTGTTCATACTCACATCTGGGCTGATGACGGTCAGAGGAATATGGTGCGCTTCTTCCTTGCCACAGGAGAAACACTCGACATTGAAGCTTCACATATTGATAGTATTACTTGCCAAAACGGCAACCAGACAATCTGGTTCGAAGGGATCTATCGCACCCTGCCAGTGGAGGTGATTGATAGCGCGTGGTACATGGCTCCTACCCTTCGTTTTTCTACCTCTTCCTTGGACTTTGGCAAAGTGGCAATAGGTAATAGTAAGTCCAATACGATAACTGTTACAAATACAGGTAGATATCCCGAAACATATATGATTCTTGCCGACGGCATCTTTGGGGCAAAATGGTCAGGCAAGGAGATTACGATAGCTGCTGGCCAGTCGCTTAGTCTTGATCTTTTTTTCAGACCAACCTCTACCAAGCGCTATACGGGAAGCTTACCTGTGTTGTCAAGTGCAGTGGATAAAGGATTGTTGAGCTTGACAGTTCTAGGAGAAGGCATCGCTACCGATTTGCCTGAGGAAGAAGTATTCCTGCCGCCTGTTGAAATGGAATTCGACATTGTTTTGCCGGAAGATGAGCCGATAGAAGATATGTTCGACGGTTTCAAGATAGCCAATTTCAATGGAGAGTATCCCATTCAGAAAGCGACAACAGCGCCAGGACTAAGAAAAGTACGGCGAAGAAATGCCACATACTATAGTTTTCCAGTTACTGCATATGTCTCGCCTTCAGGACTCCAGACCCATTATCTGACCGATGATAACGACAATCCTTATCTCGAAACGATATCCCTTCCAGGGAAAACGCCTGAATTCTCGTTTGAGCAGCAGGCTATTGCTCTCTTGATGCGCACGCCTGAATTACAAACAAGTAATCTGACCGAGTATAACAATGCTGTGGAAATCATACGAGGGTTGTCGTCGTTCCCAAGTTTTGTTTCTCAGGTAAGAAAGGCTTTCTATGAAGGAAAGACCAGAGGGTTGCCGCCCGATTACAACAACCTTAACCTTCTTCCTATCTTCACCGAACTGATTTCCGCAACCAGCGACAGCCGTGATTTGAGGTTCAGCGGAGTGTCACTCACGCACGTCAACACCACACCATATTCGGCTACATTCCGTCTGCATAACGATTTCCGCAGGACGATACATGCCTATCTCCAAAGAGTGAAGATGAATGAAACGAATCTCGTCGTCGTTGGGCAGGAGGAGGCATCGCCCACGGTGAGAGAAATGTTGGAGTCTCTTCTTGACGAATGCATAGAAAAAGTCAAAAAAGCCTATCAGATAACGGAGGATTTAAAGGAAAAGACCTACAGGGAATGGATCGATAAATTCGAAGCCCTTGGCCTTGATAGCGAATCATTGAATCTGGAATTGGATCTCGAGGACCTTGAGTTCCTTGAAATTCAAAGAGAATATCTCATATATCTCGAAGACAAATACATCCAAATGTATCCTGCACTTGGACAATTGGCACGCTTTCATCTGCCTTATGTCCTCGAAGCCGTCAACAGCGACTATATCGATATGGTTGGCGACGGCTGGGATGCTTATATTTGGGGCATAGGAAAAGAATCTTCTGTCTTTGAAGCTGAAAGCGGCAATATAGAAGTGCCATTCAACGACTTCGATAAGATCTTCGTCAATGTCTATGGCATGGGTATACCCGACGGAACTTCGTTTCTGGACATGCCTCAAGAGGAGCAGGTAAGGCTTATTCTGGTGTTACTTACAAGTGGCTACCATGATTATATAGAGCCCTTCTGGAAAACAATAACAGGTATTAAGAAGGCTGACGAGATTTACAATACCAATTATAAGTTCGACTTCCGATACGGTAGCCGAAAATATCCCGAATGGGCGCTTGTCATGAAATTGTTCAACGAATTCAATTCTGACTTCGATAATGTGAAGGAACTGGCGAAGAATTTCGATAAACGCGATTTCAAGGCCATAGCCAAACAACTTGCAAAGTTCCTTTGGAATGAAATGAAAAAGATTCCTGACGAGCTCGTTCTCGACAAAAATGCAAGCGAAGAAGACAAAGAAAAATATCGAGAATCAAAGCGCACCTATGTCAATCTGATTTACAACATATACAAGAAGTATTCAGGTAATAAAGCTACCTCAGAGGAATTCAGAAAAACATTCAAAAAAGAGGCCAACAAATGGCTGGGAAGCGTGAACTTCATATACAAGTGGATGGATATTGCCGAGAGCGGGGTGGATTTCTTCGGAGCTATACAAGGGCTTAAGAATTCCAAGATGAAAGAGACCTTTGTACTCGACAAGATCGACAAGCCATACATCTATGTAAAGGAACCCACGATGACGTATCTAACGTCTGATGTAACAGTACATTTTGAGTGGGAGACATTCCAGGGGAAACGATATGGTGAATATGTATATGACTTGGAACTGATGAGTGAAACAAGCGGACAAGTAAGCCAGACAACGGTGCTGAAGGATATCGCCTCGAAACAATGTGACTACCGCATCAGCGACTCACCCGAAGCTCGCAATGCAATGAAGGTCTTCTTCCGCATCGTAGCCAGAGACAGCGATAATCCATCCTACATACTCGCATTTAGTGAATTCGCACCTCTCGTATGGCGAGCCAAGATGGAGCCGCCCGAGATGATCGACCTCGGATTGCCTTCAGGAACCCTTTGGGCAACAACCAATGTAGGCGCTATCCAAGCAATAGATACAGGAAACTACTTCGCTTGGGCAGAAACGACAGGCTTTGACGATGGAAAAACAACCTTTTCGTGGAAAAACTACCGTTACAGCCGAGGGTCCAACAACACGCTAACAAAATACTGTACAAAGAGCACTTACGGACAGGTGGACAACAGGACGCAGATCGATGCCGATGATGACATCATGAAGCAGGGCTGTGGCTACTACTACGCTATACCAACCAAAGAAGATTGGGATGAACTCATCAACAACTGCACTTGGTCGTGCTTTGGTGACATTGGCGTGTTGGTTCACAGCAAGGTAAATGCCAACTCCATCGTTCTGCCTTTCGCCGGATACCGAAGCGGATATAACCTCATAGATGGGGGCAGCGACTGCTACTACTGGTCGTCAACACTTGATGCCTCCAGTCCTGACGATGCCTGGCTCATGCATGTCAGCAAGGCAAATGGAAAACAACCATCGCAATACGACTATTATCGTTGCCAAGGACGTACCATCAGGCCTGTACTACATCCGTCAACATACCTTCCACCTCAGCAGGCACCCGAAAGGAAGTCGACATCCTCTTCAAAGGCTCAGCCTGTTGAAAAGCACGAGAACGGGCTTATCATCAGCACTATCAGCCGTGCATCTTCCAGATAATAATCAAATCAATCGAATAATCTAACTTATAAAACAATACCAGTATGAAAAGAAATCTATTATTAGCGGTTGCATTCCTAGCAACCTTCACAGTCTGGGCTCAAAACATCGCTGTGGTTAGCCCGAGTAACGAAACAACGATATACCAGACGTTGGACGATGCCGTCGCAGGTGCTACCAACGGCAGCGTCGTTTATCTGCCTGGCGGAGGATTCCAAATAAAAGGTGAAACAAAGATAGACAAGCGTATTACCTTGATGGGCGTCAGCCACCGAGGTGATACTGACAACGTCGATGGAGCCACAGTGATAGCCGGCAATCTCAATTTTGTCAAAGGCTCATCGGGAAGTGCTGTTATTGGGATGTATGTATCGGGAAATATCAATCTAAGCGAAGACTCCATTGATAATATTGTTGTACGACATTGCAATATCAATAGTATACAAATAAAAAACAGCACGTGTACGGGTACATATGTTAATCAGTGCTACTTAAGAAATTTATCTCGATTTGCTGGAGCAAACGGGAAGCTATCCAATTGTATTTGTTCTGCTGTCGTGGATGTAAACGGATGTGACATTCTTAATAATATATTCTTAAAGTCTGTTGAAATTGACAGATATCGTAGTCATGCTCTATACGCTGACAATTCAATTATTACAGGCAACATAATTGTAGCTACAGGACATCATAATACATATTATACAGGTGCTATTCCAAGTGCCTATGTCGGTGGTTCAAACAACACAGGTTCCCATAATATGACAAAAGGAGGTGAATGGGGTGATAATGGCGTTGATATTGGAGGTGAAACCGATTGGAATATTGTTTTTGAGAAATACAATCAGGGGAGTATTTCATTGAATTCTAATTTCCATTTGACGGGAGACTATAAGCAATATGACGGAAAAATCGGTATCTATGGCGGTACTGGCTTTACGAATGAGGCACTTGCTCCCATCCCACGCATCGTATCTAAGAAAGTGGCAGAACAGACAGATGGGACGGGAAAACTTAAGATTGAGGTAACGGTAAAGGCTCAGTGATGTGCATCCTATGAGTAAATCTTTGTGGTATGAATAGAATACATCCATCCCCCAGATTGATAGGTTTATCGCTGCTGTTGCTATGCACGATGGCTGCAAGGGCACAGGCTGGGTTGGAATACTGGTTCGACAGTTATTCTGATCCTAAGCTGGTGCCCATGCCGATGGCAGCAGGAACCATCAAGACTGGACTCAACTGTACCGACTTGACAGACGGATTTCACACGCTCTATATCCGTGCGAAGTCATCGGACGGTTATTACAGTCCCGTCAGTTCTTCTTCCTTCATCAAGTTTGCTGCTTCCTCCTCTGATTCGAAACTGGAATACTGGTTCGACAAAGATGTGGATAAACGCGGTGCTACGACTATCGATATAGAGAAGGGAGAGAACCAAATGCTGGAGCTCGACCTTAGCGATGCTTCTGTCTTTCCGCTTGGCATTCATCAGCTAAGCATGCGCGTTGCTGCATATGGTGGTTATTATAGTCCTGTCTATACAGACTTAGTGATGAAGTTGCCAAGCGGCACGGGCGAATCTGTGCTCGAGTATTGGTTTGACGATAACATTACGAGAAAAGCTTCTTTTCCCATTAACATTTTATCGGGTGATGTTCAGAAGTTGGAACTCGATATGACGAATGTCTCTTCTTTCCCTTTAGGCTTCCATAGGCTCAGCATGCGTGTTGCCGCCTACGGCAGTCAATATAGTCCCATCTATACTGCATACGTCATGAGGCTACCGATAGGCGGGAACACACAGCTCACCTACTGGCTTGACGACGACTATGAGAAAGGCCGTCATGTGATTGCTGGGAAGTTCGGGGCTGGATATGGGAACTTTCCTGACTTCTCCACCACATATTTCTTGTCTTCGCTTGATTTCTCCTATGCATCGGCTGGTATGCATCGTCTTCACTATCGTATCACCACAGGCAACGGCTTTGATGAAGGTGTGGTATATGAAGTGCCCATTCTGGTAACGCAAAGGTATAATCAGCAGACAGACGTCACGGTAGTATCGGAGGAATTCTGGTTGGACGAGCAGGCCGATTATGTTGGTGGAAGCTTCTTACCGCAAAGTGTTGTTATCCGCAGCTACACGCTCAATCCAAATGACTATAGTGAGGGACAGCATGCATTTCACGTGCAGTATAAGAACTCAGCGGAGGTATGGAGCGCACAAAACGTCACCTACTTCTACAAGGATTCTGCAACCGGTCAGTTGCGTGTGGGTAAGAAACCGTTGGATACTACGGATATCACAAGCACGTCTGATACGGAGTCGTTTACCTGCGTTTATCGTGATGGAATGATATACATAGACTGCCAGTCCTCGAAGCTTGGAAAGACGGGTGCTATCGTTGTGAGCGATATATCAGGTAAGATTTTTGCCCGTCAGACAGTTGAGAATACTGACGGCATTCATGCGATAGTTGACGTGAACTGCAATCCTCATCAACTGCTGATTGTAAAATTGATAAGCAATGGGGAATGTCGCACACAGAAACTGATAGCTATGTAATATACGCAAGAACGTTGTTCCTTTAATGGGGATCTTTGTCGACACTCCACATTGAGGGATCATTATATTTGTCTTTCCAGCATTCCTTGCAGAGGCGCTGATGAGGGGGGAAAAGGGGCGTTCTGGCAAAAAGATTGAAAAAAATCGGTTGAATGCTTGGCGGATTGCGAGAGTTGCATTATCTTTGCCGCGCTTTTCGAAAGAGGAGTACTGCTTCATTAGCTCAGTTGGTTAGAGCACCTGACTGTTAATCAGGGGGTCCTAGGTTCAAGTCCTCGATGAAGCGCCTAGCTTTATTGACATCATATACTGCTTCATTAGCTCAGTTGGTTAGAGCACCTGACTGTTAATCAGGGGGTCCTAGGTTCAAGTCCTCGATGAAGCGCCAGCATCCTGCCGCAAGGCAGGGTGCTTTGTTTTAGTAGGGGGAAGGGGGCGATAACGATAACCTTAACGATAACGGGAAACGATTTTCAACCAAAACATAAAAAACCCTTTCATCGATAAGGCTTTCCCGATGAAAGAAAAAAAAACCGTTTTTTGATGAACGAACACGGATTGCACGAATGAACACGAATTAATTACGGCACCTCCTTTGGAGGTGGAAATCTTACAAAAATCGGTTCAAAAATCTAACACAACGCAGCCCGTCTGTCGTTTGCCGCACTTCGTACTGTCTGCCTCCTGCATGGCTGAGCTCATGCAAGCCTGGCTTTGCCCTGCAGCATGCCGACTCCCCATCGGTACCCGATGGCTTAAACGACATCTGTGCTGAACACCCTTCTGCATCCGTCAATCCGTGACCATCCGAGTAATCCGTGTTCGTCAAAAATGGTTTTTCGGCGAAGCGTGTTTTTCTTCCATTCGGGAAGGGTTTTATGGGTTTCTTGAAAAATCACTCTTCACTCTGAGCTTTTCACCTTTTAGCTTTTAGCCCTTGGCCCTTTCACCCTTCAGCGGATAATCTGTTTCTTGCCTTGGATGATGTAGAGGCCGGGAGGAAGCTGCGTGGGGTCGGAGGCGGGGATGGTGCGCCCGAAGAGGTCGGTGATGACGTGCGGGGTGTCGTGGCGCGCGGGAGCGTCGATGGCGTCGGGCTCGTTGCCGCGGAGGACGAAGCGGCACTCGTGCAGGGGGCTCCAGTCGGTGCCGTTGAGGCAGATGGCCTTCAGCGTGAAGGGCACGGCGGGGACGTCGGCTGTGGGTATCTGCGCGATGATGTCCTCGCCGTCGTAGCGGATGGCGGAGGGGGTGATGGTTCCCGCGGAGGTGCCGAGCCACGTGGCGGGGTCGGTGCCGTCGGTGGTGTAGTAGATGATGCCTGCGGGGGCGGAGAGGGTGAGCCTGTCGTCGGTCGTCAGGGTGTCGCCGGCGGACGGGAGGCGGGTGTAGCTGTCGTGCCCGTTGAGCTCGAAGGTGGGGGCGTCGGTGGTGGGGAACCATTTCTTGTCCCTGAGCTGGCGTATGAAGGCGTCGGTGCGGAGGGGGAACTGCTCGGTGAGCATGCGTGTGCGCTCCTGGGCGAACTGATTGGCGACGGTGTAGAGCTCGTAGGGGCTCTTGTTGTAGCGGTGCACGTCGCGCCGGTAGTCGCCCCAGCGTGCCGACTCGCAGTGGAGGGCGCCGTCGATGCGGAGGTAGAGGCTGTCCCACACGGCAACGGCGCGTGAGGGGGTGAGGAGGCCGTCGTTGAAGCAGTGCCGGTAGACGCGGTCGACGTACCTGCGGAGGAACAACTTGTTGGTGATGAGCTTGTTGAAGATGTCGGTGGGGCAGCCCGCGTTGTTGTAGCTGAGGACGTTGCCGTCGGTGCTCTTGAGGATGTGCTCGCTGTCCCAGCAGAGGAACTGGAAGCCCATGTAGGGGTTCTCGCGGTTGCGCACGGCGAGCCAGTTGTGCTTGTCCCAGTCGGTGTTGCCGCCGTACTGGTTGATGATCATGTAGTCGATGAAGTTGTCCGCGTCGAAGAGGGGCTCGAGGGTGTCGTCGCTCTGCTGGCGGGCGTCGAGGCCCTGCATCTTGAGGTAGGCGCGGTTGGAGGTGTTGTAGTGCTTGCCGTTGGCGATGTACCAGGCGGTGCTGTCGACGAGGGTGAGCATCTCATTCCACTTGTCCATCGTGCCGTTGCCTGCGATGACGACATGCTTGGCGCCGTACTCCTCGACCTTGATGACGTCGAAGTCGTCCTTGGCACCCCAGTAGTGGACGTCGCAGAAGTCGTCGTCGATGCGCTCGGAGATGCAGTACATGCCCCAGTAGAGGCCGTTGATGAAGACGTGGGCGAACCGTCCGTTGCTGCTCTGCCAGCCCATCTGCTTCTGCACGGTGCGTGCCCACATGTCGCGCGTGTACTGGGCGATAGCGCGCTGGGCGCCCTCCTGATGGTGCCACGAGTTGCAGAACGCCGTGCGGAGGATGAGGGCGTTGAACTTCTTGGGCTCGTCGGTGCCGAAGACGGGATAGTGGAGCTTGCCCGGGCCGAACGCGTCGCGGAAGACGAGGCGCAGGCTATGCTTGGGGCTCTTCTCGGGCAGGCGGCTGTGCCCTCCGTGCAGCTTCACGCCGCAGTCGACCTGCAGGTCGTGCTCTTCTTCCCCGCCGAAGAACTCGAAGGAGACGGGGCGCTCCCAGCCGCGCCCGTAGCCGCTGCCTGCGGGGGCGCCGGTGTAGATGTAGATGCCGCCCTTCGCGTCGTCCTTCTCCTTGCTGAAGAAGTGGTCCTTGTCGGTAGCGAGGGAGACGACGGGCAGCTGGAGGAGCCCCCGGACGATGTCGTCGCGCTCGGCGGAGACAATCTCAGGGTCCATCTCGTAGTCGGCCTGGGCGTTGCCGCTGATGGTGGCGTAGGGGCCCCACTCGGAGGGATACCCTGCGGGCTGGCTCTGGGAGAGGATGTCGTCGACGAAGAGGTACGAGGCGGTGGTGACGGCGCTGCTGCTGTCGCCCTCGACGGCTACGGCGCGCAGCACGGTGGTGTGCCGGATGTCAAGCTCTTTCGTGTAGGGCGTGGACTGGGCGGAGGGGAGGGAGCCGTCGGTGGTGTAGAAGATGCGGGCGCCGGGGGCATCGCACTCGATGCGGAGGGAGAAGCCCTGCGTGAAGAGCCCGTGCCGCTGGCTGAAGACGGGCTGCGGGAGGGACTCCTGCGCCAGGAGGGAGGAGCAGCACAGCACGAGGGCAACGACGGTGAGGAGTCGGCAGAAGGGGCTTCTCATGATGACGGAGGGGCTTCGTTACTTGATGGAGCGGAGGATCTCCTCGCAATAGGCCACCCGGGCGGCAACATCCTTGCCGTCGGTCTCTTCCGAGGGGTGGACAGCCTTTCTCTGCGGGTTGATGATGCCCTGCGACTGGAGCCAGGAGAGCGCATCATCGATGTCGTCCTGGCGCTGGGAGGCAGCGGAGAGGAACTCCTGGCCGTAGCCCTCGGAGCCGCGCGCGTTGACCTGCACGACAGCACATCCGCGCGAGGCGTAGAACTGCGCAAAGGGGTCGTACTGCCAGTAGTGCCGCGTGCTGTCGGCACGGGTGAGGAGAACGAAGGGAAGGTTGCGTGCTTTCTCGGGCTCCAGATGATGAGGAAGGGTGAGGTAGGCATCAATGCGCTGCCCGTCGCGTGCCGTGAAGGTGAGGGGACGGACGTGCGCCAGACGTCTGACAAGCCGCGCCTGGGAAGGAGCGTGGATGAGGGCGACGGCATCGGAGTCGGTGTCGTAGGAATAGTAGGTCGAGGGGGTGCGGTCGTTGGTAGCCTCGACGAGCCAATGGTGCGTGGCCTCGTTGGAGCGGAGGACGCGTACCTGATACTGGGGCAGGCACGCCTGCAGGCGGTTGAACAGGTTGCCGAACTCCTTGTCGTAGAAGTGATGCACGCGGTACTGGCGGGTGGTGAACGCCGCGAAGAGAGGCTTCCCTGTCGCAGGAGAGCAGTAGATGCCCTCGACGTCGTAGCTCCACGAGCTCAGAGGCTCCAGCTCTTTCTGCATGGAGGCGAAGGCAAGGGTGTCGGCAGGGGTGACAATGGTGAAGGGCTGGTCGGGAAACTCCGCCACGAGCGAGTCGGGCGTGATGGTGTCGTCCTCAAAGAAGTCGTCGGCGGGCACCTGCAGATGCTCGCAGGCGCAGAGGAGCGTCAGCGCCAGAAGGAGGAGGAGGGAGCGGGGAGTCGTTTTCATGGGAGAGAGGAGGAGGGTTGAGGTGTGGGGCGAAGGGCTACTCGTCGTCGTCGAAGGGGCTGAGGTCGTCGAAGAAGAAGGGCGTGTCGGCCTGGAACTCGTCGAGCTCGCGGCGGTCTTTCTTCGTGGGGCGCCCTGTTCCGCGGGCGCGGTTGACGAAGCCGCTGATGCGGTTCATCTCAAGGATGTCGTACTGCTCCTTGGGCGTGAGGTTCTCCAGCATCTCGGGCACGAGCTTGGCCCCTACGCGGTTCTCGATGGCCTGAAGGACCTTGAACGTATAGGTGACGGGCGGCTTGCGCACGCTGATGATGTCGCCTTCCTTGATGACTTTCGACGGCTTCACCGTGAGGCCGTTCATCGTGATCTGCCCCTTCCGGCAGGCGTCGGTTGCCATAGAGCGTGTCTTGTAGAGCCGTACGGCCCAGAGCCATTTGTCGATGCGTGCTTCCATAGGGCAGGGTGTCAGCTTTCCGCTTGCGGCTCGGCTGCTGGCAGCTGAGGCTTGCGTTTGTTGAAGTGATTCATCGTGAAGTCAAGTCCTGCGAGGCAGAACGACTTGATGATCTCGATAGCGGTAGGGATCTGGCTCTCGATGACAGCCTCGTCGTCGGGGCTGAACGAGCTGAGGACGAAGTCGACCTGTGCTCCGCGCGGGAAGTCGTTGCCGATGCCGACGCGCAGACGGGCGTACTGCTGCGAGCAGAGGATCTGCTCGATGTGTCCCAGCCCGTTGTGTCCTCCTGCTCCGCCTTTCCCCTTCAGGCGAAGGGTGCCGAGAGGCAGGGAGAGGTCGTCGGCGACGATGAGCAGACGCTCGGGCTCGATCTTCTCCTTGTTCATCCAGTAGCGCACGGCGTTGCCGCTCAGATTCATGTAGGTAGTGGGCTTGAGGAGGACGAGCTGACAGTTCTTGACCGACGTCTCGGCAACGAAGCCGTAGCGCCGGTCTTGAAAAACGATATTGGACGCCTTGGCGAAGGCGTCCAATACTCTGAAACCTATGTTATGTCGGGTATCCTGGTACTCGTCGCCCGGGTTCCCCAAACCAACAATCAGGTACTTCATCCTTGTGGAAGGTTATTCGGCAGCAGCTGCCTCTTCGCCTTCGGTGCCTTCTTCGGCAGTTGTCTCGCGTGAGGTGCGTGTGGTCATTACGCCGCAAACGACGCTGTCGGCAGGGCTAACCATCTCGAGTCCTTCGAAGGAGAGGTCTGAAACCTTGATGCTCTTACCGAGAGCAAGGTTGGTGACGTCAACAACGAGGCGCTCGGGTATGTCGCTGTAGAGGGCCTTCACCTTCACGCGGCGTGAGATCTGCTCGAGCTTACCGCCGGCCTTCACGCCGACTGCGAGTCCTGTGAGCTGTACGGGAACAGCCATAACGATGGGCTTAGCCTCGTTGATCTCCAGAAAGTCGATGTGCAGGACGTTGTCCTTCACGGGATGGAACTGGAGCTCCTGAAGGATGGCGTTGTGCAGCTTGCCGTCGATGGTGAGGTCAACGACGAAGATGTCGGGGGTGTAGACGAGCTTGCGGATGTCGTCCTTCTTCACGGTGAAGTGAAGGGCTACGGGCTTGCCGTCCTCAGCCTTCTCCTGTCCGTACATTACGCACGGGATGAGGTCTTGCTTGCGCAACTCGCGTGAACTCTTTTTTCCTACCTCTTGACGAGAGGTTCCTGAAAGTTGGAATGTCTTCATTTTCTTTTCTTTTTAAGTGTTACTCTAAATTAAGTTGTTTGCTTAATTCGCCATCACACCTTCTCTGAGTGCAATGCTTTTCGCAAAGTGGGCGCAAAGGTACGTCAGTTTTTTTGAATGCGAAAGTTTTGCGCGAACTTTTTTCTCAAAAGTCTATTTTTAAGTCGATTTCCTCTTTCAGCGTCAGCTCGTCGTCGGCAGCGCTCTCGTCAGGAGCGGGACTCTCGTCGGGCTCGGCGGGTGCTTCGGCAAGCGTCTCGACTACATCGGGCAGCGGTGTCTCGGCTTCGTCGTCTTCGGCGGGCTGCTGCTCGTGGATGAAGCGGATAGCGTTGCTCAGCGCGGTTATGAACTTGCTGAAGTCTTCTTTATAAAGGAAAATCTTGTGTTTCTCGAAGTTGAACTGTGCTCCCTCGCCCCCCTCGACAGCAATCTTCTTGCTCTCAGTGATGGAGAGGAACAGGTCGTCGTTTTTGCCGCGCTTCACGTCGAGGTAGTAGATGCGCTTCCCGGCTCGTACGGCTTGGGTGAAGACAATGTCTCTCTCGCGGTCGAAATGTTCGTCCTTTCTCTTGTAATCCATATCCATATCCTCCTGTTCGTTTAGAAAATCTGCCACAAATATACGGTTTATCCGAAGAATTCAACCGTTTTATTCAATTTTTTTGTCGTTCCGCCCCAATTCTTTCTTCCCCGCGATTTTTTCTTTGTCGAAAAAAATTTTTCGAGAAGGGAAAAATTTTTTTTCTTTCTTCATAATTTTGCCTGCTCAGAAAGGCGTGTGGAGGCCCTTTTCTGAGAGGGGAAAAAACGTTGCCGAAAATGAATAATATGCAAAAAAATCGTAGTGCCGACTTAAGAATCTGCCGCTTTGAACGTATATAGAGTATGACACAGGAAGAATTTGAACGCCACCTTCCGCGCTTGCGGCGTCGCATGCTCTCCGTAGCACGCCGTTTCTTCGGCAACGCGGAGGATGCCGAAGACGCCGTTCAGGAAGCTCTCGCCAAGCTGTGGCAGCGCTGCCAAAGGCTGTCGGCTGACAGGAACCTGGAGGCGCTTGCAGTGATGACGGCAAAGAACGAGTGTGTCGAGCTCTACCGCAGGAAGGAGCAAACGGTGCTTTTGGACGAGGGACCTCCCCTGCAGATAGCCTCCGACGGCGACGAAGCGGATGCATCCCTCGTGGCGCAGGAACGGCGTGAAGCCTTCGACAAGGCCGTCGCCCAGCTGCAGAAGCGCGAGCAACAGCTCCTCCGCATGCGCTACGACGACGAACAGTCAACCCGTGAGATAGCCAGTCGAACGGGCATCCCGCACGCTTCCGTGCAGAGCATGCTCAGTATGGCAAAGAAGAAACTGAAAACATATCTAAAGAATAAGGAAGAAGAATGAAACGACGAGACAGAACCGATGAATTTCTCTATCGGAGCATGATAGAAGAGCTGACGCCCGGAGCCGAAGAGTACGACAGGCTGATGGCTTCGGGCGAGGCCCCCTCGCAACGACAGGCAGGCGCGCGGAGACGACAAAGAAGGCGCTGGGCGGAGGCTCTCGCTGTAGCTGCAACGATTGTCGGAGTCGTCTTCCTGATAGGACATCTCGACACGAAGGCTCCTTCCTCGCTGGCGTCGACAGAGAGCTCCGCAGCGAAGAGCACCTCCGATGCTGCGTCGACAGATGCCGACATGATGGAGCAGGAACTCCTCCAGATGATTGTGGAAGATGTAGCGATGCGGATGATAGAACAGGAAAACAACACTATAACTTACGTATTATGAAAAAAAGAATCCTTACAATCACTTTGCTGGCGCTTGTCGCCACTTCTCTTTTCGCGCAGAAGTTTGCTCTGCAGAACGCCAAAGACATGCTTCTGAAAACAAAAGACTTGAAAATCACCGAGCAGGTTTCTCAGCAGCTGCGCGACAGCAACGACTCGCTGTGCACAGCCGAAATCATCGCGTTCGAAATGCCCTTCAGCCGGCGCGATGTGTTCCAGAAGGTGCAGCAAGAGTACTCAAGCGAGCTGCCTCATTCCTCGGAAGGCTACAGCCGAGTTGTCGACTGGGATGCGGAGCCAAGAAATCACACGGAGGGAGTTGAGCGCGTGTCGCTCTTCCACGCCGAGGGGCGCGAGCTGATAACGACGGGCAAGGGAAGCAATTTCGTCTGCCTGCGCAACAATCTCCAGAACCCGCAATACCGAACTGTCGTGTGCATAGAATGGTGGAAAGACTCTCTCGTGCAGAAGGCTGACGGCAGAATTATCTCTATTCAAGGACCCGCCAGCGAGGAAGCATACGGGGGACCTTTCAAATACTTCGGGCAGCTTTCTTATCCCAACATGAAGATCATAAGGCAGAAGAAGTCGGAGGGCAATCCTGCCAAGTACAATGCAACATTGAAGTATCTTGACTATTCCCCCATCAAGGTGCTTTCTTCCCTCGAAAAGATGTATAACAATCTTAACGACGACGTTATGCGCGAAGCCGTTCTCTCTTCTTTCGGCAGTCAGGCAGCAAGCTTTATTCACCAGCCCTCGCATGACGACGAGGACATGAAGGAATTCATCCGTCTGCTTGACAAGATGCCCGGATATGTTGTGGAAGTATTGGAAACGGAGACGAAGGCAGACGGCACTTCCCAATGGGAACCCAAGCACATGACGAAAGAGGAAATCATAGAGAAATACGATTCGTTCTCCATACTCTGTTTCAGCTGGTGCGAGAAGAATTCCGCCGAAACGAAGGCATACGGAGAGGAGGCAAAGAACGGACTTCTGCAGATTTTCCTTAATAAATAATTCCAGGACGATAATACATATTGGGTTAAGCATTAAGCTTATATTTGAAAGGAGGGAGTTGCCGTGAGGCAGCGCCCTCCTGCGCTTTCGGACGATAGGGGAGCGAGGATGATAAAAAAGTGGGCCTATCGGGGGAAGATTCAAAAAATAGCGTTACCTTTGCAGCCGGAAATATTCATATAGCGTTATGATAAACAGAACCCTCATCCGACTGAAGATCGTCCAGATACTGTACGCCTACTTTATCCGTCAGAACAACAATGTGGACGCCGCTGAGAAAGAACTCCTTTTCAGCTTGTCGAAAGCCTACGACCTGTACAACAACCTGCTCCTGCTGATGGTGGAGATTACGAACTATGCCGAGAGCCGCATCGAGATGCGCCGCTGCCGGCTCCAACCCACCGAGGAGGACCTGCATCCCAACATGCGCTTTGTGGAGAACGCCTTCATCCGGCAGCTTGCCGGCAACACGCAGCTCAAGGAGTACAGCAAGAATGCCAAATTTTCGTGGAAAGACAACGAGGGACTCGTGCGCAGCCTCTTCGAGACGGTGGAGCAAAGCGATATATATAAGGAATATATGGAGATGCCCTCGACGACGTACGACGAGGACCGTGAGCTGTGGCGCAAGCTCTACAAATTTGTCATCTGCACCTACGAGGAGCTCGACAGCGTGCTCGAAGGAATCAGCCTCTACTGGAACGACGACCGCGCGGTAGTCGACACCTTCGTGCTGAAGACCATCAAGCGCTTCGACGAGAGCAAAGGAAGCGAGCAGGAACTGTTGCCCGAGTTCCGCAACGAGGAAGACAGGGACTTCGCGCTGAAGCTTCTCCGCAAGACCATCGCCAATGTCGATGAGTATCAGAAGCTTATCGACGAGCATTGCCTGAACTGGGACAAGGAGCGCATCGCCTTCATGGACCGCGTGATAATGACGGTAGCGCTCACGGAGATTGTTACATTCCCCAATATCCCCCTTTCGGTGTCGTTCGACGAGTACGTAGAGATAGCCAAGATCTACAGTACGCCGAAAAGCGCTTCTTTCGTGAACGGCGTGCTCGACGCTGTCGTCAAAGAGTTAAAAAAGGAGAATAAACTTGTGAAAGACTGAGAAAAAAACTACTTTCGCACAGAAATTCCTATTTACTAATAATAAAACTATCTGAACTATGATTCCATTACAAGATGCAGCCCCCGCAGCCACAGGCTCCGGCTCTTTCTTCGCAAATCCTTTGTTCCTGATGATCCTCCTGCTGGTGGTCATGTACGTTTTCATGATTCTCCCGCAGCGGAAGCAGCAGAAGCAGATTGAAGCTCAGCGCAGAGCCTTGCAAGTAGGCTCGAAAGTCGTGACAAGCGGCGGCGTCTACGGCGTTATCAAAGATATCGTGGAAGAAAACGGCAAGGAGATCGTCGTTGTCGAGATTGCTACGGGAGTAAAGATCCGTATCGACAAGTCGTCCGTCTTCGCAGACACAGGCGTCAATCCCCAGCAGACAAAAAGATAACAGGGCGCTTCCCTGACGTCTCTTCCTTGCAGGGAAAAGTAGGATGTTCGGGAAATTGTCGGTAAGCTGCGGTAAAAAAGAGAATCGTGGAGCCTGAAACTCGAAACACGAGTCGCAATGGCGCACGGAGCGCCATCAAGAGCTTTCTGCACATAGAGAACAGCAGAGAGTTCTTGGTTTTTTTGCTGTTCTTCCTCGCGGTTTTCTTTTTCTGGTATCTGATGAACCTCGACGAGGAGCAGGAGCAGGAATACACGTTCCGCCTTCGTCTGACGGACGTGCCGTCGGATATGATTGTGACGGAGCCCTTGCCCGAATACGTGACGGTTTCTGTCCGCGACAAGGGGGAGAAGATTCTCGAGTACAGGGTGAGGAAATCGTTCAAGCAGCTCAATGTCGACTGCGGGGAGTATGCCGGAGCCGGCGGGCACATCATGATAACGGGAGAGGCGCTTTCTGATCTGCTGAGCGGGAAGTTCTCGGCCTCAGCCAAGCTGGAGTCAGTCAAGCCCGACACGCTGGAAGCCTATGTCGTGAAGAACGCAGGGCGCCGTCTGCCCATTACTTTCGTTGGGGAGGTGGAGGCAGACAAGGACCACGTAGTCAATGCGATGACGCTTTATCCTGATTCCGTGCTCGTGTATGCTCCAGCCGAGGTGCTGGATACGTTATCGTGCGTGCGCACCCTTCCGCAGCAGCTCGTGGGCTTATCGGACACGACAACGGTCTTGCTGGAGCTGGAGAAGTCTTCCCGGGGCATGCTGTTCAAGCCTTCGGAGGCAGCGCTCGGCATACAAGTGACGCCCTTCGTGAAGTCATCGTTCGTGCTTCCTGTTCGCCCCTATATGTTCCCCTACGAATACACGCTGCGGACTTTTCCTTCGAAAGCGGAAGTTTCCTTTATGGTCAGCCTGCAGCAGCTTCGCTCGGTGAGCGCTGAGGATTTCGAGCTGGTAGTCAACTATATCGACCTCGACGAGCAGTCAGCCGGCAAGGCCAAGCTGGAACTGGTGAAGCAGCCCAAGGGAATCCGTTCGGTGAAGATTGAACCCGCCGAGGTGGATTATCTTCTCGAGAAAAGCATGCCGCTGAAAAGGCAGAATGCTCCCTCAGACACAACATCTTCTCAAGGAAATGGCCATTAAGCTCGGAATAACTGGCGGAATAGGTAGCGGAAAGTCGTGCGTGAGCAATCTGCTGCGCGTGATGGGCGTTCCCGTGTACGACTGCGACAAGGAAGCCTCCCGGCTGATGAACTCTTCGGAGAAAATCCGCAGGGAACTCATCCGGCTCGCAGGTTCCGACGTCTACGACGAGCAGGGGATGCTCAACCGCAGGCTGCTTGCCGCCTATTTGTTCGGTCACGCCGATCGTGTCGAGAAGGTCAACGCCATCGTTCATCCTTCTGTGCGCGAGGACTTCAGCCGATGGGCTGCGGAGAGGGAGAAAGAGCGCGTCGTCGCCCTTGAATCCGCCATCCTCTATGAGGCAGGAATGAGCGGCGATGTGGATGCCGTAGTGCTGGTTTATACTCCCGCTGAGGAACGTTTGAGGCGGGCGATGGAGCGTGACGATGCCTCCGCGGAGCAGGTTCGGCGCCGTATGGAGAGCCAGACACCCGATGAGGAGAAGCTGGAACGGGCCGATTTCGTCATCCGAAATGCTGAGGACGATGCGGTAACGCCTCAGGTCGTCAACCTTCTTAGGACGTTGGAGAAGACTTCCCGCAAGGGAGAGGAACCATCCTGCCGGATACATGCAGAAAAATGATTAACCAACTATAAACAAAACGAAAATGTTGAGAGAAATTCTAACTATCTCGGGCAAGCCCGGGCTCTACAAGCTACTCTCCAGAGGGAGAACGATGCTTATCGTCGAGACGATTGACTCCACGCACAAGAGACTTCCTGTTCACGGTACGGACAAGGTTGTTTCGCTGGGCGACATTGCTATGTATACCGACGGCGACGAGGTTCCCCTGTGGCAAATCCTCGAAACGGTGAAGGAGAAGTACAGCGGCGGCCCGTCGGACATCGATTACAAGGCAGCCTCGAATGAAGAGCTGGCAGAGTTCTTCGCAGAAATCTTGCCCAACTACGACCGCGACCGCGTGTATATGACTCACGTGCGCAAGCTCATTCAATGGTACAACATCCTTGTTGAAAACGGTGTCACCGAGTTCAAACCCGACGACGAGGATGAGGAGAAAAAGGAGGAGCAGGATTAAACCTTTCCGCCCGCCAAAGGTCGTATTTCTGTAATTAACTTTCCATAAATTTAGTATTATGAAAAAAATCTTATCTATTATTCTTACGGCATTTTTCCTTCTTCAGCCGGCAACGATGTCTGCCCAGTCGCTTGGGGATATCCTCAAGTCGATTTTCGGGAAGTCATCTTCGACTACCACGACAACAAAGACCGATCAGGGGACAGATGCCTCGTCGACAGCTGTTTCGGATATCCTGCAGGGTGTTCTCGGCTCCATCGGCGGCTCGGGCGAAACGACCACGAAGTCTGACGACGGTGAGTCGGCAAGTTCAAACGGTATCATCTCCGGTATTCTTAACTCCGTGCTGAACTCGTTCGGCACCGTATCGCAGGAGACGCTCGTCGGCTCGTGGAACTACAAGGGCAGCGCCTTTGTCTTCGAGAGCGACAACGTCCTCGCCACGCTCGGGAGCGATGCCCTCGCCCAACAGGTGGCAAGTAAAGTCGATGCCTACCTTGCAAAGGTCGGCGTAAAGCAAGGTTCCTGCTCCATCTCCTTCAGCGAGGACAACAAGTGTGTCTTCACCGTCGGCAGCCGGAGCCTGAACGGCACGTACACCTTTGAACCTTCCACCAAGGAACTTGCGCTCGCCTTCGGCATGATAAAGACGAAGGCCTACGTTGTTACCGACTCGGGGACAATCAATATCGTCTTCCAGTCGAACGGACTTCTGAAGATACTGAAGGCTGTCTGCGCTGCCAGCAGCAACAGCACCCTGAAGATGCTGAACACGCTGCTCGCCAACTATAAAGGTCTGCGCGTCGGAATGGCTTTCACGAAGTAAGCGCCGATTGTCGTCAAGAGCGGGAAACCAACTCTTGGCGTGAGAAAAAGCAAGGAGGCTGACAGGAATACTGTCGGCCTCCTTGTGTCTTATTTCGCCGTGAAGAAATCACTTCTTGTCGGCATAGGTTTCTTCGTTCAAGAGAAACGGAGACGGTGACATCTTTTCATTTGTCTGATACTCCTCTTCGGGCTCCTTGAGCAGAAAGACTATTGCTTTATCTGGCGTGTGAGGTTGAGAATATTGGCCTGCTCGCCGACAATCCAGACGATGTCCCCTTCAAGGAATGCGAGCTCGGGCGTAGGCTTTAGCAACGAGCCGTCGCCTCTGTCAATGCCGACGATAAGGCAGCGGTGCTGATTGCGGATACCGCTGTCGAGGACGCGCATGTTTACCAGCGGGGAGTCAGGCGTCACCGCAATCTGATGTAGGCGCATCTCTCCGGAAGGAACCGATGCGAGCGACTCCTCCATCAATCTCTTCTTTTCCGTCATCGCCTCCACGAAATGGGTAATGTTCTCGTCCGTGCCGATAATCTGCAACTTGTCGTTTGGAAACAACTGCTCTCTGGCGCCAGGGATGTTGATGCGCATCCCTTCCCGCAGGATGGAGGCGATTTGTATTTCGTAGCGCTTTCCCCAATCCAGCTCCTTCAGCGTTTTCCCGCACCACGGGGAGAAAGCCGGGATGGTGACTTCGGTAAGATGTATGTCGCGGGATTGAAGTTCGCCGGCATATTGGGGCTTGCTTGGCTCTCTCTGAATATCTTTCGAATTAAGGTTTTCAATAAATACATCCTCAAGACGTTGCTGCCGCTGCTTGATGCGCCGGGAAAAAAGTATGGTGATAAGCACAAGCGCCACGATTCCTACTAAAAGGGACAGGGAAGCATGGTAATAGTGCTCAACGCATACTACAACGAGCGCTATGACTAAGGCAGTGCGCAGTACGACTATGGCGAGCAGCGGAGCTCGATTGACTTGCTTGTCGCCCCAAAGCTCCCAGAACGTAGATGTAAAACAATGCCTCAGCAGCAAAGGACGGAGGAAGGGTGCTAAGGCAAGCAGCGTTACGGCAAGTCCTGCCAGCGATGCCCAGGGAGAAGGAATGATCTTTTCCAGCAAAGGCTCCAGCAGCTGGAAAGAAGCAATCAGGATGGCAATGCAAAGCACCCCGTAGATGAGTATAGGGGAGAGCATGGCGTTGAGCATCTTTTTCCATTTGTTCCTGTTGTTGATAATGTTGGTCTTTCTATCGTAGCGGCTGAGGCCTTCCTTCCACTTCTCGGGCATTCGCGACTCCAGCTTGTCGCCAACTCTGTCGGAAATCTTTATCATGTAGGGTGTGGTGAATGTTGTCAGCACGCACACGGAGACAATGATGGGATAGATAAATTCGCTTATCGCGCCGAGGCTTATTCCCAATGTGGCGATGATGAAAGAGAACTCGCCCACTTGCGCAAGGCTGTATCCGCACTTTACTGCCGTCTTGACAGGCGTCCCTCCTAAGATGAATCCGAGAGTATCGACGGACGAGCGGATGAGAATCATCACCAGCGTGATGACAACGATGGGAAACCAATACTTAAGGAGTAGCGCAGGATTGATCATCATGCCCACCGAGACGAAAAAGATGGCTCCGAACAAGTCTTTCACCGGAGCGGTGAGAAGTTCGATTTTCTCCGATTCGAGAGTCTCCGCCAGAATGGAGCCCATCACGAAGGCGCCGAAAGCTGACGAGAATCCGACGGCGGTTGACAATACCACCATAAGGAAGCAAAGGCTGAGCGAGACGATAAGCAATGTCTCGTTGTTGAGAAGCGGGTGTATCTTCTTAAGGAAGAGCGGGATGAGATATATTCCCACCACGAACCAGAGGATAATGAAGAAGGCGAGCTTGCCGATGTTGAGCAGGATTTCCATTCCTTCCACCTGCTTCCCCTCTCCAAGCGTGCCGAAGAGAAGCATCATCACGATGGCGATGATATCTTCGATGATGAGGACGCTAAAGACCAGCCCCGCGAACTTTTGCTGCCTCACTCCGAGGTCATCGAATGCTTTGATGATGATACTCGTCGACGACATAGACATCATCCCGCCGAGGTAGAGCCCGTCCATGAACGACCAGTGGAAAAGGCGCCCGATGACGATGCCAATGGTTAGCATGCAGGCGACGCTCGTGGCGACGGCGATGATAGGGGTGCTGCCCGACTGGAGAAGCTTCTTGATGCGGAACTCGAGGCCCAGCGAGAAGAGAAGGAAGATGACGCCGATATCGGCCCAGATGCTGATGTCGTTGCTGTCAAGTACGGACGGCGTATAAGGCATGTAGGGACTGGCGAGAAATCCGGCGACGATGTATCCAAGGACGACGGGCTGCTTCAGCTTCTTGAAGAGCAGCGACATGATTCCCGCCAGCACGAGGATAAGCGCCAGGTCGGTGATGAGCTGTGGAATGTGTCCCATCGTTCTCTTACTGTTGCGTTACGAGCTCGGCGATGTGCACGATAGTCATCATGGCCTTCTGCATGGAAGGGATGGGGACGTATTCGTACCTACTGTGGAAGTTTAGTCCGCCGGCGAAGATGTTCGGACAAGGGAGCCCCATGAATGAAAGCTGCGCACCGTCGGTTCCCCCGCGTATAGCCTTTATTTTAGGCTCCACGCCGGCACGTCGCATTGCCTCGCAGGCGATATCTATAATGCGCATCCGCGGCTCGATTACTTCACGCATGTTGGAGTATTGGTCGCGCACGTCGGCTTTAGCGACTATCTCTCCGTATTTATTATTGATATCTGCGATTGTATTATAGATAAATTGTTTTCTGTTCTCGAAAATGCCGCGATCGTGGTCGCGGATGATGAGACTGAAAGAGGCCTTGTCGACTGTACCCTCGATGGAGGTGGGATGATAGAATCCCTCGTAGCCTTCCGTCTGCTCGGGAGATTCCTGAGAAGGGAGGGCACCGATGATTTCTGCGGCGATGCGCAGGGCGTTGAGCATCTTGCCCTTTGCGTAGCCGGGGTGCACGTTTCGTCCCTGCACGGTGATGGTTGCAGAAGCAGCGTTGAAATTTTCGTACTCAATCTCGCCCACTTCTCCTCCGTCCATCGTGTATGCCCAGTCGCACCCGAAGCGCTTGACGTCAAACTTGTGGGCTCCCAGCCCGATCTCCTCGTCGGGATTGAATCCGATGCGTATCGTTCCGTGCTGGATGTGCGGATGTTTCTGCAGGTACTCTATTGCAGAGACGATCTCGGCTATTCCGGCCTTGTCGTCGGCGCCGAGAAGGGTGTGCCCGTCGGTAACGATAAGATCCTCACCGATATGATCAAGAAGCTCGGGGAACTGCCCAGGGGAGAGGATGATGTTTTCCTCAGGGCAGAGCGCGATGTCTCCTCCCTCGTAGGCGGGGACAATGCGCGGGTTGACATCCTTTCCGCTCATGTCGGGGCTCGTGTCTAAATGTGCGATGAACCCTATCGTCGGCACTTCGTGACTGACGTTCGAGGGCAGCGTGGCAAAGAGGTAGCCGTTCTCGTCAAGGGAGATGTCCTGCAGCCCCATCTCCTCGAGCTCATTCTTAAGCGCCGAGGCAAAGGTCATTTGCCCCGGCGTGCTTGGAGTAGTTTCGGCCGTCTCGGAAGAAGTCGTTTCAAACCTGACGTACCGAAGAAATCTTTCTATCACGGTCCAATATGATTGAATGGTTTATACTTCTATCTTCTTGTATTTGGGTACGAGCGATTTCATGATAACCCACGCGATAAGGTAGGCGACTCCGCAGAAGCAGAACATAATGAAATACCCCGCGGGCTTGCCTTCAAATCCCAGGAACTGGAAAGCCGATCCGGCGTTCTCAGCATGTGTGAACAAGTTTCCTGCAACCTTCTGGATAATCATGGAACCCACGCCTCCCGCAAAGGCTCCGATGCCCGTGACTGTGGCGATAGTGCTTTTCGGGAACATATCTCCGATAGTGGAGAAAAGGTTAGCACTCCAAGCCTGATGTCCTGCTGCAGCAAGTCCGATGAGAATGGCTGGCCACCAAGGAGAGTTGAAGTGCACGCCAAGGGGCTGGGCAAAAAGAGCTGCGATGGGGAAGAAGGCGAAAATAAGCATTGCCAGCATACGGCCCGAGTAGGGATGCATCCCTTTCTTCTCGACGAAGATCTTTGGGAGGTAGCCGCCGAAGATGCTGATGACGGTGACGATGGCATAGAGCGTGAAGATAAGTCCTTGTCCCAAAGCGGAGGTGGCAGGGGCGTTGAACTGATTGCTAAAGTAAGAGGGCGCCCAGAAAAGGAAGAACCACCAGACTCCATCGGTGAAGAACTTGCCGACAATGAATGCCCACGTCTGCTTAAATGTAAAGCACTTGCCGAAGGGAATAGCCTTCTCGGCAGCCAAAGCAGCCTTCTCGGCAGCTTCTTCAGCGTCGTCTTGGTGGATATACTCCAGCTCGGCTGCATTGACGTGCTTGGATTTTTCAGGCTTGTCGTACATGAAAGCCCAGTAGAACATCCAGATGAAGCCAAGTCCGCCGATGATGATGAAAGCCATCTCCCATCCGAACTTAACAGCGAGGGGCGGGATGCAAAGGGGTGCGGCAAGGGCGCCAACGCTTGCGCCGGCATTGAAAATAGATGTCGCGAAGGCGCGGTCTTTCTTCGGGAAATACTCGGCTGTCACCTTAATGGCGGCAGGGAAGTTGCCCGCCTCGCCCAACGCCAGGATGCCGCGACAAAGCAAGAACAGATAGACCGAAGTCGTCGAGATAGCAAGGGCAATATTGCTTCCGGCTTCGACAGCTTTCAGCGCTGCGGCGTTAGCTACTCCGTCAACGAAAAGCGCCGTCGCCCATCCGCAGGCAGCGTGCAGGCAAGCACCCAGGCTCCAGACGAAGATGGCGATAAGGTAGCCCTTCTTCGTGCCCATCCAGTCGACGAACTTCCCTGCGAACAGGCAGGCGAGGGCGTAGAAGATGGAGAAGAAGCTTGTGATGGTGCCGTAGTTCGCATCCGTCCAGTGGAATTCGGGCTTGATGAATTCTTCGTACGTAAGGGAGAGCACCTGGCGGTCAAGGTAGTTCACCGTAGTGGCGACAAACAGCAGCGAGCAGAGCCACCAGCGCCAGTTGGACATTAGTTTCTTTGTAGTGTCACTCATAGATATGTTTTTTTGAAGTTGGAAAAATCTCGTGAAGATTGGCTACAAAGATAGGAGAAAAAATGGGAATAATGTAAAAAAAAGAGAATTTTATGGGGCGTCAAGTGGGATGCGCTTGTTTTTTATTCGGAAAATGCGTTCCTTTGCAGCGGATAATCTACGGAATAAATAGAAACTGACAAGTATGAAGCGAAATCTTTTCCTCTCTATAGTTCTCCTCCTTTGCGCACTTCCTTCTCATGCGCAGCTTGAGGAACTGTTCTTCGATATGGACTTCAGCAAGCTGCAGTATTATGTACGTGCAGGCTACGAATCTCCTTGGAACTCAACGGCTAAGGAAGCGCTTGACCAACTGCTTACAAGTTCCTCATCGCAGACTTCAGGCGTCAGCTTCATCGGAGGATTCCGCGTACCCCTTTCTTCGGGGTTCTACGGGGGTATGGAAGCCGGGCTGATTGCGGGCTTCCGGCATACTGTGAGCAAGGAAACAAGTACGGGTATATTCGGCACCGAAGAGAAAGAAGGAACTTTCGACGATACAGTCCTACGCCCGTGGGTACAATGGACACCCTTGCTGACGGGTTATCGGTACGAACTGCTTCCTTTCTTGAAGGTGGACCTTCATGTAGGACTCAACATGCGCTTTTGTCCCTTCAGCTACCGCAACACCATCCTCACCATCGAGGGAGACTCCAAATGGTCGGCAGGAACCGAGAAGTGGGCCAACTATGAGCACTTCGTCTGGCGCCCTCAGTATGGCTTCTCGTTCCGCCTGTTCGACATCGCCGATTTTGGCTTGACGGCCTACGGCGTTGACGGACTTTTCTTCAACGTTACATACGAGTTCTAATCCTCTCCAGCAGGTCTGCGGATGAGGAACGTGCCCTTCTTGACGGGCACGGGAATGACTGTCACCCTGTCGTCGGAGTTGTTGACAACGAGCAGGGAGTTCTCATCGCTCAGCCTTTCGCATACGATGGTGTCGCCCGACGAGGGGCTGAGGGCGATAAGGCTGTCGTTCAGGAAGACAGAGATGTCCATCCCCGCGAAGTCGTTGCTGACAACGAACTGGAATACATCGCGTTGGCGCATTTTCCCCTTGTTTTTGGAGAGTTCGTCGGCTTGTAGCACGAAGGTGAAAACGAGCGCGATGACGGCAATAGCCAGCAGGGCAGTTCCTGTCAGGAAGTTTTTGTTGGCATTTCGGGCTTTTCTCATAGGTCTCGGGGGCAGGCATCGTTGAGGAAACCGCCTGACCGACTGCAAAGATAATCGAAAAACCCATGAAAACGAACATCTCTTCAAAAAAACTTTGCCCTTTCGTCCCTCCGTTTTTTCCCGCAGCCAACGAACCTCCCTCTAAGTGCGCTCTCCCCTTCGGCGTGTTTTACGGTCTTCGCAATATGTCTTCTCCAGCAGAATTTTTTCTTTCTACATCTCGCCGTATGAAGAAAGAAAAAAATTTTTTCCCTTCTTCATAATTATTTTTCCTTTTTCGAAAAAAATCGCTCGAAAAAGCAAAAAAATCGGCGGAAAAATTTGCGTATTATATAAATAAGGTATACCTTTGCCGCCGATTTAGATGATTAAATGTGCGTGGCTCCTCTAAAAGGGAGCTTTTTTATTGAATATGATAGAGAAAAAGAAAGTTCAAGAGATTGTAAATGAGTGGCTTGGCGGGAAAGACTATTTTCTCGTAGACATTACTGTCAGCAACGACAACCAAATCGCTGTGGAAATAGATCATGCCGACGGCGTGTGGATTGAAGACTGCGTGGACCTAAGCAGGTTCATCGAGTCGCGCTTGAACCGCGACGAGGAAGACTACGAGCTCGAGGTGGGCTCGGCAGGCCTCGGGCAGCCGTTCAAGGTTGTTCAGCAGTACCGCATCCATATCGGGCACGATGTGGAGGTGCTCGCCAACGACGGGCGCAAGTATCGCGGCGTGCTGAAGGCTGCCGACAACGACACGTTCACGGTAGCAGTCCCCGAGAAAGTCAGGGAAGAAGGCGCCAAGCGCCCCAAGCTGACCGACGTCGACCATACATGGGCCTACGCCGACGTGAAATACTGCAAGTATCTCATCACTTTCTGATAAATACCTCATCCTCAACCGAATAATCATAAAAAATACAATAATGGCAACAGCAAAAGACAAGAACACCCCCAACCTGGTGGATATGTTCACCGAGTTCAAAGAGTCAAAAAACATCGACCGTTCCACGCTCATAAGCGTTCTCGAAGAGAGTTTTCATAGCGTCATCGCCAAGATGTACGGAACGGACGAGAACTACGACGTAATCGTCAATCCCGACAAAGGAGACTTCGAGATCTACCGCAACCGCGAGGTTGTCGCCGACGAAGACTTCGAGGACGAGAACACGCAGATCCGTCTGAGTGACGCCCGTCAGATAGACGAGGACTATGAAGAGGGCGAAGAGGTAAGCGAGGAAGTGAAGTTCTCCGATTTCGGACGCCGCGCTATCCTTACGCTCCGCCAGACCCTTGCAGCCAAGATCCTGGAGCTGGAAAAAGACAGCCTGTACAACAAGTACAAAGACAAGGTCGGAACCATCATCACCGCCGAAGTATATCAGATTTGGAAGAAGGAACTCCTGCTGCTCGACGACGAGGGCAACGAGCTGCTGCTTCCCAAAACCGAGCAGATTCCCGGCGATTACTTCCGCAAGGGTGAGACCGTACGCGCTGTCGTCCTTCGCGTCGACAACGAGAACAACAATCCGAAGATTTATCTCAGCCGAACCGCTCCCACGTTCCTTCAGCGTCTGCTGGAGCAGGAAGTTCCCGAGATCAACGACGGACTTATCACCGTTCGCCGTATTGCCCGCATCCCGGGCGAGCGCGCAAAGATTGCCGTCGAGAGCTACGACGACCGTATCGACCCTGTAGGCGCCTGCGTGGGTGTGAAAGGATCCCGTATTCACGGCATCGTGCGTGAGCTGCGCAACGAAAACATCGACGTTGTCAACTTCTCGTCGAACATTGAGATATTCATCAAGCGTGCTCTTCGTCCCGCTGAAGTGTCTACTTTGTCGCTCGATACAGAAAACCATAAGGTGGAAGTTTATTTGAAGCCCGAGGAAGTGTCGCGAGCTATCGGCAAGGGCGGCACGAACATCAAGCTGGCAAGCATGCTGACGGAGTACACCATCGATGTCTTCCGCGAGATTGACGACAATCAGGAGGAAGACGTTTACTTGGAGGAATTTGCCGACGACATCGACCAGTGGATCATCGACCAGTTCCTCAACGTCGGGCTCGATACCGCAAAGAGCGTGCTTGCTTGTTCTCGCAGCGAGCTCATCCGCAAAACCGACTTGGAAGAGGATACCATCGACAACGTGCTCGACATCCTCAGCGCCGAGTTTGAAGAAAACTAAATGATTTCTTACTCCACCAATCATTCGTATCACCATTCAACTTGAATAAATGGCAAGATTAGGAAAAGTAGTTAAAGACTTAAATATCGGGAAGCAGCGCGCTGTTGATTTCCTTGAGAAGAAGGGATGCCCCATTGACGACGACATCAATGCGAAGTTGACGGAGGAGCAGTATTCTCTTCTTTTAAAAGAATTCAGTTCCGACAAGGATCTGAAGGTTCAGACAGAGAAGCGCCAGGCTGAACGTCAGGTGTCAAAGGAGCGCAATAAGGAAGACGAGAAGAAGAAAACAGCTGCGAAGGCAACTGAAACGATTGAGACAGTCGTTCCGGATGAGGCTAAGCCTCGCTTCAAGGCTGTGGGGAAGATTGACCTTGAGTCGCTGTCGGGTTCTCGCAAGAAGGCGAAGGCAGCAGCCGAACCAGCTCAGGAAGCAGCGCCTGAAAAGGAGAGTGAAGCGCCAGCTTTGCCCAAAGAGGAAGAAGTGCTTCCGCAGGGAGACGAGGCCGAGAAGGCTCCTGCTGCTGAGAAGTCGGAAGAGACGGCTGTCGCAGAAAAGGGATCGGCTTCCGAGAATACGATAGAGGGCACTCCTACCGAAGAAATCGCTGCCGTCGAGAACGCAGAAGAGCCGGAAGAGAAGGCTCCGGTAGAGGAGAAGAAAGAGGAAATCTTCGAGTTTGATCATCCCGAGCTGAAGGTGAAGCCGACAGTACTCGGAAAGATGGACCTGAGCGCTATCAATCAATCTACTCGTCCAAAGAAGAAGACAAAAGAGGAGAAGAAGAAAGAACGCGAGGAAAAGGAGAAGGAACACCAGGAGCAACGCAAGCAACTCCGCGACAGCATCCTGAAAGACATTCACGGCGCTACTGGAACGGGCGAGAAGAAGAAGCGCAACCGCATCGGGGCTGAGCGAGTGGACATCAACAAAGCTGGAGCCAGCATCGCGCAGTCTTCACAGGGCGAGAGCCGTTCAGAACAGCGCGGAGGCGGCAAGGACCGTCGTGGGCGCGGTAGCGACAGGGATCGTGAGAGAGCACGTCGTATCTTCGAGAAGAATGATGTCAGCGAGGAGGATGTTTCGCGTCAGGTACGCGACACGTTGGCGCGTCTCACCAACAAGCAGAAATCCAGCTCTGCCAAATACCGCAAGGAGAAACGCGAGCAGGCCGTCAGCCGTCAACAACAGCTCGAGAGCGAAGAACTGGCAATGAGCCGCGTTCTGAAGCTCACCGAGTTCGTAACGGCAAACGAGCTTGCAAACATGATGAACATAAACGTGGCACAAGTAATAAGCACGTGCATGAGCGTTGGCATCATGGTGTCGATCAACCAGCGCCTCGACGCGGAGACAATCAATCTAGTTGCCTCGGAATTTGATTTCACTACGGAATATGTGAGCGCCGATGTGGCGCAGGCTGTTACCGAGGAGGCTGACAAGGAAGAAGATCTGGAGCCTCGTGCACCTATCGTTACGGTTATGGGACACGTCGATCACGGTAAGACATCGTTGCTCGACTATATCCGAAAGTCCAACGTCATTGCCGGAGAAGCCGGAGGAATCACTCAGCACATCGGCGCCTACAACGTGCAGCTCGAGGACGGCAGACGAATCACGTTCCTGGATACTCCTGGACACGAGGCGTTTACTGCAATGCGTGCACGCGGAGCTCAAGTTACTGACGTCGCTATTATTATCGTTGCTGCCGACGACGATGTGATGCCGCAGACGCGCGAAGCCATCAGCCACGCGCAGGCAGCCAACGTCCCGATGGTATTTGCTATCAACAAGATTGATAAACCCCATGCCGATCCTGAGCGAGTGAAACGTTCGCTTGCTGAAATGAACCTGCTCGTCGAGGACTGGGGAGGCAAGTATCAGTCGCAGGACATCAGCGCCAAGCAAGGAATCGGCGTGCACGAACTAATGGAAAAGGTTCTTCTGGAAGCCGAGATGCTCGACTTGAAAGCTAATCCGAACCGCAAGGCAACAGGAACCGTCATTGAGTCAACGCTCGACAAAGGCAGGGGATACGTGGCTACGCTCCTTATCTCTAACGGTACGCTTCATGTAGGCGACATTGTGCTTGCCGGAACGCACTTCGGGCGTGTGAAAGCTATGTTCAACGAGCGCAATCAGCGCATCAAACAGGCAGGACCGTCCGAGCCCGTCCTTATTCTCGGCTTGAATGGTGCTCCAACGGCAGGCGACGCTTTTCACGTCATCGATACCGATCAGGAAGCGCGCGAGATTGCCAACCGGCGCGAGCAGCTCCAGCGCGAACAAGGGCTCCGCACCCAGAAAATGCTTACGCTCGACGAAGTGGGGCGCCGTATCGCTTTGGGAGACTTCCAGCAGCTTAATATCATCGTCAAGGGCGACGTGGACGGCTCCATCGAGGCTCTTTCAGACTCGCTTATCAAGCTGTCAACCGAGCATATCCAGGTGAATGTCATCCACAAGGCTGTGGGAGAAATCTCCGAGTCGGACGTATCGCTGGCTGCCGCTTCGCAAGCCATCATCGTCGGCTTCCAAGTGCGTCCTTCGCAGGGAGCACGTAAGCTGGCCGACAACGAAGGCGTCGACATCCGCTTGTATTCCATCATCTACGATGCTATCGAGGAGGTGAAGGCGGCTATGGAAGGCATGCTTGCGCCTACTGTCAAGGAGGAGATTACCTCTACCATCGAAGTGCGCGAGGTATTCCACATCTCGAAGGTGGGATACGTTGCCGGAGCTATGGTTCGCGAAGGTAAGGTGAAGCGTTCCGACAGGGCGCGCCTCATTCGCGACGGTATCGTTATCTTTACAGGCGACATCAATGCGCTGAAGCGTTTCAAGGACGACGTAAAGGAAGTCGGGACGAACTTCGAGTGCGGTATCAGCCTTGTAAACTGCAACGACATCAAGGTAGGCGACATCATCGAGACGTTTACCCAGATAGAAGTGAAGCAAACGCTGTAGCTGAGTAGCTGAGGCGCGAGGCCCCGCAAAGGGCCTGCGCCTTTCCAACCTTATTCCGATAGGATAGACTATGAATCTGATAGATATCGTTCTTGGCTTGCTCTTGGTGCTGGGAGTTATCTCGGGCGTCAAGGAGGGGCTGGTGCGGCAGGTTGCCGGGCTGGCAGGACTCATTGCCGGCATTGTGCTGGGAAGAATGTGGTACTTGCGCGTAGCAGATGAGCTGAACCCGATACTTGGGCTCTCGGAGCGGACGACGCAGGTCGTTGCCTTCATCCTGATACTCATCCTTGTGCCCCTTGCCCTCTCTGCCGTCGCCTGGCTCATCTCCAAATTGCTCTCCTCCGTAGGGCTGGGAGGTATCAACCGCCTGCTCGGAGCCCTTTTCGGCGCGCTCAAGTATGCAGTGCTTGCCGGACTGCTCATTACGGCTCTCGAGTCGTTCGATGCGGAAGGGCACTTCGTGAGTATGAAGCAACGCGAGGAGTCGGCACTCTACAAGCCCATCCATTCGATATCCGACGTGATGCTCAAGGAAGTGAAGGAGCAGATAAAGAAATGGAAGGAAGAGGACAAGCAGAAGGAGCAGGACGAGGAAGCGCCCGAGAGCGAGTCAGAAGCGCCTGAGAGCGAGTCGGAGGAAGAGGAAATTATTCTTTCTACATCTCGCGAGATGAAGAAAGAAAAAAAATTTTTCCCTTCTCGAAAAAAAATTTTCCCTTCTTCATATTCAAACGGGAGTTACAATGTCTGAGTCCAACGCTTTTGCAAAGCAGCTTGCCGAGGAGAAATACAAGTACGGCTTCACTACAGACGTCGATACGGATGTTTTCCAGCGCGGGCTCAACGAGGAAGTCGTCAGGCAGATTTCGTCCCGCAAGGGAGAGCCTGAGTGGCTACTCGATTTCCGCCTTCGCGCCTACAGGCATTGGACTACGCAGACATGCCCCCGTTGGGCACACCTCAAGTTGCCTGAGATAGACTATCAGGCCATTTCGTACTACGCCGAGCCGATGAGCCGCAAGAAGGGGCCGCAGTCTCTTGACGAGATTGACCCTGAGGTAATGAAGACGTTCGACAAGCTCGGCATCCCCCTCGAGGAACGTCTGGCGCTGAGCGGCAACACAGCCGTCGACGCCGTGATGGATTCCGTCTCGGTGAAGACGACTTTCAAGGAGCGGCTGGCTGAAAAGGGCATCATCTTCTGCTCCATCAGCGAGGCTGTCAGGGAATATCCCGATCTGGTGCGCCAGTATCTGGGCTCTGTAGTAAGCTACCGCGACAATTTCTTTGCGGCGCTCAACTCTGCCGTCTTCAGCGACGGCTCTTTCGTGTACATCCCCGAGGGAGTGCGCTGCCCTATGGAGCTTTCGACCTACTTCCGCATCAATGCAGCAGGGACGGGGCAGTTTGAACGGACGTTGATAGTGGCTGATAAAGACAGCTATGTCTCTTACCTTGAAGGCTGTACCGCGCCGATGAGGGATGAGAACCAGTTGCATGCCGCTATCGTGGAGATTATTGTCCTCGACAGAGCGGAAGTGAAGTATTCAACGGTGCAGAACTGGTATCCCGGCGACGAGAACGGACAAGGCGGCGTTTTCAACTTTGTTACCAAGCGGGGACATTGTCGGGGCGTCAACAGCAAGCTTTCATGGACTCAGGTGGAGACAGGATCGGCCATCACGTGGAAGTATCCCAGCTGCGTGCTTTCGGGAGAGAACTCCGTGGGTGAGTTCTATTCTGTTGCCGTTACGAATAATTACCAGCAGGCGGATACAGGCACGAAGATGATTCACCTCGGGCGCAATACGCGTAGTACCATTATCTCGAAGGGTATCTCAGCGGGGCACAGCTCCAATGCCTATCGAGGGCTCGTCCGTGTGGGCGAGAAGGCCGAAGGGGCTCGCAACTACAGTCAGTGCGATTCGCTGCTGCTGGGCGACAAATGCGGGGCGCACACGTTCCCGTATATGGATATCCACAACGAAACGGCCATTGTGGAGCACGAAGCCTCCACGTCGAAGATTAGCGAAGAGCAGATCTTCTACTGCAATCAGCGCGGCATCAAGACGGAAGACGCCATCGGGCTCATTGTGAACGGGTACGCGAAGGAAGTGCTGAACAAGTTGCCTATGGAATTTGCCGTTGAAGCTCAAAAGCTGCTTAGTGTATCACTCGAAGGCTCGGTTGGATAATAGAAAAACTGATATGAGTAATAATACGAACGAGATGCTTAATATAAAAAACCTTCACGCTTCTATCGCAGGCAAGGAGATACTGAAAGGTATCGACCTGGAGGTGCGACAGGGAGAGGTGCATGCTATAATGGGTCCTAACGGTTCGGGAAAGAGCACGCTCAGCAATGTCCTCGTGGGGCATCCTGCTTATACCGTCACGGAAGGCTCGGTTACGTTCCGCGGGAAGAACCTGCTGGAGATGGCGCCTGAGGACCGCAGTCACGAGGGCTTGTTTCTCTCTTTCCAGTATCCTGTGGAGATTCCTGGCGTCAGTATGGTCAACTTCATGAGGACGGCTGTGAACGAGCAGCGTGCTTATAAAGGGCTGGAACCCCTCAGCGCCAACGAGTTTCTCAAGCTGATGCGCGAGAAGAGGGCTCTCGTGGGGCTCGACAGCAAGCTTGCCAACCGTTCCGTCAACGAAGGGTTCAGCGGAGGTGAGAAAAAGCGCAACGAGATTTTCCAGATGGCGATGCTCGAGCCTTGTCTGAGTATTCTCGACGAGACAGACTCAGGGCTCGATATCGATGCGCTCCGTATCGTGGCAGAAGGAGTCAACAAGCTTCATACACCCGACAATTCCGTTATCGTTATCACGCATTATCAGCGTCTTCTGAACTATATTCATCCTGATGTCGTTCATGTTCTTTACGAAGGGCGCATCGTGAAGACAGCAGGGCCGGAGCTTGCTTTGGAACTGGAAGAGCGGGGTTACGACTGGTTAAAAGAATAGGCTACGTGGAGAATCGTCGTATACTGAAAGATCTGGGGAAAGGCGCTTTCCTGATGGGCGGAGAAACGCCTCAGGAAATGGAACTGAACATCCCTGTCGGCGCGAAACTGGAAAAGCCCGTTTTTCTTACGAATCAGCTGAACGGGCTGGAGGATTGCGACACGACATTGGAGCTCCACGTTTCCTTAGCTGAGGGCGCCGAAGCGGAAATGGTCATCGACGACAGGAGCGCTGAGGATCTTCCCTTCCATTCAGAGCGTACCATCTCTATCGACGTTGCCGCAGGAGCCTCCTTTGCGCTTTATACGCTCGCGGAGCTCAATCCTCAGAGCACAAGCATCAATAAGATACAGATTAAGAACGCCGGCTCCGTACGCATAGGGACTTTCAGCCTGACGGGAGGTGTTGAGGAGAACTCCCTTTTCCTCGATTTCACGGGCGAAGGAGCCTCGTGCGAATTGTTTGGCATGACTATCGCTTCGGAAAAGCAACAAGTCAGAAATGTTGTCCAGGTCACACATCATGCTGCCCATTGCACCGATAGGGAGCTGTTAAAGCAGATTTTGGACGACGAAGCCGTAGGGCGCTTTGAGGGACTTGTCCGTGTTTGTCCTCGTTGTCCTGGCGCCGATTCTCAGCAAGTAAGCCGCAATATCTGTCTGAGCCGTTCCGCAAGAGCATTTGCTCAGCCGCAGCTGGTTATCGACACAGACGATGTTCGATGCAGTCACGGGACTACAGTAGGGCAGCTCGACGAGGAAGCGCTGTTCTATATGCAGCAGCGAGGCATCTCCCGTCACGAAGCTCGCCTCCTGTTGCTTTCGGCTTTCCTCGATGAGGTTATTGAAAAGGTTACGATTCCTTCCATCCGCGATCGTCTTCATTTGCTTGCCGAAGGGCGTCTTCGGGGAGAATTGAATCATTGTGTTGCCTGCGGGGCTTGTAAAAAAGGTTAGTGCAATCGACGTTATGGAAATGTACGATATAGAAAAGATCAGGGCCGACTTCCCTATTCTCACGCGCGAAATCTATAACCGTCCGCTTGTCTATCTTGACAATGCGGCAACGACGCAGAAGCCTCGCTCCGTTATCGACAGCATTGCGGAGATTTATTCGACGGTAAATTCGAATGTACATCGTGGCGTGCATCGTCTTTCGCGGGAAGCAACGGAGCTGTTGGAGGCTTCGCGCGAAACCGTGCGTCGTTTCCTGAATGCGGAAAAGGCGTCTGAGATTCTTTTCACTCGCGGAACGACTGAAAGCTTGAATCTTCTTGCTGCCTCTTTTGGCGAGGCCTTTATGCACGAAGGCGACGAGGTGGTTCTCTCGGAGATGGAGCATCATAGCAACATCGTTCCTTGGCAGCTCTTGCAGGCGCGCCGCGGGATTGTCATTCGTGTCATTCCTGTTACCGACGACGGCAGGCTCGACTTGGATGCTTTCCGTTCGCTCCTGAACGAGAGGACAAAACTCGTTTCCGTCACCCATGTAAGCAATGTGCTGGGTACCGTCAATCCTGTCGAAGAGATTATCCGTATTGCTCATGCACATGACGTTCCTGTGGCTCTTGACGGAGCTCAGAGCGCTCCTTTCATGCCCGTTGATGTTCGTGCCTTAGATTGTGACTTCTATGCCTTCAGCGCGCATAAAGTCTATGGGCCTACGGGAGTAGGTGTCCTATACGGAAAAGAGCGTCTTCTGGAGCTTATGCCTCCCTATCAGGGCGGGGGAGAGATGATAGGACACGTTCGCTTCAGCGGTACTACCTTTAACGAACTGCCTTATAAGTTTGAGGCAGGCACTCCCAATTATGTAGGCAACATAGCTGCTGCGAAGGCACTGGACTATGTTTCTTCTCTTGGGCTTGAGCGCATCAGGGCTCACGAAGAGTCCCTTACTCGTTATGCGGTGGAAGGGTTAAGGGAGATACCGAATGTCCGTATCTACGGGCACCCTTCTTCGCTCGTTTCCTTCAATGTAGAGGGCATCCATCATAGCGATGTAGGGGTTTTGCTCGACCACATGGGCGTCGCCGTGCGTACAGGGCATCATTGTGCCCAGCCCCTTATGGAGCGTATGAATATCACAGGTACCGTGCGTGCTTCCTTTGCGCTCTATAACACGCGAGCTGATGTGGATGCGTTCCTCTCAGCTCTCCGCAAAGCGTGCTCTATGTTTTAATTAAGAGCCGCAAATCATCTTCCACGCCTTAGGCAGAAAACGGATGATATCTGTCGCGACGAGCGATATTTGTCCCAGTTCCTCTGCGGCTACGTCTCCCGCTAATCCGTGAGCGAAGACGCCCAGACGGGCAGCGTCATATAGCGCGTAGCCTTGTGCACAAAGCGCGAGGAGGATGCCCGTGAGCACATCTCCACTTCCTCCCGTTGCCATTCCTGCGTTGCCCGTAGGGTTGATGGAATAACGTCCGTCGGGCAGGGCGACAACGGTTTTGTTTCCTTTTAGTATCACGCAGACGTTGGTTTCCTTTGCCATCATCAGCGCTTGTTGCTGTCGCTCGGTAGGATTATATGTCTGTGAGAAAGGACGAAGCAGCCGATTGAATTCCCCGGGGTGAGGAGTGATGAAAGTCTTGTGTGGGAGATTCTCCCACCATACGTCGGACAGGGAGAGGATGTTTAGCGCATCGGCATCAAGGATGGTAGGGATGTCGGCCTGAGCCGCAGCCTCAATCATTCGGGAGAGGGCTTCTTTCGTTCTCTCATAGGTGCCGAGACCTGGGCCGATAGCGCAGGCGGAGAAGTTAGGGGAGAGGGGGCTGCCTTCAGCGCAGATCCAATCTCCGTTTGTCCTCACCATTGCTTCGGGAACCGCTTCCTGCACGATTGTCCGGTTGCATTCGGGCGTAGCAACCGTCAGCAAGCCTATCCCGCTACGCAGGCACGAGCGGGCAGCCATCAGCGCCGCTCCCGCCATTCCCTTGCTTCCTGCTACCAGCAGCCCGTGTCCGAATGTCCCCTTGTGGCTGTCTGCTTTGCGCGGGAGGATGCATGCTTGTGCCTCCTCAAGGGAGAAGAGATGCTGCGTGTTTCCGTCTGTTGCCATTTTTCTGCGTGTGGAATCCTGTTTTTTATCTGCGGCGTGAAAAGCTGGGATGGGTTAATCGCGCTTGAAGATGTCTCGCGTATAGACCTTACGTTCCACATCGTCGAGACAAGGGTCGTAACGGTTGGCGATGATAGCATCGCTGCGTTGCTTGAAGGCATCCAGGTCGTTCACTACTTCGCTGCCGAAGAAACTTGTGCCGTTCTCGAGCGTCGGCTCGTAAACGATGATGTTGGCTCCCTTGGCCTTGATGCGCTTCATCACTCCCTGAATGGCGCTCTGGCGGAAGTTGTCGGAGTTCGACTTCATCGTCAGGCGGAAGACGCCAATCGTCACATCGTGCTCGTTGCTCGCGTTCCATTGGTTCGAGGAGTAGTAGCTGTAATAGCCTGCCTTCGCGAGCACCTGGTCGGCGATGAAGTCCTTGCGTGTCCTGTTGCTCTCCACGATAGCTGTCATCATGTTCTGGGGAACATCCTGGTAGTTGGCGAGGAGCTGCTTCGTGTCCTTCGGGAGGCAGTATCCGCCGTAGCCGAAGGAGGGGTTGTTATAGTGGCTCCCGATGCGCGGGTCGAGGCCTACGCCCTCGATGATAGCCTGCGAGTTCAGGCCCTTCACCTCAGCGTAGGTGTCGAGCTCGTTGAAGAAGCTCACGCGCAGCGCCAGGTAGGTGTTGGCGAAGAGCTTCACGGCTTCGGCCTCCTTCATTCCCATGAAGAGGGTGGGGATGTCCTTCTTCTCGGCACCTTCCTGCAGCAGTGCGGCGAAGGTGCGCGCAGCCTCCTCCATGTGGTTCCCGCCGATAGCCCTTATCGCCGTGTTCTCCTCGTCCTTATCGCCCGTGATCTTCGGGTATCCCACGATGATGCGGCTAGGGTACAGGTTGTCGTAGAGAGCCTTGCTCTCGCGCAGGAACTCGGGCGAGAAGAGGAGGCGGAACTTGGCTGTGGCGTCCTTTCCCTCCGCTCTGAACTTGCGGAAGTACTTCACGTAGAGTCCTCGGCAGTAGCCTACGGGGATGGTGCTCTTGATGACCATCGTTGCCTCGGGGTTGACGCTCAGCACAAGGTCGATGACGTCCTCGATGTGGTGCGTGTCGAAGAAGTTCTTCACAGGATCGTAGTTCGTCGGCGCAGCGATGACGACAAGCTCCGCGTCGCGATAGGCGGAGGCGCCGTCGAGCGTAGCTGTCAGGTCGAGGTTCTTCTCTGCGAAGTACTTCTCGATGTACTCGTCTTGAATGGGGGATATTCTCTTGTTGATCTTCTCTACTTTCTCGGGGATGACGTCGACGGCAGTCACGTGATGATGTTGGCTCAGCAGCGTGGCGATGCTCAATCCCACGTATCCGGTTCCTGCAACAGCAATGTTCATAGTAGGTGTTCTTTGATGGTTAGGTAGTAATTCGGTATGCGGCTCAGTTCAGGATTCTGAACTTGCCGATGACGGGGAGCTCCTTCGCCCTTCCCTGCGCGGCGTTGATGATGCCCAGGATGCAGAGGACGAGCAGCAGGAAGCTCACGACGTTGAACACCCATCCGGCAACGGGGACGAACGTGAGCGCGCGACACATCATCCAGCAGATGAACAGCACCAGGCCCTGATTGGTGTGGAAGCGGGCAAACTTGCTGTCCTTGGCGATGATGAGCGGGATGAGGAAGAGGATGCCGAAGTAGGCAACGATGGCCATTCCGCGGTTGGCCTGTATGTCGGCGGGGTCGAAGTCGCCTGTCATGTCGGGCGTGTCCATTGCTTTCTCGAACTGCTCTTTGGCTGAGGTTTTCCCTTCCGTTGAGGCTTTCTCCTTGTCGCCGTCGGTCGTCTCCTTGTTGGCGTCAGCCGTCTGCTTGTTGTCGCTGAAGCTGCTCTTGGCGGCGTCGAAGCCTTCTTTGGCAGCCTTTCCCAGCTTGGCAGCCATCTCGCCCAGCTGGCTGGCAGCCTCGCGGGCCTGAGCCTCGAAGTCGTCCATGCGCGACTTCTTCTCCTCGTCCTGTTTCTTCTCCTCAGCGGCTTCGCCCTGCCGGGTGTCGGCAGCCTTCTCTTCCTCGGCAGGTTCTTCTGCCGCAGCCTCTTCTTCCGTTTCTGCCTGCTCGGGTGTCTCAGGCTCCTTGTCTATCAGAGCACCTCCGCATGCGCGGCAGTAGCGATCGTCGTCGGAATGTTCCTTTCCGCAAATGGGACATATTTTCATAGCGATTATATCTTTTTGGTTCGTATCGGTTTATCAGAAAAGGGCGTTGCCCGTCATAGCCTCCGGCTGGGGCAGCTCCATGATTTTCAGGATGCAGGGAGCCACGTCGGCCAGCACGCCGTTCTTCATCTGCACACCGCGCTTGTCGGTGACGTAGATGCAGGGAACGGGGTTGAGCGAATGGGCCGTGTTGGGCGTTCCGTCAGGATTGATGGCGTTGTCGGCATTGCCGTGATCGGCGATGATGATGACTTCGTAGCCCGAGGCACGCGCAGCCTCCACGACGCTGTGCACGCAGGCGTCGATAGCCGTCACAGCCTTCACGATAGCGGGATAGACGCCCGTATGTCCTACCATATCGCCGTTGGCGAAGTTGACGACGATGAAGTCGTACTGCTCCGTGCGTACGGCCTCCACCAGCTTGCTGCAGACACTGAAGGCGCTCATCTCGGGCTGAAGGTCGTAGGTGGGAACCTTGGGGCTGGGCACCAGGATGCGGTCCTCGCCCTCGAAGGGAGCCTCGCGCCCGCCGTTGAAGAAGAACGTCACGTGGGCATACTTCTCCGTCTCGGCGATGTGCAGCTGCCGCAGGCCCTTTGTGCTGAGGTACTCGCCCAGGGTGTCCGTCACGTTCTCCTTGTCGAAGAGGATGTGGAGCCCCGTGAAGCTTGCGTCGTACGGCGTCATGCAGCAGTAGTAGAGGTTGGGAATGGTCTTCATCCCGTTCTCGGGCATGTCCTTCTGCGTGAGGGCTATGGTAATCTCCTTGGCTCTGTCGTTGCGGTAGTTGAAGAAGATGACGACGTCGCCCTCCTTGATGGTGCCGTCGAACGTGCTGTTGACGATGGGCTTGATGAACTCGTCGGTGACGCCCTCGTCGTAGCTCTCCTGCATGGCTCTCACCATATCGTCGCTCTGCTTGCCTGTGCCGCTGATGAGCTGGTCGTAGCCCACCTTCACTCTCTCCCAGCGCTTGTCGCGGTCCATCGTGTAGAAGCGGCCTATGATGCTGGCAACCTTGATGCCGCGCTCGGTGAGCTGGCGGATGAAGCCGATGCCGCTCTTCGGGTCGGTGTCCCTGCCGTCCATGAGGCAGTGCACGAAGGTGTTGTCCACACCGTAGTCGCGGGCAATCTCGCAGAGCTTGAAGAGGTGCTCGAGCGAGCTGTGGACGCCGCCGTCGCTGGTGAGGCCCATCAGGTGGATGTTCTTACCGTTCTCCTTGGCGTAGGTGTAGGCGGCTACTATCTCCTTGTTCTTCTTGATGCTGTCGTCGGCGCAGGCGCGGTTGATCTTCACCAGGTCCTGATAGACGATGCGTCCGGCACCGATGTTGAGGTGTCCCACCTCGCTGTTGCCCATCTGCCCGTCGGGCAGGCCCACGTTCTCGCCGCTCGTCTGCAGCTCGCTGTGAGGGTATGTGGCATGCAGGTAGTCCATATAAGGCGTGTGGGTGTTCCAGATGACGTCGCCTATTCCGTGGTTGCCGTTTCCCCAACCATCAAGGATCATTAACATTGCTTTCATAATGCTTACTCGTTGATTTGTTCTATTTGTTGATTTATTCGTTCTTCTTTTCGTCTTTTTCTTTGAGCATAATGTCGTGCCAAGGGAGCTTCGCGGCTACTCGTCGGTGCCGAAGTCAAGCTCCATCTGCCCGTCGCCCAGCAGGTTGTACGAGCGTCGGTGGTAGGGTGTGACGCCGTACTCGCGAATGGCCCTGCGGTGCGCGGGGGCAGGGTAGCCCTTGTTCTTCTTCCATCCGTACGCGGGGTACTCGGCATCCAGCTGGTTCATGTAGTCGTCGCGGTAGGTCTTCGCCAGGATGCTGGCAGCGGCGATGTTCATGTACTTCCCGTCGCCCTTCACGACGGTCTTCCAGGGAACGGTGCCGTAGGGCTTGAACCTGTTTCCGTCGACGACGATGAACTCGGGGCGCACTTTCAGGCCGTCGAGCGCGCGGTGCATAGCCAGGATGGAGGCGTTGAGGATGTTGATCTCGTCGATCTCCTGCGCCGTGACGATGCCGACGGCCCACGCCAGCGCCTGTTCCTCGATGACGGGGCGCAGCGCATACCGCTGACGCTCGCTGAGCTGCTTGCTGTCGTTGAGCAGCGCGTTCTCGAACGTGTCGGGCAGGATGACGGCAGCCGCGAAGACACTTCCCGCCAGGCAGCCGCGCCCGGCTTCGTCGCATCCAGCTTCCAGCAACCCGTTGTTCAGACAGCGTTCCAGCATCTCTCGTTCCTCGTGTCAAAGTGGTTCAACCTGCAAAGATACGGAAAAAAAGTGATTTCACCCCTTTTCATGCAAAATAATTGCTCGTTCAAAAAAAGCGCGCGCGCACGCGTACATTTTTAAATAAAAAGTTTTGCAGTTCCAATAAAAAGCCGTATCTTTGCTTCGTTGATGTCCCCCTTCGGGCGCAACAGAAAGGAAACGCATTGATTACTTGTAAAAAAGAGAATATGATTGACAACGACGAATTGATCCGTGAAGGAGCAGAGAACTACTCTGCCGAAAACATACAGGTGTTGGAAGGGCTCGAGGCCGTGCGCAAACGCCCCGCTATGTATATCGGCGACATCAGCAACAAGGGCCTTCACCATCTCGTCTACGAGGTGGTGGACAACTCCATCGACGAGGCACTGGCAGGCTTCTGTACACACATCGAAGTCACTATCAACGAAGACAACAGCATCACCGTTCAGGACAACGGGCGCGGCATCCCCGTCGACATGCACGAGAAGGAGCACAAGTCGGCCCTCGAGGTCGTCATGACGGTGCTCCATGCAGGAGGCAAGTTCGACAAGGGCTCCTACAAGGTGTCGGGCGGCCTGCACGGCGTGGGCGTCAGCTGCGTCAACGGACTCAGCTCACGCATGATCACCCAGGTGTTCCGCAACGGCAAGATCTACCAGCAGGAGTACGCCTGCGGCAAACCCCAGTACGACGTGAAGGTGGTGGGCGACACCGACCTCACAGGCACACGCCAGCAGTTCTGGCCCGACCGTACCATCTTCACCGTCCATGAGTACAACTACGAGACGCTGGCCACCCGCATGCGCGAGCTCGCCTTCCTCAACGCCGGCATCACCATCACCCTCACCGACCTCCGCAAGGACGAGAACGGCGACATCAAGCACGAGGTGTTCCACTCCGACGAAGGACTCAAGGAGTTCGTGCGCTACATCGACAGCAGCCGCATCCATCTCTTCGACGACATCATCTACCTCAACACCGAGAAGCAGGGCATCCCCATCGAGATCGCCATCATGTACAACACCTCCTACTCCGAGAACCTCCACAGCTATGTGAACAACATCAACACCATCGAGGGAGGTACTCATCTCGCTGGCTTCCGCGCAGCTCTCACCCGCACGCTCAAGAAGTACGCCGAAGACAGCAAGGCTGTCGAGAAGGCAAAGGTGGAGATAGCCCCCGAGGACTTCCGCGAGGGTCTCACCGCCGTCATCAGCATCAAGGTTGCCGAGCCCCAGTTCGAGGGACAGACGAAGACTAAGCTGGGCAACAGCGAGGTGATGGGAGCCGTACAGTCGGCTGTCTCCGAGACACTCTCCGAGTACCTTGAGGAGCATCCCAAGGAGGCCAAGATGATCGTCGACAAGGTCGTCCTCGCCGCTGCCGCACGCATCGCCGCCCGCAAGGCACGCGAGAGCGTACAGCGCAAGAACCCCATGAGCGGAGGCGGACTGCCCGGCAAGCTCGCCGACTGCTCCGACAAAGACCCCGCCAACTGCGAGATGTTCATCGTCGAGGGCGACTCCGCCGGAGGCTCCGCCAAGCAGGGACGTGACCGCCACTTCCAGGCCATCCTCCCCATCCGCGGTAAGATCTTTAACGTCGAGCGCGTCATGTGGCACAAGGCCTTCGAGCACGAGGAGGTGAACAACATCATCCAGGCCCTGGGTGTACGTTTCGGACTCAACCCCGAGAACTCCAAGGAAGCCAACTACGACAAGCTCCGCTACTACAAGGTCATCATCATGACCGATGCCGACGTCGACGGCTCACACATCGACACCCTCATCATGACGCTCTTCTACCGCTACATGCCCGAGCTCATCGAGCGCGGACACCTCTACATCGCCACCCCTCCCCTCTACCTCTGCTCCAAGGGCAAGGTGAAAGAGTACTGCTACACCGACGAGCAGCGCCAGCGCTTCATCGACCAGTACGGCGGCGGCAGCGAGAACTCCATCACCACTCAGCGTTACAAAGGTCTGGGCGAGATGAACGCCGAGCACCTCTGGGAAACCACCATGAACCCCGAGACACGACTGCTCAAGCAGGTGACCATTGAGAACGCCGCCGATGCCGACTACGTCTTCTCCATGCTCATGGGCGAGGATGTAGGCCCCCGTCGCGAGTTCATCGAAGAGCACGCCACCTACGCCAACATAGACGCATAAGCCGAGAGAGTTAAGAGCGTAGAGCTAAGAGTGATGAAGCTGGAGCTTCCACTCAGCACTTTGAACTATTGACGATTATCTGCCAAAGGCCAACCCTCACTCTTGAACTTTCCTATAGCAGGCGAAAGGAGAAAAGACGAAAGTCTCCTTTCGCCTTTCTCTTTTGCCCGGAAACGAAAATGTCAACTGAACGGGGGTAAAACTGTCAGCCCAAATCCGGAAAAGACACACCCTAAATGTTAATGTAACATGTAACGTAACCAATGCGAAAAAACCGCCCTTCTCCTTTTATTATTTAAAGAAAACCGCTATCTTCGCAAACTGGAAATTTTTTGTATCAATGCGCACATACGCACTTTTTTTATAGGTATGTTTGCCAGTAGACAAGCAAGAATTGCCGAGAAAATAAAGGAAAAGAATCAAAAAACTCAATAAACGATGATAGATAATGATAACATGGCCATAACTCAGGAACTGCGAAGTGCCGTTAAGGCCATCAAAACAGCCATTCTGCAAAGTCAGGCTCGCGCTGCACGTATGATTAGTGGTTCGCAGCTGTCGCTTTATTTTGGCGTGGGACTTTATGTTTCCGCCAATTCGCGAGAAGGGACATGGGGTACGGGAGCCATTGATGCTATTAGCGCACAGTTGCATAGTGAGTTGCCTGGACTTCGTGGTTTTTCTGCCCAGAACATCCGAAATATGCGTCAATTTGCTGAATTCTGGCAACCGTTCCTATTTCACTCGCCGACGGCGAGCAAAATGGCCGTCGAGAAGTTGGGCGATGAAATAGAGTATGACAGGTTCGCTCTGGCAAAATGGTCGCCGATGGCGAGCGAAATTAACCGTGACGAGTTTCTGGGCATCAGCTTCTCTCACCACATGGAGATTCTGCACAAGACAAAGAACATTCAGGAGGTGCTTTGCTGCATCCATGAAGCCGTTGTTCACCAATGGGACAAATATACGCTTCGCGACGTGTTGAAAACTGGCATTCCACAGCCAGAGCACTCGGCGCCTAACAACTTTGCTCAGACCATGCCTACGGCAAGAGCCGCCATGAAGGCCATCCGTATGTTCAAGGATGAGTATCTGCTTGACTATATCAATGTGGAAGACATCGATGCGGAGGACGATGACGATGTGGACGAAGCCGTTGTGGAGAGTCGTATCGTACGAAACATCAAAAAGTTTATCATGACGCTGGGGCGCGATTTCACTTTTGTCGGCAACCAATATCACTTGGAAGTCTTTGGCGAGGAGATGAAGAGCGATCTGCTGTTCTTCAACCGCGAATTGAACGCACTGGTCGCTATTGAATTAAAGAAAGGAAAGTTCAAGCCTGCCTATCTTGGACAGTTGTATGCCTATATGCAAGTGCTCGACGATAAAGTGAAAAAGCCCCATGAGAACCCTAGCATCGGTATTGTACTTTGCAGAAGTGCCAACCAAGCTTATGCCGAGTATGCCGTTCGAGACTATAACAAGCCCATGGGAGTTTCAACCTACAAGACCCTTTCCGATATGCCTACGACAATGCGTGACACCCTCCCCGATGTTGAAGAAATGATGAAGTTAATGGATGACAATGAATAAGCAGAAGGGGAAGATGACAATAATTCCGAACTGTGAAGGAGGCTACAAAGGTCTGGGCGAGATGAACGCCGAGCACCTCTGGGAAACCACCATGAACCCCGAGACACGACTGCTCAAGCAGGTGAC
>JAGAAS010000080.1 GCA_017615125.1 Bacteroidaceae bacterium
CCGTTGTTATACCAGTGGCCGATGGTTCCCTTCGGAACGGTGACGAACTTGATGACGTCGCCATAGCCCACGGCATAATCCTTATTGATGGCGTAGGCGCGCATATAATAAACGGTGGCTGGCTTCAGGTCGCGTAGCCAATATATTTTTCCTGCTTGGTTCAAGTATTCCGTCGTGCGATGATCGGTCACCTTCGGGTCAGGATTCTCTGCCCAGCAGAAACCCTGTTCCAGGATATCGCTTCCCTTCACGGTGCTCCGCCCGAAGGCCCATGTACAGCCGCGGATGAAGCGCTTGTCGGTGGTGACGACGGGAGCGTCGCCCGTGCCGTTGGCAATCTTAAACTCAAACGCAGCCTTCGTCAGGGCCTCAATGGCGGCGAGCACCATCGCATCCGTGGATTCAATGTTGTCATACACCTGCTGGGCAGCATCGATGGCAGCTTGATAGGCTGCTTTGTCGCCAGCCGATGAGGCTTCGATTTCCTGCCGGGCCTCGGCGATGGCTGCTGCCAACTGTGCGAATACTGCCTGTGAGGCATCAGCCACTTCATAGGCATCATCGATTTTTGCTGCTGCCTCGCCCCAGCCGTCGGTAGTCGTCTGCGACAGCAGCGGGCGCGCTTCGTCGATGGCAGTCTGCAAAGCCGCCCGGGCGGCTTCGTTCATCTTCAGCACCACCAGCGCTTCGGCCTTGGCGATGAGCTGGGCAAACTCACTCTTCACTTCGTCGAAGTTGTCGCCGATATATTCCAGTCGGAAGTTGTCAACAGCAATCCAGTTGCCCGAGGCGTTCTCGCCCTTGAAGCCGATCTTCAGCTTCTCGCTCACCAGCACGAAATCCAGCGTGTAGTCCTTGCGCGTGGTGACAGCTTGCTCATGATCGCCCGCAAAGATGCAGGCACCGGTCTGCTCTGTGCTGGGTGTGTTTTCCTGAATGTTCTGTGCCGCAGCCTTCAAACGATAGTGGCCCGGCTTCATGTCCGGCAACTCCTGGCTCACCATTCCGTTTCCAACGGCACTGCCGCGACCCGTCCAGCGCTCCACGTACCACGAACCCTTCTTGATGTTGAACACCGAGTTGCTCTGCAATCCCATGCCCGAAGAGGTCCAGCCTGTGAAGTCACCCGTCTCGAAGCTGGGGTTCACGATGTGTGAGGTCATATCGAGCGGGTTCTCCTCGCTGGCATTGGCGCGACGGAAGATGTCCTGTGCCTCGTTGAGCGCGATGATGGCATCGGCCTGTTCCTGTCCGGTGGCCTGGTCGTTGGCTGCTACGGCGCGTGCGGCATCGATGGCAGCCTTCAGCTGGTCGGCCTGCTTGCCGCTGCCGTCGCCATAGAGGGCTTCAGCAGCAGCGATGGCCTCGTTCAGTGGAGCGCTGAGGTCGGTGCCTACCTGTGTCAGTCGGAAGTTGTCGACAGCAATCCAGTTGCCTGTTGCGTTGACGGCTTCGAAGCCTATCGTCACCGTGCCCGACACGTAGTCGAACGCCACCTTGTAGGTGTCGCGCACGGTCACCGTCGTCTTGGCAGAGCCGGCAAAGATGCTGGCACCCGTCTTCTTTGCCGTCGGCGTGTCTTCCTGAATATTCTGTGCAGCTGCGGTCAGTTCATAGTTGCCGGGAGGCAGCGACGACAGCTCCTGGCTGACGCTGCCCGAGCCCACGCTACCGCCGCGGCCCGTCCATTTCTCCACATAGGTATTTCCGTCTTTCAGCGTGAATACATCATTCCCCTGTGTGCCCATACTTTTATAGGCCCATCCCGTCATGCCCGATTCAAAACTCGGATTTGTGATTTTCGATGTGTAGTCGGTCTGTGCCGTCGTGCATAGCACGCTTGTCAGCATGCACACCAACATAAAAAGCTTCTTCATGGTTCCCTTTTTTTGTTTCTTGCCTACAAAATTACGAAAAAATCCATTAAATGAGTAAAAAATCAGCCTTTTTTTCGTTTCTTCTTCGTTTTGATTCAACAGAAAATCATCTGATGAACATCATGTCAGGTCGATTGACCTCAGCCATCACAAGCGTTTTTTCTTTTTCTTTCAACACTAATTTCCGCAAATTATCATTAATTCTTTTTGTCTACGAATTCAACGAATGCTTGAAGATGCACCGATGTTTCTAAGGAACATAGGAACGAAGGAAACGAATATATAGGAAAGAAATTTCCATAATTATCCATAATTAGACAGAGAGACAAAGAGTCGAGCGCCAACAATAAAGTGCGAAAAAAACGCAACGAGACCTTCATGACATGCCTTTCAGCATGGAAGAGCAATGGTTTCGGAACCCTAGAGCATTACTCCTGAGGTACTAGAGCATTACTCCTGAGGTACTAGAGCATAGCTCCAGTTGCTCGTAAGCAATGCTCTAGTTGTTCGGGAGCATAGCTCCAGCAGTCCGAAAGCATAGCTCTTACTACCTGTAGGGACTACGCTGGGTTCTTTCTCCCTTCCCTTTTGGGAGGGGTTGGGGGTAGGCCTCTCATTTTTAACCTAACATGCTACCGTTTTGCTCGTAACTCATTCTGTATCAAACACTTAGAAAATTGCTAACCTAACGTCGCACCTAACGTGCCTCCCCTGACCCCTCCGAAAGGAGGGGGATGAAAGCCCCACCCCAACCCTCCCCTGTAGGGAGGGGAAAAAAGGCCTCACCCCAGCCCTCTCCAAAGGGAGAGGGAGTTATAGCAACAAATGTTAGCAAGGATATGTCTCC
>JAGAAS010000081.1 GCA_017615125.1 Bacteroidaceae bacterium
CTAATTATATATTATAATAAATTATAATATATAATTAAATTCTATTACTTATAGATTGTAATCTCTCTTCATCTTCTCTTTTTGTCAAAATCCCCCAATTTGTCACGTATATCCCCTAATGTGACGTGTGACAAATGTGACGCGTGACGCTGTCTCTTCCTGATTTGGTTGACAGTTTTCCTGAAAAGGTTGACACTTCTACGAAAAGGACAAAACCACTACCCTGATTCAGGGGACTGCTTGCGAAACGAGTGAGGGGAAGGTCGTCGTGTTTCGCGACTCCCTTTGCCCTACACGTCGCGAGTCGGGAGCAAAAAGCACCGTCGCGTTTCGCGACACCCCGCACGTCTTGAGTCGGGGAAAGAGCACTGCCCCGATTCAGGGCACTGCCCCCTCGAAGGCGGAAAACATCGAAAAAAAGTTGAGGAAATCGCGAAAAAAATGGCTGAAAAATTTGCATCTTCCAAATGATTTTCATATCTTTGCAGTGATAATTGAAACACAGAAAACCAACCCAACTACTATAATCATGAAAACTATCAAAAAGCTGTTATTGCTGTTGCTCCTCATCGTGGCTGGAGCACAGAGCGCGTGGGCAAGTTGGTACAACGATCATGTCGAAGTGTCAGAAGTAATCATAAACGGGATTACGTATGAGGTTTGTCACACATGGTATACTACTGCAAGTATCGGAACCGATTGGCTTACTTCTGGTTATTTTGAATCAGAAGCCTATGGTGATACCTATTATGCTTCGGTGGTGGGTATAATCGGTACGGGAAGTTCCGAGATACCCGAATCCATCACCAGCGGTGGAAGGAATTATCCTGTCCTGTACATCGGCATGCACACTGAACAAATTGTTACAAGCAGGGATAGTACATATACAGGTTATACATTCTCTGGGATTCTTGAGACTGGTACAACTACCTGTTACTTCTATGAATGTAAACAAACTCCTGTAAGCATTACGATCGGCTATGCCGGTACTCTGACGGTGAAAGGCAGCGTAGATATTAAGGGTGCTTTTAGCTTACCGTACGCGACCGAGGTGGTGTTTCAGGGCAATGTCAGCATCTCGAACTCCGCGTCCTTCTCTAAGGCAACAGTAATAACGTTTAATGGGCAGACGACGATCAATGCGGAAGGTACGCTCACGTGTCCCCAAGTAAGTAAGTTGTGGTTTCACTACATCTCGCACAAGGGAAAGATCAACGGCAGCAGCACGGGTAATCTGCAAGACATCTATTTCCTGGCTTCCCCGCCTAACTATTCAGGTAACTGCTCCCAGTATTTTGCAGGTGTCACGCCCGGCAACATCACCATTCATGTGGCTGGCAAGACGTCTGCCGAGTGCCAGACGATGCACGACAGCTGGGCTGTGTACAGCTCGTTCAAAGACGTCGTGCCCTACGATGTCGGCGGGGTGTCCTACAAGACACTCACCGTCAGCATCCGCTGCTCGTATCCCGAGCATGCTCCCGTCAACCTTGAGGATGTCTATATCAAGTACGGCGACGAAATAATCTACGGCGGCGAGACGCGTACCTTCGAAGTACAGGAGGGTACCTCTGTTGGGCTGATACCTACGCGGAATTATCCTACCGACTATGGCATCGAGTGGAGCGGCACCATCTTTGTGGACGGAGTGCAAAGCAACAACTACGGTCCTTTCGGGGTGCAGATGACGGAGGACGTGACCGTCGTCTGGGAAGTGGAGCCCACGAACTACTTCGTACGCGTCACCAACCTGAGCCCCGCCGGCTCGCGGAGCCTCTACTGGACAGACCCGAATAATACCACGCGCGAGATAGCGCCGCAGACGTCGTTTCTCGTGCCGGTGAGGAGGAGTTCCAGCGGAGTGACCGTCTATGCCCTTCCCGAAGACAACGACATCTACGAGCCAAAGGGCTACTGGTACAACGGCATCGACTACATGGACAGCACCGATGTGTCGAAGGGAGCCATGTACTACAACGGCGGCGAGCTTGGGCAGGACGAAGAGTACTGCATGTATTTTGTGCTCCAGCCCACTGCCGATCTGCAGGATCGCATTGTGCAGCTGGGACTTCTTGACGACATACCCACGAGCGACAATCTCGTCCTTCGCGGAGCCAACGGCTACGGCGGAAAGATGTGGCTAAGCTACGAGCTGAATAACAACGTCAAAACTACGATAGGGCCTTACTCAACATTTAACGGAATGATAAACTCGCTGAAAAAGTCAAACCTTGGTCATTCGTTTACACTGAAGCTGCTGCCGTATAAGGGATATTCGTTGACGAGCTTATACATTAACGATGTTTATAAGACACACCCGACAATCTCGGGCGACACGCTCACCTGGAACCTCGGCGACCTTGCCGCAAAATACGACGTAGTTCGCTTCGATGCTATTTACAACAACACCTACGGCATGCCGGTGGTTCACCAGTTGGTAGCATGTATCGGCGATACTGAAAATGCCGTCACCCTGGAGTACGATCCCGACACTGAACACACGCATCTGCAGACCCTTGACAGATACTTCCTCGACTACGTGATGCCCGCACAACTACAGCCGACCCACAATGATTTCTCAATAAATGTAGTGGTTAAGAAGAACGAGAAACTCTATGTCTTCTGCAACGGACAGAATGTGACGGATGACTTCCCTCTCGCAGGCACCGATGCTGAAGGCAATAAGACTCACCAGCTCTATATCAATAACCCAGAGGATAATGACATCCTGAATGGTTATGATATTAACGTGTACGAAGGCTGCTCGTGGGTGATCATCGTTGACGACGGCTCGGGGAAGTACGACGTGAACGGCGACGGCGAAATCAACGTCACCGACGTCACCGCGCTGGTGAACAAGATACTGCACCCGTAGGTTCGCCAAGACCTTAAGGACCTTAAAGACTTTAAAGACCTTAGAGTCAAGCGCGAATGCGCAAAAGAAGAGCCCGGTATCGAACGATATCGGGCTTGCTCTTTATCGGTGAGGGGAGCGTCAGAGCTGTGCAAGCTCGACGACCTTGTCGATAGCTGCGGGCAGGGAGTCGGCGTTCTTACCTCCTGCCGTTGCGTAGTGGGGCTGTCCACCTCCGCCGCCCTGTATGAGCTTGGCAGCCTCGCGCACGAGCTGTCCCGCGTGGATGCCGCGCTGGGTGAGGTCCTCGGAGGCGCTGACGGTGAGCAGGGGCTTGCCGTCGGCGTCGGAGCCGACGACGATGAGGGTGTTCTCGGTGTACTTGCCGCGCAGGCGGAAGACGATGTCCTTGACGGTGTCGGCAGGGAACGACAGGCGGGCCTTCACGACGCGCACGCCGTTGACGAACATGGCTTTCTCGCCCAGCTCGTCGGCAAGGCCGGCAGCTTTCTCGCGCTGTATCTCTTCCATCTGCTTCTTGAGCGAGGCGTGCTCCTCGAGGAGCTTGCTGACGGAGCCGCGCAGGTCGTGGCTGCCGACGAACAGCTCGCGCAGGGAGGCGAGCTCGTCCTGCAGGCCGTCCATCATCTCCTCGACGCGTGCGCCGGTGATGGCCTCGATGCGGCGTACGCCTGCGGCAACGCTGCTCTCGCTGAGGATTTTGACCATTCCTATCTTGCCTGTGGCGCTCACGTGGGTACCTCCGCAGAACTCAACGCTGGTGCCGAACTGCACGACGCGCACCTTGTCGCCGTACTTCTCGCCGAAGAGGGCGATGGCGCCGAGCTCGCGGGCCTGCTCGATGGGGAGGTTGCGGTACTCAGTGAGGGGTATGTTGGCGCGTATCTTGGCGTTGACGAGGTGCTCGACCTGGCGGATCTCCTCGGGTGTCACCTTCTGGAAATGGCTGAAGTCGAAGCGCAGGCTGTCGGAGGAAACGAGGGAGCCCTTCTGCTCGACGTGGGTGCCGAGGACAGTGCGCAGGGCTTCGTCGAGGAGGTGCGTGCAGCTGTGGTTGGCAGCGCAGGCGTCGCGCTTGTCGGTGTCGACGCAGGCCATCCAGTCGGCTTCGAGCAGGTCGTTGCCCAGCTGTGAGAGGTCGTCGTTGGTGATGTGTACGGAGAGGCCGTTCTCCTTCTTGGTATCGACGATGGTGATGGTGTATCCTTCGGTGACGAGGACGCCGGTGTCACCCACCTGTCCGCCGCTCTCGGCGTAGAAGGGAGTCTTGTCGAGGACGATCTGCCAGAACGAGCGGTTCTTCTGCTTCACCTGGCGGTAGCGGAGGATGTGGCAGTCGTGCTCGGTGGTGTCGTAGCCCACGAACTCGGTGTCGCCGTCGGCTACCAGCTGCCAGTCGCCCAGGTCGCTGTGAGCGGCGTTGCGGGCGCGTTCCTTCTGCTTCTGCATCTCGGCGTTGAACTCGTCGATGTTGGCTGTCATGCCGTTCTCGCGAAGGATGAGCTCGGTGAGGTCGAGGGGGAAGCCGTAGGTGTCGTAGAGGGTGAAGGCCTCGTTGCCGCTGATCTGCTGCTTGCCTGCGGCGCGGGTGTCGGCCATAATCTTGTCGAGGAGCTTGATGCCCGTATCGAGGGTGCGGAGGAAGGCTTCCTCCTCTTCCTTGATGACCTTCTCGATGAGTGTCTGCTGTGCCTTCAGCTCGGGGTAGGCGTCACCCATACTCTCAATGAGCACGGGGATGAGGCGGTACATGAAGGCCTGCTTCTGCCCGAGGAAGGTGTAGCCGTAGCGCACGGCGCGGCGCAGGATGCGTCGGATGACGTAGCCCGCCTTCGCGTTGGAGGGCAGCTGGCCGTCGGTGATGGAGAAGGCGACGGTGCGTATGTGGTCGGCAACGACGCGCATAGCGATGTCGTCTTTCTCGTCCTTGCCGTACTGCTTGTCGCTCATGGCGGCGATGACGTTGATGATGGGCTGGAAGACATCGGTATCGTAGTTGCTGGTCTTGCCCTGAAGGGTGCGCACGAGGCGCTCGAAGCCCATACCGGTGTCGATGACCTTAGCGGGGAGGGGCTCGAGGGTGCCGTCGGCCTTACGGTCGTACTGCATGAAGACGATGTTCCAGATCTCAATCACCTGGGGGTTGTCCTTGTTGACCATCTGTGCGCCGGGGACGGCAGCCTTCTCCTCGGGCGTGCGGCTGTCGATGTGTATCTCGGAGCAAGGTCCGCAGGGGCCTGTGTCGCCCATCTGCCAGAAGTTGTCGTGCTTATTGCCGTTGAGGATATGATCCTTGGGAAGATGACGCTCCCAGTAGGAAGCCGCCTCGTTGTCGCGTTCGATGCCTTCGGAGGGGCTGCCTTCGAAGACGGTGGCATAGAGGTCGGCAGGGTTCAGGTGGAGCACATCGACGAGGTATTCCCAGGCCCAGTCGATGGCTTCCTTCTTGAAATAGTCGCCGAACGACCAGTTGCCGAGCATCTCGAACATGGTATGGTGATAGGTGTCGTGGCCCACTTCCTCCA